>JBCDAJ010000105.1:0-23950 GCA_039185935.1 Cyanobacteria bacterium P01_F01_bin.56 | reverse complement strand
TGTTGAAATTATCGAACTGCACCACAACCAAAAGGCCGATGCCCCCAGTGGGACTGCCATCCAGACAGCGCAAATGCTATCCGCCCCGGACAAAACCTTCAATCCGGCCCAAGTTGAGGAAACCGAACATTTGACCGGAGCTCGAGGTAGTAGCACCGATGATGGGATTCGGATTCACAGCGTGCGGTTGCCAGGGTTAATCGCACATCAGGAGGTGATTTTTGGATCACCAGGTCAGATCTATACCCTGCGCCATGATACGAGCGATCGCGCCTGTTACATGCCTGGCGTATTGCTGGCAGTCCGCCGAGTCATGCCGCTGAAATCTTTGATTTATGGATTGGACAAGATTTTGTAACGGTGTTCCAAATCCGCCTTTAAAGAGGAAATAGTCCGACCCTAAAGCCCCCAAGGGTCGGACATCTCACCTGTAAGTACGCTTATGCATTCAATGATGGGCCGCTCTAAATTGCCCCCAAGAGCAGCCTATTCATATCTGCTTGCGTTCTCCAGAATTAAATCTATTGTGGTCTGCTGAGACCTAAATGACGTCGAAGAAACCACGCAAATGCAAATAAATTGCAGCTAAACTTTCTGGCTACAGTCCGTATAACTACGTTTGAAAGAGTGCTTTTTAAGTCAACTCCTCTTTAACTTATTGTCTATCCGAGTCATTTGGTCAGGACACCGATTTGCTTGATATCGCTCCCAATAGTGGCTCAGAACCAGCCCAGTCGCTAAAGCCCTTAGGCAGCAGCGACTCTGGCCCTCTGATTGCTGAAATTTGCCCTATCACTGTGGCTTTCTCAGTCTGGCCTCCTCACCTCATAGAGAGCCATCGACAGGTGTATCGAAATTTGTTTGACGCGTTCGGCCCTGGTGAGATGCGATAGCTTTGAAAAGCTCAGTGAGGATTTCAGGACGGATGGCGCGGTATTTTGCGACGGTAGCTAGAGGGCTGGAGGAAATCGCCACTCAAGAATTGCAAACCTTGGGTGCAGTTGATGCGAAACCAGGATTTTGTGGGGTTGCTTTTGCTGGCGATCGCGAACTGCTTTATCGAGTAAACCTGTGGGCACGGCTACCTTTTCGAGTTTTGCTACAGGTGGCAAACTTTGCCTGCCGCGACGCTGATGACCTGTATACCGGCGTCCAACGCATTGACTGGGAGCAATATCTCACACCGGAATTAACCCTAGCGGTGGCGGCTACGGGCAAAACACGACAGCTTAACCACACCCATTTCACCGCGTTGCAGGTCAAAAATGCCATTGTGGATCAGCAACGCGATCGCTTTCACCAGCGTTCTAGTGTGGATACTCAGCGACCTGACGTGCAGATCAACGTTCATCTACATCGCGATCGCGCCACCGTCAGCCTCGATAGTTCTGGTGAGAGTCTGCACCGACGTGGCTATCGTCCCGCTGTGGGCAAAGCTCCGCTAAAAGAATCCCTCGCGGCGGCATTGATTTACCTATCCGGTTGGCAGTCCGAGCAGGCATTTTGCGATCCGCTCTGTGGTTCTGGCACCTTGCCGTTGGAAGCGACGCTCATGGGATTAAACCGGGCACCCGGACTCTTTCGCGATCGTTTTGGCTTCGAAAGCTGGCCAGATTTTGATGCGCGTCTCTGGCAGCGACTTTGTCAGCAGGCCTATGAAGGCCAAAAAGACGTGCTATTAGCCCCAATGATGGGGTGCGATCGCGACGCCAAAATCATTATCCAGGCGAGAAGCAACGCCAAAAACTGTGATGTGTCGAGTCAGATTGCTTTTCGGTCACAGGAGCTATCGACCGTCGAAGCCCCTGACGACAGCGGCATTCTGCTGTGTAATCCGCCCTATGGTGAACGCTTAGGACGAGACGAAGACTTGGGCGCGTTTTATAAGCTGTTGGGTGATGTGATGAAACAGCGCTTCAAAGGGTGGACCGCCTTTGTGCTAAGTGGCAACAAAGCCCTAGCCAAATCGATTGGATTGAAATCATCCCAGCGCATACCGGTTTTGAATGGCAGTTTGCCCTGCCAACTTTTGAAATACGAACTGTACTGATGGCAAGACGGGATTAGACCTCCGGTATGAACCGAAAAGCGAGGCTTAGTCATCGTCAACAGGAGCACTCGAACCTCTAAGCGGTAACTGAATAATGAATTCAGCACCTTGGTTAGGCATTGATTGGACTTTAATAGTGCCTTGATAGTTCTCAACGACAATTTGATGAACGATAGACATGCCCAAACCTGTCCCTTTGCCGATAGGTTTGGTTGTAAAGTGCTCAAAGATTCTGGATTGGAGGGATTCTGGTATACCAATGCCATTATCTTTGATGTGGATAAACGCAGTACTGCTGTCAGTCCTGAAGTAAGTTGTGATGCCAATTTCAGGACTAGCATTTATCTTTTCAACGATGCCTTTCTGAATGGCTTCTTCCAAGGCGTCAATGGCATTAGATAGCAGGTTCATAAATACCTGGTTGATTTGACCAGCAAAACATTCAAACTTAGGAATATGACCATAGTTCTTGGTGACTTTGATTGCGGCTCGCTGAGCATTAGCTTTAAGACGATGATTGAGAATCATCAGCGTACTTTCGATGCCTTCATGTAAGTCATAGAGAGTTTTAGAATCACCGTCAGCTCGTGAAAAAGTGCGGAGACCACGACTAATTGTACGAATACGGTCAGCTCCTGCTTGCATAGAGGTCAGCAATTTAGGTAAATCTTCACGCACAAAGTCCAATTCGATAGCGTCAATTTCCTCGGTAATTTCATTTCCAGGATTAGGGAAATGTTCTTGGTAAAGCTCCAGAATCTTTAACAAATCCTGGACGTGTTCTTGAGCCGGTTTGAGATTACCAATAATGAAGCTCACAGGGTTATTCACTTCATGGGCGATACCTGCAATCAGAGTTCCTAACGCCGAGAACTTTTCCTGCTGGATCAGTTTCAATTGGGAGCGTCTGAGATCTGCCAAAGTTACGGTAAGTTCATCTGTGCGTTTAGCAAGCTCAGCCGTCCGCTCAGCTACGAGAGCTTCCAGCGATTGAGCTAACTGGGAAAGCTTCAGATGGGTGGCAACTCGAGCTAATATCTCTGCTTCTTGAAACGGTTTGGTAACATAATCGACGGCTCCCAGAGCAAAGGCTTTGATTTTACTCTCTGCATCAGATAATGCAGTCATAAAAATGATGGGAATTTCAGCCGTAGCAGCAGTTTGTTTCAGCTGCCGACAAGTCTCAAAGCCATCGATCCCTGGCATTTGAATATCCAACAAAATCAAATCTGGTGGACGATGCTGAACCTGTTTGAGGGCGCGATCGCCACTAAGGGCGGCGGCTACTTCATACCCAGCATCTGTCAGGGCTTCAGAGATCACTTCCAAGTTAGCGGGAGTATCATCGACGACCAGAATAAATCCATTCTGAGCTGTGCTAGCCATTGCTAAGCTCCTCTGAGGTCAAATACTGCTCAATGAATTGCTCGATATCTTCAGAACGAAACTGTTTTGCAAATGTCTGGAGATGTTGGACAAATGCGCTGTAGTCTGGGTGAGTCTGAGATAGCTGCTGTAACTCCATTTGCAGCGTCTTAAGACGACCTTGCTGAGCCATTTGTAGAAGCGGCGTTAGTACCGCTGGACCCGGCACCAACAGATCAGCTACCGAATCAGTAGAGTCATGATCGGTACCTTGCCCCAAGGGAATAGCCGTCGTTGAAGATTGATACTCCCAGTCGAGTTCAAGATGCAATTGCAGCATCTTGAACAAATCATCAGCGTGAACGGGTTTAGGAATAAAATCATCTCCCCCGGCTGCCAAACTTTGCTGGCGATCCATTGAGGAGACGGATGCTGACGACACAATGACCTTCGCTGTCCGCAGTGCTGCCACTTCAGATTGGCGGAGCTTAGCCATAAACCCATAGCCATCTAGAACTGGCATCAGCAAGTCGGTAATGATTAAATCTGGCCGGTGTTCATGGGCCTGGAGCATTCCTTGTTCGCCGTTTTCCGCTTCCAACACATCAAAGCCCAGAGGTTCAAGGAGGTTGACAATGACGGAGCGATTTTCCCACTTGTCATCGATAACCAGGAGGGTTTTGCGATCGCCCCCATATCCCACAATTTGGCCTTTCGATTGCTGACTAGCCAGTCGCTGCCACTCCTGAGCCAGGGCAGAATCCACCTCGAAATAAAACCGGCTGCCCATATCTAATTGACTCTCTACCTGCAGGCTAGATCCCATTGCTTTGACGATGCGATAGCTAATCGCTAAACCTAGTCCAGTGCCCTCGGCCTGGCGTTTGCGATCGCCCACCTGCTCAAAGGGCTTAAAGATCGCCTCAAGCGCATCCGGGGCAATTCCGACTCCGGTATCTTCCACCTGAAATCGCAATCGCACCGTTTTGGCCGGGCTGTCTTGCTCAATAACACTCACCTTTAAGGTGACGGCTCCCTGATCGGTAAACTTCGTCGCATTCCCCAAAAGGTTGATCAACACCTGGCGTAGGCGTTTTTCGTCGATGTTAACCCCTTCTGGCAAGGTGGCGTCTGGTAGGTAGTGAAAGGCTAACCCTTTTTGCTCAGCTCGAATGCGGCTCATTTCTACCACTCCTTGCAAAAAGGCGGGTAGGTGAGTGGGCTGGGGCAAGATTTCTAACTGCCGCGCTTCAATCTTGGATAGGTCAAGAACGTCATTGATTAAAGTCAGCAAGTGAGTCGCACACTGATGAATAATATTGACACCTTGATGTTCTTTTTCGCCCCAACTTTGCGAGCGCCCCAGAATTTGGGCGTAGCCCAAGATGCCGTTGAGCGGTGTGCGTAGCTCATGGCTCATGTTGGCTAAAAACTCACTCTTGGCCTGGTTCGCAGTATCAGCGGCCGCCTTAGACCGTTTGAGCTGTTGTTGCTCAAAGGTCTGCACCTGCCACAACACGGCAATCATCGTGCCGGTTAAGCCCACGACAACCAGCGCCATCAGATCCAGGGGCCGGAGTTGCGCCTCAATGTTGTTGCGAGGAATGACTAAGGCGACCGACCAGTCTGCTTCCGTCAGCGGAGCGTAGGAGACGTACTTTTGGGTGCCGTCAATTTCGACCAGTTCTAACCCTTGCTGTTCATTGGCCATCTGTTGGGCGATGGTGGCTAGCCCCGGATCGTCTGATGTGAGCAGGCTCGGGGCGGGGGCCTCAATAGACGACATTAACTCCGCATTGGGGTGAACAATGGCCTCTCCCTTAGAATTCACAGCAAACGCATAGCTGTTATTGCCATACTCAAGGTCATTGATTACATCAATCACCATATCGATGCCAATCACTCCATTCATCATGCCAATCACTTCACCTAAGGGTTGGTCGGCTTGAGATTGGCCTGACCAAACAGGAATAGCGTAGGCGACAACCCTTTTGCCAGCAGGAATGCGGGCAATCAGTGGATCAGAGAGGCTATTTTGGCCACTGAGGGCGCCTTTAACATGGGCGCGATCGCTGAGATCAATCTCACCTTTGGGCTGATCGGGCAAGGTAGTGTACAGCAACCCCTCGGTGTCGATCATGCCAAAATACATGAACTCCGACAGCCGCTGTTCTTCATCATTGAGATAAGGCTCGATCTGTTGCCAGTCCATCGTTCTAAACACAGGATTGTTGGCACTAGATGCCATTGAGGCTTTATGATTGCTCAGCCAGCCATCAATTTCGTTGACCCCCTGCTGCACTTCTAAAAAGGCCTGATTTTTCAGGTTTTCTAGCAGCAAGTTGCGCATCGTTTGATAGCTCCAGTAGCTGGCGCTACACACAATGACTGCGGTACCGCCCAAAATAATTCGAGTCCACAAATTGTTCAGCTTGAACTTACGAGACTCGGGAGACTGTGGCGGCTGATCTTGTCTTGAGGCAAGCAAACGCTGCCAAAATCTAGTTTTTGGTAAGTCAGGGATATGGACCATAGCGTGTTTTTGAACTTGAGTCGTTAGGGCACAAACTAATATCTATATTTCGGGAATCTTGAAAGCAGCGGCTTATCGGTAGTCTTCCCAACATGGCGTTTTCGACCTCTTATTTCAGTCTGATATTCATCACACTCAAAGGTGATTTTGATCACGCTTTTCGATTTGGCACGGACATAAAAATTCGGAGCACTCTCAACAGAACTGTCTAATCCACAGTCGATTTATGACGGTGATAGCAGATAAATGGCGGCTAGAGTCAACAACGTCAGCAGCGTGACGCTCAGCAAAAGTAAGGGCAGCGATCGCTGAATTTTGAGTCCCATTTCTCATCTCGGTCTCAGGTGATGGTTATCCTGCCAATTTAGTATTCCGACTAACTTGCAGAATTCGCTCATATCCGTACAACGATTTTGGCACTGACCGCTATTCTGGAGTAAGTCAATGAGCACGGTACACAATGTGTTCAGTCGATTGGTCAAATATTCTTATTGCGAATCATTATCATGTCTAGCGAGCGTCCCGATGTTCTCTTCATAGTCTTGGACACGCAGCGAGCTGATCGCCTCTCCTGCTATGGCTATCCTCTCAACACGACCCCCAATCTTGATGCCTTCGCGGCGAGCGCGACGCGGTTTGATGCCGCGATCGCCCCAGCACAGTGGACGATTCCTTCCCACGCTTCTATGTTTACTGGGGTTTACCCGTCAGCGCACGGCATGACGCAGTCGTACTCGATGATGCCAGACGACTTACCCACCTTGGCAGAACGGTTGCACGATGGGGGCTATTTCACCGCCGGCTTTTGCAATAATCCCCTCGTGGGGGTGATCAACAACGGCTTGCGGCGTGGGTTTCAGAGCTTTTTGAACTACAGTGGCCTGTTGACTTCTCGGCCTAACCAAGCCGGGGTTTCTTCGGGATGGGTGGGTCGCTATCGGCAGTGGTTTAAGCGGCAAGTATCCGGTGTCATGACCAAGCTGCAAGATGCCTTTGCCCGGTCAGACTGGCTGTTAGCACTGTCTTTTACGCCCATCATGGTGCCTCTGTGGCAAACGGCACTTAGCTTTAAGGGCAATACGGCCAAGTCCTTGGATGATACGGCCCGGTTACTGGGCGAGCGCGCTGGCACCACTCCTGATCAACCCATTTTTGCCTTTGTGAATCTCATGGGCACCCACATGCCCTACCATCCCCCTCGGCAATACATTGAAAAATATGCGCCCCACGTGTTGCGCGATCGCGATGCCCGCAATTTTCTCCAGCGCTTTAACAACGACGTGTATGGTTGGCTGGCACCGCTGACCGGGGCTTTGGATGATGCCCAAAAAAAGACCCTCGACGGCATGTATGACGCTGAAGTGGCTTACCAAGATGCGCTGCTTGGCACCTTTTTTCAAAAGTTAGAACGGTCTGGCCGGTTGGACAACACCTTGATAGTTATCTGCGCTGACCACGGCGAGCACCTAGGTGAAAAGCAACTGATGGGCCACAGCCTCTCGATTTATAACGAGTTGGTGCGCGTGCCCTTGATCATTCGTCAACCGGGCCAGAACAACACGAAGGCAGCCGTTGTGCCAGAAGTGGTCTCGACCCGTCGCCTCTTTCAAACGGTACTTGACGTGGCCGGATTGGCTAACAATAAGGAACAACCGCTGAGTTTATTGCCCCAACAGCAACCCAATCCGGAAACCGATTACGTGTTTGCCGAAGCGATTCCCCCGCAAAATGTCGTGAACTTGATGCAAAAGCGACAGCCCGACTTAGTGCGCGATCGCGCCTGTGACCAACCTCGTCGTGCCGTATGGATGGGCACTCACAAATTGATTGAGACTGGCGATAGCTCTATCGAGTTATACGACGTCCACGAAGACCCCCAAGAGACCCTCAATATCAGTGCAATCTTGCCAGAGAATGTCGAGGCTCTGCAAGACTGTCTGCAGTCCTTTGCTGGAGAAATTGACGGTTATGGAAACTCAGTGACGACCCGCCGGGCTCCGGATTATGACGATCCGGAAGTGCAACGTCGCTTGCAAGATTTGGGATATCTGGAAGATTAGCGAACTCAAAATGTAGAATGCGAACGAAATTAACGTTCTCACAGACTTATGTATCCTCCCGTTGATCCCATTATTTTTGAAGTTGGTCCGTTTGCCTTGCGTTGGTACGGTCTACTGATGCTAGCTGCCATTCTGACAGCAGCTCAAATTGCTAGCCGTGAATTAGCTCGCAAAGGTGAAGATCCTGATAATTTGTGGGACATGCTGTTTTGGATCTTGATTCCAGGATTCATTGGGGCGCGACTCTACTATGTCTTTATTCAATCGCCACGAGGCGATGCCGGACTCGGCTACTATCTACAAAATCCGGGTCAGATCCTGCAAGTTTGGGGCGGTGGCATCCATATCTTTGGGGGCTTTATTTTTGGGAGCATTGCCCTGTGGATTTTTACCCGCCTTCGTAAACTTGACCCCTTGCCCTACTTAGACGCGATTTGTTTGGGACTGCCTCTGGCTCAGGCGATCGGTCGCTGGGGTAACTTTATCAATCAAGAACTCTACGGTCCCCCAACGACTTTGCCTTGGGGTCTACGCATTGATCGCGCCCATCGCATTGTCCCTTACAACGACTACAGCACCTATCCCGAGAGCACCCGCTTCCATCCCCTATTCCTCTACGAATCGCTGTGGAACTTCATCGGGTTCGGGATTATTTTTTGGTTGTCTCGTCGGTTCGATAAGCAACTGAAAGAGGGGGATATTGCATTGATGTATCTGATTTGGTATCCCCTGGGGCGCTTCTTTATTGAGTTTCTGCGTACAGATTCCTGGTTTTTTCTGGGGACGCCGTTCAACGTGGTTCATATTTTATGTGCGATCGCGGTTTTGGCGGGCAGTGCGGGCCTTTACTGGCGGCATCGTCCGGTTTCCACTACTCATTAACCAAAAGGGTGTGTGCTTTTAGAACTCGTCCTGGTGAAGTCGAGACGACCAGTTTCATTACGACCATTCGCTATCGGCTGCATTCAAGAACACCCGTAATTCTTGGCGATCGCACCTGATGCGTGATATTTGGCGTTCCTCATCTGGCTGATCAGGGCTGGTGCTGCTTCTATGGCGTGGTTCTCAATATTCCATATTTAGCCTTCTGCTTATCCACCTATTGGCGAAGCATAGAGACTAGTTTTTGAGAATTTCTGCCCTCCCGATAGGTTGGGCTGGCAACTGGGTA
The DNA here is from genome assembly GCA_039185935.1 of Cyanobacteria bacterium P01_F01_bin.56. Taxonomy (GTDB): domain Bacteria; phylum Cyanobacteriota; class Cyanobacteriia; order Phormidesmidales; family Phormidesmidaceae; genus Halomicronema. The sequence goes on along the minus strand of JBCDAJ010000105.1, from coordinate 14,771 downwards.
ATGATAGATAAAGTGTCGTTCGGGATATGATGATGCGCTCAATCGCATTTTTATTTGATTTGCGGCTTTTAATCAAAACGTTTTGATATTTGGTGAGTAACGGCTGTGAGTTCTGACCCGACAGTAACACCCAAGCAAATCTTGATCGTAGACGACACGCCCGCAAACTTGCGTCTGCTATCTAAGTTACTTTCCACTAGCGGCTACTCTACGCGCTTGGCCCCTAGTGGCAAATTGGCGCTGATGTCTATTCAGCAAAGTCTGCCAGATCTGATTTTGTTAGACATTCGCATGCCTAAGCTAGACGGCTATGAGCTTTGCCGACGTCTCAAGGCAGACGATCGCACCTGCAATATCCCGATTATTTTTCTGAGTGCCCTCAAAGAAGGGGGAGACAAAGTCAAAGCATTGGACATGGGTGGAGCTGACTACATTACGAAACCTTTTCATGCCGAAGAGGTGTGTGCTCGGGTTCGCCACCAGCTGCAATTGCTCGATCTCCAGCAGCAGCTAAAGGACCAAAATCAACAGTTGCAGCGAGAAATTAGCGATCGCAAACAGGCGCAGGCAGAACTTAGTCGAGAGCGCAACCTGCTGCATACCCTGATCGATGCGATTCCCGATATGGTCTTCTTTAAAGATTCTCAGGGCCAGTATCTCTTCTGGAATCAAGCCTTCCAAGACTTTGTGGGAGCTGATTATCGAGATATCTGGCGTCACACAGACGCTGACTTGTTCTCAGCCGCCGCAACCGCCGATATTCGCGCCAAAGATGAACAAGTCTTGTCTTCTGGACAACCCTTACGTCACGAGGAAACCGTCTATTTCCCTGACCAGCACCAGCAGTTTCTCGACACCTATAAAGTGCCAGTGCAAAGTGCCAACGGTGAAATTCTAGGGGTGATCGGGGTTTGCCGCGATATCACCGAGCGGAAATCGGCGGAAGCGTATCTCAGCCGCACGACTTCTCGCCTATCGAGTCTCATCCGCAATCTTCAAGCTGGCATCTTGGTGGAAAATGAGCAGGGCAAAATCGCCTTGGCCAATCAAAAATTTTGTAGCTTGTTAGATGTGGCGCTCTCTCCGACTGATTTAGTGGGACTTGACTGTGCGGCCTTAATGTCTCGACAGATGCAGCTGTTTGCCTCTCCTACTGATGCCACAGCGCGAATCAAGACGATTTTGGCGCAGCAGCAACCTGTTTACGCAGAAGAGTTATCCTTGGCTGATGGCCGCATTTTTGAGCGTGACTATGTGCCCATCATGGCTGACGAGCACGTTCAAGGTCATTTGTGGCAATATCGCGACATCAGTCGCCGCAAAGCGGATGAACAGGCTTTAGTCAGGTCGTCACAAGCCCTTGGCGAATTCAGTCAAAACCTGAAACAACTGCATCGTCTCAGTCTCCAACAGTTTGCTACGTTTGCCGAGCTGGCGGCAGACTATCTCAAAACCGGCTGCCAAATCATGAACTTTTCGGGTGGCCTGATTACGGCTGTCGAACAAGACTCCTTGGTTATAGAAGCCCTCGAAACCACCTTAGAGGGCTTCAGAGCCGGTTTCGCGTGTGATCTTAGTGACACTTATTGCGTCGAAGCGATCCGCACCCAAAAAACGGTTACTCAAAAGCATTTTGGGATCACACCAAAAGCGGCAGACCATCCTTTTTATCAGGCATTTGGCTTAGAGTCTTTCATTAGTACACCGATCATAGTCAACCAAAAGGTGTATGGGACGCTCTGTTTCTTTTCGACAGAAGTGCGGACCACAGGGTTTGACAGTCATGAAAAAGAAATTGTTGAGCTGATGGCTCAACGCATCGGCAAATACATTCGCGCTGATCAGATCGAGCAGCAACGTCAACAGGCTGAAGTGGCACTGCGGGAAAGTGAAGCTCGATTTCGGCAGTTAGCTGAACACATTGACAGCGTGTTTTGGATTTTAGAACCGGAAGGACAACAGCTGACTTATGTTTCTCCGGCCTATGAAGCCATCTGGGGGGAGGCCTGTGAGTCGGTTTTACAAGATGCTCAACATTGGCAATCAACGGTTTACCCGCAAGATGCCAAGCGCGTGGCGGAGAAAATACTCACGACTCAACCCTATGACGAAGAGTATCGGATTCAGCGACCTGATGGCCGGATTCGTTGGATTCGCGATCGCGCTTTTCCAATTTTGGATGCGGCTGGTCAACCCTATCGGGTCGTGGGAGTGGCCGAAGATATTACTGAGCTGAAACATCAAGAACGCGCTCTGAGATTGATTTTTGAAGGCACGGCAGCCAAAACGGGTAGCCAGTTTCTCCAGTCTTTGGTCCGTTATCTGGCCGACGTTTTGCAAATGCGCTATGCCTTGATCACCCAAATTATTAGTGCAGACCCTCCCCGCGTAAAATTTCGGGCCTTTTGGCAAAACGACCAGTTTGGTAAAAACTACGAGCTGGAACTCGAGGGGGCTCCCTGCATGCAAGTGCTGCAAGGGGAAACCGTTTTTCACCCTGATCAGGTGCAATCTCTGTATCCCCAGTTTCAAGCCTTTAAAGACTGGCATGTCTGCAGTTATTTTGGCGTACCGTTATTTAACTCTAACGATGAGGTGATTGGTCACTTAGCGGTGCTTGACGATCGCCCGATGCAGCCTGAGCAAACCCGAGAACTCATCTTAAAGATTTTTGCCGCCCGGGCAGGGGCCGAGTTAGAGCGTCAGACGTTTGAAAATGTCATCCAAGTGGCTCGCGATAGTGCCGATGCGGCTAATCGCGCTAAAAGCGAATTTTTGGCCAATATCAGCCACGAACTACGAACCCCGCTCAACTCAATTCTGGGCTTTACCCAGCTCATTTTGAGTGAAGCCACGATTGATGCCAAGAGTCGTGACTATTTAGACATCGTCTATCGCAGTGGTGAGCATCTGTTGACCCTAATTAACGATGTATTGGAAATGTCCAAAATTGAGGCGGGCAAGATTGCGTTAGTGTCCAACCCCTTTGATTTGCAGGCGCTGCTCCACAATGTCAAAAAGCTATTTGTGCTGAAGGCTGCCGCAAAAGACATCGCGATAAAGTTCATTTGTGACCCCGCCGTGCCGCAGTATGTAGAAACCGATGAAAGCAAGCTCCGCCAGGTCTTAATCAATCTGTTAAGTAATGCGGTGAAGTTTACCCACTCGGGACAGGTAACCTTGGCTGTCAAAATGGCTGACTCCGCTGATGACACGGCCGCTACTTCAGAGGCTGTCACAATAGTTTCACAATCGCAGCCTATCGTAATTTCATTTGCAGTTACCGATACGGGCATTGGCATTGCCCCTAATGAGGTCGATTTACTCTTTGCTGCTTTCACTCAAACCAGAGCTGGTCACCAAGCTCATGAAGGCACCGGGCTGGGACTTTCGATTAGTCAACGATTTGTGCAGTTAATGGGAGGCCAAATTAAAGTTCAAACTGCTTTCGATCAAGGCTCGACTTTTTCATTTTGTATTCAAGCCTTACCCGTTTTTGACACAGCGACTTGCCAGTCGTTGCCAGTAACCACCAATCCAGTCAAGTCTTTAGCACCGGGGCAATCTCATTACCGGATACTGGTGGTTGAGGATCACCCCGCCAATCGTCGCTTGTTAGTACAGACTTTAGAGGCAGTGGGGTTTAGCGTCAGAGTGGTTGAAGATGGTCTAGCAGCCATCGAGGTTACCCAAGCGTGGCTCCCCCATTTGATTTGGATGGATATTCGAATGCCTCATCTGGATGGGTATGAAACCACTCATAAGATTCGGACAGCTGGTTTATCGCTATACCCAGTAATTATCGGTCTCACGGCCAACGTCTTTGAAGATGAGCGGAGTCGCGCTTTGGCCGCTGGCTGCGATGATTTCATGCGGAAGCCATTCACGGCGAGCCGGCTCTTTCAGATGATGGCAAAGCATCTGCCGATTCAGTATGTCTATGACACTGACTCTGAAACGTCCTTGGCAGCGGTTTCTCCCGCTCCTGAGAGGAAGCTGCTATCGACCGAGGCGGCGATCGCCGCCTGTGAAGGATTACCTCCAGAGTGGATAAAGTCTATGCAGCAAGCCGCAATCAAAGGAGCTGATACGCAAATCCTACAGCTCTTGACGGCGTTACCCGCTCAAAAATCAGACCTGGCGGATGCGTTGCACCACTGGGTTCAAGATTTCCAATTCAACACCATTCTTGACGTCCTCTCCTCCGACTAACACTAGCCAGTTATGGCCCGATGAAGCAAAACACTGAACAAGCATCCTGACCAGTTGATTGACTGACCAGTTTTTCAAAACCGTTGTCTTTAAGGAAAATGCTAGATAGCTTACGGTCTCAAGTAATCGACTATTTTCCTGTCGTTGTCGAACGCCAGATGTCACTGCAAGCGGCGATCGCGGCCTTAAAGCAGGCCCACTTCACCGCGCTCTGGGTGGTCGAAAACGATGCTAACGGCAAAGTGCAGTTGCTGGGTGTGGTGTTTCCAGAACAATTACTGCAGGCGCTCACGGTCATTGCCAACCCGCTAGAAAGCGGTTTAGAGTCGGTCATGGTGCGCGACTTACCGATGCTCAATTGGGCAGCACCATTCTCTTTCGAGTCCTGTTTGGAAAGCTTCATCCAGCATCAAGTCGATTTTTTACCCATAGCTGACTCAGACAGCTCTTTTATCGGTGTCATCAGCAAGTGGAAACTCCTGCAGCATTATCGACAAGTTGATAGCCTTAATCACTTACAGCAAGTGTTTGAGTCTTCACCAGACGGCTTTTTGATGATGTGGTGTGATCAACCTATTAGCTGGCATGACACTGTCGATAAAGCGACGGCGCTAGAAGCTATTTTTACCCAGCAACGAGTTACCCAAGTCAACGACGCTTTTCTTCAGCAGCAGGGTGTTAACCGTACTGACATCATGGGCCAATCATTGGCTGATTTTGCCACCCAGAACCCAACGCTTAGAAAATCAGACTGGCAGCAGTTTTTTGATAACGGTACGATGAGCGTGGCGACAAAGCCACGACCACCTGCGCAGAGGGCTTTAAACTGGCTTGAAGCTCACTACACCTGTTTGTATGACCCAGCAGGTCACATTGTCGGGCAATTTTGCATTCAACGAGACATTACCCACGATAAAGAAATCGAAGTCCGTTTGACGCGACAAGAGCGTTACCTCTATGTAGTGGTCTCGATTCAACAGCAGCTTTTAGCAGCGGGTCATCAAGCGCTCATTAATCACCTTGATCAGCAAGCTCAGCCTCCAACCCCGGCTGAGCCATTAAGTTTTCGGTCGACCTTAGCAGCACTGCGGCCCGTTTATCAAAATATTTTGCAGCAGCTAGGCGAAACGGCCCATGCTTCCAGAGCCTATCTCTTTGAAAATCGCGCCAACCATACGAGTCAGCAGTTGGAATGGTGTGACGCCGGCATCACACCAGAAATTGACAACCCACTGCTGCAAAATCTGCCCTACGAAGACTTCTTTCCGGGCTGGTTCAAAGTCCTCGCCAAAGGTGAACCCATCAACGGAGTCTTGAGAGATTTTCCCGAGTCAGCACAAACGGTATTGGCGGCTCAAGACATCCGCACAGTGTTGCTCTTACCCCTGATTGTGGAAGGACACTTTTGGGGGTTTATTGGCTTTGATAACTGCCACACAGAGACCCCTTGGGAAGAGTCAGAAGTTACCTTATTGGCCGCTGGGGCCGCGGCGCTCTCAATGCATCTCGAAAATTGTCAAGCAGCTTGTTTGCGGCACTATGCCTGGCAACGAGAGCGCCTCACTTTTCAGCTCATCAATCAGATGCGCCAGACGCTCCAAATTGACGATATTTTCAAAACCACCACACAACAGTTGCGTCACTTATTAGGGTGCGATCGCACCGTCATCTATCGATTTAACTCTGACTGGAGCGGCAGCTTTGTGGCCGAGTCGGTATCACCTGATTGGGTGCCATTGACCCAGCTTTACCACAACCAGCCCCATCTAGAAGGAAACGCCATTCAATACGACAACTGCCAAGTGCAAAACTGGCAGAACCCAGAGCTTTTTGTGGTAGACACCTACTTACAAGACGCGCAAGGAGCAGCTTATCGACAAGGTAAACCGTACAGCTGCATTACTGATATCTATCAAGCTAACTTTAAGGCTTGCTATCTCGACTTACTCAGTCAGATGCAAGTCCGCGCCTATTTAACAACGCCGATCTTTTTGGGGGATCGTTTGTGGGGGCTACTCGCCAATTATCAAAATAGTGGCCCTCGCCAGTGGGAGGCAGACAATATTAACCTCGTGCTGCACATCACTACCCAGCTTGGCGTAGCTTTGCAGCAGGTTGAGTTGTTGGAGCAAACTCGACAGCAATCGCTTGAACTCGCTAAAGCCAATGCTGCTGCGGAAGTCGCCATTCAAGCTAAAACCGAATTTCTCGCCAATGTCAGCCATGAATTACGCACTCCACTAAACGCCATTTTGGGATTTAGCGAAATCTTGAGTAACGAGATCATGTCGCTGCCTGAGCTGTCAGCGAATACGAAAGCGCTAGAACATAAAGAATACAGTGATATCATCAGCCGCAATGGGCACGATTTGCTCGTCTTGATCAACAACGTTCTTGAAGTGGCCCGGCTGGATTCAGGGCAAAGCCAGTTGTTGTCTCAGCTTTTTGATTTTCATCACTTGGTACAAAACTTGCAGCAAGTGCTCAGCAAACAAGCGGCCGCCAAAGACTTAGAGTTGACCGTTAACCTAGGTTCAAACTTGCCGCAGCAGATCATGTCTGATCGCGACAAGCTGTGGCAAATCTTATTCAATCTAGGCGGCAATGCTATCAAATTTACTCAGTCAGGTCGCGTTACCCTGCGGATTTATGCACGCCATCAGTTAGCAATTGATGCTAGAACAACCCACCTCAATCTTGCTTTCGAAGTCGAAGACACTGGCCAAGGTATTGTTCCCGAAGAACTTGAAAATCTGTTTCAGCCGTTTTACAAAACCGGGTCAGGTCGCCAAATGGGGCAAGGTTCGGGGCTCGGACTCGCAGTTAGTCAAAAATTTGCCCATCTACTCGGCGGCAACATTACCGTTGAGAGCACAGCCAACCACGGGAGCTTGTTCAAGTTCAACTTTTGGGTAGTTGCTGGGGACAAAGGGGCCACCGAAGTCCGCCCTCCAGAGAGCATAGTCGATACTACCCGCTCTGAGCCGACTCGACCATACCGAATTGTCATTGTGGATAGCCAGTTCCAAGATCATTATCAGCTCAAACAGGCACTCTCACCCTTAGGAGTCGATTTGCGCACGGCTAGCAGCCGTCAAGAGGCTTTGACTTTATGGTCAGAGTGGCAGCCTCATATCCTGTTTATCGACTTGCCAGGAGCCGCAGTCGGCAACCAATCCATCGCTCAATATATGCATCAAGAAACTCAAGCACAAAACTCAGCTCATTTGGAAGAGCCGATTGTAACCACTAAGGTAATTGCGTTAGTGTCTCAGGGGCAAGATCCATCTGCTCTCAAGCTGGCCACTCGTGATTTTGACGACGTGCTGTACTGGCCAAGCCAGAACACTGATCTGCTCGAGGTTTTGAGCCGTCATCTTACGCTATTTCACGCTGCCGCCGATGCCCCCGCCATCACAGTTCAGCCGCCGCTAGTTATGCCCCCGCCCCATCAACAACGCGTAGCGATCGAGCTGTTGCCTGCATCCTGGCGACAGCGGGTTTATCAAGCGGCCATTACCGGATCTGATGACAAGCTATTATCGCTGATTGCTCAGCTCCCTCCTGAACAATTGTCGTTGGCAAGCTTGCTCAATACTCTGACGCAAAACTTCCAATTCGATCAAATTATTGCCCTCGTATCAGATGCATCCTAGAGCGTTTCAGTTTTATCTTTTCTCCTATCAAATTTCATCTTTCCACTCATCAATATGTTGTGCTTCCCTTTTCCTGGTTAATCTGGTTTCCCAACAGCCTTCAAAAATTCCTCTTGAGTTTGTTACAGTCAGGCGATATTGACCACATAGATCAATATTTTGGATGCAAGATATAAATCCATAGTGTTTAATTATTCAACTTCTCTCGCCATGCAATCAAGTTATAAAATTCGTTCAAAAAAGGAGATTTTAGTTGTTGATGATACACCTGATAATCTGCGATTATTATCAGCAATTTTAAGCAGAAAAAAATATGAAGTACGCAAATCACTCAATAGCAAAAATGCCATCACTTCAGTCAAGGCAGATGCTCCAGATCTTATTCTTCTTGACATTAAGATGCCTGAAATCGACGGCTATGAAACCTGCAAAATCCTAAAATCAGATCCAAAGACGCAAGCAATTCCCATTATTTTTATTAGTGCTTTGGATGATGCGCTGGACAAGGTAAGAGCATTTGAAATAGGAGGAGCTGATTATATTAGCAAGCCCTTTCAAGATGCAGAAGTGTTAGCTCGCATAGAAAATCAACTACATCTAAGAGATTTGCAATTACGACTTGAAATTCAGAATCAAGAACTTATTCAGTCAAACCAAGATTTAGAACAGTTTGCGCATATTGTCTCACACGATTTACAACAGCCACTACAGAGTATAATTGGCTATGCAAAAATTCTTGGTCTGCAATATCCTGAGTTGCTGGATACTGGTGCTGGCCAATATTTAGAAAAAATATTAAACGCTAGCAATCGAATGAATATTCTCATTAAAGATCTGCTCAGCTATGCAACTGTCGGCAAAGAGCGTGACGCTTTAAAGTTAGTCGATTGCAATGAAATTTTGGCTGAGGCCATTGGTAATTTGAGTATGCTCATCAAAGAAAAGAAAGCAAATGTAGTCTATTCAGAAATGCCTAAAGTATTTGGGCGAAAAGTCCAATTGGTTCAGCTCTTTCAAAATCTGATGGGCAATAGCCTCAAGTTCACTCGGCCAGAGGTGATTCCTGAAATTAATATCACTGTTTCTTTTGAGTCTGAATCTTACTGGATGTTTGCTTTCAAAGATAATGGAATTGGCATTGAAAATGATGCAATCAATATGATTTTCCAGACTTTTCAGCGGCTGCATGATAATGACGAGTATCCTGGCTCTGGCATTGGCTTGGCAACTTGCAAAAAGATTGTTGAAAATCACTCTGGAGATATCTGGGTCGAATCAGTCAAGGGCGAAGGTAGCACCTTCTTTGTAAAATTTCCTGCTGCCAAACAGCATCCTGAGTCAGCTTAAATAGATTTTGCCCGAAATGTAGCCATCTGCGATGTATTGAGAACCATCTACAGCTGAGGGTAGAGTACTCTTTGGGAAGGACAGAGCCCTACAGAGTTCACAGTTCAGGCGATCGAGTTGTTGAGGCAAGTCCTGTCGAGACGATCTGGGGAATAAGCCTCAACAAAAAAACTGTCATTCGTACACCTGTAGCAGACTGGCCAGGTGAAAATAAACTCGGATTTGCATTAATGTCGGTCAGATCAAGATTGATAGGATTGGTCTAGTAAGTAGGCAGGCGTTATTAAATTGCCAATGATGTAGGTTGAGGTTGAGGAACGAAACCCAATACTCGCAAGGGTTTCGTTACCATAAGCTCGTTCTACAAAAGATTCAACCCACCTACTTACACAACGGTATAAATTTGCATCCCATTCGTGATAAGCAAAGGGGCAAGGAAGCAAAAGGGCGCAGATTCTTGAGAGTGCTGCGACGTATGCCATAGAAAGTAACGTTATACGGCGTAAATTTGCATCCCGTTCTCCGGAGTGGGAGAGCAACGGTGCACGGGGAGTTAGAAACTGAAATGATAGAGCGATTTCTCCCACCGATTTTTCGATTGGTGCAAGAAATCTCTTGAGTCAGCGGGGCGATCGCCTTTAACCACCAAGTTGACTCAACACAATCCAGATTGACCAGGCAAAAATTCCCAAAGTTAATAATGTCGGTAAGGCAGTTGGCATAGTTCGCTCCGATTAAAAATCATTTCTCTTACAGGATAAAAAAAGGCTCATCTCACTGCTTGAGGGTGTATTCAGGCAATCCGCACTGGCAAAAAGCAGCTATTGTGCAGTGAAAATGAGGTGATGCATCCTGCTTGTGGCTCTGAATACATGCGCCCAAACCGGCATCGCCGGGGGCAACAAAATCACCTTTGCGTGGAGTGTCGCCGCCCGTTTGTCGCCAATCCCCGAACGGCTTCGGGCTTCAAAACCACCCAAATGAACTGATACAAGGTATCAATGGCTCACTGATAAAACGGTGCGCCGTCATCGCCGCCATCGACCCAGAGCGGATGAACTCGGCGCACCCTTGTCCCCATCTGTTGAACTGTTTTCAACGCCCGCTTGCCCCCTTCGCGCTCGGGCACATCGGCAGCCATTACCAAGACCGGCAAGATGAGGCCCAACGTATCGATGCTCAGGTGTCGCTTGCAACCTTATGATCTTTTTCGTCCCGTCATAGCCCACCATCTCGGCAATCATCGTGGCGGTTTTGACGCTTTGAAGAGCGATAATCAGCTCCGAAGCTCGACTTTGTCTATCAGACCACGTAGCAAAGTAAGGTCGACCAAGTATCGAATCGCCCCCGAGGAACTTTAACTACTGTGCATCTAGCCGTAAGGAGATTTCTGTCAATGAACAGACCCATTCGGCGGTGCATTACGCTTCGCTAATGACACCCTACAAGCGGTAAATTCTTTCCTGTAAATCTCCTAAGCGGGTCACTACTTGCACAGGTGAGCGCATCTGACTCATTGCCCACCAGAACTCAAAGGTGGCAAAACTGCTATCGGCAATCACCACGAGCGCTCGTGGTGGTAACCATCGTCGCACTTGCTTGAGCCTTTGCCGAGCCCAGTGAGTCAGTGGTTTATGGCGGCACTGGCGGTAGTGATGATACCGCTCTGACGAGGCTAAGACCTTTAGGGATGAGGATTAAATAAATTACTGAGGCCAAGCCGGATAACATTTCCCCTCTTGGGAGGGGCAGCGGGGTGGGTTCCCCTGAATGCGAGGGTTCGAACCCACCCCGCCTACGGCACCCCTCCCGAGAGGGGAAAACCGGCACATTATTAAATTCCCGATCCTTAGCAAGGGTAAAGCCCAGATTCGTTATACCCAGGGAATCAGCATTAGGGGCATCAGGCTTAACCAAGGCAAACCACTAGTTTTGAGGAAGTGATTGTCCCTGAGTCCCCTGCCCAAGTGTAAGTGGAGAAAGTTGAGCTGAGTGATCTCAAAGTAAGTTCTATAGAAGAAAAAGTTGAGTACTTTTAGAAGATTTTGGATACTCGGTTCATCATAAATTCACAATCAGGCGAAAACGTTTAGGCTTGAGGATAAAGTATTTTAGGTTGAACGCTCGTATGCTCAAATAGGTTAAGTGATTTCAAGATCCTTTTTATAACGTCTGTCTGAAGCCGTTCTTAGCGCAAGCTGCTTTCATTTGAGAACACAACCATATATCCTGCATGATTTCATGTTCGTTAGTTCTTGCAGACTTAGTTTTCGTATATCAACCTTATAGTGGTGATCTTTATGAATGATGTCTTTCGCTTAGGTGTTGTGTTTACGCATCCGACCCAACATCATGGCCCTCTTTGGCGAAAGCTTAGCGAGCAACCCGGCTTATCTTTGAAGGTCCTCTACTTATCTGACGAGAATCAATCTGCAGGCGATAACTTTTTGGGAGAGCAAGCGAAGCCATGGGATGTCGATCTTCTAAGCGGTTATTCCTACGAGTACTTGAAAGACTTATCGGGCAAGGTTCCGACCCAACGCAAGAAGACGGTCGTTAGCCCCGCGCTGCTGAGTCACCTTAAGCCCCAAAATTTCGATGCAATTTTTATGCAGAGTTTTGTCAACTATTCATATCGGCTAACTGCAGCGCTCTGCAAGATACGAGGCATTCCTTTAATCATGCAGAATGATGCGAGCATGATGTCCGATGCTCGCTACAGTCGTCTGCGACTCATCGTCATGGCGATTCTATATCCATGGATGAATAACTTGGCAGACTATTGGTTGTCTTGTGGAGATCATAATGAAATTCATCTTCGCCATTATGGGGTGACTGATGACAAAATCGTTCGAGGTTGCCACCCAGTCGATGGCGATCGCTTTAAGCATACGATTGAGGCTTTTCCAGAAGAGATATCAAAAATTCGTCAAGAGTTGACCTGGAATCAGGAAACTATTCTCTATGGCTTCATGGGTAAATATATCGAACGGAAGAATCCTTTCGAATTCATTGATGCTGTTGCCAAGGCTCATCAAAGTGATCCTCGCGTTAGGGGCGTGATGTTTGGCGGGGGAGACCTTGAGCCTGCGATCAATGAGCGACTGGCTCAGCTAAATGGCGAGGTCATCAACTATGGTTTCGTGAATCAGTCAAAGATTCCTCTTTACTTCGCCGCATTGGATGTATTCACCTGCGCATCATGGATTGATCCTCATCCTCTCGTGGTTTCAGAAGCCATGGTATCGGGAACGCCGCCAATTTTGAGCGATCGCTGTGGTAATTGGGGATATAGCGACACCGTACGCCACCGCTACAATGGGCTCGTTTACCAATGTGGAAAAGTTGATAGCTTAGTTGACGCTATTCTTGAGATGACTGATCAGGATACTCGTCAGCGATATAGCGATCGGGCAAAAGAGGTCTTCAGTGAACAAGATTTGTACTGTGAACTCAATGCCTTTATTGAAGTCATTGAACGCATTAAATTAGCAAAAGGTAAATTCCAAGCTGCTTCGGCCAAGGAGCTAGATTTGTCAGTGAATCCAAGCGCCGAAATCTCAACAAATACGCCTTGATATTACAATTAAAAAGATGTGCTCACTATGAAAATTCTGATATCTGCTTACTCTTGTGAACCTGGTAGAGGTTCAGAACGCGGTGTGGGTTGGAATGTTGCCTATGAGGTTGCAAAATATCACGAAGTTTGGGTATTAACTCGACCCGATGAAAGCAAAGAAGCGATTGAAGCGGAACTCAAAGCCAATCCCGTTCCCAACTTGCACTTTGTTTACTTCACTTTGCCATTCTGGCAAGATAGCATGCGATTTGGGCAGTCTGGAGCGATGCAAATTCACTATTATTTTTGGCAAATCCAGGCATATTTTGTTGCTCGAAAACTGCATAGAGAAATTGGCTTTGACTTGGCACACCATGTCACTTTCGTAAAATATTCTGCCCCTAGCCTGTTGTCGCTGCTTCCCATTCCGTTCATCTGGGGACCGATTGGCGGTGGTGAGTCAGCACCAGCTCCCTTTTGGAAGGATTTTAGTCTGCGAGCAAAAATGTATGAGTTAGCCCGCGACCTATTCCGTAATATTGGCCAGCGTGATCCCCTGGTTGGCATGACTGTGCGTAACAGCACAGTCATTAGAGCCACTACTGACGACACCGCCAAGCGACTATTTCAGATGGGTGCGGACCAGGTCAGTGTGGTCCCCGAAGTAGGTCTCTTAGATGAAGAGATTTCAACCTTGAATCGGTTTTCATTGCCTAGTGCGCAACCGGTTCGGTTCATTAGTATGGGTCGTTTGCTTCATTGGAAAGGCTTTCACCTAGGTATCCAAGCCTTTGCAGAAGCAAACATATCTGATGCTGAGTATTGGCTTGTCGGCGATGGTCCCGAAATGGAGCGACTCAAGCAGCTTGCCGAAGACTGCGGCGTTTCTCATCATGTGAAATTTTGGGGACGTCTTCCAAGAGAAGACACTCTGGAGCGTCTTGGGGAATCTCATGTGCTGGTACATCCGAGTCTGCATGATTCTGGAGGATGGGTTTGCATTGAAGCCATGGCTTCTGGACGCCCGGTGATTTGTCTCAATCTTGGTGGCCCAGCCGTTCAGGTAACTGATGAGACCGGTTTTAGGGTTTCGGCCCATGAGCCAGCACAGACAATTGATGAATTAGCCCATGCCATGCAAACACTTGCGCATGACTCTGATTTACGAGTACAGATGGGTAACGCAGGACGAAAGTTAATTGATGATAATTTCAATTGGAAGGTCGTGGGCAAACGTCTAGACCAGGTTTACGGTGAGGTAAGCCTGGGTCAAGCGTCGTAACTCAGATTTCTAGATGATGTTTAAGCGCAACTCTTTGAAAAAACTTAGGTAGGACTTACGCAGCTGAATCCGATTTTGGCCCCTAGATCCCTAAATGTGGGGAAATCGGATTTAACATCCCCCTGAGTTCTATCCGTTAGGCATAAGTCTGGGAAAGCATTGTATAGCAGAGCTTCTAGTAATCGCTTGCAGAGGTGGCAAGGTGGCAATGCGGGCTTCGTCGAATCGTAGCGACTGGGGAAAATTTCGTTTTGCCCCCAGACCCCCGGCTTCGCGCGTCCTGCGGCCTACGACCAGGACGAACTGCCGTCCTGGGCCTCGCAGATCAAGTGATTTGTGGGAACTTGGGTAAGCTTTTGGGACGGTTCGAGTCAATTGATGCAGTTATCGAGCGTTCCAAACTGGTCGTGAAACGATTGCGATGCCAGCAATAGGACGACTTTTGTGTAGGGGATAGCTGAGTTGGGGGACCGAGGGGGCTTTTGCGTCAGTCCTATTAGGAAAAAAGGGAGCGCCAATAGCTTGCCAAACGCCTTGTTAAGGGCCGCCCTTACAAGCTTTAATTAGGGCTTACTGAAAAAGTCAGATTCGTTGATATTCAGTCATTTCAGCCAACAAATGACAGATGAAGTGCAAGGTTTGTTGACGAGAGAATGGGACTTTCAGCGAATTTGCCTTGCATATAAATGCCACTCAGAACGGCTATGTCTCTTGT
>JBCDAJ010000104.1:0-23969 GCA_039185935.1 Cyanobacteria bacterium P01_F01_bin.56 | reverse complement strand
CCGCGTCTAAGTTGAAAAGTGGAGTTATGTTTGGCCATCAAAACCTCACCTAACCGCTCCTTGCAAAGGAGCGGAAGCAGACTGTCATTAAGCCTCTCCTTGAGAAGGAGAGGTGCCGCAGGCGGTGAGGTCGGACAAGCGCCAAAACTCCACTTCTGAACCTTGATGAGGTTTACATCGAAATGTAAGAGTCTTTGGGCGTTGAGGGCAGCACCCGCAAGCATTGATTTTGCCAGTCTGGTTCTAGCCCCAACTGTTCCTGAGGAATGACGCCTAACAAAGGATCAACGCCCTCGGGTAGTTCTAAACAGTCAAAAGTGCCAGTGCGTCCTTCAATTTCCAGCAGTACCCCTTGAAAGATGCGGGCGGTACCGGCCCCGGTTGCGGTTCGGGTGCCAACTTCTCCGGCGTAGCGCAAGCCTAAGTCGGCAATCAGGTTGGCTGGTAGACACAGCATCGACGCGCCCGTATCGACAATGACGTCATCAACGCTGAGCGCTCTGACCTGTTCTGACCGAATAAAGCCCCGCTCAGCCAGCACCGCATCCACAAAATTGGTGACCTTAATCGTGGTGACAACTTTTCCCATATGTTGCGGTTCAGTGGATAGCATGGGCTGACGCTCCAACAAGCCTGATGAATTTAATTGTAATCGGGGCTTTAATAGTAAGAGCGAATCGCAGGCAAAGACAGAGCGAGCATGGGCAAAGGTCGAAAAGTCGCCCTACTGGTGGGTGTTGGCAACTATGGCAATGGGCTGAAGTCACTACAGTGCCCGGCCCATGGGGTTAATGAGCTAACCGCAATTCTGAAACAGCCGGAAATTGGGGCCTTTGATGACGTCGTTGATCTGATTGACCCGGATGTGGGGACGATGCGCAGTAGCATCGGTGAAGTCTTTAGCCGCCTCACGAAACATGATCTGGTGCTGTTTTACTTCACTGGGCACGGCATCAAAGATATGACCGGAGAGTTTTACCTGACGACCTCGCAAACTCAACTTTTCGACAATGGCCGGCCAAATCCGGGGACGGCGGTGGAAGCCAGTTTTGTGAAAACGGTTTTGGGCAACTGCTACGCCCAGCGCAAGGTGATCATTTTGGACTGCTGCTTTGGCGCTGCCTTTGCCGATGGCTTTTTAGCTATGGATGACGGCAGCGTGGATGTGCAAGCGGATCTGGGCGGCGAAGGCTGGGTGGTGCTGACCGCAGCGACAGCGCGTAACTATGCTCTAGAGCAGGAGGGCGAAGCCCTGTCGGTTTACACCCGCTACCTGGTTGAAGGGCTGAAGACAGGGGCCGCTGCCCAGGCAGGCCAGGAGTACGTATCGGTCAGGCAACTGCATAGCTACGTGCGGGGCAAGGTCGAAACGGCTGCCCCCACCATGGAACCGGCGATCTTCAACCGCTACGAAGGGGAAGACATTTGGCTGGCGCGGGCGGTGATTAACCCAGAGACCACCTATCGCCAAAAAGTGCAGAGCAAAATCCGCCGGGGGCGTATTGCGCCTGCTGGCAAAAGATTTTTAGATATTTGGGCGATTCGACTTAATATTTCTCCCGATCGTTCTGCAGAAATCGAGGCAGATGTACTGAGACCCTTTGCAGAGAAACAGCGTCACCTGGACTTGTATACAGAAACTCTACAAGAAGAAATTGCTGAAGAATTCCCCCTTAGTCAGGAAACAATTGAGGACTTGAAGGACTTACAGAGACTTTGGAATTTAAGAGACGAAGACGTAAAACCGATAATAATAAATGCTGGGCATAAAATAAAGGAGGACGGATTATGCTCAGATTTTTTTCCGAGTACCACGGTAGAATTCTCGTTAAAGAATGAATATCAGCTAAATAATACAAAATTCTCCGAAAGGATAGACAATAAAAATTCCTTTTCACTGACTTCAAGCCTCCTATGGAAAGAGTCACAGAGTCTGTGGAAAGAGATTGTAAGAAATATTTCTTCGAAAGGTATACAGCTTATCTTGCTGAAGCAAACATGCTTAATTCAACTCCAATCTGGCATCGCACACATTGGTTATTTGGATAAGGATTGTTTGTCAACACTAATTCAGTTTGAAGAAATAATTAAACAAAGTATATATAACTCATGTGGGAAAGATGTTCATGTGAATTTTGAAATCTCTCAGAAATTGACCCTAGATAATTATTTAAAAGATCTAGATTCTCTTTGGCATGGTGTAGTTGGCCATATTCAACTTTTAGGGAGCAGAGCCTTATTTAGCCAGCAAGGATGGTTGATAGACTATGATGAAGTTTCTGCTGTTATTGGATTCTCTTCTGAACACTTCTTAAAGCAAGCCCAACGTAAGTCGAACGATGTCGAAATGGCTTTCGAGAAAGTTACAGGTCATCATGTCGATACAACTTTTGAGATTGCCAAACCACTAAAACCAGCACAAATTGAGCAAGATATTTGGCAAGAAGCACTAGAAGTTTTACAACCCACTGGAACGAAAGCTTTGTTTATTAATCAAGCAAGTCTTGCTGATTTTGATGGAATAACTGCAAGAGTTTTAATTGAGAATTTATCTTTATTCAAAATGGCAGTTAGTCGAACTGAAAATCTTCGAATTGCCCTTAGAAAAATACTTGAATATCCTGTAAGTGTAAATATTGAAATTGCAAAAACCACTGACAGGTAACTAAGTAAATCTTATAGTTACATGAAATTGTTGGCTAGTGCGGAGCAAAAACACCTTTACGATTTACATACAATAATAAATTACATATGAAGTTCATTGAAGATTTTGCTGTTGAAGGCTCTGAACCCGGATGCCGAGATGGTTAGCGACGGGGCGCTGACGCATCGGCCATTTGGTATGGATGGGCGCGTTTAGCGGTTGGGGTCCGTTGGGCGTGTCGATCGCCAACGTGGTGGAGCCGCCACCATCGAGGTTGAGGGCCGCATCGGCATTGAGGCTGAGGGCAATATCGGTGAGTTGGGTGAGGGTCGCGCCTTCGCTGTAGTGGGGCTGCTTACCGTCCACAACGACGAGAGAAAGTTCTTCGCCGCCCTGACTCACCACGGCCATCACCCGCGCATAGGCCCGATCGCGAAAGTCAAAGGGCACCGCTTCACCATGGGCGACAAGCTGTTGATTGCCCGCGATCGCCTGCTGGGTGTCCTCGTGACAGAGCCCGTTGGCCGCAATCTGGACCCGATTGTCCGCCGCAAAGCAGAGTGCTGGCCACTGCGATTCGGCGGGTGAGTAAGACTGACCGTCAGCCATGCCCACCCCGAGAATGTTGGTGCGATCGCCCGCGAGTGGGCGAAAATTCCACGGCGTCTTTTCCTCAAAGGGATAGAAGAAGTTGGCATTTACCGCTACCTGGACGTTGGCGGCGTCTACAAACTGAGCGGTTGTTTGCGCGACCGTTTCCAGGTCATCCTCACCGGGCCGCCCCGGACTAACGACGACTGCCACATGGGGATGGGTTAAATCGACCGTCACCATATGAATAACCTGCGGCCAAGGGGCATCGGTAACCTGACGTTGATAGGTCACGCCAGCAAATAGCTCTTGAGTTTCCGGCACTCGGGGCGATCGCTGCCACTGCTGACGGGTATACAGTAACAGCGGCATCAGCAGCACCAGTCCCCCCATGGTCCAAAAGATTCGCCTAACCATCTGTTTTCCTGTGTTCTGCTGACTGCTGACTGCGGTCTCTCTCGTTCTATGGTCAGTCTCCTCCCGATTTTGCCCTCTGGATTTCTCAGTTCCTTGGCCCGTTATGAATGGCAGACAAATTGACGTCGTCGTGTCCTAAGTTGCTACGCTCTATCCCCATGTCTCCTACGCTCCGTTTTATCAATCGAGATTTACGGCTTCAGAGCTTTCGGGGGCGATCGCTTCAGAATGCCCAGTTTCAACAGTGTGATTTGCGGGGCTGTGACTTTTTTCAGGCTGATCTGCAGGGAGCTAAATTTGAGGATTGTCGCGTGGGGCCACAAGACACCTGGGCTATCACTTTGTCTCTGACAGGGCCCTTCGCTGGGTTCCTCTTCCACGCGGTGAGTTCGCTGATATTTGCCGCCATGGGCACTCGACCAGGAGATCCCGCTGGGGTCTATGTCCAGATTTTGACGACGGTGTTGGCGATCGCAACCCTTAGTGCCGGTCTGCAAACCGGGCCTGGGCCTTTTGTCAAAGTGGCCCGCATCACGCTCGGCATTGCCGTTGCGGCCCTGATGGGATTTTTTTATGTCGGCAGTTGGGCAGACAACAGTGCCGCTTTTGCCATTGCTGGCGCCAGCGTTTGGGGATTGTTGGGCGGTTTGCTCACCTGGCGCTGGCAGACACCTGCAGTAGATGCCAGTTTGGGGATGTGTGGGGCAGTTGCGGCTTATGGCTGTGCCTTTTGGACGTGGACGACGGGCAGTCATCTGGTCACCACCGGCAATTGGCCGTCGGGTCTCGCCTGGGCCGCGATCGCGTTATTGGCAATTGGCATCACCTTGCGAAGTTTGTGGCACGGGGGGCGAGCACTACGGCGCTTTTCAGCGACCTCATTCCGCAACGCGAACCTCACTGGGTGCACCTTTTCCTACACGGATGTGACACACTGTGACTTGACCAACGCGATCAGGTAACCCTGTCTGCCCCTTATCCCCGCAACTGTTTTGTCGCTGGCGCCAGCCGTGGTGTCAGTTTCGAAGGCGTCAAAGGTTTAGGGCCACAAGGCTATCGGTTTGCGGTGTTGCGGCGTTGCGGCGGACAGATGACGCGCGATCGCAGAAGTGTATTTAGGCGGGTAAGAATCAGACATCTTCAGCGTGAATTACCCTGTAGGGGCTAACGCGGCGAGTATATAAGTTCAGTCACCCGCAACTACTGGAATAAAATACGTTAAATCAGTGTCGCTTTATACTTAAGTCGCAGTTTCATCGTCTATTTTGGTGACATTAGCGATGATGTTGGGTGACTTGCAGCCAGAACGTTAATATGGGCTAATTTTTCACGATGAGGTGAATCTACATGCCTCCGCAGGAAACCTGGTGGATACATGCACTGCGTCCCCGTCGCCGACCAGTGTTTTGGGAGACATCGCGGCAGCTAAAAGGACTCAGATATTTAGGCGCGATCGCCTTATTGGCAGTCGGTTACTGGCTGTTGGTACAGCTCGTTTTCAAGTTTCCGCTACCAGACAATCTGCGCGTTTACCCGATTTGGCCTCCCGCTGCCTACAGCCAACTCATCCTGTTTCTTATGGGACTCAAGTTTTGGCCTGCTGTGGCCCTAGGGACATTGCTCAATAATCACTTTTCAGGAGTACAAGACTCTCTCATCAGTCTCCTGTCTGCTCTTAACAATACGGTGCAGGCGCTATTGAGTTCTTGGTTGCTACTGCGGACCAATTTCTCGCATCGCTTCGATCACCTGCGCGATGTCGGCTTGCTGGTCATTTGTGCTGGGTTCATTCCGGCGGCGGTCAGTGCGACCTTGGGCATTCTTATTTGCTGCCTCCAAGACCCTAACATCGCGAAAGAATTCATTACTGCCTGGTTTGACTGGTGGATGGGTAACTTTAGCGGTGTGCTGATTCTATTTCCGGTCATTCTGACGTTGCCAGAGTGGTCTCATCAGTTCCGTACGCTCAATCGCAAGTTCTTGGGCGTATTGTGGATCGCGGGTCTGTCGTTGCTGAGCTGGTTCGTGTTTGCTGCCCCGGTACGGGCTGATATTGCGCCGTTCCCTTTAGAGTATTTACCCTTTCCGTTTATTGTTTGGGGCGCGTTTGGGCTTGGGGTTCCCGGTGCCGCGATCGCCATCATGGTCACCACTAGTTTTGCCGGGTGGGGCTTTATTCAAAACGTTGGGCCTTTCTTTGATTTTTCTGAACGGCCTGAGCAAGCTGTGTTGGCCCTGCAGGCTTACATTTGCGTACTCATCATCACGGCGCTTGCCTTGGCCGCGACGACAGCTGAACGCGCTAAAGCCAAACAAGAGTTAGAAATCGAGAAGGAAAAATCGGAGCAGTTACTGCTCAATATCTTGCCCCACCCCATTGCGATCCGACTCAAACGACAAGAAGGCACGATCGCTGATCACTTTGCTGAGGCCACAGTGCTCTTTGCTGACATTGTGAACTTTACCCAACTATCGACTGAGCTATCGCCGCAGATGTTGGTGATACTGCTCAACGAAATTTTCTCAACTTTTGACGTTCTGGCAGAGAAGCACGGATTAGAAAAAATCAAAACCATTGGCGATGCCTACATGGTCGTCGGGGGCTTACCCGAGCACCGACAAGATCATGCGCTCGCCATGGCCGAAATGGCCTTCGACATGCAACGGGCAATCGTGGCCTTTAGCCAAAAGCACGATCGCCCGTTTACGATGCGCATTGGTATCAACACCGGGCCGGTAATTGCCGGAGTGATTGGCCAAAAGAAATTTATCTACGACCTCTGGGGCGACACTGTCAACATTGCTAGCCGCATGGAATCGGCGGGCATTGCAGGCGAAATTCAAGTCACCCAAGACACCTACGAAACGCTCAAAGAACACTACACGTTTGACTGTCGGGGCGAAATCTCGATTAAGGGCAAGGGGCTAATGATGGCTTACCTGATGCGCGAGCGCGTGGCAAGCGCGATCGTCCCCACTGGATAGTGAAATACTCAAAAGCGCATACTGATGTCTGCTGGTGTGGGATTATACCTGCTCGCATCGCCACGCAACCGATGGCAGAGCAGGCAATTGCTGAGCCCGCTGCAACTGCCTCATTTCGCTAGGCTAGCCTGACAGGTTGTATCTTCTCCAACATAGATGTGACACACTGTGACTTGACCAACGCGATCAGGTAACCATGTCTGCCCCTTATCCCCACAACTGTTTTGTCGCTGGTGCCAGCCGCGGCGTTGGTTTTGAAGTCGTCAAAGGTTTAGTGCAACAAGGCTACCGCGTCGCAGTGTTATTGCGTACGGATGACACGCGATCGCAGCTCACCGCGTTGGGAGCTGAAGTTCACGTCGGCGATGCGCTGGATTTTGCCGCTGTGACGGCGGCAGTACAGTGTTTCGGAGATGAGCCGTTTGTAGTGGTGAGCACTCTAGGCGGCAAGGGCATGGAGCGAGACGCCCCCCGGTCAGATTATTTGGGCAATCGGCACCTGGTAGACGCCGTCAAAGAGTTACCCTGCCAACGGTTTTTGTTAGTGTCATCGATTGGGGTTCGTGACAGTGAGATCGCCCTGCCCGAGCAAGTGCTAGAAACTTTGCGACCGGCTCTGCTGGCCAAGGCTAAAGCGGAGGAACATCTGGAAGCCAGCGGCTTACCATTCACCATTGTGCGCCCCGGCGGATTATTGTCTGAACCGGCAACGGGCAACGGCATTGTGGTTGTCGACGTCCAAGCAGCAGGCAGTATCACTCGCATCGATGTCGCGGATTTAGTCATTCAGTGTTTGCGATCGGCCAAAGCTGAGAATCAAGTGCTATCTGCCGTTGATCGCGAGCGACTCCGCAGTGAAACACCGATTACGCCTTTAGCGTTATGACGCTTAGCCACAATCTTTGACATCAATTGAGCCCAACTACCGATATTTCCTTCAAAGCAAATTAACTAATTATCAGGTATGGTTAAGGATGAGATATCACCCTTTCAGCATTGATTGGAAGATATTCAAGAAAATTTTCAGGTGCGGCGGCGCTTGAGTTGGGCAAAATAGTGTCGAGTCTGACTTGAGCAGCCTTTTCACTAGTGAGATATCGTCTTCCAGACGCTTATACAATTTCTATCATCCCCAAGATTTTGCCAGATTTAGGCACTCTAAAGGGCAATTGGGGGCTTCTGGCATGGCAAGATACTTAGATGTAAATCAGATCAGTCAAGCTTAATCAAGCGAAACCACCAAGAATTTAAAGGCTATTCGATTTTTGATTAGAGTGCTTTCAGTATTTTATTGGCGTCAATATCGCCTATATATCTTATATTTAATTTAAGGATTTTTTGTTATTAAAAAACACTTACAATGCCATAAAAGTGGGTTTTTAATTAAGCTTAAATACTCTTTTAATTCAAACACTTTTTGTGAATAAATTCATCCCTGATTAGCTGTTCTAATGCGTATGAATTCCCTAGCTCATTACTGGTCAGAGCGTACCCATCAAATCAGATTGGGAATTTTTATCGTTGCCCTTCTGCCACAGTTACTGTTATTCATTTTGGGGTATTTTTACGTAATTCTTGATGAAAGGCAGAAACTCAAGACCGTTTTAGAGCTGGGCGATCGCCAGATGAGTAGCCTGATCAGGGCAGCCGAAATCACCCTAGAAGACCTTCAATCTCATCTCACCGACAGCATTGATGAAACGACTGTGGATGAAAGTTACGTGCGGTGGTTACAGAGAATTATCTATGACGATCCCCGGTTTCGAGAAGTGGGCATCGTTAATAGGACAGGATACCTCTACCTCACTAATTTAGGCGTGATTGCTCCACCCGTGTTGTTACCAGAGAACACCCGCTCCGATCCCTCTCGCAAAGAGATGCAAATCATTGGCCCGGTAACGACTACTGTCATGCAGGAACGGTCTATAATCTTTGCCCTCCCTACCGAGGAAAAAGGGGAAATCAATTTATTAGTAAATCCGTTAATTCTCAATTATTGGCTAGGACTTAGCAGCTTAGATTTAGGGCCTGATGGTTACATTGCATATGTCTTAGATAGCGACCAATCGATTATTGCAGGGACGGGTCTATTGCCCAGAGATGATGTACTAAACAGTACCGCCCAAGATGCCTCTAGGCTACAGCTGACAAAGTCGATTGAAGGCGATGGCATCACGGTTGTGGTTAACGTTTCACGAGCTTGGATTTTGGGAGACTGGTTAGGTTTTTGGATGTTTGGCATCCCAATGTCAGTACTGTCAAGCCTCCTGATTGCCTTATTGGGGAGTCGCTTTTTCCCGCCGCCAAAATCTTTGGAGGGTGAGATCCCCCGAGCTTTATTTAATGATGAATTTAAGCTGTACTATCAGCCGGTTGTCGATATGAAAACCGGCAACTGTATTGGTTGTGAAGCTTTGATTCGTTGGCAACACACTGAGCGAGGCTTGTTGTTTCCTGGGGTATTTATTCCAGTCGCTGAAGAAACCAGGCTGATTGTCAAGCTGGGAGACTGGATCATCCAAAAAGCAATTGAGGATTTTTATGATCTGCTTTTGGAACATCCATATTTATATCTATCAATCAATCTTTCACCTATTCAACTCGTTTCAAAAGATGATAGTCGTCGGCTCATCAATCAGCTCAAAACCTGTCGGCAAATCAGCAGAAACTTGATTTTTGAGATCACTGAAAATGTCGTCATTGAGGATACCCAGACCAATATTCCTAAGGCTTTACTAGATATTCAAAATCAAGGAGCAAAGATCGCCCTGGATGATTTCGGTACGGGCCATTCTGGCATCAATTATCTTTCAAAACTCAAAGTTGACTACATCAAAATTGACCGTCGGTTTATTGCGGATGGAGCGTTGCCAGACCATGCGGCTTCCTTGCTAGAGGGCATGATTGATTTAGGCCGACGTTTGCAGGTAACGCTAGTAGCAGAAGGGGTTGAAACTGAATTGCAAAAGCAACGTTTACTCGACAAGGGCGTGCGTTACGGACAAGGATACTTTTGGGCTAAGCCCATGCCAATAGAGGAGTTTCATCAATTTCTAGCAGCGCATTCTCAAGATTCTCAGCTGCCCGGTCAAGACATAAAGGTGTTGCCATAGCTGGTTTCAGTGATGCGGACGCGATAATGCTTACCCCGTCAAGATTCTAGATTTAATTGATGACGCGCCCTAACGCGGGTTCCACGTATCTTGACTAAGGAAGGCGCGATCGCGGGCTAACGGAGCCACAGGTGCCGTTAGCTCAAACTCGCCAGCCGCAATCCAGTCTTTTAATTCCTCGGCGACTTGGCGAGAGAGATAAATACTGGCCAAAGGGGCAGTGCGAATTTTTTGGCCGTTTATGGTCATGTGTCCTGACTTCAGTTGGGCGTAGCTCACGAGTCCAAAAGTCGGGCGGACCCGCCGCGGAATCGAGAAATCCATGACTGGCGCGACCAGATCTTTGTCCTGCACGGCACAGTGACGGGCCACATCTTCATTTAACAGCGGAATGGCGACCCCTACTCCCAACATCAACGAGGGACCGTAGCCTTTGAAGTAGCAACCTCGCACCCATTGGGGCTGCATTTGTTTCGCATCGCCAATCAGCGCTACCGTGGCGGCTGGGCCAATGGGGGTTTCGTTAGGCAACCGCTTTTGTAAGGGAAAATGTTGGGTGCCTTCCCACGCGATATAGCCCACGCCACCACCGAGAAAGATGCGGCTGCCGATGCCGACAACATGCAAGTGCGGATCATTCATTAACGGCGACAACGCCCCAACATTGGCGTAGACGGCGTTGCCTAAATTTGGCTGCAGTGGTCCCAGATAGGTCGCTAGGGGGCGATCGCCACCGTTCACCCCCACAATAAAGTTTTGGTAGAGGTTACGCGGGTTAAACAAATAAAACTGGTTGATCGTATCGCGCGAAATGGTGGTGTCTAAACTGCCGCGCGGGTAACAGTCTGTGGCCTGCCCTGTAGCCTGTAACGGCACCGCCTTGCCAGCCACCAGATCGGCAATCACATGCCCGCCCCCGCGCTCTCGAATGGGTGTACGGTCTCCGGGGTTGCTGGCTTCTGTGGGCTGACTGGCCCCTAAATAAAGATCGACCGCCCCAAACCCAGCGTAGGCGGGGACCCCGTCTAAACGACACTCGCGAATCTTGATGGGTGGGTCGGTGTGACCAATGTTGAGCACTGCCCCGGATGATTCCATCGGCTCAAAGGTGCCGGTAGTCACCACATCAACGGCGGCAAAAGCGGCAGCAACGCTTGACTGAACTGCCCGCTGCTTAAAGGCTTCTGCCGTTTCTACCACCGCTGTCTGAGCGCGAATCTTGGCGTTAATCGTGTCCAGCGTGCGATGAATCGGCATGATTGAGGATCCACAGTTGCCAGGTCAGAATAGCGCCGACCACTATTGAGGGCAAGAGCACAATCGCCAAACTCATCGCCGCAGTTGCAGGAATCGGGAGCCGTGGGGCGACGGTTTTGCAGGCGATCGCGATAACGGCTGAAACCCCAATGACTTTAGCGACAAATTGAGTTTGGTTTAGCAGCATCTCTGACGTCTGTTGATAAACTTGTCACTTGCCCATGGTAAACGAGTTCTCAGGGCTGACGTAAAGCGGCGATGGCATCCGTTTCACTCCCGCAAAAATAGTCCGGTTTCCGTACAAATGCCTTGCATGGGTCGATCCCAAACGTCTCTCGGCAGTTTGGGCAAACGGGCGTATTCAAAGACGATCGCTATCGTCGGTTTCTGTCGCCACTGGGGCTTGGTCAGCAGGCGATCGTAATAGCCGCCCCCGTAGCCCAAGCGATAGCCCGTGACATCGCAGGCCACCGCTGGCACCAGGATTAAATCAATCATATCAGGGTGAATTTCTGGCGCATGAGGCACGGGTTCAGTAATGCCATACTTGCCCGTCTGAAGAAATTGCGGACCTTGCCACTGATGCCAGATCAGCTGCTTACCGACACAGCGGGGCAACCCCCAATAACGCCGATTGTCCATCAGGGAACTGAGGTCCGGCTCGTTGCGAAAGCTGCAGTAGGTCAAAATACAGCGAGCGGATTGGAAGGTGGGCCAGGTTTGCAGATGGGCACAGATGCGATCGCTCTTTTGTCGCCACTGTTGAGGGGGGATAGCCTGTCGCGCTTTGAGCAGACGGCGGCGTAGATCAGCTTTTTCGGTTGGGCGATCGCTAGACAAGGATGACTGGGCAGATAGGGACATCAGAGACTCGGTGAGTAGACCTTCGCGTTGTCGATAATTGCTAGAAAGTCTAAACGGGAATGGATAAAACGACACGACAGATTTAAGCGTTTGTCGGGTCGAAGATGCCCCATCACCTGGCCGCTGACCCGGAGGTTATTAGACTTTGCCAAAGTACATGGCGATGCCGACCACGATGCCCATAATGCTGATCGCCCAAGCTGGAATGTAGAGAATGCGAATGCTCATGTGCCACAGCAGCATCAGCACGAGGTTCCACACGATACTGAGTGAGAACATCACCACCAAATACATCGGGCCTGGTTCTGAAAGGCTGGTGAAAAAAAGCTGACCATAACCTGCCAGTGTGGCCACCAGGGTCACCAACAAGGCGATTAATGTAGGGGGGCCAAAGGCAATAAGGAGAATCACAAAGCCCCCCAGCAGCGGTGGCTTACATAAATCAGCAATCAATTGGTTTTTCGTACGAATGGAAACAGGAACTGCCATTGGTTGATCTCTACCTCGTTGCTTAAGGATGTCTACTCATAAAAGCTACAGGTTGTAATCAAAGTTCCCTGAAATTCACGGATGCGATCGCAGTTGGCCGTTTATGAATAGCCTTTTGGCGACTCAGCGATCGTGCCTAAAGGCTTCCCACAGACAGCCGGGTTCTCTAAAGGCTTGCAGAAGCAGCGGCGATCGCACCCCAAACGTAAAGGGTCGGATTCCGCGTTCAGCCATTCGAGCCAGCGTGAACGGTAAAAGAATCCGACCTCTGAGGGCATGGCTTTAAGACGAGACTTTAAGACAGGGGCGTGCTGGTGCCGTTGTCGCCCACAATCGACTTCATGCCTTCCAACGTTGCGGGAATGCTACGCGGATCCATAAACATGACCTTGCTGCTATCGCTCTCCCCAATTTGCTGGCCCATTTCTAGATAGTTCTGCGCGAGCAAGAACTGCAGTGCCGAAGCAGCCTGGGGGTCATTCCGGAGTTTGTCAGCAATAATCGCCATTGCTTCTGAGGTCGCCTGCGCTTTGAGCACGGCTTCCTGCCGGAAAGCTTGGGCCTTCAAAATGATGGCTTTTTGCTGCGCTTCCGCATCCAAAATGGCGGCTTTTTTACCCGACTCAGCGGCCAAAACTTCGGACTCGGCTTGACCTTTGGCGGAGTTAACTGCCGACTCTCGTTCCCCTTCGGAGGTGAGGACCGCCGCCCGCTTGCGTCGTTCTGCCGCCATCTGCAATTCCATCGAGTCTTGTACGGCTTTAGAGGGCATGATGTCGCGCAGTTCGACCCGCGTCACCTTGACGCCCCAAGGATCCGTGGAGATATCTAACTCCCGCAGCAGGGACTCATTGATTTCAGAGCGGGCGGTAAAGGTGTCATCCAGTTCCAACTTGCCCATCTCGGCCCGAATCTGGGTCAGGACTAAGTTGACCATGGCTGCCTGCAGATTTTCGACCTTGTAGTAAGCCTTTTCCATATCCACGATGCGCCAGTACACCACCGCATCGACCGAGATGGAGACGTTATCCCGAGTGATACAAGACTGGGGCGGCACATCTAGCACCCGTTCGCGCACGGTCTGCTTATACACAACTTTGTCGATCACGGGCGTAATGAAGTTGAGACCGGGGGTCAGCTTTTTGCCGTTGTAACGACCCAGCGACTCTACCAAGGCTTCATCGCTTTGATTCACGATCTTGACGGAGCTTGCCGCCACGCCACCACCCAATGCCAATACCACTAAAAAAGCCAGGGGATTCATAACGTATTCCTCAAAAAATTCCTCAAAAACAGGATCTGCAAACATAGAATTGCTGGTCAAACCGAACCTGTGGCTACGAACGAATGCTGTGCTCTGGCATGATCAGCAGCGTGTTGCCTTGGCGGCCAATGACGATCACGGCTTCGTCTGCACCGATCACCGCGTCGCGATCTTCACAACGAGCCTGCCAAGAATTTCCTTCATACAGCACTCGACCAGCGGCACCAGGAGCGATCGCGGTCAGGGTTCGGGCTTCGGTCGAGTCAGCTAGAATGTAGGGCGTGCGTTTGGGAACAAAGCGCTTTAACGCCCAATTGGCTAATACCGACAGCACCATCCAAATCGCCACCTGAATTGAAAACTGCGGTACCACCAAGGCGACGACGGCGACCGCGAGGGCACTGACGCCCAAGGTGGCCTCAATAAATGCGGTAGGTAAAAAGAGCTCCATCAAGCAGAACGCCCCACCCACAATTAACCAAAACAAAGGAAGACTCATAGCCTGCCAGAAATACGAAATAGCAAAGTCATCAGCAACCACCAACCAGTCATAAACTCAGCGAGTCGGTAGCGTCTCACCCTTAAGGTGCAGTTAGGCGATCGCTCGTTGGCGTAGAGCCTAGCCAGCCAGCAGGGGCGCGATTCGCGCTGAGAGCCAGTGAAAGCCTCTCAACAACCCTTGCGGTTAGGAACTGTTTGCTTTTCAAGAAGATCTACACAATTCCCTGGCGATTTTCCTGAAAATCGGTAAATTCTCCCTCATCTCCCCTCAAAGCACGGCACTGGGACGACCGAGACCATCCTACTTTGGTGCCGTAAAGCTTCACTGTCTAAGCTCGCTAAACCGGCAGGTAGCGCGGTAAAGAACTCACCGCGCTGCCCTCACAGGTGCGAGGTAGCAGATGAGAAATCCGCCCCAGACCTCCATGATCAGATCGGTTGCCCATGTGAAGCGCTACTGCTCTGGACTTAGTCAGCCAGGCCCGTAGACCCTAGACTTGCCGCATGCGGCAGTCTCAATCCCTAACCTCAGCGAACAAAAATCGGTAGCGAGCTCACGCATGTGCCTCCGATATTCCCCAATGCTGGAGAAGGTGGAATCCGACACCCCCCGAAATTGGGAGACATGAGGCCATCATTCAGATTCAACTGCGTAAGTTCCATCGGTAATGCTTCGTTAATATGATGACGCTGTTTTTCTGGAGTTACTTACAATCAGCACAATTCGTTTAGGTTTGGGTCATAACGCTAAATATGCTGCAAACTCAGTGAGCGAAAACGAAAATATCCACTAGGATTGAATCTAATCTGCTTGGCCTGAGTGCCAAGACAGGCGACAGGCAGTGTTGTGATGGACTAAGGCCATCTAAGCAAATGACAGTAAGTGCAGAGCGAGTAGGGACACAAACGCGAGTGTGTCTGTGGGCCATCGGCCCCGGAACCGATGCGTTGACCGTGGGTGATACCGTTGGCGATCGCTATGAAGTCATCGCCCCGCAAATCTGGAAAGATCGGCAACCGGCAACTCCGCCCGCGACCCCAGATACCTGGCCCGCAGCGGTGCGCCCTTATTTACAGGCGCATCGTCAGCGAGTGCACGTTCCTGGCGTTTATGACGTAGTGCCGCAACCAGGCAAAAAAGCACCCTGGATATTACTCGAAAATGCGCCCATCAACCCGCGCTCTGGCGAACTCTTGCCGACCTTGGCAGAACAATGGTCGACCGTGTCAGCCGTGCGGCAACTGTCTTGGCTTTGGCAAATTTGGCAGCTCTGGCAAGAGTTGCAGCCGCTCAATGTCGCGAGTAGCTTACTGAATACCGAGAATGTACGAGTCGAAGGCTGGCGCGTTCGTGTATTGCAACTGCTCCCTGATACTGACCCCCCAACACTAAAGGCCCTTGGCGACAGTTGGATACCCCTGATCGACTCGGCGCAAGCGGCAATCGCCGCCTCCCTGACCAGTGTGGTGCAGTCGATGACCACCAGTGATTTGGCCCCTGAGCAACTGTCAGTTGACCTCAATTACCTGTTACTGAGAGAATCAGCGACCCATCGCCCCCGCTTTCGCGTCGCCGGGGGGACCCACCCTGGCCCGACGCAAGCCCGCAACGAAGATGCCTGCTATCCCGTTGGGGAGCAACCAGAAATCCCCACTCCGCGGATCGCGATCGTGTGTGACGGGGTGGGCGGTCATGAAGCGGGGGAGGTCGCTAGTCAGATTGTGGTGCGATCGCTACAGCCTCAACTGCAGGGCCTGTTGGCTGAATGTGGCCGGGAAGAAATTGCGGTGCCCCCCCAAGTCGTGGCCCAACAAATTGAGGCTGCCATTCGCGTGGTAAATGACCTGGTCAATAGTCAAAATGACTTGCAGGGTCGCAGTGAGCGCCAACGCATGGGCACGACCCTCGTACTGGCGCTCGTGGTGCCCCAGCGTATCAAAACGCCTCAAGGCTGGATTCAGGTCGAGGAGCTGTATATTGCCCAAGTGGGCGACAGTCGCGCCTATTGGATTACCCCTGACTACTGCCATCAGCTCACGGTGGATGATGATCTCGCAGGTCGAGAAACCCGTGCCGGACGGGCCTTTTACAGTGCCTTGCGCGATCGCCCTGAGGCCAGCTCTTTGACCCAGGCGATCGGCACCCGTCCCAGCCACTACCTGACGCCTCATGTACAACGGCTGACAGTGGATGAAGAAGGCGTGTTGCTGCTGTGCACTGACGGCCTGAGCGATCACTATCAGGTCGAAAATGCCTGGGCCAACTACATTGGCCTGATTACCAAAGACATCATTTCCTTACAGTCTGCCGTTGACTCTTGGGTGGAGTTGGCCAACCAAAAGAATGGTCACGATAACGTGGCGGTGGCCCTGATGCACGTTAAACCCCTGTTGCAAAATGCTTTTGGTGCCCCACCAGAAACCCCTGATGCGGCAGACGATACCGCGACAGAGGCTGATCTCACCGATGCCTCTAAAGCTTTGCTCTATGGCGAAGAAGCCGCGGTGCCCTCGGCGGATGATCCGGCTAACAGCAGCGGTGCCCCTAAGGCCGTTGTGCCTCACTGGTGGTTAGCGATCGTCGCCTTTGGCATTCTCTTCTTTGCTGGGTTGTTTGGTTGGTGGATCGCCGGTCAATTGTCGGCTCCCCCTGTCGAGGGCGAAATCGAGTCAGTGGAGTAATTTGGGGCCACATGGCATGAAACCGACACCAGAATAAGGCTGAGGCAAAAGCGCCTTTCATTCCCCAACTCTAGGAAACTTTAAATCTGGTTTCCCAGGATTGGGGATGCGGAGCCAAAATCGGATTCAACTGCGTAAGTTCTCCAGAAAACATATAGCAGAATGCGGAATTGAGAGCGCGGAATGCGGAATTGAAAAGCTGACGAAACAGGCGGTGCAGAAATTTTAGCTATCTTGACCTAATTGCGGATTAAGCTACTGTTTGGCCATTTTGCGCGCTGCCTTCTTTGGGGCACCTTTATTGTTCTGAAACCCCTTTACAAATGAGAACTGTTGCCCTGTCCAGCGGATATGCGCACTCGGTTATGGATATTTTCTGGTAAGTCGGTGGGTTGAATCTTTTGTAGAACGAGTCAATGATGACGAAATCCTTGCGAGTGTTGGGTTTCGTTCTTCAACCGCAACCTACATCATGTGCAATTTAATAACGCCTGCCGACTAAGAACCATCCGTAGTTTGGGGAGAACAATCCAGGTCGCTAAACCCCAGTTCAGAATTATTTTTTCTCGGCACTCGCTGCTAAATCAGAAAGCGGTAGATGACGCCGCCCGACTCAGAGACCTCATACAGACCATTCAACTGCACGGCTTTTTTATCCAAGTAGGCTTTGGCATCTTCGATGGAAAGCTCCGCTTTAAGAGCAAAAACGACGGGACTGATCACACCATCATTCGTTTGGATTTCGGTTAAAAAGAGTTGTTCTAGCTCAGTGTCGCTTTTCTGCTCGCTGTCTCGGTGCTGTTGATATAGGCTATGAATCAACAATCCGCTGATGGCAACAGGCGGCAAACCAAAGAAAATGAGAGCAGCGATGGAGCCTTCTTTATCTTCTGACGAATTGTTGGGATCGAGAGTATAAACTGTGGCTCAAATGCTTAAGGGGAGCCCCCACAAGAGCAGCAGTCCCGCCACAATCTTTTTCAACAGCTTCATTGCCAACTTCCTTGCATAAACCTTTGATAGGAGCGCTTATCAACGTCAGTCATTCTTAAACAGTATCTAAGCTATCAAAAGACGATGACTAAGCCGCCCCATGCACCCACGCTTTAAGACTCTGAAAGCGCTATTTGTCAGTAGTGCTAGCCTGTATTCAGGCTGCCCCTGATTAAGGTATTCCAAAGCGGGGCAGTAATTTCTGAAATTACGGAAAATCTTGATGAGATTTTGAGAGTTGGCTTGAAAGGTATAGCGGCATGCGGTATTCGACGGTCGGAATGCTTTTCAGGAAGGACCAAGCCGACTGAATGGCAATGCCCCCCAAACGTTAGTTTCAACCACCCAGGATGACTTGATCAAACGGTGGCTTGCGGTAATTTGAGAATTTCGTAAAAGTCACTCCGGTCAAGGCTTTTAGTCGGTTCTTTAGAAACGACAACAAAAAGCTAAAGCCCTCGCAAGAATTAGCATACAAGCCTCCTTAAGCTCCCCATTGCCAATGACTCTAGAGGCTGTCAGCGGCTAAGCATTCCTACCCGGCAGACTAAAGGGGCTATGCCCTCTTTGATGGCAGTCGTCTGGCTGATCACAAGCTTTGGGCAGTATGGACAGTCAGCCCATGGAGATATTTTTTTCAGCTACTTGCTGCCAGTTACCTACTCAATATTGATAGA
This sequence comes from Cyanobacteria bacterium P01_F01_bin.56, assembly GCA_039185935.1. Lineage (GTDB taxonomy): Bacteria > Cyanobacteriota > Cyanobacteriia > Phormidesmidales > Phormidesmidaceae > Halomicronema. Next base: position 5,492 of record JBCDAJ010000104.1, on the reverse strand, counting down.
AGTCGGTGTACTGTCACCGGCAGGAACCTCTTCGCGAGTCTGGCGGTAATCGGCATAGAGGCGATCGCGCCAGTCAAAGAAAGGCTGATAGCTAATGTCATCGGCTAGGCCCGGAACGCCTTTCCCACAAATTCCTTCGGGCAGGTCAACATACTGCGCAGCGGGAAACTTGATGTACATCGTAATGCCTGCCACGGCGAAGTCTGCCAGCGTCGGTTGCTCACCCACCAGATAAGGCTGACTAGACAGGAGTAGACAGAGTGATTCCAGCGCTTGTTTGAGAATGCGCGTCGCTTCCTTCACATCATCGGGGCCAAAGCCTACGCCCATGCCCAAAATGCTCAATACATCGCCAGGAACAGCACCCACTAAAGATTTGAGCAAATCTGGCGTGGCGGTGGGCAGTAGAGCCGTGCGAAAGTTGGGATGCTGGTTAAATGCCCCAATCATCGCTTTGCGGCCTTGGATGCCGAGGGATTCATCGGCCCAATCTTCTAGGGCTAGGCAAAGTCCTTTTTGGCGTGAATCCGTGGGAATAATCGGGCGATCAGGATATTTTTCATCCAGGTAGAGAGCGATCGCGGTGGAATCAGGAATCACATCGGTGTCGTCTTTAATAACCGGCACTTTGCGCTGCCCCGACATTTGAAATAGCTCAAACTGTCCCACACCAGGGGTAACTTCGGTCGTTTTGTAGGGAATCTGCTTGTAATCGAGGATTAACTTGACCTTTTCGCTGTAGGCTGACGCCTCAAATTGATAAAGCTCTAGCATGAAGATACCTGACACAGTCTCGTTTACTGTACCGCGTTGTTCCCAGCATTGGCACAGGCATGATTCGCCGTGGGTTGTGACTCGACAATGACCTGCTCAAAGCCCGTATTTTGCAATAGCTGAGTGACAACTAGCTCCGCCCGAGCGCTCGCCTGCTGCAAAATCCCTTCTTCACAGGCGGCAAAAATGAGTTTTTGTAAGGCTACTTCTTGAGCTTGGTCCTGCAGTTCGGGAGCCCGATCCGGGCCAAGTCCCAAAAAGCCGCGATCGTAGGCAAACACCTGAGAGTCTCCCACATCGATCTTTTTATCGATGATGCTGGCTGGTGGCAACATTACCTGCAGCACTTCACCGCCAGCCCGCACGTGATCAGGGGCGATCGCGCTCAAATCTACACCGGCCCTGACTTCCCCCTTGGCGACATAGATCAGAGTCGTTTTGCCGATCTCATAATTAGCAAACGTGCGGCTGCTAGAGGTCGGCACCACGGCTTCCATTGAGAACACTGCCGTCGTGAGTTCACTCGCGCTGCGAATCTGCTGCACCACGACCGTTTGTACATCCACCGTTTCGACCGGCTCCGCCGGCAAAAAAGCCGAGCGAATACCGTTTACAAACTCTTCGCCCGAGCGCCACAGCCCGACGCCGGCAATCATGCCCAAGATCAACATACCGCCCGATAGACTCCCCAGCAGACCGTTAAACAGCCGCAAGATAAAAGGCGATCGCGCTGGTCGAGGCGGTTTCTGAGGCGCTCGATAAACATCCTGCGTTGGATAGTCGTGGGTTGGCAGATCTAAACGAGGCGGCTTGATGGCCATGGGTAGATAGGCTCTGAGTGGGCAACGATTGAGAACTGCACCGTTATACTCGGCACGTGTTTGAGCGTAACAAGAAAAAGCACTAGGCCGAGACGAAGTCAGCCAATTCATTAAGTGCTCATAGTTCCTTTGTATCATATGACCTGTTCTTATCGATGTCACGATGCTTCAGCTGTGGTGAGAGGCAGCAATAAACCCACGATAAATCCGGCATTATGGGGGCAGATGCCAAGGATGTCGAGATTTTGAGCGCAGTCGGAAAAGTCTATTTGGTCGGAGCAGGCCCCGGCGCCATTGAGTTGCTCACGGTGAAAGCACACCGGTTGCTCGCTGAGGCGCAAGCGCTAGTGCATGATGCCCTGGTGAATGAGCAGTTGCTGACCCTAGTGCCCGCTGACTGTGAATTGCATGCTGTGGGCAAGCGAGGCGGACAAGCTAGCTGGGCGCAGACGGATATTGATCATCTTCTAGTCGACCTTTGTTTGCAAGGCAAGCTTGTGGTGCGCTTAAAGAGTGGTGATCCCTTCATCTTTGGCCGCACGACGTCTGAAATTCAGGCCCTCCAGACAGCAGGATGTGCTTTTGAAGTGGTGCCTGGTTTGTCATCGGCGACCGTAGCCCCTTTGCTAGCCGGCATTCCGCTCACAGATCCAGTACTGAGCAGCCAATTTACCGTACTCACGGCCCATGATTTAGAGCAACACAATTGGGAAGCTCTAGCCCAGTTATCGGTATTGGTTATTTTGATGGGGGGGCGCAATTTGAGGGCGGTATGCGATCGCCTCATCCGCCACGGCAAGCGTCCCGCAACGCCGGTGTCCATCATCCGCTGGGCCAGCCAGCCGCAGCAACAAATCTGGGACGGCACCTTGTTGAATATTACGCAGCACACCAAAGGAGCAAAGCTGTCTCCCTGCATCATTGTGATCGGTGAAGTCGTGGGCTTGCGACCTTACTTACAATTCTAAGGGCGATCGCGGATGAATATTCCCCTAGACAATTTGGCGTTCCCTGCGCTCAATCGGCTGGTTGGTAGGGGGGTGCCGAGACAGCAGTGGCCTTTCCATGCCTAGCTTTAAGTTGCATCCCGACGCGATCGTTCAAACCTGAGAAGACCGCACGACAATTCTCCCAATTTTCTCAGGTTGATGATCGGACAGATTCAGATTGTCTATCTAAAGTTACAGATAATTGCCCAGGTTGAGGAATTCTCTATGCTCGTTTCGAGACTGACCTTGAGCGGCTTAACTTTGCTCACAACCGTTATGGTGAACGCCTATAACTCCCCTGCGTCATCGCCTTCAGGAATTACCGCCCCCACAACAGAGACAATGGCAACTGAGGTTAATGAGCCTGCACTATCGGTTGCACCCGCCCCCGAGCATCAGACGCCGACCTAGCTGTCGTGACAACATCGGCAGTCACTCGTACCGGCACCTTTGCCTCAGCTGAACCTGAAACGATGGGAAATGTATCCCTCACCAGTCATGGCGGCCAATAAACCCTGGTCTTTGCAGCAGTCTTTGCAGCTTCTAACGGGCCTGACCTGCTGGCGTTATTTACAAACACTTTTTTCTGTAAATTACTGAAACTCAGTAAAGAAAAAAGCTTATGTTATAGCGTTTAAGTCAGGCCATCAAAAAGACGATCTTCATCCAAGGTGCATCGCTTAAGCGATGCCTCCAAGTTATAGCGAGGATGCCAGTTTAAAAGTCTCTTAGCTCGTGTATTGGAATACGTAAATGACTTAAAACGACTGTCAAATCTAGCTGGAATCAGGAGGCCTGGCAATTTAGCCTTATTCAGCAAAATTGACTGGTTTATACCACTGGCGAGGGCGGCAATAGCCCTCAGCAGTCCTTGATTAACGCGAATCACTTTGGGTGGATTCAAAGTTTGAGTCAGAAGGCTGTCAGTGTACGTCGCTCGCGTCGGTAGTTCATCGTCAACGATGTTGATTGTTTGTCCTCGTGCGGTGTCACTTTCTAATGCTAGGACGATAGCTTCAGCACAATTTTCGACGTAAGTCAGAGGGATGATCTTATCTGCGCCAATGAGTAGCCATAGAGGGCCAGCTCCTAAGCCGTGCAAGGCATTCCACAAGGCTCCTTGGCCGAAGATCATGGCAGGGCGAATAAAGGTCACGGTATTGGCATGCGATCGGGCATAATCCCGAACGACCTGCTCTTGAGTGATCTTTGTCTGCGCATAGGCATCGCGAACTGCAGGATGTTTTTCAAGCGAGTTTTCCTCATCCAATAACGAGCCTTTTAGGGGTTCAGCATAGTCATAAACTGAAAAACTACTGACTAAAACTAAGGGGCAATTTGTATGAGATGCAAGTAAAGAAAGCAGGTTTTTGGTTGTTTGTACTGTTCCCTGATAAGCCTCTGTGAAATCGCTACTCTTAGAAGCCGCCAAATGAATGACTCCTTCAACTCCATTCATCATCTCTGGATGATTGTTTAGATTGGCAAGGTCAGCTTTATAAACTTCAAATGATTTATGGTCTCTTATTGGTTGCGGAAAAGACGTAATCTCTGAACGGCTAACAGCCTTAACCCGATGACCGTGACGGAGTGCTGCAGCGACGACATATCGACCGAGGAAACCGGATGAACCTGTAATCAGAACTTTCATTAATTCAGAATCAAATATGACAGTTTTCTATTTCAGAAAATAACAGTACGAACAAGCTCTTACTTAAAGAATTTATGCTTTTCAATATATCAGAATCAGATAGAAAAATTGGTATTCAATTCATATCATTTTCAGGCATGAGTCCATATTCCTTCTCTGTACAGCGCGTGCACACCAGAGGGCCGAATTTGCCCTCGGATGGGTAGAGCCTAATAAACTTCAGAGTTGGGGATAGATTTCCCGGCCCAACAAGAATTTCAGCAGCCTGGAAGGTCTTAAGCTTATGACTGCCTGCGGTTATGGCCCTTGACAAAGCGGGCGCGTTTGCCCTGCTGCTTGGATGATCTCCAGACCCTAAGGCATCCTTAGCATGGCTAAAATAGCCGAGGGTCGCCAGTGATTAAAGGTGTCTTGGTACGCTGAACAGACGATGGCGGCCATCCAAGTTTCGGATAAAACTATAGTAGATGGCATCTCGGCGCACAGAAACAGATTTGGATTCGTCATAATCTGACCGCAAGCATTCAGTCCACACTGTCTCTAAAAGTACTGAACTCGCAGATGTCTAGGTTTCTAAAGCCATCAGAAACATATCGTTGGAATTTATTTGCAGATTTACCCGCAGGTTGAAACAGTCGAGTTCTAGACACCGGTTGTCGATAATTTGATCGTCCTCAAAGTTCCATAATTTTATGATTATTGACCCTCATTACCCCCACATTGTGCTGAAGTGCCCCTACCGGGAGTTCACGATTGAAATCGAGCAAACGCTTTGGAATGATGTCATTACTTATGTGGCCTGGGTTAATTACGATATGGGCTCTGCAGTTGCCGTCCCCAAAGCATGGACTCGGGCTGAGGCAATTCGTCGGGCCAAGCAGTGGATTAATCGCAAGTTTTACGGGTCTTCTTACTCTCCAGCTCCCTAAATCGCTATTACCCGGCGGTTGACTGATACCGCGCCCTGAAAAATCACAGTTAGGGGTGAGCGTTTAAGGGCAGAATCTCTTCTAAATGAGCGTTTCGGACGTTTCAGTCAATGAACATACCCATTCGGCGGTGCATTACGCTTCGCTAATGACACCCTACAAGCGGTAAATTCTTTCCTGTAAATCTCCTAAGTACTTTGGAAATAAAGTTTTCCACCACTCTAGAGACTCTTGTCCGCTTGGATTTTGACATAATGGCGCTGAAATTTGTCCCGTGCGGCTTCAAGCGAAAATTGCCAATTGATGCGGATGCGTTGGTCGTGTCGTT
>JBCDAJ010000103.1:0-24179 GCA_039185935.1 Cyanobacteria bacterium P01_F01_bin.56 | reverse complement strand
TCCCGGAAGCTTGGCGAGAACGGTTGGGCGGCATGGTTTAAGGGGGTAGGGGGGTGGCAGGGGAGATGGGGGGATGGGGAGATGGGGGGATGGGTGGGTGGGTGATGAAGAGTTGGTGAGGTGGGTGGATGGGTGGGTGGGTGAAGAAGAGTTGGTGAGGTGAGTGGAGTCGGTGGGAGCCTAGCTTGCCGTGCCCTATTCCCTGTTTCCTATTCCCTGTTTCCTGTTCCCTCTTACCTATCGACAATCGGTTTCAGGGAGACGAGTGCGGTGGACGCGGACGCGGGTATCATCGGCTCCAGACACGACCCAGAGGCGGTTTTGCCGAACCCGAATGTCCACGCTGTTGAGCTGGGTGGGCAAAGATGCGAGGGTTTCACCAGCCGCATAGCGACCATGTCGCCGTCCCTGCGAAAGCGGCCACAGTTTGACATCGCCGTCGTCTCCCACACTCGCTAGGTAGCATCCCCGGCGGGTAAGGGCGATCGATCGCACCGCCTCACCATCAGCATTAGCCGCCCAGCTATCCATCACGCGACAGACCTCAGCCCCTGAGATGCACTCTCGCAGATCATAGAGGGTGATCTGACCTTGGTTATCAGCCACGGCCAGCCAGTAAGGCTGGGTTTCCGCAGTTGCCAAACTCATGATGTAGTCGTCTTGGCCCCCTTCTGGATAAATGATCGGGTTGCGGCGACCCGTACGCCAATTCCACATTTCGAGGCTGTTATAGCGTCCAGCGATCGCCAGTACCGCTTGGTCAGGGCCAATACCCGCCAGCGCATAAACAGCGAATGGAAAGATTTCCGTCTGGAGCAAGCGATTTTCAGCTTGCAAGATGGACTCTGGGGCCAGCGACCAGCGCAACACCGCCCCGCTGCCATGGCTGCTAAAAAGGGTCTGGGCATCGGGCGAAAAGAGTAAATCGAGCACGCGATCGTCGCGCTGATCAGGCGCGACGAGACTGAGAGTTTGCTCGTCCTGCAGCAGATCCCACAGCTGAAGTTCGCCATTTTCGAGTCCAATCGCGAGGCGATCGTTGTCACGGGGGCGATAGCGGGTAACCCGAATGGCTTTGTCAGCTTGAGCCACGCGACCCAGGCCCGGATTTTTGAGCAGGTGAACAAAGCCGCTCCGCTGCCACAGTCGAGCGGTTTGGTCATTGGAGCCACTGATCAAGGTTTCTCCCAAACCATCGAACTGGACACTGTTGACGGGGCCGCGATGCCCAAATAAGGGACTGGCGGGATTCAGCCACGACAATAGCCACAGCAGCCAGAGCAGGCCGAGCCCGCCTAAGACGGCTAGCCAGAGCGGAATGACCGGGGCGACTTCGAGCGTTAAGGTGCGGCTCTCGGGAACCGTTTTGCCCACGCGCTCATCTGACAGTTGAGCTTGCGCTTCCAGGCGGTGGGCGCGGGGGAGACCGAGCCAGGGACGCCGCGATCGCACCGCCAGGGTTTTGACCTGTTCGGTGCCCGGTAGTAGGGGGGCTTCGGGAGGCGTAATTGTCCACTCCAACGCTTCGGCGGTTTCACTGTCTAAGGCGATCACCACTCTGGGATCAAGATTGCTGGCGTTTTCAAATATGAGCTGATACGTAGCTGGCGGCGGCTCATTCGCTTTTTGCCAGGGCCACTGACGCGGCAGAATGTTACGGCCCGGTTCCGGCGGACGAAAGGCTAGGCGACCGACCGGCATAATGTCCAGTCGCCCTTCCACGATCGCGGGGGCGCTGCCGGGGACCTCTGCCTGCACAATGAACGGTAAGGGCCGCGCTAGGGCCTCTGCCAGCGAGGGCAGCGTGACTAAAAATTCGGCAGTTGTCCACTGCTGCGGCAAGAGCTCGATGGCCTGCTCCACATCTTGGGCAAACCAGGTGGCAGGCAGGCCCTCACAGCGGATCAAAGCGCCCACGGTTAACTGGGCTAAGTTGTAGACCCTGACTGGCATGCGCACAGAGCGGCCCGGCCGACTCCGCAAAATCGGGGTCAACAGTTCTAACTTAAGTGGCACCGCTCCTTCGGGAGGACTCACTTTGAGTCGCAGCACCTGCCGTTCTTCGGCCTTGAGTTCGAGGGAGAAGACCCGCACTGTCAAACTCACCCAGCCAAAAAAGCCCGCAATGGGCGTATCCGTCAGGGTGATTTGAAACACGGTGGTGTCGCCGGGAGGCTTGGTGCTACTCACTTGGGGCGCGAGGGTATACCAATGATTAGAGGCGAGGGGATCACTCCCCGCCGCGAGCACTTCGAGTTGAAAGCTGGCCAAGCGATCGCTGCGGTTAGTGACCTTAACCTCTAGATATGCCGGCGCTTCACCCGGCACCAGTTCCAAACTTTTGTCCGACAATTGGGCCTCCAGCGCCTTACCCGCGAGGGCAGGCGCTGCCGTCTTCTCATCGTCTAGTTTGTCCCAAACATCTTGCAAAGTTTTATTGGTCATGGGGTTGCCACCTAGCTCTCAATCAACTGTCCGTGCCACCAGTAGCGCAATTGTTGGGTCATCATTTCTTGCCATGTGGCCCCTTCAGCAGACTGCGCATTGCCGTTACTCAACCAAATCTGGGCGTCGGTCAACACATCTTGAGCGTTCGCCAGTTTTTGGGTGACCCTCTCAATCGCTTGGGGATTTTGCCGTAAAATGCGGCTGAAAAGCTCACGATCAAGGGCATAAAGCACGGTATTTTCCTGTGTTCGAGCAGAAATAGTCAGCGGGATATCGAGCATCAACGCCAAGTCACCAAAGATCTGTCCAGCCTGTAAGACGCGTAACGGCATGTCTTGGCGGGTCGATAAGAGCTCGACTGTCCCCGAGGCGATCGCATATACTGCCTCGACGGCATCTCCCTCTTGAAAGATGCTCTCCTGGGCATCGTAGGCCAGGCGCTGAGCCCCCCTTGCAAGTTCTCGTAGGTCGCCATCAGGCAAGCTAGCCAGATATGCTTCTTCCCGCAGTAGTTGTTCGACCTCGGCCCCACTGATGCGGGTTGAGCGCACCGAGGCGGCGCGTTCCTTCAGGGCTCGATAGTAAGCACTGAGCGAGCCCGACGGTGGAAACTGAGTGCTGCTGGGGGTGGGGGCTCGCAGTTGAGTCGCGCGATCTTTCAACGCACTGTAGTAGGCTAGTTCGAGTTGACTGCCCGCAGTGCCAGTGCCGCTGTCACGTAAATCGGCCAATTGGGCCATCAGGCTTTTTTCGCGATCGCCAATCACCGCCGCCATCTTTTGAAAGACTTCGGCGAGCTGCCCCAATTCATCTTCCCGTTGAGCCGTCTGCGCTAGGGCCGTACTGTGAAACTCGCCATTTTCCATCGCGGCGGCGGCATCGCTAACCGACATAATGGCGCGAATAAGGATGCGATCGCTAATTTGCCACAGCACGACGACACTGCCCCCTAGCAACACGAGAATAATGAGTAACAAACGGCGCTGATTGCGATTGACCGCCGCTAAAAACACGTCTTCTGGGGTGACGCTACCAATGGTCCAATCCAGTCGCCCTAAAGGACTCACCGCAATGTAGTAACGCTCCCTCGTGCTCGCCGCCGATTGCGAAAACTCGGCCATCTCGGTCAGCTCGGTCAGCACGACATCGTGCTTTTCCAGGGCCTGGTTGACGGTTTGCAGCAGCGGGTTGTCCACATCCGCCAGAGACATTAACTCCGCTTCGGTATCGCTTTCAAAGATGTCAGCCAGCACATTCGGATCACTGGCAGCCAGCAGGTTGCCCTCTTTATCCAAAATGAACAGTAGCCCTTCTGCCGGGGTCCGAATGCTAGCCAAATATTCAGAAATGCGCCGTAACCCAAAGGAAATGCTAACGACGCCACGAATGCGGTTGTTATTAGGATCTTGATACGTCACTGCGGCATCCAGGCCGACGACATTTCCTGTTTTAAAGCGGTAGACATTGGTCCACACATTTTCCCCTGGGGTGGGCAACGCTGCCGTATAAAACGGGCGGACAGGCGCATAGTAAAACTCGTCGCGTTGTGATTGATCCACCTGCTGCCAGGCCGCGGCCTCTTCGTCAAAATCGTAGGTTTCGACTTGCCAGTCGGGTTTACCTGGCATGACCGCCTCATCCCCCGTTTCCAAAAAGGCGATCGCCTGACGCTGGCGCTCTGCTTGCTGAGCGGCTAATTCAGAACCGGGTGCCGCCAATTCCCCGAGGGTGCCGTCCCATTGGCGGCGATCGAGGTTGTACAACCCATCTTCCCGGCGTTGCGCTCCCAAAAAGTCGCCATTGGCAAAGCCCATTTGCACCCATGTTAGGTGCTCATTGGTTTGCAGTAGATTCAGATAGAGTTGCCCCTGCGCAGTCGGCTCGTCAACCGTAATGAGGCCATTTTCAAAGCTGCTGAGAATGATGTGCTGAAGTGCTAGCACGTTGTCAAAAAAGCTGGCGGCGTCGATGCGGGCTCCCTGAAACGATTCTTTGTGGAGCTGGCTGACCATTTGTTCCACATTACGCCGTGAAATATAGACCCAAGGCACGTGGACGATGGCCGCGATCGCGCCAATGGTGAGCAGCATCGCACCGGTCAGTTTAACTTTGAGGCTCAGGCCCCGTCGGCGCTGGGGGGAGGAGGTCATGGGAGAGGGTGTGAGGGTAGCAGGGTGGATGAGTGTTGGTGCAAGGGAGATGGGGAGATGGAGATACGGGAGGGGTGAGGCCGGCTCGGGATCACTGGATAATTTCCACCGATCAATAACTTCGAGGCTGCCTCGCCCATGCAGGGGACGGCATTATGAGGGTGGGGGCGGTTGTTGCATTTGCGTGCGGTGATGGCGGTGCCAGGCAAATTGCAGCAAGTTGATGCCGAGTTCTTGGGCCGCCCGGACGCGATCACGAGGCAGGTTAAGCTCTCGCCGAGCGCTCCAACTATGGGAGAGATCGCCAAGCGCGAGCACTAAACCAGCGCTGGCAAACAGCCGCAGCGGTTCGCCTTGTAAACTGGGCCATTGCGAAAAAGCAAAGGGGGCACGACGGAGCGGATGCTCATCATCAGGATCCTGCAGCGTCAATGACGGATGTGAGGGAAAGAGATGCGTGAGAAGCGATCGCTGGGCATTGGCCAGACGATCTTCTAAATTGCGGTTGACCGCAGCCAGTTCACTCTCAAGCTGCGATCGGAGATCAGCAAATCGCTGAGACCCTTGCAGATCGTCGGCGGCAACCGCTAACTCGCGAACGACGGCGTTGACCTCTTCAAAGTTACCGTCGCGACTAGGCAGCTCGACAAACAGGACGCTGCCTTGCTCCAGATAGCGGCGCAGGTAGGCAGTGGCAGTCGCATCCAGGCTTAAACTCTGGCGATGGGTGAGGTATAGCAAGTCGCACTCAGCCAGCTCTGATGGCAAGCGCTCACTGCTATCGGCTGCCGCCACCCCGGCCAAGAGCTGGGTCAGGTTAATGGCCGCCACCTCACCCGCCATGCTCAACGTCGGATACAGTGCGCTCGCGGCTTCGCTTAAGGCTTGCAGACTGTCGTGAATACGCTCATCTTCGGCGGCTAGGCCCGTGGTCACGTAAGCTGCATGCACAGTGGCTTGAGGTCGCAGTTGGGCCGCTTGGCGATATCGCAGGTCCAGCTCTCCCGGTGCGGGCTGAAACACATTGACCGCTGGGGTCAGGGACGTCTCATCCGGCGATAAAAAGACTCGACATAATTCGACTTCGAGGGGGCTGGGGGGATTTTTTTTCTCATCGATCCGAAAGGTCTCGGCGATGATTTCGGCTGGCTGCGATCGCTGTAACCCTTCTGGATCGACATGGCAGACGACTAGATAAATCCAGACCGCCTCGTCCGCCGTGGTTGACGCCAAACGTATCTTGACGGGCTGATCAATCACGACTAGGTTGCCGTGGGCATCGATCGCCACGCCAGGACTAATTTGCAGCCAGCGCCCGTCGCGATAGCGCGCACTAACATCTTCCGGCGGGGGGGCCACGGCCACTTCTAGGCCACAAACAATGCCTGGTAGGTGCAGGGCTTGATAATGCAGGTTTTGCCGCTGGCGATGATAATCGTGGGCGACTCGCCAGCGCTCGGCATCCAGCAACAAGCCGTTGCGAACTGCGAGTCGCTGCAAGGGCGCGATCGTCGGCATTGAGGCGGAATCAGAGTGGGACAAATAGCGGGTCATGGTGGCTGGGCAGGGAAAATAAGGATAGCTACAGTAGCGACAACGGATTGCGGCGGCGGGGGGGCCAGGGCGATCGCTGCGGAGCCCGCACAATCGCCAGGTCATAGGTACAAAAAGCCGGTTTTTCTTGTTCGATAGTTTTACGAATCAGATTTTCGTCCAGGTCTAGACCGGGGGGCTGGCGTAAAGTCACGCCAAAGTGAAAGGGTTGGGTGCCACCCATAATGGCTTCTAGCCCTAAGTGGGTCGCTCCGAGAACTAACCCAGAACCAAAGGTTTCTTGAATCGCGATCGCTGGCTCGGCGTCCGGTGCAGTTGCTAACGGTAGGCCAGTGGCCAGATGCAGAGACAGGCGTAAACCCCGCCGCGTGCCCCGCCAACGATAAATTTCGAGCGCTTGGGCGATCAGCTCTCGCTGCTGATCGAGACTGAGATCGGGGGACATCTGCCAGCCCACCCAATGGGCTAAAAACGGCAACATTCCTTGCGGCGCGAGTCTGGGGTTGAGGTAAGCCCAGAGCCCATCTAGCGTTTGAACGTCAGGTTCAAACGCTAGCTCAAACACCTTGAGCAACCGTCCAACAAAATCGACCTCACGGTATAAATCGGGCAAAAAGTCGAGGTATAAGCTGCGAGGGCGCAGGTACAGCGTGAACTCGATGGTCCGCATGAGGTGACGATGCCCCTCGCCATCATGAGCAAAACAGCGCAGATGTCCACGCTGCTCAAGGGGCATCGCGCCCCGATTTACCGACTGATCAACCTGTTCAAAATAATCATCGGGCACCTGGAACAACAAAATTGCGTTCAGGGTTTCGCCTGGTGACAGCGCCTGGCGCGATCGCAACACCTGACACCACTCCTCTGGAAACGTGCCGCTCACCGCAACCGACAGCTCCAGAGCGCGATCGCTGCTATTCACCACGGCCACATTGGCCTCAGTGGGTTCTCCTGGGTGCAACATCAGCGGATTGACCACCGCTGGCGCATTAATCTCCATGCTGGACAAGTCAGCCTCTTCCCACGGACGTGTTTTGGGTACGTCCATGGGCGTAAAGCGGATAGCCAGGGCAGGGCGATCAAGGGCTTGGGTCATTTAAGGGGTAAGGGGTGAGGGGGTGGAAGGGTAAGGGGTGAGTGGGGTGAGTGGGGTGAGTGGGGTGAGTGGGTGGTGGGGTGAGGTGGGTGGGGTGGGTGGATTAAGTTTGCTGAGCGTTAATGGGGCGGGGTTTTTGCATTTTGCATTCTGAACTTTGCACTTTGCACTTTGCACTCTGTATTCTGAACTCCGAACTCTGCATTCCGAACTTTGCACTTTGCACTCTGCATCTGGTGTACGTGATGCAGCCTAGTAACAACTGAGGAAATGCCCGGAGTTGCTGTAGCGATCGAACCAGGAACAAATCGTGCCTTCAGCTCCGGGATCAACTACTGAGGCGGGGGGCAGGCGCTGCCAGCGATCGCCTTGCCAGCGATGCTCAAACAATTGCACCGCACCAATCTGACGAATCTGAGGAAAGGCCTGAAACAGCGCAATTACATCGGCTACGTAGACTGGGCGACCAAAGGGCCAGCCCGTACCATCCGGCCCACCAGTCAGGGGGTTAAAGAGGGTATATAGCGCCACGCGCAAACGCCGCATTACCTCCTCGCGCCCTTCCGGGTGGTTGTAGGCGGCTTCAAGATAGAGCTCAGCCTGAACAGAAAGGCCCGTATAGTCGGGCTCGTCGCAAGTGACATTGACCCCCAGCAAGCGGCGCTCATCCAAATAGTCGAGAATCTGCTGTTCCAATTGCTCGTCAACCGCCAAGGCCAAAGGGGACAATCCTAACCCCTGTTGAATGGGGGTCAAATCCGCCTGGGGAATCACACTCACACGCACCGTCCCGGCGCCTTCAGTCGTGGCCGACAAACATCGTGCCCGCGCTACGGCACCGCCCCCCGCTTGCATTGTGAGCGTTTCAAAGTCTTCGGGAGTGACCGCGCGATCGCGACTGCGCAAGAGTTTCGGCACGCGAATCACCGCTTGCTCTAACGTCTCGCCGTCCGAGCCGTTGCGGGCCGCATCGCGATTAATGACGTGAGTAACGTAGGGCACAGCGGTTTTTAGCACCCGCACGGTGCCCGCTTGGACATTGCCCTGCACCCCCCCACCCGTCCGATAGGCCGCCATGTAAATGCGGCTACCGCGTGGCGGAATCGCCCCATACTGCTGTTCGAGGGTAGCCGTGGCCAGGGTTTCAGCGCTAGGGCTACGGGACGCTGAGCGGGGTTGAGGGCGATCGCTGCCCTGCAGTCGCAAGGCATTTGACTCTCGTATCTGTGGTCCAAACTGAAGGGTGCCTTGCCCCGCATCCAGGGTGTAGTGCAAGTCTTGCGGGCCAGAATCAGCAAAATCGTTGACCTCTTGCCAACGGCGGGGTGCCCCGATCGCATCCACCGTCACGATATGCTCTCCTTCTAGACGGGGCAGCACCGGGGTGGATTTGAGGGTAAAGGTTTGTCCGGGTTCGCCGTTGCTGATGCCCAGCAGTTCCCGATCAATTTTCAAACATTGGCTGGCGCGGGCCGTTCCCCCGATTGAGCGACAGCCCAGCCCCACAATCCGAGGGGCGGCCTCGTAAGGGGTGCGGCTGCGGGCGGCAGGCAGGCACTTGCAGCGCAACCAGCGGCCCCGATAGGTGGTGAACTGTACACTGGGCCACTCTACGGGTAGATGCAATAGCACATCCGCCCCCTGTAGGGGATTGCCTCCCTGGCGGGCCAGTTCGTAAAAGCTAAATCCTTGCGTCGCGTCGTCGCCTTCATGGTCGAGCACGGGTTGCCATTGCTCACCGTCCCACGCTTCCCAAAGGCGAGGCGGGGCGTTGGGGTTGATGCCGGTCGGGGTGGCTTCCTGACCCTTGATGGTGAGGGCGATCGCATTGCCATCGAGGGGTTCTGCTTCATCAAACACGAGGTAAAAACAGTTGCCCGGTTGAGGCTGTTCGTTAAATAAAGCCAGTTCTGGGCCACCCCAGTCCCCATCACTGGTTTGCGACCAGAGATTAGCGAGGCGATCGCGCAGCGCTTGGGGTTGGTCTTCGGCTCGGGGGGCGGTCAGCAAGTGGCGAATCCTGGGGCAGCCAATGGCTAATGGGGCGTCAGTAGTGAATACGATAGCGGCGTCAGTGGCGGTGCGTTCCGTCGCCAATTCAATCCCAGCCGGAATGTTGTATCGCTGAGGCAGGGCGCTACTCAAATAAAAAGTGGCTTCGACCTGCGCCGGGGTCGGCGGCTGTAAACGAATGCCCAACAGTTCTAAAAAGGCCACGTACTGACGACGGGGAACCTGATTAAACCGCATCAGCATTTGATCCGTTAACCAAGAAAACAGTTCCACCAAGGTGATCCCCGGATCACTGGGGTTATGGTTTGTCCACTCGGGACAATAGTGAGGGATGCGCTGCAGACATTCCTCGACTAGATCCTCAAATTTGCGATCGTCCAAGTCGGATTTTGGCAAATTCGGTAGAAAGTCAAATTCCATACCTTGGGTCAACTCCTTGCGGTCAATGAGCCCTGTCGTCAGGCCAGGACGATGATTACGGGCCTTCGATCTCGCCTAGCGGTTGCAAATAAAACGGATAGACAAGGCTTCCCGGGGTATAGCTAGCGCGCAATCGATAAGCGATCGTGATATCGACGCGCCCGACTTCTGCTTGCGGATCAACTCGCACTTCATCCAGCACGATGCGTCGCTCCCAGGTTTTCAGCGCTTCTTCGACAAACAGGCGCATTTCGACCAGGGTCTTTTGGTTCAACGGCGCAAAGGTTAGCTCGTGCAGACGACAGCCAAAACTAGGACGCCGCAGCCGCTCTCCGGGGCGCGTCCGCAAAATAATCCAGATGGATTCGCGCACACTCTGCTCACCGTTGCTGGCATGCAAACTTCCTTGGGGGCTCACACCCAGGGGAAAGGCGAGTCCACGACCTAAATGTGCTGGGGAGGCATTGATAAGAGAAGCCACAGCTTCGCCGATAATAGAGGTCACTTTCAGGTGTATCTTTACCCAGTCGCTCCAGCATTCGACCTTGGTCGAGTCTTATGAAAACGTTCACATAGCTTAGTGCAGACAGCTTGGGGAAGGCGGTTTGTACCCGTGCTTCGGATCGAGCAAAGTGCAGCAATCAGCATCCCCTTCGAGCAGGGCAGAGCTCTACGGAGTTCAGAAATGAGACCTTCGTTGAATCAGCGTTTCAGCGATCTGAAATCACCTGAACTAAATGCGGCTTGCTATATTTTTGAGCTGTTGATGTTTGTACCGTTGCTCATTGCCGCCCTGTCGCCCTGGCCTGTGAGTCAGTCCCCATATCGCCATCGAAAGCAATCAAGATAAGCATAGGACTTACGCAGTTGCCTTCCCCGGAGTTAAGAGACTAAGGGCACTTTTGCATAGGTTCGATAAATCTTGGTCAGACATCGCACCCTGCCGGAACTGAGCCCCGCGAAACGGAGCCGATCGAGCCGTCCCTGCGTTGCTGTTGTGGATGCAAAGAAGGGAGTCTGGGCAGCTAAGGAATCGGATTGAAAATAAAGTACCCGGACAAGACTGTGCAGGGGTGATGGGTAGCAGGGTCGGTGGGATGTTATTTAAGCGCAACTCCCTAAGTAGGCATGAGTCAGGAAATCGAGAATATTTCTATCCTGGGCTTTAAGCAAAGTGGTTAGAGTCACCAACCGTGCCACAAACTGGGGCCGAGGCGTCATTATTCCGCTTCTTCGAGCGTGTCGGCAGGTGGCGACGGGGCTTCGAAAGTGCCTGACGGCAATTGCTCTAAGTTGTCGGGTGAGGGCGGCGTTTCAAATTCTGGGTCGAGCGGATCGGTAATTGAGGGAAACGGGGTGGGACTCAACAGGTCATCATCAGGCTGGGGTTGCCCAGGCACGGGAGTGCCTAAACCAGGAATTTGTAGATCTTGCGATTCACCCGGGAGGGTGGCCAGCGCCACGCGATCGCCCCCGACTGACCGCAACAAATCGAGTACTTGAATCACATCTTCGTAACGGGCATCGCGTGAGGCGTACAACACGATTAGCCCCTCCGGCGACACCTGCTGGTGCTGCAATAGGACGTCGTACAGCAAATCCAGAGAAACCGGCTGCTGATCAATATAAACTTGACCAACTGAGTCCACACTGACGTATAACCGTTCTCGCTGTAGGGCTTGTGCCCCGACGCCCTGAGGCGATAGCGGATCGCTCGTGCTGGCGTTTGGCAAATCGAGATCAATTGCCTGCTGGCGAGTGAGGCCCACTGCGGCCAGGATAAAAAACGTCAAAATGCAGAAAATAACATCAATGAGTGGAATAACCTCGATTCTGACGTCTTCTGAAGGCGACTCTAATAAATCAATTTTCATGGGAGGTAGCCATCTCTGCTGATTGACTGTCTACTTTTTCGGTGGCCCGTTCCTGGGCTGACCAGGCTTGCCGATACAGCAACTCAAGCTCGCTGCCCGACTGCCGAAAGACCTTGGCCTGACCAAAGACAAACCCTTGGAACAGACGATAAAACGCCAAACTCACGATCGCAATGACGAGCCCTGTGGCCGTACTAATCAGCGCTGAACCAATCCCCAGCACGGTACCTGTGATATTGTCGTTAGCCAAATCTGAGGGTTGTATCGAGCCCAGTGAATTAATCAGACCCACAACGGTACCCAGCAGTCCCAACATGGGGGCTAACGCAATCACGGCTTCAAGAATCTTTTCGCCCTTGCGCATGACAGTGAGTTCTTCATCGGCTGACGTTTCTAACGCGAGCCGAAAGACTTCTGGCTCGGGGGTCTCTAACGCCAGCGCTGAGTACAAAAAGCGCCCCATGGGTAGCTTGTTGGCGCGTTGGGCGATTTCACTAGCCGCCGACCATTCTCTGCGCGCCGCTTCTAAGACGCGTCCCGAGACCTCACGCTCTTTGGTCAAAATCCGGGACCAAAACCAAATGCGGTCAATAATGGTGCCCAATGCCAGAACTGACAAAAACAGCAGGGGCCACATGGCAATGCCGCCACGGGCAAACAGTTCTGCAATATTCACAAAGCACCTCCTCACTCATGCCGTCGACACCACTGGGGCAATTTTAGTGTCCTAGAAACTATCCTGTTGGCGATCACCCCGCATGAAGCAACTTCACCCTAACAGGGCATTCCAATTTTAGAGAGTCATGCGACATTTTAAGAGCGACTGTAAGAAATTGCGTCCCTAGGGGTCAATATATTCGCCGGCTCGTCATCAACATGGGGCCGCTGAATGATAGGACATACGGCTTTCCTCATCAATTAGGCAGGTTTCAGCACTGTTTGGGCAACGCCATTCCCGGCATGATGAAATTGAACATTAAGTGGGAATCTGAGGCACATGGAAAACTTGGTTCAGTCTTTTTACAACTGGTATAAGCAAACGATTCGTCATCCTAAATATCGGTGGGTGCTGATTGGCGGTACGCTACTCTATTTGATTTCGCCGATTGATATTGCGCCTGACTTTATTCCCCTCATCGGGTGGATTGATGACGCTGCGATCGCAACCTTGCTGACGGCAGAGCTGGGCCAAGTGTTTTTAGAATTTATGAATAAGCGCAGCAAATCTGCCACAACTGCTCGCTCTCGGGCTCAAGATGCCGAGTTTAGAACCATTGACATCGAGTCATAAGGAAGCGGCTTGAAAATAAAGTACCCGAATAAGGCTGTGGCGGGGTGGATGGGTAGTAGGGTAGGTGGGATGTTATTTAAGCGCGACTCCCTAAAGTGAATTCACAGACAGGATTGGGGTTATTGCATAAGTAAACCTAGCGCTATCAACGGCTTCAGCGATCAGGGGCAGGTGAAAATCTCGATGCGGCATTCTCCATGGAAATGGCAAAGCCCGACGAAGTCCCCCTTACGGAAGGACAAGTTTGATGGCAATAAACGGTCTGCCACAAAATGGCGTTAGCGATCGGGATTGGGTTAACCTAACGACGGCCTGTGGCAGAGGGAAAAACCGTTACAAAAAAGGCCGCGCCCATGGTTCTGTCGGGCGCGGCCAGGGTAAAAATGGCGTTTACAGCAGAAAAATTACCAGAGACCGCGAATGGGCTCTTGAGCGCTGCGCGCCTCTAACTCAGCGACTAATCCTTCTGGAATCAACACCCGATTAATGGCATGAATCACTCCATTACTCGCAGGAATGTCAGCCTGAATCACGCTGGCATTGTTAACCACGACTCGCTCCGGTGACACGTCAATGGCGAGGCCACCGTTTAAGGTTTCCAGGCCACCCGTGCTGAGATCGCTTGACATAACTTCATCGGGTACGACGTGGTAAGTCAAAACATCGACCAACAGATCTTCGTTTTCTGGCAGAAGTAACGCGTCTAACACCCCATCGGGTAATTCATCGAAGGCGGCATTAGTCGGAGCAAATACCGTGAACGGGCCAGGGCCCTGCAAAGCAGTTACCAGGTCAGCGGCCTGTACCGCTTGAACCAAAGTGCTAAAGTCAGGCTCGCCGCTCGCGACATCGACAATATCTGCCGTCGCTTGTGCCAGGGTTGAAGAAAGGCTGGCGTGATTACCTGTCGGCTCTAAAGCGATCGCCGATTGGGCGAGAGCATAGCCAGAGAAACCGATACCCAAAACACTGGCTAGAGACATCAGCTTAAGCGAAATAAATCGATTTTTCATGTGTGCCGTACTGGTTAGTATTTGCAAACGAAAACAGCATCAGTATAAAGCTATCTCTGGCCCTCTGCCGTCAGTTAGCCTTAGGGGTTAGCTTGCAAATAAAGTGCCCGGATAAGACTGTGGCAGGGTGGATGGGTAGCAGGGTAGATGAGATTAGGTTGTAGCCGATTTAGGCCCTCATAGCAGAATGCGGAATTCTGAATACCCTTCGGGCAGGACAGAGCCCTCCGGAGTTCGGAATCAGCACACTTGCTGTGTGGTACTTTCAGAAAACATAGCCAGTCGCAGTTATAGCGGTGTTCACTTTGGTTAAGTACACTCTCAAGCTTCGATGCCTGTTTGTGTGGAATCCCCCTGTGCTTGATTAGCCTGCATGCCGCTATAGGTTTGAACAGGATAGATCGCTGGAGCCTTGATTTGGCAAGACTTGCAGTTCTGCCTTTTGCCTTTTGCCCTTCGCCCTTCACCCTTCGCCCTTTGCCTTTTGCCCTTCGCCCTTCGCCTTTTGCCCTTCACCCTTCGCCCTTCGCTATCCCACTGTCCTGATCTGATTGCGGCTCGCTATATTTAAGCGCGACTCCTTTAGAACTACTGACGCTCATCCAGTGAGAAAGCACTATGAGGAATGCACAAGTGGCCTGACGTCAGGATGTATTTCTAGCTCATTTCCGACAGCTTGATCCGAGGATCAACAAAGGTCAGCGCAATGTCAGCCAGTAGATTGCCGATAATCAAAATAACGGCTCCCATCATCAGACTGGCCATCACCAGATATAGATCCTGTGCCTGCACCGCTTGCAAAATCAATCGACCCAGTCCCGGCCAATTGAAGTAGTTTTCGGTAATGAACGCGCCCGCTAAGATATTGGCAAATTCAAACCCTAGCAGGGTGATCATCGGATTGATGGCATTTCGCAGCGCATGCACGTAGATGACCCGATCTTCGGGCAGACCCTTGGCGCGAGCCGTGCGAATGTAATCTTGCCGCAGCACATCGAGCAACTGTCCCCGCATGATGCGCTGTAACCCGGCATAACTGGTAATGCTGAGCGCTAACGTCGGCAGCACCAAATGCCAGGCCACATCCAGGATTTTGCCAAACCAGGTGAGATCTTCATGGTTGATGCTGGTGATGCCTCCAATCGGAAATAGCGGCGCCGTAATCTGGGCAAAAAAGAGGAGTAGCAATCCTGTGATGATGGTGGGAATGCCCTGACCAACATAACTAATGACTCGTAAAAACTGATCGACGAACTGGTTTTGTCGAACCGCGCCCACAACGCCGAGCGGAATCGCAATCGACCAGGTCACCACGATTGAGGAAAGCGACAATAGCAGAGTATTGGGAATCCGCTCCCACAAAACTTCGGAAACCGGACGCTGATAGGCAAAGCTCGTGCCAAAGTTAAAGCTGCTGATCACCTGCCAGAGCCAGCGAAAGTACTGTTCCCACACGGGGCGATCAAGCCCAAACTGCTGCTCTAGCTGCTGAATTGTCTCAGGAGAAATTTGAGGATTTTGGCGGTAGAGATCTAAGAAGTCTCCTGGCGATAGCTGAATAATGAAAAAGCTAAAAATGGAAGCTAAAAACAGGGTCAGCAATGCCTGTAATATCCGCTTGAAGATGTATAGGCTGGTTTCGCTAGTCAAAAAACGTTGGGCGAGGTACCAAACTTCGACAGGCGATCGCTGCGGGCGAGTGGGTTGAGACGGAGTCATACAGCCAAAAAACGCGCAATGCTCTCCATGTTAATACTGCACCAAGCTGATAATGGGTACCGGCGGTAACTTTTTGCGGCCACCCAGAGCCGAGAGTTCCACCACAAAGCCAAAACCGGCCAGTTCACAGTCGGTCTTGGCAACCAGCTCGGCGGTCGCGATCGCGGTGCCCCCCGTAGCAATCAGATCATCCACCACAATTACCCGGCTGCCAGGGGCAAAGGCATCTTGATGCAGTTCTAGACAATCAGAGCCGTACTCCAACTCGTAATCCGCACTGTGGGTCGGCCCGGGTAGTTTCCCCGGTTTGCGCACTGGGGCAAAGCCGACGTTAAGGCGATCGGCTAAGGGCATGCCAAAAATGAAGCCCCGTGACTCAATCCCGACGACATAGTCAGGCTGCAGCTTACGACATTCAGTTTCGAGCAAATCAATGGCATGTTTCAGCGCTGCAGGATTTCCCAACAAAGTGGTGATGTCTTTGAACGAAATGCCTGGTTTTGGAAAGTCAGGAATTTCTCGAATGACCGACTTGAGGTCCATAGTGGCAATGACTGAATGAAAGGACAGACGAACGTCGCAGGCAAAAGCATCGTCATCCTACCACTGGCAGCATTAGCGATCGCTCTCCAGCGGGGGCGCTGAGAAATTTTCAAACCCTCCCACAGACTTTCTTCCTGTAGGGTTAGCAACCCGTGATGCGGCAAGACAAAACTCACTTGCTCAGCAACAAACCCATGTCCATGGTGAGTTGCATCTGATTTTGGCCCCTCAGGGACCATCTACCCTGCTACCCATCTACCCTGCTACCCATCTACCCATCCACCCTGCCACAATCTTGTCCAGGTACTTTATTTTCAAGCTAATCCCCTACATCTCCAATCCTGAGGATATCGGACACCACATCGGTTTTCTAACTGAAGTGATCAAGCCGGTATAAATTGCTTGGCAGTAAGTGTGTCGGTAATCGTCTGAATTTGTTAGGAGAGATCTCATCACTAACTGACGTTGACTAGACTGGGAGAGAATTTTCGTCTAGTTATGCAAAACTTCCATGAGATCGCTACTATTTGATATCTATGTTGGCCTAAATAGTGTCTATAGCGGCTGGATCGCCTGGAATCTATTTCTGGCCTTTGTCCCCACGCTATTAAGTTTTCAACTTTTTCGCCCTAAAGCGATATCATCCCAATTCTTTAAAGGAGCTTGGGTCTTGACAGGGGCGATCGGCGCTGTGGGAATTAGCTCCCGATTAAGGCGCATTCAAGCTTCACTAACAGACAGTTGGCAGGTGGTGCAAATTGGTGGCACCGAGGTCAGGCTGCAATTGCTGTGGTTGGGTATTGTCGGTTTGGTCGTGCTAGGAGCTAGCGTTTGCCTGTCTCGCCAAGCGGCATTATCCAAAACTGGACTATGGTGGCTAGGCTTAGCAACCTTCATTGCCTTTTTGCCTAATGCGCCTTATGTCTTGACTGACGTTATCCACCTAATTCGAGCCACTAGCTATGGAGATATTCGAGTTTGGGTTGTTGCCTTAATCTTTATTCCCCTGCATTTATTTGCCATGCTGCTGGGTTTTGAAGCTTACGTCGTTGCCCTCATCAACATCAATTATTTTTTAAAACAGCGAGGTCTCGGTTCGCTAATTTGGTCAACAGAGTTATTCCTTCATGCTCTTTGTGCCTTTGGTATTTATCTAGGACGGTTTATCCGGCTCAACAGCTGGGATGTCGTCATTGACCCGACAAGTGTTTTGGCCATCACGCTAAACACTCTGACGTCTAAACGACCGGTAGCCGTCATTTTCGTTACGTTTGTCATCTTGGCCGGGTTTTATTGGTTGATGAAGCAAGTGACTTTAGGCTTAAAGCTACGGTACGAATATGCTCGCAAGGGTCTCGATCCTCTCACTTAACATCGATTTAGCCCCGCATTTGAGCAAACCATTGTTGGGTATTCGTCAATCCCAATCGTTAATGGCTATGCAGCTGATGGTAATCTCGTGAGTTCTAAATAAGTTACCCATCGCTCCATATTATGGAGGCTGCCATACCAAGCAGTTCCAGGCTTAGGCAAATGGCAATCCTAGTCTAGCAA
Source organism: Cyanobacteria bacterium P01_F01_bin.56 (assembly GCA_039185935.1). Lineage (GTDB taxonomy): Bacteria > Cyanobacteriota > Cyanobacteriia > Phormidesmidales > Phormidesmidaceae > Halomicronema. The sequence continues at coordinate 6,504 of JBCDAJ010000103.1, read as the reverse complement.
CCGATTTTCAGACTTTGTCAAATGCGCAGCACGGTAGTCGTGAACGGCGGATTCAATATTGTCAGGTCTATTGCTAGCAAATGGAAAAGTGCTTCCAAATAGTCTTCTGTGACAATCAATCGACCCTGCTGTATGAAGGGACGAGCATTCTCTAACGCTCATGTTTCCTCTGCTCTTTCTAACACAATCGGAATCTGAATTAGAAACTCTGTCCCCTGGCCAGGTTGTGAGAAACAATCAAGCTTACCGCCATGTTTTTCGACGATAATTTGATGGCTAATCGACAATCCCATACCCGTCCCTTTGCCAATTGGCTTAGTCGTAAAGAAAGGCTGAAAAATCTGTTGTCTGACTGTTTCAGAGATTCCCAAGCCATTATCAGCAATCGTAATCTGAATCCACTGATTCTCGATAACAGAAGTCCGAACGGTCAGCTGACTCGGATTAGCCTTGCTCTCTTCCAAGGTCCGTTGTGTATTCCATTCCTCTAAGGCATCAATAGCATTTGCCAGAATATTCATAAATACCTGGTTGATGGGACCAGAACAACATTCAACCAGCGGTAATTCACCATAATCTCTGATGAGTTCGATCTCAGGGTGTTCAGGTCGAGCCTTTAAGCGGTGCTGCAAGATCATTAAGGTAATATCAATACCATCGTGAATGTCTACTGCCTTGAATTCAGATGCATCACCACGGGAGAAATTACGCAGCGACAACACAATTTGACGGATGCGATCCGTTCCTAGCTGCATCGAATCAATAATTTTGTCTAGGTCTTCTTGTAGGAACTCCAAATCAATTTCTTCAGCGGCGGCTCGAATATCTGCCACTGGCTCAGGATAGTGAGTTTGATAGAGTTCTACAAAATCTAAGATTTCTTGAACGTAATTTTTGACGTGGGATAAGTTGCCATGAATAAAGTTGACTGGATTATTGATCTCATGGGCGACTCCAGCAACTAATTGCCCCAGACTAGACATTTTTTCGCTCTGCACCAGCTGCAGTTGCGTTTGGTGTAAGTCATCTAAAGATTGAGATAATTCTTGGGTTCGATGAGCGACCTGCTCTTCTAAAGTTTGCGTGAGACGTGACAGCTTAATATGAGTTTTTACACGGGCAATCACTTCTTCTTTTTGAAAAGGCTTGGTAATGTAATCAACTGCTCCTAATTCAAAGCCGCGCACTTTATACTCTGCTTCTGATAGCGCGGTAATAAATAAGATCGGAATATCTTGGGTGGCTGAGTTGGCTTTGAGGCGACGACAGGTTTCAAACCCATCAATCCCTGGCATCATGACATCCAGCAATATTAAGTCTGGCCGGGCATACGTCACCTTTTGCAAAGCACTTGATCCGTCTTGAGCGATGAGAACTTGAAAGCCAGCGTCATCCAATAGATCAAATAGAACACTTAGATTAGCGGGAGTATCATCTACCACCAGAACGGTGCCGATGTTGGCATCATTAAGAGGTGCCGGATTTGCTTGGATAGAGCTAACAAAAGACATGAATTTAAGAGCCCTTATATTGAGAGATGAATGCTAGCAATTCTTGTTCACGAAACGATTGCGCGATCGCCTGAATTCGATCGGCAAAGGGAATCAAAGTCCCATCTTGTCGCAGGAGTTCAGCCTCTTTTAGAATGCCCTTTATATGGCCACGCATCGCCAGGTCATACAGCCGCTCCATCATCGCTGGGGCCGGGGCCACCAAGGTTGGTTCTGGCGTAACTTCCTGGCTGCCACTGACGATCACCTGAGCGTCGCTATGGGCAGCGAGAGTCGGGTTAGGCTGATATTGCCACGCTAGGTTCAGCAGTTTTTGCAAGGTATTGAATAAATCTGCCGCGTCAATGGGCTTCGGCAAAAATGCATCAGCCCCGGCAGTTTGGCAATCTTGACAGTTTTCTGAAAAAACGTTTGCTGAGGACGCAATAATTGGAGTGTCTTGAAAATCAGCCTGCTGACGCAACTGGTTAATTAACGAGATCCCATCAATATCGGGCAATTTAATATCTGTAATAATCAGATCGGGATGCCGGTTCTGAGCCTGTGCCAAGCCGCTGAGGCCGTCCTCTGCGACTGCAAGCTGAAAACCGAGGGGCTCAAGTAAATTAAGCACAACGGCACGATTTTGCTCACTGTCATCAATGACTAAAAGGTTGCGGGGCGCTCCTTGATATCCCACGATGGACCGCTGCGCATCTACCAGGATGGAGCGCTGAGCAAGGGGCAGGGCTAATTCAAATTCGAACGTACTACCTTGACCATAGTCACTGGTAACCGTGAGCTTACTGTCCATCGCCTTCAAGAGTTTTTGAGTGATTGCCAGCCCGAGTCCTGTCCCTTCGGAACGACGCTCGACATCACCCACTTGTTCAAAGGGCAAGAAAATTTTCTCCAGTTGCTCGGGAGACATACCGACGCCTGTATCGTGAATGCTGAAGTGAAGCTGGGCCCGCGTGTCACCGGAATTTTTCTCAGGGTTAACGGCGGCCAAGTCGGAGTTCAGAACTTCAACGGTGAGACTCACTTGCCCCTGGTCAGTAAACTTGATGGCATTACCCAACAGGTTCAACAGCACTTGGCGCAGGCGCTTGTCATCCACAAGGACGCAGGCGGGTAGCTGAGGGGCACTCTGGTAAGCAAAGTCAATGGCTTTTTGCTCGGCCTTGATGCGACAGATTTCCGCCGTGCTTTCTAGCAGGGTCGATAATTGCACTGCTTTGGGGTGTAACTCCATCTTGCCAGCTTCAATTTTTGAGATATCCAGCACATCGTTGATCAGGGTCAACAGGTGCGAACCCGATTGGTGAATCACCTCAATTCCTTTGCGATCGCGCCCTTGCATGGCTGGCGACTGTCTCAAGATTTGGGCGTAGCCTAAGATGCCGTTGAGGGGAGTCCGTAACTCATGGCTCATGTTGGCCAAAAACTGGCTCTTGGCTTGATTGGCGGCCTCTGCTGAGGCGGTTGCTTGCTCTAGCTCAACTGTGCGAGCAGCTTGCTCTTCTAGGAGTTGTTGAACTCGACTGATGAGTTGGTTAAGCGATTGGGTCAGGGTACCGACTTCGTTTTCAGTAGTAATAGGTGCCTGTAAATTAAAGTTGGATTCTTGAGTGACGCGCTGAGCAATGTCTGTAACGGTTTGCAGCGGTCGCGCGATCGCGCGACTGCTGAGCGTTGCCAGCACCACTGCCAGCGCCATCGACAGCAGCATACTGAGCACAATGATGTTGAGGCGTAGCCGGTTAGCATCCGCCAGCGCCGTTTCCGCTTCCTGCAGCGAGGCGTCACTGATTTGCTCCAGTTGCGCCAGCGTTTCCAGCAGATTATCGAATTCCACCTGAAATTGTTTTGCCTCTTGGCTATTGAGTGCCTGAGCCAATCGCTGTGGGGAATTACTTTGTTCTGAAACCGCAATGCCCTGGGGATCGATCGTCGGCCATAACGCTCGAATAAATGTCGCGTAATTTCTAAGAGTGTCTGATGTGCCTTGGGCTAAGTCAAAAATCTCCTGATGATTGTTAATCACAGAGACGGTTTGGGGCTGTTGGATAAATGACGCAACGTCAGTTAGTGAGTTATCCAACAATCCGAGATCGTTAGAGAACTTGCTGGTTTCATATTGAAACCAAATGGAGTCTTGAGTAACTGATAACAACCGTTGGGGATGAGCCTGCAGAATCAAGACCTGGTTCTTCCAGTCCTTTAGGAGTTGTTGTTGCTGGCGGCTGATGTCGGCATGCTGTTTCGCCTTATTTTGATATTGATCACCTAACATCAGCCCCGCCGCCGTCCCGACAATGGCAATCCCAATGGCAAAGGTATACCCCTTACCAATCTCGTGGGCAATGCTCTTGCGCGGCTTAACCCATTTTTGAATAAATCCCAAGAAACTCATAACGCAATCACAAATCTGAGCCGAGCAAAGAATACATTCATGTCACTCAATTCCTGCAGTCCCTGAAAAAAATGGGCCATATAGTGGCTCATCGCTGAGGCCAAAAGCGGCTCCAGTCTGTTACTGAATCACAGCTCCCTGGCCAATGGCCCGATAGACAGCCCGCAGCGCATCGTACTGATCATCAGCGGCAGAGATAAAGCTTGACTGCTGGTACTTGCTGTTGTTTGGAGTCGATGCGATGGCTTCTAACAGTTTTGTTTGGTTATCGACCATCCGTTTTTGCAGATCTTGAATAAATGATGGAGCTAAAGCACTTCTGGCGACAAAGATATCGTTGGGCAAACTTTCACCTTCGGCAAGAATTCGCACTTGATCAGCCACACCTGCCGCTTCTACAAACTTTGCATAGCGAGAGTTAGAAGTGGCCCAGGCATCGACTTCTCCCGCCAACAGCGCGTTGATGCCATCATCGCCAAGCATCGTAGTTTCAAAGTCTTCCACCTTGAGTCCGGCATCTAACAGCAGCTTTGTGGCCCAAATATGACCAGCTGTGGATCCCTCAGTCAGCATGGCGATCGCTTTACCTTTCAGATCAGTTAAAGATTGGATCTCGCCATCTGCCCTGACCGCAATGGTGGAGTAGTAGTCAGGGCGGGTGACCCCAATGATGGGTTCGGCCCCTGCTCGGGCTCGCAAAATCAAATACTCTGAGGGGCCAGAAAATACCAAGTCAACTTCGGCGGACAATAATGCTGGACCGGCCGCGACATAGTTCTCTACCGGAAAAAATTCAATTGGTAACTCTAGGGTTTCTTCCAGCGCCTGTCGAAAAGGCCCATAATCGGCTTCCAGGGTTTCCAATCCTTGCACGTCAGTAACTGCCAGTCGCAGTTTCTCAGGACGCCTGACGGAGGCACCTCCAGCAGTGGCTTCTGTCAACTTGGGGCTTGAGCAACCCGCCGCAAATAGCAGAGAATAAGCTAAAAAATGACGTCGCTTCATACTAAATCTCTCTCCCAACAAATCCTTCTACAAAATCACCGATTGATTTGGCCTTTCCCTTGGTGACCGATTGGCAATAAAAGTCATGCCAACATGCTGGCGGGCACGTTTTAGCTATTGAATGAAATCGCCTTGCCCGATCGCGATATAGGCTTCGCGAATCACATCGTAAACGGCATCATCTGCCTCAATTAGCTTGGAGTCCCGAAAGCGAAATTCTAAACTCTCCACGGCAGCAATCGCAGCCATTAAGTCCTGCTGGTTAGCCAACATCCGGGACTGAATATCCGCTTGTCTAGAAGCTTCCAAATGACTGCCCAAAATGAAAATATCGCCGGGCAACTGCTGTCCCTTCGCCAACACTGGATAGTCTTCTTCAGCGGCTCCGGCTCCTACTAGGGCATTTTGATAGCGATATGGAGCTCGGGTCATGGCGTCGGCTTCCCCCGTCTCTAGGGGCTTGAGGCTACGTTCACCCGATGTGATCAGCGTGACATCGGTTTGCGGATCTAAGCCCGCATCCAGCAATAGCTTGACAGCTCCCAGATGGGCTGAAGTGGAGCCATTTTTACGCACATCAAGGGTTTTGCCCTTCAGCTCAGCGAGGGATGTGATGCCACTATCGGCTCGCACCCATAGCACTGTGTAATACTCAGGGCGTGGCAGTTCTACGATGGGCACGGCATTGGTTCTGGCCTTAATAACCACGTATTCCGATGGCCCCGCCCAGACCAAATCGACGGCATTGGACTGCAGCGCGGCAGCCGCAGCAAAGTAATCTTCAACGGGAAAAAACTCGACAGGTAAATCTAAGACTGTTTCCAAAGCCGCCCGAAACGGTTCGTAATCCCGTTCTAGATCTTCCAATCCCTTGGCATCAGTAATCGCAAACCGCAGTTTTGATAAAGGCTGCAGCTCAGGAGCATCACCTTGAGGATTCGGCCCATTAGTAGTCGCAGTACAACTAGCAGCCAGGAGCAATGAATACCAAAGAAAGTGACGTCGCTTCATATCGTGACCTCTAGAAGACTACGAAAGAGTAACTAATTTTCAGGAAAGAGAAACTCTGACTGATACACTTCAACTTTCCCGAATATTCATTGAAGTCAACAATTTGCAATCAGAATTCTCGTATTTCAGTAAATGTACTAAGAGGCTAACTTTTAATTCTTATCGCTCATATTCATCGTAATAGCGATTGATTTACAAGAGGAATAATTCTAAAAAATAACGTCTATTTGATTGATAGATTAAACAGTGCTTGAGCATCGGTAAAATTGATGATCTCTACTCAGTCTCAGGTTTATCCTCTTAGAGATCTCACTCAATTTCCAGTTACTAAAACGATTCTCTAACAGCCTTTTTTACCAGCTTGATTCAAGCTGGTGATGACAACATGAAGGCCCATTATGGTGCTCATGGACGACAGCAATACCAGTGCGATCGCATCATTAAACCTCATCAAGGTTCAGAAGTGGAGTTTTGACGCTTGTCCGACCTCACCGCCTGCGGCACCTCTCCTTCTCAAGGAGAGGCTTAATGACAGTCTGCTTTCGCTCCTTTGCAAGGAGCGGTTAGATGAGGTTTTGATGG
>JBCDAJ010000102.1:0-24482 GCA_039185935.1 Cyanobacteria bacterium P01_F01_bin.56 | reverse complement strand
TTAGGTCTCTGGCTTTCAATATACTTTGTCGAGGTTCTCACTTCAGGTCTCGACACTTATTCGTGCCAATTCCCTTCAGCGCTTTACCAATATAACGAAGCCCATAAAACCTGTCAATGGCCTTCACAGGAATATACTTGGCGCTCGTATCTCTAAAGGCAGTGCTAGTGCGTTCGCTTCTCTAGAGCTGGCGATTAGCAGTTCAAGGGGAGCTAGAAACTGAAACGGTGGGACGATTTCTGCCACCAAGTACTCGAAGTCTGGTTGCTTAACAAAAGTAGTCAGGATTGTAGGTAAGTAGGTGGGTTGAATCTTTTATAGAACAAGTCGATGATGACGAAACCCTCGCGAGTGTTGGGTTTCGTTCCTCAACCGCAGCCTACATCATTTACAATTTAATAACGCCTGCCTATCTAGAAGAGAGCACGGTAAACTCGAGTTGCTCAGTTGTATGTTGATGCTGTTTTCACGAAACCATGGGGCTCAGGATCGCAATTACAGCAGAAGCATACTCGCTGAATCAAGCGCCACCCCTGATTCAAAGCCACCTTTACCCACTCGCAACCAATACGGAATTAGCTGTTGCCCCGAAACCAATGGGTGTCGATCCAGCGCCGTCTTCTCGACTCAACGACAATGATGCCTTGATCAGTGACATAGAGGTTCGTGAACTAAAAAACGTGGAATTTGTCATCGGAATCTGATGAATTAGGCGATGCATGATGCGATGTCCCTACTGCGACCACGCGAAAGCCCACAAGCACGGCCAAAGCTGATCAACCTCAGCATTTTTTATCTGCAGGCAAAACCTGAGCGGGATCATTCGATCGCTCTTGCCACCGAAGCCCTCGAATGCCTCTAGGATTTCCAAGATGTCCCTGCTTTTGAGCGCTACATCATGACTGCGCGATAAGTTCTGCAAGCCAACGGCGTTGACCGGTCATAGAACTCCGATTTCTGTCCGCGAGTAGGCCTGTTTTTTCTACTCCCCTAAGCAGAAACCAGGGTTCTAGCGACGCCTCACACCATCTTGACCGGCTGCACCTGCTGGTCAAACTCCTCCCCCGTGAGAAAGCCGAGTTGAATGCAAGCCTCTCGCAGGGTCGTGTTTTCCGTGTAAGCCTTCTTGGCTACTTGCGCTGCTTTGTCATAACCGATCGCGGGGTTCAACGCCGTCACCAGCATCAGGGAATTTTCCAAAAACTGCTGGATTTGCTCTCGGTTGGGTTCTAGCCCCACCACCAAAAAGTCTGTAAAAGCGCGGCAAGCATCCGCCAAGAGGTGAATGGACTGAAGCAGATTGTGAATCATCACTGGCTTGAACACGTTGAGTTCAAAATTACCCTGGCTGGCGGCAATGCTAATGGTGGCATCATTGCCCATCACTTGCACACACACCATCGTCATGGCTTCACACTGAGTCGGGTTCACCTTGCCCGGCATGATGGACGACCCCGGTTCATTGGCGGGGAGTTGCAATTCCCCCAGGCCGCAGCGGGGACCTGAGCCCAGCCAGCGTAGGTCATTGGCAATTTTCATCAGGGCGACAGCAAGGACTTTGAGCGTGCTGCTGCTGGCCGCGATCGCGTCGTGGGCGGCCAACACCGCAAATTTGTTGGGCGCGGTGACAAAAGGCAGTTCGGTATAGCGGGCGATTGCGGCGGCGACTGTTTCTGCAAAGTCAGGGTGAGTGTTTAATCCCGTGCCCACTGCCGTACCCCCCAGCGCGAGTTCATATAGTTCTGGTAGGCTCTCCTCAATGCGGTGAAGGGCCTTATCTAACTGCGCTACATACCCCGAAAATTCCTGACCGAGGGTGAGCGGCACGGCATCCATCAGGTGGGTACGGCCAATTTTGATGATGTCGTCAAAGGCTGCGGCTTTGTCGGCGAGGGCGGCTTGCAAGCAGTTCACCGATGGGAGCAGGTGATAGACCATTTGCTCTACCGCCGCAATGTGCATCCCGGTGGGAAAAGTATCGTTGGAGGACTGACCACAATTCACATCGTCATTGGGGTGAATCGGCGTCTTGCTACCCAGCTCGCCCCCGGCCAGTTCAATCGCGCGATTGGCAATCACTTCATTGGCGTTCATGTTGGTCTGGGTACCGCTGCCCGTTTGCCACACTCGCAGGGGAAAGTGGTCGTCCAAGTTACCGGCAATCACTTCGTCGGCTGCCTGCACGATTAGCTCTGCTTTGGCCGCGTCTAACTTGCCCAGGTCGCGATTGGTCACGGCTGCCGCTCGCTTCAAAATGCCAAACGCCCGAATCAGTGCTCGTGGCATGACATCATCGCCAATGTCAAAATGGTGAAGCGAGCGCTGGGTTTGTGCGCCCCAGTAGCGATCGCTGGGGACGGCAATCGGTCCCATGCTGTCGGTTTCAGTGCGAGTAGTCATTGGCTGGCGGTAGGAAAATCACAATTTTCGACAGTAGCAGATGATTTCAGCGCCCGGTAGCAAACCTTAGAAATTAGATGAGTTAGGACTTACGCAGTTGCATCCGATTTTGGCCCCGACATTCCCAATCCTTGGGAAATCGGGTATAACATTCCCCAGATTTGGAGGACTAAGGGATTTTTGCATAAGTCCTATAAGTTTTACCCCAGCCAGTTGCACTGCCTGTTTGTTCAAAAGGGCAGGTGTACAGATTCCAACATGTCGGAAAGAATGTGAATGGCGCGTTGACCGCAGCTAGCGGACAAGAGGCCGCACCCCAACGGGAGGGCGATCGCTCCCACTAGACGCCAAGTTTCGACTGCTGCCCAACGTCCATCAGTCATATCGACCGACAGCCACAGATATGCCAGTACCGGGATGCCACTCAACGCGGTGCCCAGCAGAAAGTAACGAGCGGCGATCGTAAGTCGCTGAGATGTTGAGAGGTTAAAGGCTGGAATCATCGAGATTTCAGAGGCAAGGTTACCGATTGAGTAAAACGACAATGACGGACAGGTTGATTCCAGGGTAAATGAATGGAAAGCGTTTGTGAGGGTGCGATCGCTCGCCGTCCGGATGAGGTTTATTGCAAAGCGGGCTCAATGGATTGTGACCCACTTCGAGTTTCCTCATTTGTTCGTGGAGGACGCTGTAGGCAGTAGGAAACCAGTATGCAAAACAGGACCGTGCCTGTCACATACTTCACCACATTGGGAATGAACGGACTGGGGGAGTAAAAGCCCTCGATAATGCCGGCGATGATCAGCATGGGCACAATGCCATAAACCAGTTCCGCTGCCTGACGTCCATAGATTTGCAGGGCGTCAATGCGACGATACTTGCCGGGTAGCAAAATCGCCCGCGCCAGCAGCAAGCCTGCTCCGCCCGCAAAAAAGATGGCAGGCAATTCTAAAGAGCCGTGGGGAAATACAAATGCCCACAGGTCATAAGCGAGATTTGTCTGCGCCACTAGCGTCGCCACCGAGCCAATCATCAACCCGTTAAATACCAAAATGAATACAGTGAACGCACCAGGAGGCGTGATGACGGGTACCTGCGGTAAAAAGTAGGCCACGCCGCCAAAGATCGCCTTAAAACACACGCCAATGTTGTTGATCATGATGGCGCTAGAGGCGATGGGCTCCTGTCCGAGAATGGAGACTGTCCAGAGTTCCTCGGTCTCTTGCACTTCGGCAACAAAGCCGGGGCCGAGCACCAGCGACATAAATGCGGGATCTTGCCAGGCGTACCACCAGGCCACCCAGCCGCTGGTGACGAACAACGCTGTGGCGATCGCAATGTAGCCCCACGAGCGCCGCACGGCGGCTGGAAATCCATATTGATAAAACTTGATCACCGCATGCCAGTCTTGTCGTCTGGAACCTTGGTAAATCTGACTGTAGCTACGAGAGGTCAGCCCTTGTAAATCGCGAATCAGGGCTTCGCCGACATCCTGGGTGCGTGCCCGAGCCAAATCTGCCGACACCGAACGATAAAGACTCGCCAGGGTCTTAATTTCAACGGTTGTGAGGGAGTCGAGCCCCTGTTTTTCAGCCCGGTTAAGCAGGTCATCGAGTCTGCGCCAACTAGTTTCTCGTCTGGCTATCCAACGTTGAATGTTCATAACAATCAAAGGCGATCGCGAGTTGCTCACCTACGATGTGGGCAGATTAGTCTAAAACTTATGCTCACGTTATAACCTCTTGCCCCTATTTGGTGGTTGGGTGAGGAGTCCGATTCAACCAAAATCCGATTCAACTATGAAGATGAAAGTCGTTGTATCTGCCGTCTAATTTAGTGTCCACTCTGTTCATTCTGATTACCTATCCCCTATGGCCTCTCAATCATCATCCCCGATGCGCCCGCTGAATGTGGGCGATGTCGTTAGTGCCGCTATTAGCCTATTTCGTACTAACTTTAGGACCTATGTTGGCCTCAACCTCAAGTCGGTACTGTGGTTTATCGTGCCGGTTTATGGGTGGGCCAGAGGCCTCATGATTCAGTCGCAAATTGCGCGCCTAGGGTTTCAAGAGCTGATGCGTCAGCCCGAAACGGTCGCGCAGTCTTTGCGTGCAGTCGAACCGCGACTCTGGCCATTTTTAGGCATTGGTCTGTTGGTTTGGTTGATTCAAGCTGGCGTCGGCTATGCGGTCTCGTTTGCGGCAACACTTTTGACTGTGCCGATTTCGGTCATTGGAGCTGCCGGAAGCGAGACTGCTTCGGTGCTTTCGGTCTTGCTAACGTTTTTGGTGCAGCTGTTGGTGATTGCGGCACAGATGTGGGTGCAGGCGCGACTTTATCTGTGGAACTTGATTTTGGCGATGGAGCCCGATATCGATTCCACCACGGCAATTAACCGGAGTTGGGAACTCACTAAGGGCAATGGCGTGCGAGTGTTGTTTTCTCTACTCGTGGCCTATCTAGTCATGTTGCCGCTGTATGCACTGATGATCGCCATTCCGGTAATTATTGCTGTCCCATTCTTAGGCAGTGGACTATTAGAAGGAGAAGGGCCGACTTCCGCTGCGATTCTTGGCATTTTCTTTGCAATTTTGGTATTTATCGCCTTAGCGATCTTGATTGGCATATTAACGGCTCCTTTCTTTCAAACCATTAAGTCGGTGCTGTATTACGACCTCCGCAGCCGCCGCGAAGGCATGGATATTCAGTTTCGCGATCGCCCTCGCGATCAGAGCGGCTCATGACGCTATTTAAAACCATCACCATTCAGACGCCTGAAAGTGTGGAACTCGAATTTACGCTGGCAGGGGTTGGCAATCGGTCGTTAGCGTTATTGATCGATTACCTGCTGGTGTTTTTGCTGTTGGCGTTGGTGTTCTTGTTCACATCATTCATAAGCGAGCAACTGACCAGTATTTTGCTGGCGTTGGGCGGTAGCGCCGAGGGGATAAATTTGTGGCTGGTGGCGATCGCTCTGTTAGCCACTGCCGCCATATATGGTGGCTATTTCGTCGGCTTTGAGACGTATTGGCAAGGCCAAACTCCGGGCAAGCGGCTCACTAAAATTCGCGTCATCAACGACAACGGTAAGCCGGAGGGCGCCTTTCAGGCCGCGCTGAGAGCCCTTTTGCGGCCCGTCGATGACATCCTCTTTCTCGGCTTTTTTTGCATTGTGTGCAGCCCGCAAGAAAAACGCCTTGGGGATTGGCTGGCGGGCACGCTGGTAGTGCAGTCTGCGACTGTCGTAGGAGAGGCCAAGGTCAGCATTTCGCCTGCTGCGCAAACTCTAGCTACTGAGCTGATGGAACAAACCAATATCGGCAACCTACTGCCGGATGATTTTGCGACGCTGCGCGAGTATTTGTTGCGGCGGCAACTGCTCACCACTGCGGCGCGTCGAGAATTGAGCATACAGCTTGCCCAACAACTGCAAGACATTATCGAGCTGGCTGAACTGCCGCAAGCGGAAATACCGGCTGAGCGGTTTTTAGAAGCCATCTATGTGGCATATCAGCAAAAGTTTGGCGATCGCCGTCGAGCTTATTAAACCGCCCCTATCCCAATGGCAACGGTTACAACAGAGTGAAATCAGAGATTGGGGCCTGTCCAGGTTGGAGAAATCTGCCATCAAAGTGCTTTAGCCAAAGGGTAGAGTTTCTGAGTGAAACACTTTGGTGGCTTTGCCTCGAACCTATGTGATAGAGCAATCTGCAATCAGGTCAGGATAGCTAAAATCTCTAAAACGCCCATGTTGTAGGCTTCTCAATTCCGTATTCCGCACGCTCAATTCCGCATTCTGCTGTACCAGTTTGGTTTTGGAATGTCCCACATAGCTTCTGCCGAGGACTCACCTGACCCAGGAGATATGTCGCGTTTCAAAACTGCAACCTTATCAGTGATTAATCAATGCCTAAACATCCTTTTCTGCTCTCCCCTACTCAGCAAGAACCCACAGAATGGGTGATTTGACACGACTTGGAAGGTTAGTCCCCCCTTTATCCCAACAAAGTCAAGCTGGCGGTAGTCAGATTTCCATCTGTGGCATTTCAAAACTGAAACCGTATGAGAGCAGAGGATAATCACGAATGTTGGCAAGCCCCTAGCGGACTCGTCGCTCTAAAAAGGCGAGCAGCGCATCCCAAGATTGGGTATCGGCATGGGGGTCATAGCGTGAAGACCCGCCGTCAGCCCCCCAAACGGTGAAGGAGTGGAGCACCCCGCCGTAGATTTCCATGTCATAGTCCACTTCGGCGGCGTTGAGTTCATCGGCCAAGGCCGCTACTTCTGACATCGGCGCCACCGGATCATCGCCGCCGTGTAACACCAAAATGGGAGCTTGAGTGTCGCTGTAATCCTGGCCTTCGGGGGTGACTAGTCCGCCATGAAAACTAACAAAACCATCGATATCCGCCCCCGCTCGGGCCATTTCGAGCACCGCCGCCCCGCCAAAGCAATAGCCCATAGCGACCAAGCGATCGGGGTCAACGCCGGCCATCGATTGGGCTGCAGCTAGGCCGGCCATGAGTCGCTGGCGCATCGTTGCGCGATCGCTATAAAGCTTGCCACTTTCAGCTCGGGATTCTTCGGTGTTGGTAGGGCGGTTGCCCTGACCGTAGAGGTCGGCAGCGAAAGCCGCGTAACCACGCTCTGCAAGCATTTGCACCCGCCGCTGTTCATAGTCGCCAATGCCATTCCAATCGTGAATTAACAGGACGATAGGTTGCTCATCCCCAAAGCCTTCGTTCATCGCAAAGTAGCCTTCAAACGGCTGGCCGTCAATTTCGTACACCACGGGTTCGGCCAAGATATTGGCTTGAGCATTGACCACGGTAAAACCCACCACGGCCGCCACGGCCAGACATAGCAATACAATTTTCCTCAACACCGAACTGTCTCCTTTAAGGGTTTATCAAACCGGTTTGCTGAGACGAGGAATCATGTCTGCCTCGTGCTCAGTGAATAGTGTGAAAGAGTTTTGGGTCGATGCTCAGTAGGGAACAGGGAATGGGGAACAGGGAATAGGGTGTGCTTGATTCGACTGTCTGTCGCTATAAATTTCAGTCTAGAGATGGAGTTTAGGTCTTAGACGGCAAGAAACTCTTGGATGATGGCATTACTCAGCTCAGAGGTGGGGCCAGAGGCGACAATGCCGCCTTTTTGCATGGCGTAGTAGTAGTCGGCCTGACGGACAAAATGTAAATGCTGCTCTACCAATAGCACCGAAATACCCGTGGTTTCGATAATGCGGCGGACGGCAGCTTCGATATCCAGAATGATAGAAGGCTGAATGCCTTCGGTCGGTTCATCTAGAACGAGAAGCTTGGGTTGGCTCATGAGGGCGCGGGCGATCGCAAGCTGCTGCTGTTGACCGCCACTCAGGTCGCCGCCCATGCGACTCAGCATGGTTTTCAACACAGGGAAAAGTTCAAAGATTTCCGCCGGCACCTGCTTCGATTTTTGTCCGCGATCGCCAAGGGCTTCTTGCCCAATGATCAGGTTTTCCTCAACGGTAAGCCGAGGAATGATCTCGCGGCCCTGGGGCACATACCCGATGCCCATGCGAGCCCGTTTGTCAGGGGACGCCTTGAGCACCGACCGGCCCTCATATCGAATATCGCCAGTCCGTGGCAGGAGCAATCCCATCACATTATTCAACAGGGTGGTTTTGCCGACGCCATTGCGCCCAATCAGACACACCATCTGTCCTTTGGGCACCGACAGGGCCACATCCCGCAGGATGTGGCTTTCGCCGTAGAAAAAATTGAGCCCCGAGATTTCCAACATGGGTGCGGCGATCGTGGCCGCATCAGCAGGGTTCGGCAAGGTGCTGGTCATGACAAATTCTCCAGGGCAGCGGCTTCTAAACGGCGAACGGTATCGGCAGGCAAGTTCAACAGCGACAAGAGCTTTTGATACACCTGAGCTTCGGTTTCGTTGATTTGATTGGCACTAATCACTTCGTAGCTCAGCATCAGGGCTTGCTCTCGCTGCGCTGGGGTGTTGAGCTGCGGCACCAGTTCCTCTAGGGGAATTTCTTTGGCGAGTAAGTTGCCCAAGTCATCTTTGAGCTGAGCTTGCTCTTCTGGAGCGTGCGCAAACTGGTGGCTAAGGCGATCAAGAATCACGTTCTGCTCAGCTAGGTCAAAGCTGTCATCGGCCCAAGCCATTGTGGCGGCAATGCGCAGCAGCAGCATTTGTTCCGGCGTGACTGACGTTTCTTGACCCAGGTAAACCTCGATGACACGCGGATCGTTTTGCACCTCGTCCATAGTGCCCTCGCACAAGACAGAACCCTGATGCAAAACCGTGACCTGGCGAGCGATCTGGCGTACAAACTCCATATCGTGCTCGATCACAATGATGGAATGGCTCTCGGCTAGAGACATCAACAACTTCCCGGTTTGCTCGGTTTCTTCATCGGTCAGGCCCGCTACGGGTTCATCCACCAGCAGCAAATCCGGCGATTGAGCGACTAACATGCCGATTTCGAGCCATTGCTTTTCGCCATGAGACAGTAGCGCGGCGGGAAGGTCGGCCTTGTGATCTAAACCAATGGTTTCAAGTAGACCGCCGACGGTGCGTTTTTCTGCCGACGGCGTTTTTTTAAGGAGGGTGGCGAAGACATTTTTATCGCGATTGCAAGAGAGTTCTAAATTTTCGCGGGGGGTGAGATTGAGATAAACCCGAGGGGTCTGAAATTTGCGCCCAATACCGAGACGCGCGATGGAATGCTCGGCTTGTTTGGCCAAGTTCTTACCTTTGAATCGAGCCGTGCCCTCCGTCGGCTGCACTTTGCCCGTAATGACATCCAAAAAGGTGGTTTTACCGGCACCGTTCGGGCCAATGATGACGCGCAGCTCGCCCTCTGCCATCGAAAAGTTGAGGTCGTTGAGCGCCTTAAAGCCATCGAAGCTAACAGTGACGTTTTCGATATCGAGGATTGCTGCCATGTTGGGAGTTGGGGGTGGATGGGTGGAGTGGGTGAGGTCGATGGGGTATGAGGGTGATGGGGTGATGGGGTGATGGGGTATGAGAGTGGAGTGGGTGAGGTCGATGGGGTATGAGAGTGGAGTGGGTGATGGGGTGATGGGGTATGAGAGTGGAGTGGGTGAGTAGCCTCTCCAGCCCCTATTCCCTATTCCCCGTTCCCTATTCCCCGTTCCCTATTCCCCGTTCCCTATTCCCTATTCCCTACTCAAACTCCAGAACCACTACTAATCCGAGACTTCTTGGGGTTCGGACGAAATTTCGGAGTCAAGGTCAACCTGGGGATAGGCGAGGACGGGGTCGGGTTTACCTAGGAGCGATCGCAGGCCATCCGGGGCTTTTTGTCGCAACCAGCCGACAATGCCATCCGGCAGCGCTGTCACCACCAGCAGGAATAAGGCTCCCTGGAAGAACAGCCACACTTCAGGAAAACTCTCACTCAGTAAGGCGCGGGCCCAGTTCACCAACAAGGCACCGAGAATCGCGCCGACCAGGGTGGCGCGCCCGCCCACCGCGACCCAAATTACCATCTCAATGGAGAAAGCAATATCCATATACTGGGGTGAAACAATGCCAGACTGAACCGTGTAGAGGGCACCGGCAATGCCCGCGATCGCCCCCGATACAGCAAACACGAGGACCTTAAAGCCCGTTGGGTCGTAGCCCGAAAAGCGCACCCGGTTCTCATCATCGCGAATCGCTACCAGCAACCGTCCAAAGCGACCGCTGGTTAGCCAACGAGACAACAGGTATATCAACACCAGCATGACGACCGTGGTCAGATAGAAAGTCATTTGCATGCGATCGCTGCCGACCTCTTGCCCCATAAAGGTGCTGGTGTCGGTTTTCAGACCATTGGTGCCGTTAATCCATTTTTGTTGGCCATTGAATAGGTTGAAAAACACCACCAGCGCGGCTTGAGTCAGGATGGAGAAATAAACGCCGCGAATGCGGTTCCGAAAGACCAGATAGCCTAACAGGCCTGCCACGATCGCGGGGATCGCAAAAATCGCGATTAGCGTAAAGGGTAATGAGGCAAAGGGACCCCAAAACCAGGGCAGGGTATCAACGCCATACAGGCCAAAAAATTCCGGGATTTGCCCTTCGCCCAAACTATTGAGCTGCAAAAACATGGCGAAGGCATAGCCACCTAAGGCAAAGAAAATGCCATGACCCAGGCTGAGCAGCCCAGTAAAGCCCCAAATCAAATCGATGCCGAGGGCCACGATCGCCAGGGATAAAAATCGACCCAATAGGCCCAGGCGGAAACCACTGAGCACCAGCGGCAAAATCACCGCCATCAGGATAACAAACGCGACAATGCCGACAATCTCTAGCGTCTGGCGGCGATTCTTTTGGGCTTTGACCGCTTTGCGCGGCTGTACGGGAGTTTCTGTAACCATTTTTTGTCTACACCTCTACCGAGCGGCCTTTTTGAGGGAACATACCCGCCGGTTTCCATTGCAAGAAGGCAATAATGAGCGCAAAGACCATCACCTTGGCCATGCTCGTGGTCGCAAAGAAGGTAAAAAAGTCGGTGACCGGCTGCAGCGCTTCGTAGGGGGTGAGTAAGAGGGCGATCGTGCCCGAACCAATTAAGTAAGTGACAATGCCAATCAGCAAAGCCGCCACAATGCTACCCGCGAGCTTACCGACACCGCCCAATACCACCACCATAAAGGCATCCACAATGTAGTTGCCACCCAGGTTGGGACCGACAGAACCCAGCAGCGTCACCGCGCAGCCAGCAATACCGGCTAAGCCAGAGCCGAGGGCAAAGGTCAACGCATCCACGCGCTCAGTGGGGATGCCCAAACAAGCGCTCATTTTGCGGTTTTGCGTCACCGAACGAATGCGTAAGCCCCAGGCCGTACCGTTGAGGAACCAGTAAACGCCAATTAAGCAAATAATCGTAAGCGCGATGATAAATAGGCGCGCGTAGGGAAACTGTAAGGTCGACCCCACGGCGAGCCCGCCCCGTAGCCAACTGGGGGCAGTGACATCCACGTTGCGAGCACTAAACCAGGCCCGACTCAGGGTGTTGTTGCCGCTTTGATTAATCACGATGCCGGTGACGAGCGAGATCGCCCCCGACAGCATTAACACCACCGGATTCGCAATGCGGCGCAACTGCTCCCAGTTATTTTGCCGCTGCAAAATCCAGCGGCCACCAAAGAAAAGCACGCAGAAAATCACGAGACCAATCACCAGCGACCAACTGACACTGCGAATAAACTGTCGCAGGATCAGACTCACGCCCCAAGTCGCTAGCAACGTTTCAAGCGGACGACCATAGAGATGTCGAATGACGCCCCGTTCTAGTACGAGACCGGTCAACGCCGCGACTAAAAAAGCCAAGGGTAATGCCGCAAAGATATAAAACTCTAAAGCCCCTTCACCAATGGCCGCTGCCCCATTTTGCACCACGTATGTGGTGTAAGCGCCCAGCATCATCAGTTCACCGTGGGCCAGGTTAATGACGCCCATCAAGCCAAACACGATCGCTAACCCTAGCGCCACAATTAACAGCACAGCACCGATACTAATGCCGTTAAATAACCCGCCAATCAGTCCCTCAATCACATCCTTACCTTCTATCTAATTGCTGATGCGGCAGCCAAAAATCGCGGCGGCGGTCGAAGCTCACCAGCTAAATTTGCTAATCGCCTATGCAGACAGCGAGAACAGAATGCTCAATCAAGTCAATTGAACATTTTGCCGCGCATCACGATGCAATGCGATCTCCACATGCCCTCTGGGGAATGATCCAACTTGAGATCAAGACCATCCCCTGCTAGCTATACCCCTGTCCCAACCTTGGGGACTGTGCTTTTTGCTACCAAAGAAAAAGGAGAGCAACATCTCGCCACCCACGGCAAAGTTTTGCTCTCCTTTACTCAGGTTGCATATCAATCAGAGGTGGGCTCTAGGCGCCTTCGACCTCGTACTTACCACCCTTTTCGGGGTCAGACCAGTCACAGGCAAAGCCAATGGTATCGGGTACATACTGGTTCCAAGGCACCGGATCGATGGGGCCATCCGTCGAAGACACGATGTCAAATAACCCGTCATCACGCACCTGACCAATGCGGACAGTCTTGGCGATGTGGTGATTCGGATTCATGGTGACCGGCCCTTCAGGCGCAGCAAACTCCTGACCGTAGGCGGCTTCGCGCACAGCAGCAATATCCGTAGTGCCAGCCTGCTCAACGGCTTGTTTCCACAAATAAACCATGATGTAAGCCGCTTCCATGGGGTCGTTGGTAACGCGATCGTCACCATACTCGGCCTTAAAGTCAGCGACCCACTTCTCATTCTCAGGTGACTCAACAGTCTGGAAATAATTCCAAGCCGCGTAGTGACCCACCAAAAAGTCCTTACCAATCTGGCGAACTTCTTCTTCGGCGACGCTAACCGACATTACCGGATACATTTCCGGATCCATGCCTGCACCTTGTAGCTGCTTAAAGAACGCCACGTTACTGTCACCATTCAAGCTATTGAAGATGACGCCACCATTTGGCAGTGCCGCCTTAATCTTGGTGATAATCGGCGTAACTTCGGTATTGCCAAGCGGCAGATAGTCTTCACCGACAGTCGTGCCGCCTTTGGCTGCCAACTGCTCTTTGATAATGGTGTTGGCCGTCCGTGGGAAGACATAGTCAGAGCCGACCAAGAAGAATTCAGTGCCTTTATTTTCTAGCAGCCAGTCAACTGCAGGCTCAATTTGCTGGTTGGGTGCCGCCCCGGTGTAGAAGATGTTCTTAGAACATTCTTGACCTTCGTACTGCACGGGGTACCAAAGCATGTGGTCTTTCGACTCAAACACGGGGAGGACGGCCTTACGGCTAGCTGAGGTCCAGCAGCCAAAGACAGTTACCACTTCATCTTGATCAATCAGCTTCTCGGCCTTTTCAGCAAAGGTGGGCCAATCAGAGGCGCCATCTTCTTCGATGAACTCAATCTGCTGACCGAGCACACCGCCCGCTGCATTAATCTCTTTAATGGCCAGTTTCTCAGCGTCGACCACGGTGGTCTCACTAATGGCCATGGTGCCACTGAGAGAATGCAGAATACCGACCTTAATGGTCTCGCCATCACCACCAGCTGCTGCCGTTTCCTCACCACCTTCTGCAGGGGCTTCTTCGGTTGCGGTATCTGTAGGGGCTCCACAGGCCTTGAGCAGCATGGCCGTACCCATTGTGGCGGAGCCATACAGCAAAAACTTACGTCTGCCAAATCGATTCGTCATTCGTGCCGTCTCTCCTGACTCAAAAAATTTCTAACCTTAGCGCAATGGATATGGACTGAGCCTCAGAGCAAAGCTTTCATCGATATGAAAACCTCCCGAATCTCTGGCCTTAGACAAATGTCTCAGGAGTCACAGTTCTCCACAGCAATTGCAAAGAGATACTAAAGTCAGGGTAAATACCGAAATGTATCATAGATTACAAAAATATATTTTCTCCCCTATGATTAAGAAGAATTTAAGGCGATGGGGGGTTGAATCCAGTCCCCTAGTGTGAATGGTGATGAACGTGAGCAAATTCGCGCGCTGCACTGGCAACTGCAGGACTGGCACCCAGCTTTTGTTGATGGCAAATCAAGTCAATGACGGTGTGAAGCCCTTCCCGAGTTTTAAGGTTTGCAAAGATAAAGGGGCGATCGCCTCTCATTTTTTGGGCATCGCGCCGCATGACTGCCAAATCGGCACCAACATGGGGAGCGAGGTCAATTTTATTAATGATCAGCACATCTGATTTCATGATCCCTGGTCCGCCTTTGCGAGGAATTTTGTCCCCCGCAGCTACGTCAATAACATAGAGGGTCATTTCTACCAGTTCAGGACTGAAGGTGGCGGCTAGATTATCGCCCCCGCTTTCGACAAAAACGATGTCAGGAGCGAACTGCTCGACGAGGCGATCGATCGCGGCCAAATTAATAGAGGCATCATCCCGAATAGCGGAATGGGGACAGCCACCAGTTTCAACCCCGATAATGCGATCGCGCTCTAAGGCCGCACTCCGCACTAAAAACTGGGCATCCTCTTGGGTGTAGATATCGTTGGTCACCACTGCCAAATTGAAATCGTCGCGCATCGCTTTGCAGAGCGCATCGATTAGAGCTGTTTTGCCAGAGCCTACGGGGCCAGCGACCCCCACCCGAAACGGTTTCGTCACGAAAGGATCCTCAAATTCTGTAACACGCACGTCAGTCATACCAATTCTTCAGAATAGAGCTACAAATCGAAATAAAGCGATGGGAGCCAGGGAGCAGAGGGTAAAGATAGGTAGCTGAATAGTGAGAGAATCGGTACTTAGAGACGCATTATAACGAGCGATATTCTGAATGCAGAATTTGGCATTTTGTACGGGCGAAGTCGGCTCGGAATTGCGCGACAACTTCAGCCGATATAGCAACATGCGGAATTAAGCGTGCGGAATGCGGAATTGAGCGTGCGGAATGCGGAATTGAGAAGCCGACGAAATGGGCGTTTCAGAGCTTTGAGCTATCCTCACCTGATTGCAGATTGCTATAGGCAATATCG
This sequence comes from Cyanobacteria bacterium P01_F01_bin.56, assembly GCA_039185935.1. GTDB lineage: Bacteria > Cyanobacteriota > Cyanobacteriia > Phormidesmidales > Phormidesmidaceae > Halomicronema. The sequence goes on along the minus strand of JBCDAJ010000102.1, from coordinate 9,547 downwards.
AGCCTGCCTCGCCCCTGCCACTCGCCTCGCCCCTAACTGCGAAATAATCGACTATACAATTCCTCATGTTGCATGCTTGCCAAAGACACGCCCCAATTGCAGGCCATTAGATCCGCCTCGTCCATTGCGGCAATCTCTGCATGAGCGGCTTGGATGGGCTCAATCAACTGCTGCAGAAGGCGTTGTCCTGCGGTTTGCCCCAGCGGTACTGCACGCACCGCAGCACTGATCAAGTTCGCTGCCCAACTGTGAAGAAAAGCGATCGCGGCGGCATCAATTGGAATTTGCCAGACCTGGGCTACCAGGCTGTAGGCGATCGCAAAATTGCAGCCTTCACGGCGCGTACAGTCGGGGAATTGTTGGCTCAATGTTGGTTCTAAATCAGCCAACAGGCGCAGCAGCGATCGCCCCATTTGCCAGCTTTGCGAGCGCATTTCTTCAGTTTCACGGAGGGCTGAGAGCCACTGATTCCACCGCTCAATCTGGGCGTTGTTGGACTCGGCGGCGGCCGCATAGCTCCACCGCAAAATGGCCGTTTCGAGACGAATGCTGCCGTGGCCCAACTCTTGCTCCAGCCAGTGCTGCAAATCATCGCGAGTCGCGATCGTGCCAGCCGTCGCCAGGGTTTCAACCCCTTCAGAATAGCTATAAGCGCCAATCGGTAAAGCCGGGCTGGAGAGCTGTAAAAGCGTTAGCAGTTTGCCGTGTGTCAATTCGGCAGTCATGTTTCTTTTCCAGTGACCAGGTGCTCACAAATTCTATAGCAGAGGGTAAGCGTTCAGAATTTGGCGTTCAGATTTCAGCAGGCAGAGTTTAGAGGCCAAGGATAGGGCTAGCAGCAACCTCAATTCAAACGATTCATAAACAGGCGCTAAATCTAGATTTTGAGCGTTAGAATGTTGTGCAATCTTCTACATCTAGCGCTTGTTCTGGTTTGCAGACTTAGGCTGAACCAGAGGCTAGAGCAGAGTAAAGATCATTCCGGCTGAATTGCGATCGCTCAAAATCATGTCTAGCTATCCTCCATCGTCTAGTGTCTCTGAGGTGATGCCCTCCATGGAAGTGTCAGGATTACCTATCGACGTGGGGATGCTGCCAGATGGCACACCGTTTATGTCAGGGCGCGAGTTGGCCCGAGCTTGTGGAATTTCGAATAGTACGCTGGTGGGTTGGGGCGAAACGACACCGCACGTAGGCGATCGCCATCGAGCGGGTAAATTAGCCAACTTGCTGGGCACCTATCGTTATCAGGGCGATCGCCTCTTCGTGCCCATTCCCGATGGCACCAAATTTGGCGGGCGGGCAAATGTATCGGCTTACCCTTACCAAGTGTGTCTGGCCTTTCTAGACTATTACGCCTTTGCAGCGCATAAAGAAGCTGCTCGTAATAGTCTGCGCTTGCTGAGTGAAAAGCAACTGCCCCAATTCATCTGCGCCGCCGTTGAAGAACCGCCTCAACAGGCGACGCCTCAGCTACCCGTTAAACCGCAAGCGGCCCCGTTTCGCCGTCCTTTGCGGAACGGGATTCCCGTCGGCTATTTCGATGTTGGAAACGCCTTGGCCAGGGCGCCCATGTCGACGTTGCTCTCCTCAGAACTACGCACTGCGCTACTCATTAACATTGATAAAGCGTGGAATCGCTATTGGAATATTCAACAATTGAGCCAACAATATGGCGATCGCTTTGCTGTGCCCCAGCACCCACTCAACAACTGGGCCAGAACGCGGCAATACGTTTATCCCTTAGCAGCCCTGACAGCCTTCCAAGATTGGTTAGCGCTGCAGTATCTACCCGATAGATATCCTTCTTATTTACAAAGAAAACGACAAGCAGTGATGCCGGTGATTAAGTTGCTGAAGCCACTGCCTCAAGCCGGGTAATGGCGGTTCAATAATTGCTGAATCCCCAAGATTTGTGGGCAACATAGCTTCATCAACAGCTATTTCACTTCAGCTAGCTGTTGATGAAGAACTTCATTCCTGGGGTAAAGTTAATGCGCTCATCCCATCGCAAAGCTGGGCAAAACATCCGAAACTTAGCTTTGCAAAGAAGAGTTAAAGCTTTGACTGCTTTTGCCGCAGCAGCTTTTCTTATGGCTTTGCCATTCCTGCTGCGAACTATTTTTCAAGAACTGCTGACTCTTTTCCCTGATAGTTCCTCATCAGCTCTAAGCTTGCCACTGATTGTTTACGTTGTTTCTCTCGTTGCTGGCATTGGTTGCCTGCTCAATGGTCTGTACTGGTGGCGGCGGGCTGCTCATGCCGATCAGGGAGCCCAAGGAGAAGAAGATGTTGCTAAGGCGATCGCGAGTTTGAGAACTGGTGGATGGACCATCGAGTACGGTCTCCGATTGGGCAAAGGACTGGGCGATGCTGATATCGTTTGTCTCTCACCACAAAACCGGGCCTACGTCATCGACGTAAAATCTCACCGGGGCACCGTGGTGGCAGAGGAGCAAAAGCTGTATCGCCTAATGGGCGCTCAAAAATACCCCTTCGAAAAAGACTTTCTCAAGCAAGTGATGAAGCAAGCTTTCCAGGTTAAGCAACAGAAGCAGTTGAAATTTGTGACGCCAATTCTGGCCTTTTCTAACGCCAAAGTAACGCTCAAAGGCAAAATCCAAGGCGTATATGTCGTTGAAAAGTCACGACTATCCTATCTCCTCAATAAACTCGGGTAGGTAGGTCATGATGAGCTATCGACCTTGGCTGAAAAAACTTATTGCAGTGTAAAAACCTGCTTTCTAGTGGCTTGAGGGATTGCAGGCAAGCGTCAGCGATGACTTTATCCAAACTGTTTCACACTTTAAGGATCGGGAATTTAATCATGTGTCGGTTTTCCCCTCTCGGGAGGGGTGCCGTAGGCGGGGTGGGTTCGAACCCTCGCACTCAGGGGCAACCCACCCCGCTGCCCCTCCCAGGAGGGGAAAGGTTATCCGGCTTGGCATCAGTAATTTATTTAATCCTCATCCCTAAGGCTTCGTAAAATCGAGGCTGAGTCACTTTCATCTGTGTCCATTCTGCTGCGATGTAGATTTGGGCTTCAACGGGTACGGGGATCGCTAAAAAATCCCAAGCTTGACTCCTTTGCACAAATGGCAAGTCGCTTTTTTCTAAAACCATCACGACATCTAAATCACTGCCGACGCCAGCATGGCCCCGTGCATAGGAGCCGAAGTAGCCGATCGCGATCGCCTGCTCCAAAGCTGAAATATTGTCAGTAACCCATTGTCGAAAAGCCGCATCGACTTCGTCTCTACTCGGCCATCGCAGGATCGACGAAGTTAAAGATCGCACGGACATGACGAATGGCCTCCTGACTTTGTAGTGGACCGTAGTGATCAAACGGTGATCCTTCTGGATGACTATCAGGATAACGAGTGGGGATGTAAAAGTTATCCAACACCCGAGCTTGCTCCACTAAGGGATCGGCTTGAAAATAAAGTACCCGGACAAGACTGTGGCAGGGTGGATGGGTAGCAGGGGCGGTGGGATGTTATTTAAGCGCAACTCCCTAACAGAGACGGGCGTTCCACTGTTGCCGGCAATTCTGAAAGCAGTCGTACCAATAAATGCCCCCAAGCTTCTTGTCCTAACGATAAATGCAGCGCTTTAATCGCCTTTTCTGCAGCTTGATGGGCGGCAAAACAAGCCCATTCATGGCGAGCTCCTGATTCAGACGCGATCGCCTGTGCCAAATCTCGCTGGGCTTGATTAAACCAATCTTGAGAACGATTTGGCATGTTTCGGCCCATAGATTAAGTTTAAAAGCCGCCGTGTTCAGACAGTGCTGTTTTCAGGCGCGCAATCACCTCATCTACGGGAATTACGCCCAATTCACCCTCGGCGCGAGTGCGAATGCTTAAAGCGTTGGCGGCTTGCTCTTTGGCTCCGACAATCGCCATAACCGGAATCTTGCCCTTCTCACCATTGCGAATAAGTTTGCCGAGGCGATCGCCGCTGGTGTCGACCACAGCGCGAATGCCCTCGGCCACCATGCGATCGGCCACCTGCTGGGCATAGCCCATTAATTCAGTCGTCACGGGCAGCAAGCGAATCTGTTCCGGTGCTAACCACACCGGGAAATCGCCCGCATACTCTTCGATCAAGATGCCGATGAGGCGCTCTAGGGAACCAAAGGGAGCTCGGTGAATCATCACCGGACGCTGGCGACTGCCGTCTTCCGCAACATACTGTAGATCAAAACGCTCTGGCAAAGTATAGTCCACCTGCACAGTGCCCAGTTGCCATTCTCGCTCTAAAGCATCTTGCACAATGAAGTCCAACTTGGGGCCATAGAACGCGGCTTCTCCAATCCCTTCAAAATGATTCATGCCCAGAGTCTCAACCGCGCGACGAATCGCATTTTGAGCTTTTTCCCAAGCTTCATCTGAGCCGATGTATTTATCCGAGTCAGGATCGCGGAAGCTCAGCCGCGCCTTAAAAGATTTGTCCAACTGCAGCGATTTCAACACAGTTTGAATCAGATCGACGACCTTGAGGAATTCATCATCAAGCTGCTCTGGCGTAATGAACAAGTGAGCGTCATCTTGGGTAAAGCCTCGAACGCGAGTGAGGCCGCCTAATTCACCGGACTGCTCATAGCGATAGACGGTGCCAAACTCTGCCAGACGCAAAGGCAAGTCGCGATAAGACCGCAACTCCGACTGATAAATCTGAATGTGAAAAGGGCAATTCATCGCTTTGAGGACAAACCCTTCGTCCTCCGACTCACCCATCATGGGAAACAAGTCTTCCTTATACTTTTGCCAATGGCCTGACGTTTTGAAAAGATCGACTCGGCCCACATGAGGTGTCACCACAGGCTGATAGCCGCGTTTAACCTGCTCTTGCTTGAGAAAGTCTTCGAGGGTCGATCGCAACACCGTCCCTTTGGGTGTCCATAGGGGCAGACCGGGCCCAACCGTATCGTTAAAGATAAACAGCCCTAATTCTTTACCCAGCTTGCGGTGATCACGGCGTTGCGCTTCTTCGCGGCGACGTTTGTATTCTGCCAGTTGCTCTGGGGTTTCCCAAGCAGTGCCATAAATTCGCTGTAGCTGGGCCTTGGTAGAATCACCCCGCCAATAAGCACCAGCCACTGATTCCAGTTCAAAAGCTTTCGGATTCAGATCTTTAGTCGTTGCCACATGGGGGCCAGCGCATAAATCCCACCAGTCTTCGCCAAGGTGATACAGGGTGATCGGCTCTTCTAACCCGGCTAAGATTTCAAGCTTATAAGGTTCACCCAATTCGTTGATGCGGCGTTGGGCTTCCTCTCGGCTCACTTCTTCGCGCACGACGGGCAGGCCTTTGTTGATGATTTTGATCATCTGCTTTTTGATCGCTTTGAGATCCTTGTCGGTAAAGGGATCAGGACTATCAAAGTCGTAATAAAAGCCGTAATCAATCCAGGGGCCGATGGTGACTTGAGCTTTTGGAAACAGCTTTTGCACGGCCATTGCCATCACATGGGAAAACGTATGGCGAAGGCGCTTGAGCGTTTCCGACTCGTTGGTGCGAGGAAGATGAATTTTTTCGATTGCGGTGGAGTCGCCAGCGTTAGCCATAGTGAACGGAGAAAGGATTGCGATGTGAACACAGCCAGTCTACAAAGGAAAGCTGCTGTGCCCCAGGGTTTATGTGTTTAACTTCCATCCTACCTAATCGTTGTGGAGCAGATTAATCGAAAATACACCGGCGATCGCAATGCTCTTGACACGCCTCACCTGGCCCCGTAAGGTCAAACCCTATCAGCCTTTTGCACAGCGGCCTCTCTGGGCTGCTTGACCTTGTCCCTACCTACCCTGAACTGGAATTCCTCATACTTATGCGCTGCACCATCATCAGTCGAGCCGGTCAAGTTCTGGCTTACGGTCGCCTATTTATCCAGCATCAAGCGGATGGTAGCCTGCGCCTGAATTTGGAAACCGATCGCGGTCGCATTCTCGAAGGCGGATGCATCGATGAAGACGGCGACATGACGCAAGCGGGTGAAATCTTGTCAGATCAATTTTTTGACGTCTGGGGCATGAGTGACTTAACGCTCAGCATTCAATGCGGTTATCCCAGCGCGCCTTCAAATGCATCGCTACCGCCTGCTGCCGACATCGATCCGTCACTGCTGTAAATCACTAACGGTAATAGCGCAGTCAGACAACCCTGAAGTTGGCCTCACAGACGGCATGATCGTTCTATAAAACAAAAAGTCAGACTGAATTACCGTATCTTAGGGGCGGGTATCATGCTGCTGGGTTCGCTCAGGACTAACACGTTACCTAGTTTCGCTGCTGTTTCGGGCCTGCTTGCCGATGACTACTGCCACCAAGTCAAAATTTCCATTGACCATTACGAACCTCATTTCATTTGGGCTACTGATATTTGTGCCGTTGGCCATTTGGGCCGAACAGGCCGAGCTAAATGCCCTCATTGTGTTTGCGGTATCGGCGATCGCGATTATTCCTTTAGCCATGTGGCTCAGCACCGCGACCGAAGAGGTGGCCGTGATTACAGGCCCTTCTATCGGCGGTTTACTCAATGCGGTGTTTGGCAATGCCACCGAACTTATTATTGCCCTGGTAGCGCTGAAGGCAGGACTCGTGGGGGTGGTAAAAGCGAGCATCACCGGTTCGCTATTGGCAAATCTATTGCTCGTGATGGGGCTTTCAATGTTGGTGGGCGGCATCAAATATAAGGAGCAAGAATTCGCCTCCATCATTGCTCGCATTAACGGGTCCACTATGACCCTAGCGGTGACGGCCCTCGTCCTGCCAGCATTATTAATCAAAACCTCGACCGTCGTGGCTCCAGAAACCATTAGTCACCTTTCGATGACGGTGGCGGTAGTGCTTTTGGTGGTGTACGTTTTGACTCTGATCTTTTCCCTCAAGACCCATAGCTACCTCTATGATGTCGGCGTCAAAGACCTGGAGATTGATGTTGAAGAAGAGACGCATGAAGAAGCCCCCAATCTCTGGCTCTGGGTTGGGGTCTTATTAGCAGCAACGCTAGGCGTAGCCTTTGTTTCAGAGATTTTTGTCGCCGCACTCGAAGAGGCCACGGCTAGCCTTGGGTTTACGGAACTCTTTTCAGGCGTCATCTTGATTCCGCTGGTGGGTGGGGCCGCTGAGTACCTGACCGCCGTGCGCGTAGCCTACAAAAACAATATGGATCTCGCTATTTCGATTTCCATGGGGTCTAGTTTGTTGGTCGCGCTGCTCATTGTGCCGGTGCTGGTGCTAACCGGTCAGTTCCTCGGTCAGCCCATGGACTTAAATTTCAACCTCTTTGAAGTGGTCGCCGTCGTGATTGCCGTCGCTCTCGTCAATCTCATTAGTTTAGATGGCCGGTCTAACTGGTTGGAAGGCGTTCTACTACTGGCAACGTTTGTAATTTTGGGAACAGCCTTCTATTTCCATCCGGCTTAGCGGCCGTGCCCGTGCTTAGTTGAATGGGAGGAGCTGATCAAGCAAATTTTGTGCACCTGCATCAAAAACCACGAGTTTGCTCAATAACGGCTACGAGTTTGGCCAAGCGACATAACCGATTGACACACCACAGGACTGACGTTTGGCCTCAATCCTGCCTAACCAGAATTGTCAGGGCAGTGCCTTGCTGGTCAGATCAGCCTTATTCCTAGGCAGGAGAGATAGCCGTCAACGTGGGTGCAGAGGTCGAGTATTAACCTCTACACCCACGTTGATGAATGGATTCATGGCCGTATTGCGCAAGCGGTCTATTCAACAGCAGAGATTGTAGGCAAGCTCTTCAGTTCGCTTACAGTCCCGCCCCCTAGGTGCCAATATTCTGTCGAGCCGTTGCTAAATAGCAGTCGTACTTGAAGTGTTTGCTCTGGCAGCGCCGCGATCGCCGATTCTACTGGAGTTAAGTCAAATAAAGCGGCTCCGGCACTGCAGTCGACTCCAGGAATGTAAGTCGGCGGCGCTGCCGAAATGCCAATCCGAAATGGCGAGTAATAGAATGGGTCATACCAGGGATCGTAGTAAAAAGATGCGTGTACGTTACTTTGACGCGGTGGCTGGACCTCATTGAGGTAAGAGGCACGGGATACTATTACCTGGTCAATGGTGACCAGCTCGGTATCGCCATCCATAAGCTTCATTTCCACCAGTTCTGCACCAGCTCTGGCCAAGCTCGTATCTCCGAAGCAGTACCTTACCGCCACGCCCAGCTTCTCTTTGGCAGGGACATCTCCCCACAAACTAAAAAATCCGATATCGGGCTGAGCGGGATTATAGTCCTGATCTTTGATGGCATAGGCTTCGCCGTCTCCGATGTCAAAGAGTTCACTAAAAGGGGCTTCTCGGATTTCTGACAGGGCCTGCGGTGAAATCTGAAGGCGGGGGGCAACGGTCGAATTATTCTGAGCCAGGGCTGAGGGGGCTGACATCCCGACCAGGGTGCTAAGCGTGATGGTGGCGATCGCTCCGGTGCTGCGCCAGACAGGCAAGCTAGTCGAATTCATGGGCTTTTTCCAAAACAGCGATTTTGAACGCCTCTTAGAATACTGGCTGATGAGGGAAGGCTGTCCGGATATTGGAATTTTGTAGCGATCGCCCTTCGTCTGAGTGACAGTTTGCAACAACTGCGGGACGCCAGATTATTCGCAGTATCTGATGGCTCGATTCTTCGCTACATGTTTGACAAAATTACAGCAGACTTGATAACCGATAACGCACATTTGCTTGAGGGGTCATGCAGATTAGACTCGCGACGCGGGCAGATGTACCCGCATTGGCCAAACTCTTTCATGAGACGGTGATGAAGTACGGGCCGACCTATTACAGCGAAGCGCAAACCTGCGCCTGGGCAGCTACGGCCCTAGACCTGGAGCAGTTTGAGCAATTTATTCTCGGGGGGCGAACATGGGTGGCAGAGATGACAACAGACCTTGTCGGCTTTAGCGGTCTTGCTGAGGACGGGCGCGTAGCCTCACTGTATGTGCATCATGCTTATCTCCAGCAGGGTATCGGCTCGGCGCTGTTGGCTCATGTTATGGAGCAGGCACACCGAGATCGCCTGCCGCGCCTCTATACCGAAGCCAGCGAATTCAGCCGGGGTCTCTTTCAGAAATTTGGCTTTCAGCAATACGACACCGAAGTCGTTCAGCGGTTGGGGGTGTCGTTTACTCGTTACCTGATGGAAAGATGCGATGTCGATTGACGCTTTTGGGACTTATGTAAAAGCCCCCTCAATATCCCTAAATCTGGAGGAACTTGAATCTGATTTCTCCAAATTTGGGAAATTGAGAGGGCCAAAAGACGAGCTCACCCGTTCCTGGTATGGGGCGATGGGGGCTTTTATCAGGAGGCCGTTTTGCCAAGTCCTAGGTGCCTGAGAACGTGATGGGGTGACAAAGGGCGATCGCAGCGGTTGTGACCACTAGGTAGGGGCTGCTGAAAAAGTCTAAAATACCCAACACGCAAGGGATATAGCCATTTTGAGTAGCATTTATGTGCAAGGCAAATTCGCTGAAAGCCCCATTCTCTCGTCAAAAAACCTTGCACTTCATCTGTCTTCGATTGGC
>JBCDAJ010000101.1:0-24614 GCA_039185935.1 Cyanobacteria bacterium P01_F01_bin.56 | reverse complement strand
TACAGCGTAAATTAAGTTTTTCACCTTTATTGACGGAGCTTTGATCCCCCAACCCCCTTAAAAAGGGGGCATCCCCATCCAGGGATTGAGTAGCCCCTTTTTTAAGGGGGCGGCGGCAGCGGGGGATCGAACTACGACCGCCGTGATCCTAAAGAAACTTAGTTTACAGAATACTAGTATCGGACGGCGTAAAGTTGCACTCCGTTCTCTAGCGCGACTGCTGTCAACATACAAGAAGCAGCGGTGCAAGGAGAGCTAAAGCGCGTCATCAATGCAATCCAGCAACCCTTAGGGATCGGCTTGAAAATAAAATACCCGGACAAGACTGTGGCAGGGTGGATGGGTAGCAAGGTCGGTGGGATGTGATTTAAGCGCAACTCCTTTAACAATCAGCATGATCGCGCCCGCACTCAAAATACAAGCTAGGAGCTATATCCCTATCGCTGAAAGGATTTGATAGCTAAATGATGACAGTCTCTAGCAACTGCAATGGCAGAGCAGCTTCTACCGCCGAGTACTAGCGTGAGTTACCCCTAGCCCACTGAGCCTCGAACATCAACGGTTTCGGCCTACAGTATCGGTCTGAGTCTTTCTATGATCATGGTGGACAATATTTCGGCGACAATGAAGCACTTAGTTTTTGCCACCCAGATGAACTAAGGATGGGGCAATTACGGTTGCGCAGCATGAGCCAAGACTGTCGGCATGTCGTCCTAGCTCCCGGACCCTCAGCAGAAACTCAATATCCTTGATAATGGTTAGGGATCGGCTTGAAAATAAAGTACCCGAGCAAGACTGTGGCAGGGTGGATGGGTAGCAGGGTCGGTGGGATGTGATTTAAGCGCCAATCCCTTAGAGCAGTAGATGGATAGAAAGGCGGAGCCCATGAGCCAGCGACCAACACGGCGGCAACTGATAGCAGGGTTAGGGGCACTCTCTGCGATGGTGCCGCTGACGACCAAGCGTCAAGCAAAAGCGGCCTCGTCTGACATCATTAAACCGCCACGTTTACAGCCTGGCGACACTGTAGGCATCATCAGCCCGGCGGGAGCCACCTTCAATACAACGGATTTGGATATTGTGATGGATGCGGTGCGAGGCTTGGGTTTGATACCGCGTCCCGCGCCGCATGTATTGTCTCAATATGGTTATTTGGCGGGGCACGATCGCGATCGCGCTGCCGATGTGAACCAGTTTTTTGGCGATCCAGAGATTGCCGCATTGCTCCCCATTCGAGGAGATTGGGGCTGCGCCCGCATACTGCCGTACTTGGACTATGACCTGATTCGCCAAAATCCGAAAATCATCACGGGCTTTAGCGACCTAACCGCACTGCTGCTAGGCATTACTGCCCAAACTGGTTTAGTCACCTTTCATGGACCGAATGGCCTGACCGCCTGGCGACCCAATCAAACGGAGCCGTTTCGCCAAGTGTTGTTTGAGGGGCAGGCGATCACAATTGAGAATCCGATGGCGGCAGAAGATCGCGATCGCCTGATGCAAACTCGCTTTCGAGTCCAGACCATCACCCCTGGCCAAGCCCAAGGCAAGCTTTATGGCGGTAATCTGTCAGTGCTCTCTGGCATTGTGGGGTCGCCCTACCTGCCTGACCTGACGGGAGCCATCCTCTTTTTAGAAGATGTGGGGGAATCGGTCTACCGCATCGATCGCATGCTCACCCAGTTGAAACTAGCCGGAGTATTAGACCAATTGTCCGGGTTTGTGTTCGGACAATGCACCAACTGTGGCCCTTCTGGCGGCTATGGCGGCCTTACCTTAGAGCAGGTGCTCACCGATCACATCGCTCCATTAGGCATTCCCGCTTGGTGGAATGCCGCGATCGGGCATGTGGAACCCATTCTCACGTTGCCGCTTGGTACCCAGGTCATGATGGATGCCACTGCGGGCACAATCACCATGATGGAACCCGCGATCGCTAGCTAACCTACCTCCCATGTAAGCAAGCATTGGCAACCTCAGTCGCTATGATTCTGAGAATGCTATGGCCAACAATCCCTCGGGACTAAATAGCCGCGATCGCTGGCGCATTGGCAATCTTTGTGTCAAACAAAACTCTCACCAAATCTTCAGAACACGCTTAGGCAAGGCAAAGCAAAACTCCTTAGCGTCTAAATATAGGCAGCTAAGAACAACCAATTGCTGAGACTGCGCTCAAAGGTTTCAGCATAGTTGCGCTTCGGAGTTGCCAAGATCCAAAATCAGGAGGTATGGCCATGAACCGTATCCAATTTCGACTGCTCGGATTGGTAGCAACAGTTGGGATTAGCCTAATCAGCACTCTGCCCGTGACTGCTCAAATCATTGACTTAGGTGGCTTTCGCATTAATCTCGATGAAGAGGAATCTGAGATTCGCCCGCGACTCTCCACAGATGGCGATCGCCTCAATCTGGAAATCATTGAACAGCCCGAGCCCGAAACCCAAATCCGATTTGATGGTGAAGGGATCACAATTGAGCGCGTGCAAGAGCCCGCTCGCGAGATCTTCGATCTCTCAGTCCCACTCAACTAGCTAGCTTTCACACACCACCAGAGCGCTTGCATAAACTCTCTAGACCAAGTCTTCGAAGGAGATGCTGGCAACTGGCGCGATTTTCAACCCCGTTACAGCGGCCCTGTAAGCCCCTGTAACGGGGTTGAGCATACTGTGTATCTCGATTGATGCGAAGGCTAAAGTCAAGTTGGGCAATCTCTCAGGGGCAGTCAGGACTGGCGACAGCAAACCTTAAAAGCCGACAACCATGCTACTGAGTGGTAATCGGTTCTGGTTCCCTTGGCAATCAGCAATTTGCCCACAGAGGAGCTGGCCCCCTATCGAGAACAATCAGCTGCAGCCCCAAATTTCATGGTCGGTTATCAGAAGAATTGGCGGCAGCTTCATTGATTAAGACCACATGACAGCATAAATTTTTCCTATATCAAAAATTCATCATCAGGATAAATTTAACAGTTCCGATTTCAGAAGGGGAATGATATGCTCTTCATAGAGCAAAAGCAATCATATACGCGAATAATATTTGCTTTCATCAATGTAAAAATCAGGTGTTCGTAATGACACTGACAAACCGCATAAACTTTCGAAATGCGCGTGGAGATATCTTTGGCGGCATAACTGCAGCGGTAATTGCCCTGCCGATGGCTCTAGCCTTCGGCGTGGCGTCCGGTGCAGGCCCAGCTGCTGGTCTCTACGGCGCCGTACTTGTTGGCTTCTTTGCTGCCCTCTTTGGTGGCACCCCGACGTTGATTTCCGAACCAACCGGCCCGATGACGGTCGTCATGACGGCCATTATCGCCAAGCTCATTGCGACCGACCCGGAAAACGGTATGGCCATGGCCTTTACCGTGGTCATGATGGCCGGTGTCCTACAAATCGTTTTCGGTCTATTGAAATTAGGTCGATACGTCACCTTGATGCCTTACACGGTCATCTCCGGCTTTATGTCGGGTATCGGTGTAATCCTAATTATTTTACAAATTGGGCCATTCTTAGGACAGGAGAGTCCCAAAGGTGGCGTGATTGGAACGGTTACCAGTCTGCCCGAATTGTTCAGCAATGCCGTCATGCCAGAGGTGATGCTGGCCGTTTTTACCATTGCCGTCCTGTTCTTAATGCCAAAACGCTTTAAGCGCATCTTACCGCCTCAACTGGTAGTCTTGATTGCCGGTACGTTATTATCCCTTGCCGTCTTTGGTAACGCAGACATCCGCCGGATTGGTGCAATCCCCATGGGTTTGCCAGCGATCCAGATGCCAACGTTTACAGCCGCTCAGTTCCAGATCATGTTGATTGATGCTCTGGTATTAGCAGCGTTGGGATGTATTGATGCGCTATTGACCTCAATGGTGGCCGATAGCTTGACTCGGACTCAGCACAATTCTGATAAAGAGCTGATTGGTCAAGGTTTAGGTAACTTAGTGTCTGGCCTATTTGGTGGCTTGCCTGGAGCTGGGGCAACCATGGGTACTGTCGTTAACATTCAAGCCGGTGGTCGGACAGCACTCTCTGGTTTGATTCGGGCAGTCCTGCTACTCGTAGTAGTTTTGGGTGCTGCAGGCTTGATTGCCCCCATTCCTCTAGCGGTGTTGGCTGGCATTGCCATGAAAGTGGGCTTTGACATTCTTGATTGGAGCTTCTTAAAGCGGGCGCACAGCGTCTCTTGGAAGGGCACGCTGATCATGTATGGCGTACTTTTTCTGACCGTATTTGTGGATCTGATTGTGGCTGTGGGAGTCGGGGTCTTTATCGCGAATATTCTCACGATCGATCGCCTCACTAAGCTCCAATCCGAAGGTGTTAAGACGATTACTGATGCTGACGAGGACGAAGAGCTACAGATGACGCAAGAGGAGCAAGCATTGCTCGATCGCGCTGAAGGTCGTGTCCTCCTGTTTCACCTGAGTGGGCCGATGATTTTTGGCGTAGCTAAGGCAATTGCTCGCGAGCATAACGCCATGAAAGCTCACGATGTCTTAATTCTGGACTTGCACAACGTGCCGATTCTAGGAGTCACGGCATCCCTTTCCTTAGAAAATATGATTCAGGATGCCAGTGATAATGAGCGTCCAGTATTTATTGCTGGAGCCTCTGAACAAGCAATGCGTCGCTTAACTAAGTTAGGCGTTCATCGCTTTGTTCCTGATGAGCGAATTGTCGAAACGCGCGTTCAAGCTTTGCAGGGTGCACTGCCGCTAATCACTATTCCGACAGATAGTGCCCAGACTCCCATGGTGCCTTCTTCGGTTAGCTAGCAGCTTGATTTTGCGTTAGGGGTTAAGAGCGATCGGCGATCGCTCTTAACCCCTAACGTTTTAGGTGGCCAATCCTCTTTCGTCGTCACATGCATGGCGGCTCTCACATGCCACCAACGAATGCTTGAAGGGTTCTCAAAACCTGGCTCATTCAGTTCAAGAACAGCTCGGCAGCACCATTCTCCATCCAACTGTCTTTAATCGCTGCTTGAAGTCATTCGAGAGCAATGCTTAGACTGCTAAGTCAGAGTCAAAACGTAAGTCCCTTGCCGAAGGATTCGATTATCTGAGTTTCTCACAATTGAGCTTGCAAGAGATGACCGCAGATAGCAAAGATACCAAGCCATCAATACAGAACATAGCAGGACATTATTTGGCTATTAGGTAGCCGTACATCAGGCTAGCATCCGGCTTTCAAAGAAGGACTTGATATTTAAGGATTTGACATTTAAATACTGGCCCAATTTTTCCTCATAAAATACTGTGATAGATTGCCATAAGCTTAAAGATTCTAATTTTGAATAATAGATTTTTTTGATCTATCATCATGAATTATTTGGCATATTAGGTCATGAATTTCTAATCATTAATACATCTTAAAAGGTGAATCATATCGCCATTAAAATCAATTTTTTACCTATGTAATCTCTAACATTAAGTCAATAACTATACCAACCTGAATCAAATTTTCTTATTTAGGATTTGACTATTTAGAGCAAAATCATCTGGCGGAAGCTCAGAGAATTAATTAAGATCATCTTGTTTAGATCTGGTAAGTTCTACTGAATATTCAGCAGGCTGGATTTTCAGGAGTATATTAAGTGGCATGAAAATCACCGTTATCGCTATGGAGATTCCATATCCACCCATTCATGGTGGACGAGTAGATATCTGGAGACGAATTGTCGCTCTTAGTAAGCTCGGTGTTGAGTTACAGCTCATTTGTTGGAACTATGCGCCCCCAACATCTGAGGAAATCACTGAAATTGGTAAGTACGTCAAACAGTTTTACCCGATAACATACCGCAAAAATGTCGCTAGCTATCTGCAACGCGGCTTTGACTTTCTTAAGTATCCTCTTCAGGTAACATCACGCATTCCCCATGGATCAGATTGGCAAGAACTATTACAAAGCATTCAAGCATTTAATCCTGATGTGATGATGGCGGATCACGTGCATTGTGGACTCACGGCACAACAATTAAGCAATCATTTGAACTGTCCATTTGTGGTGCGATCGCATGACATTGAGCATTTGCACTACGGCTACTGGATGCAGTCGGCTCAAGGATTAGGAAAATTGAAGTTGATGTTAACGTTATGGCATCTAAAGTCCTATGAATTTTCTATCTTTAAAGCTTGCAATGCCTTTTTCGATATTTCGGTAGACGATTTAAAGTTTTGGCAAGATCAGGGATTTACCAATGGTAAATTTTTAGCGCCGCTGACTGATTTAGCGAGCTTAGAGAACCCACAAGCAGACGATTACTCCAAAAAAAGTAGCGATGTAGAAACCGTATTTGACGTGGTTTTCTTAGGTAACCTGCGCACAGAAAATAATGTTGCTGGTGTAATTTGGTTTTTGCAGGAAGTTTTACCTTGGCTACAGGCGCAGTTACCGACTATTCAGGTATTAATTGCCGGTTCAAATCCTGAGACATCGGTGATTGAAATCTGTGACAAACTGGCTAATGTCACGTTAATCCCTAACCCAGTTTCTGCCAGAGATACCTACCAATCTGGCAAAGTTCTGATTAATCCAGTCGCAACCGGCAGCGGCACAAGCATTAAGTCAGTTGATATGCTGACGCTCAATCGTCCCATTGTGACTCTGAAGAAAGGCTTATTTGGTCTGCCGAGTGCTGCTTGCAAATATTTCAAGGTGGCCAGTGATGCTGAGACCTTTGGTCAATTAATCATTGACAGCTTAGACAACAAGAATGACAACTTACCCAGCCAAATTGAAATTCAGAGCTTGTTTGGATACCCAGTGATCGAACGATTTTTAACCGATCTGCAAGCTGTAATCGACGGGCACAGTGCATAGACGTACGTCAGAACTACATCCAATGCACGCTAACAGACAAGAAATTAGAGACATTGTTTATTTAGATTTCGAAAAAGCTGCATCAATCTGGAGTCAGGTGAAAGGAGGACTTCCTGAGAAAACTGCTATTGCAGAAGATTCAGAAAAGTCTACAGGCGGTGGTGCGGGAGTCGGGTCGACAAAAGTCACTGGTGAATTATCTAAAAAGAAATCAATTTTAGAAGAGCGGACATTACATCAAGATATCTTGAATTCTGTTGAGAATGAACTCACTATCAGGAAACTTGTCATTGACTTGAAGGATGTCTTACAAAAAGATGAATCATCTCCAGAAAATATCCGCAGTAAAATTCAAGATGCTTGCTATATAAAAGCTGAAGGCTATTCAACCATAGAAAACTACGGAAATATTATCAGGGTTTCCAAAGGCCTCGGTGGGGTTGTAGACTTCATATTGAATGGCGTTATAGAAAGTGAAAGAAAGAAAAATCCAAGATATTTTGAAATCCTAGAAAAAGTGAAATCGCTCAAACAAAAAATAAAGCGGGAAAAAGATAGAAACAAAAAAGCAACTCTTTCAAATATGATAAAACCTTTAGAGGATGAATTCGAGAGAATCCAGGAGGAAATATCTGATATTGCAAATAAAACAGTCAAGAAAGTAGACGAATGGATGTTAGACGGCATTCAAAACTGGATTGGGACATTTATGAAGACGAGAATTAATTTAAGAGTGTATCCATTTCAAAATTGTCCATCCTTCCAAGTTATATGTAATCTAAAGAAAGATTGCTTTGTTGATGACGACTTACAACATTTGCTTTATGGGTACGGCAGTATTCCCAATGTTAAGGTTGCTGTTTTAGGACTTGTGACTTCAATGCCATTAAGAGAAGGATTACCGTTTGACCCAATGTCAGAATTTTCAGATCTTCCTGCTAGTACTAAAACAGTCGAGCTTGAAAGGGCTTTTAGGCAAGTGCATTTTGCAGTCGATGAATTGGAGTCTTACATGAGATTTTCTCGATACCCAAATATTACAATTCATCCAATAGCCGTTTACAGGATACTTCGTAATCAGAATGCAATTCAACCTATCTTTTAATTTACTTTAAATACCTGACAGCCTAAAAAACTGTTGTTTTTGTGTCATGTATCAATCATACATATTCATTAAGCAAATCCTAGGAGTCCTCGAGAACTCCTAGGATTTATTTTGCCAGGCTAGATTAATGCGAGTTCGGGGGCTTGGCGTTGGAAGACGAGGCGTTCGTTTTCCACATCGGCGTAGATGCGACCCTTGTAGAATGGACAAATAACTCGACGAGAAGTGACCAATGCAGCTCACCTTAGATGACGATCAGACTAAAGCATTGCTTAAGGAAGTGCTGGTTGAGATGCTGCAACAACAGCGGGAAGTCTTTTATGAGTTAGTCCTCGAAGCATTAGAAGATGTCGGTCTTGCCAAGGCGATTGAGGAAGGTGAAGAGACTGAGTTTGTCGATGAAAGCGAAATTCAAGCGATTCTTCGAGGTGAAGCTTGAAGGTTCGATTCCGCAACAGTTTCAAGAAAGATCTGAAGCGAATTAAAGATAAATCCCTACTGCCTCAGATAAGCAGCGCAATTGAGAATGTCAACGCAGCAAACAGCTTAGGGGATGTGAAAAATTTGATCAAGTTGAAGGGCTATCAAGGGTTGTATCGAATTCGAGTAGGCAACTACCGCCTTGGGCTGAGCATAGCTGAAGAAGAGGTGGTGTTTGTTCGCTGTCTCCACCGCAAAGAGATCTATCAAGTTTTTCCATAGGCAAAACCCCGACTTTTCTAAAAAGTCGGGGTTCTTGAGGATGCTCTTACACCGTCGCAAGTTCAGGGGCGCGGCGTTGGAAGACGAGGCGTTCGTTTTCCACATCGGCGTAGATGCGATCGCCGTTCATAAAGTCGCCCCGCAGGATGCCTTTAGCAATGGGCGTTTCCAGCTCTTTTTGGATGGCGCGCTTGAGCGGACGGGCACCGTAGACTGGATCGTAGCCGACTTGGGCCACCCAATCCAGGGCGCTTTCTGACAGCATGAGGGACATCTTGCGATCGCTCAACCGCTGCTCCAACCGTTTGATTTGAATCTTGACAATCGACTTGAGCTGCTCTTGACGCAAACTGTGGAAGATGATCAGCTCATCTACCCGGTTCAGGAACTCGGGACGGAACTGCCCCTGCATGGCTTCCATCACGCGATCGCGCATCAGGTCATACTTCTCATCATCACCGGCCAAATCCAGAATGTACTGGGAGCCGACGTTGCTGGTCATAATCACAACCGAATTGCGGAAGTCCACCGTGCGGCCTTGAGAATCGGTCAAACGGCCATCATCCAAGATTTGCAGCATGATGTTGAACACATCAGGGTGGGCCTTCTCGATTTCATCGAAGAGGATGACCGCGTAGGGTCGACGACGAATCGCTTCCGTCAACTGGCCGCCCTCATCGAAGCCGACATATCCAGGAGGCGCACCAATAAGTCGGGCCACGGCATGCTTCTCCATATATTCCGACATGTCGATGCGGACGATCGCCTCCTCCGTATCGAACATGTAAGAGGCCAAGGCCTTGGCTAGTTCCGTTTTACCCACCCCGGTAGGCCCTAGGAAAATGAAGCTGGCAATGGGCCGATTAGGGTCGGCCAGTCCGGCCCGACTGCGCTGAATCGAATCAGCAACGGCGGTGACCGCCTCGTCTTGGCCAATTACACGCTGATGCAGTTCATCTTCCAGGTGCAGCAGCTTCTCCATTTCCGAGGCCACTAGCTTGCTGACGGGAATCCCCGTCCACTTGGAGATAATTTCGGCGATGTCTTCCTCGGTTACCTCTTCCCGCAGCAGGGATTGGCCGGTGGTTTGGGCATTTTCGAGCTTTTCTTCTGCTTGCTCTACTTGGCGCTGAAGGTCGGTAAGCTTGCCGTACTTCAGCTCCGCAGCGCGGTTCAGGTCGTAGTCGCGCTCTGCCTGCTGAATCTCGATATTGACGTGATCCAGGGCTTCCCGCAGCTTTTGAATATCGTCGATCAGATCTTTTTCGGCCTGCCATTGCGCATTCAAGCCGGTCTGCGTTTCCTTCAGGTCCGCCAGTTCCTTATCAAGCCTCTCAAGTCGATCCAGCGATCCGGCATCCGTCTCGTTTTTGAGAGACAGGCGCTCCATTTCAAGCTGGAGGATTTTGCGATCGACTTCATCCAGTTCCTCTGGCTTGGAGGTGATTTCCATTTTTAGCTTGGCAGCAGATTCATCCACCAAGTCGATCGCTTTATCCGGCAAAAAGCGATCGCTGATGTACCGCGTAGACAATACCGCAGCGGCAACTAAAGCGCTGTCGGCAATCTTCACCCCGTGATGCACTTCGTAGCGCTCCTTTAGCCCCCGCAAAATCGAGATCGTGTCTTGAATGCTGGGCTGATCGATCAATACTTGTTGAAAACGACGTTCCAGAGCGGCGTCTTTTTCAATATATTTGCGGTACTCATCCAGGGTGGTCGCGCCAATACAGCGCAGTTCGCCCCGCGCCAGCAACGGTTTCAGCAGGTTGCCCGCATCCATGGCACCCTGAGTCGCCCCAGCTCCCACCACCGTGTGGATTTCGTCAATAAAGAGGACCGTTTGTCCGTCAGAATCTTGCACTTCTTTGAGCACCGCTTTCAGGCGCTCTTCAAACTCACCGCGATACTTTGCTCCAGCAATCAGGGAGCCCATATCCAGGGCAATGATTTTGCGATCGCGCAGCGACTCCGGCACATCCTTACTGACAATGCGCTGAGCCAACCCTTCGGCGATCGCAGTTTTCCCCACGCCGGGTTCGCCAATCAGCACTGGATTATTCTTCGTCCGCCGCGAGAGAATCTGAATCGTGCGGCGAATTTCATCATCTCGACCAATCACCGGATCCAGCTTGCCTTCCCGCGCCAGTTCCGTTAAGTCGCGGCCATATTTTTCCAGGGCTTCATATTTGCCTTCGGGATTCTGGTCGATCACTTTCTGATTGCCTCGCACTTCTTGAATGATGCTCCGAAGGGCATTCTCATTTAAGTTAAATTCGCGAAATAAGGCTTGGCCAAAGCGAGCATCTTTGGCGTAGCCTAGCAGCACATGCTCGACTGAAATATACTCATCGCCAAAATCCTTGCGATAGCCATCAGCTCGGTCCAGCAACTGATCTAAGCTCTTACCTAGATATACCGAACCACCAGAATTGCCAATCCTCGGCTGCTTTTTAATGAACTCGGTGGTCCTGTCCCGCAAATTCTGCACATTCACCTCAGCCTTGTTAAAGACCGAAATAGCGAGCCCCTCTTGCTCTAGCAGCGCCTGCATCAGGTGCTCGCTCTCGATTTGCTGATGCTTCGATTCTTTGGCGATTTCTGTCGTTCGCACGATCGCCTGCCATGCCTTTTCAGTAAATTGATTTGGGTTAGTAGGTTGCATATTCTCTCCGGCTAGCAAAATCGACAGCGAAGTCAGCGCTCAGAAATCAGAAGTCAGCCCTGGGCTGATCAAGAACTCATTTCTGAGTTCTGGCATCTCACCTCATGTATCAACTATGCCGGATCACGCAAATTTTCAGGTTCGTGATGCCGTATGCCAAAAGGTGCGATCGCCCTACCCCTCTGAAAATGCCATCATGTGAGTAGTTAGGAGCAGCATTGTTAGCCCCGATGGGCAAAAGGCATTATCTAAAAGCTATCAATAGCCTGCAATCGAGAATTCGAGAGCATGAAACTAAAATTCAGCGAGAACTCGAGCAAGACTCCCCTGATCAAGGTTTGATCAGGTATTGGCAAAAGGAAATAGCCGCCTTTGAGAAAGAAATTCGACAAGCGCAAAAGCGTTTAGGGAGATAACAATGCAACTGCGTGAGCGATCGCTGCCTATCAATAACGACACCTTGAATACCCTCATGCAAGAACTCGGCGATGAGTGCAGTCGAGTTTTAGAGCTAATGCATCAACTCCAGGTGTCAAATTTACAAGATGAACAAAAAGCAGATATCTTTGCAGAGATTTTAGCTTCGGTAATTCACCTGCATACCCACTGCGATGAAGATTTGCAAGAAGCGATTTCAGATGAACTAGATAGCTTGCCAGAATAATTCTTTCAAAGTGATTAGTGATCGCCCTACCCAATGCCAAAATCAACTTAGGGAGTCGCGCTTAAATAACATCCCATTTACCCTGCGACCCATTCACCCTGCCACAGTCTTGGCCGGGTATTTTATTTTCGAGCTAATCCCTTACCTCTACTTATCCCTCCGTGTTGGAACTGGATTTAGCGACGCCCCGTTATTTCTCGAACCCATCCCGGCAAGAAAAGATTAAAAATCAGCAATGAAGTTGCTATGAGAAGCGCAGCAGGCACTCTCATCAGCATATATGCCGACTCCAAGGGCACTGGATTTTTTGCTTGTGGATAACGCCACTCAACGAACATGAACGTGATCAAAAAACTGCTGCCAACCAAATTTATGATGCCGTTTAGTAAAGTCACTGTCAGAATGGGCATAACCGTGCGCTGTGACCACCAGCGACTGAATCGGGTCACTCTTGCTGCTGTAAAGATCCCTAAGCCAGCACCAATCAACAAATACAGAAACAACAAACCCAAATAGAAAAATGTAAAACCAAATGCTTGGCCGACCGTATAAGCATTGCCAGTTCCAAATTCAACAGAAGGTGTCTTTGTATAGATGTTGTTAGCGATTGCTAGTTGCATCATCCATTCAAAAGTTATGACTCCAACTGCCCACATAGTGATGGGTCCCAAAGTGCAGGCCCAGAGTAAGCCATAGCAACCAATCGCTTCCCACATATTGTTCACCTCATTCCGGCTATTTACTGGCTAGTGCATCTGGGGGCGATCGCCCTACTCATCTAGCAAGACAACCGTTTCCTCTCTTAAAAACCTGTTGAAATGAAGAAACGCTACTGGCGAATTGCGATCGCTCTTGCCCATAACGGCAACACTAAATTGCCACTGAGTAGTGATAGTCCCCAAACAAGCGTAGGCATCACCAAACGCCAATAAGCTGAATGTGACATGGCGGCATCGTCGATACAGACCGATTGATAGTGGGCGGTCAAAATGCCTGCCAAGAGGCCACTGCCGATGTAAGTAGCGATCGCGTTCAGAAACATGATGGCAGTCAACAAAGCTGGTTTAGTGATGGGTTGTCTACTTTGCGGGGGGCACCATGCCATGAAACGGACCAGCAATATACCCATCCCGACCCCAGCGATCGTTCCGACAGCCAGATAAATTCCCATATGCACGACGCTGACAATAGCAAGGCCAAATGCGACACCAACGGTCGAGGCGCCTCCAACACAGGCGTCCCTAATCACGGCACCACTAGCTATCATCGCTTGTGTCATGCTGTCATAAGTCATTTGCCCTGCTATCCAAACAACAATGATGGCCAGTAGCCAAGAGCTGAGCCCAGTAACGGCGTCACGCACAGTTTTGTCCTCGTTGACCCTAATCTGTGATTGTGGGGGTAGCGAACTGCCCGACTTGCTTAGATCTTCAGCTGAGATTCGCTACACTTCAGCCATCTGTATTGTTGAAATAATCCATGACATCGACAACAGAACCGCAGGTTCATTTGTAGACCAGGGATAACTATATATCGGCTGACAGACCTGAACTTTTTTCAGGGGCGGCGAGTCGAATTAATTGAAGGACAAGTGATTGACATGGCGACAATGAAAAGCCCCCATGCGATTTTCTTACCAAAATGACTCAGGTCAGTTCTTGCCGTGGCGCTGGTGTCGGTTCTAATTCAACATCTTCATAGAGAGCTGCGATCGCATCCTCAAACCCTAAACTTTGCAATTCAAATTTTTCAGTCTCAGGGCTGTAAGTCTGCAACAGCCAGAGATTGTCAGGAGTGCGGCGAAAGCATTCTACCCGCTGATGTCGCGTGCTAATGATGACGTATTCTTCTAGCGTGTCGAGGGTCTGATAGTCGGTAAACTTATCGCCGCGGTCGAAGGCTTCAGTGGAGTCAGAGAGCACTTCGACAATGAGCTTTGGAAAGCTTTTATAGGTGGATGTCTCGCGATCGCGATCGTCGCAGGTCACCATCACGTCAGGATAATAAAAACAGTTGCACGCCTCGATTCGCGCCTTCATATCGGCAATGTAGACTCGGCAATCGCTTCCTCGCACATGACCACGCAGTAAGGCAAAGAGGTTACCCGCGATCGTGACATGTACATCACTTGCGCCTGCCATTGCATAAACGTCACCGTCCACGTACTCATGTTTAACAACGCTCTCGGTTTCGAGCCGCAAATATTCGTTAGGGGTCAGCGGCGACTGGGATAACGCAACCATGGGCAAAGGGCACAACTGAATAGCTTCATTGTATCAGTGCCATTTTGCCTGGTATGGCAAGGAGCGATCGCTCCCAAGACCAAGGCATTTTAGCGATCGATTTACTGAGGCACATCCTGGCAATTGCCCACCTTTGTTGAGAGAAAGAAGCTTTGAGAATAGGCAAAGTGTTTTGGGTTTAGGTCGATTGAATTAACTGGCAGTAACAAACGCTTTGCCGGAAAAAGGGTTGGACTCAAGCGTAGCGATTTTGAAGAAATAAGGAAGTTGCGCTTAAATAACATCCCACCGACCCTGCTACCCATCCACCCTGCCACAGTCTTGTCCGGGTACTTTATTTTCCAGCCGATCCCTAAGTGTATGCCAAGCTCCAAAGCAACTTTAAGGTAAGCCATCTAACGGGCATCCCTCTCTAAACCTATAGCGACTTGGTTGGCAAGATTTCATGAATACGCAGAACAGCCGCTTGCTGATCGAGTTCTTGACGGCTGGGAGTCGGCAATGATTTCTCCTCAAATTTGACCTGTCCATCCTCAACGTGAGCCAAATGTTTATAGGTGATATCGAGTGGGTCATATTGAGGGATGAGATTTAAGTGAGCGTGGCGTACACCAAAACCATGTACAACCATACCGACCTTCAGCGGTTGATAGACAACCATAATCTTGCGGCCAATGTGCTGAGCAACCACCATGACATGAGCCGCCAAGTCGTCTGGTAAATCCGTAAAGTGGTCGATATGGGCTTTGGGAATGACGATGCAAGCTCCTGGATAAATAGGTTTTAAAGGAATTAGCGCTAACGAAATCTCATCTTCATAAACGAGACTGGCAGGGGCTGCTTTTTGAACAATGGCGCAGAAAGGGCAGGAGGGCATGAGTTAATTGGGCTCAGTTCCTAGACAGCGTATCGAGAAGCCAGCGTCGCTGTATGTATGCCTGATGTTGATCGCCGCAAACATCAGCCCTCACCAACGATGGCAACTGTCTGCCGAGACAACTGTTCATCTAGCCAAGTCGTAATTTCTGGCGGATGTACTAACCAGGTGCGTTGATAAGTTTGGGTTAAGGGCTCCACAATGGGTGAAACACTTTTAATATCCACCGGTTGATTGTCAATCCAGAGCTTAATCCCCCGCTGATAGAGGGTATAGCCTCGACTCCGACTCTGACTCAAACCACAGTAGATTTTTGGGTCGTAGCCGATGTCCAACACTTTTGCTTGGGTCTTTGTCAGCAGATTAGCGCGATCGCCCTCAGCCAAATTTGACACATCTCGCCCCTTAAACAAGTTGCGACGGGTGAACCGCTGGCACAGATCTGACAGCCACGGATCAGAGTGGGTCTGCCAGCGCTGCACGTGATAGCTAAACACAATATCGTCAGCCGCCAGATAATCTGCCAGCATGAGTCCTGGCTGGGGATGTTGGAGCCAAGCTGTCATGGTGGCATCGGCCTCTAGCTGGCCCTGGTCAAAGCAGTCTTTGGCTCGTTGAAAGGCCTGACGCAAAATCCAAGTAGCGGCCAGATTTTTGGGATGGTTATAAACCTGGGCATACATGAAATAGCGCACTAGCAAATAATGCTCGATCGCGGTTTGGCCTTTACGCGAAACCACTAAATTACCATCGGCATCGATATCCATCGATTGCACAATGCGATCAAGATCGAGAGAGCCATAAGAGGCCCCCGTACAGTAGCTGTCACGCATTAAATAGTCGAGGCGATCGCAATCGAGCTGACTCGACACCAACTGCCAAATCAGCGGCACCGGATGATGATGGGTATAGACCGCTTCGATGGCTGACGTCAAAGTTGGATCAAAGTCAGCTAGCAACGGCTGCAAATGAGGCGATTCACGAATGATGCGTCGCGTCCAAGATTCATGATGCGTTTTAAAAATCTCTTCAGCCGTATGGCTAAATGGACCATGACCAATGTCATGCAGCAGCGCCGCCGCTAAAACCGTGGCCCGATGAGGCTGTAGATGAGGATAACGACTGGCTAGCAAATCGAAAGCCCGACGCGTCAACGCCATCACTCCGAGTGAATGGGTGAAGCGAGAACTTTCTGCTCCATGAAAGGTCAAGCTGGCAGTGCCCAGTTGTCGCACCCGTCGCAGTCGCTGAAACTCTGGCGTATCAATGAGTTTGATCAGCAATTGCTCAACCGGTTCATGGCGATCAAGGGTGATCGCGCCATGTAGCGGGTCGTGATAGGTGCGGCTTAGTTTAGGGTGCACTCGCCATTACCGTTGATTGTTTAAGGATGTCGATCGCCGCCTGATATTGGGTATCGCTGGTCGTGCCAATCTGATCACGAGTAATTGCGGCCAGTGGCACGGTTTTGTTCGGGCGAATTCCTGAACGGTTGATGTCATGGTTGGCAGGCGTTTTATATTTCGCCACGGTCACCACTAAGCCAGAGCCATCAGATAAATCAAACAAAGACTGAATCAACCCTTTACCAAACGTAGTATTCCCAACCAGTTGGGCACGACGATTATCTTGTAAAGCACCCGCCAAAATTTCACTGGCACTAGCGGTACCTTCATTGACCAGCAAGACTAAGGGGTCATCCGTTAGTGCCGAACCATCCGCCACAAAATCATCTAAGACACCGCGTCGGTCGAAGGTGTAAACAATGGTGCCACTCTCTAACCACAGACGAGCAATTTCAATACCGCCATTCAGCAACCCGCCCGGATTATTCCGCAAATCAAGGATGTAAGCATTCGCTCCCTGTTGCTCAAAATCTTGAATCCTGGCGGCCACCTCATGAGCAGCATTCGCGTTGAACTGACTCAGGCGAATGTAGCCAACCGTTAAATCAGAAGACACTCGGTCAAGCCGATTTAACACCGGGTTTAAATTCACAATGTCGCGAATGAGCTCAATCTCTCGGGGCGTCTGGGTCTGCCTGGAAACTGTCAAAATGACTGTGGTGCCGACGGGGCCTCGCATGTAGTTGGCAGCTTCATCAAGCGTCAGCTCTGCAGTCAGATGCCCGTCAATCGCCAGAATGCGATCGCGAGGCTGCAAATCAGCCGCTGATGCCGGTGAGCCCTCAATCGGGGCAATGACTTGCAAAGTTTGGTCAGCCTCATCCTTGGCAATTTGCAACCCGACTCCAGTGAGTTCGCCAGCAGTACTGGTTTGCAAGCTGCGGTATTGCTCTGGTGGCAACAGCCGCGTGTATGGGTCATCTAGTGATGCCAGCATGTCGCGAATGGCATCATAGGCCGCTTCACGATTCTCATAATCGCCTTTAACAAAACGTTCGCGCACGAACCACCAGTTTTGCCGATTAAACGTCTCATCTAGATAAGCCCGATTGACCAAACGCCAAACTTCAGCGACGAGATTCTGGTCATCCGTGAGGGCTAAAGCCGTTGGCTGAGCAAGGCTCATCGCCAACAATCCAGCCAGCAGCCCGGCAGCGATGAGCCGGAAAAAGTTTCTTCGCATAACATCTGATCCTGGTTAGCCTCAATTGTAAAAGGACTTCTTAACAATCAGCATCCTTCTATAGAAATTAGTCAATAAACAATCAAACTAATCACATTAGTAATGTAAAGAGATATGAATTACTGGGGGTAATTTTCGGGTTGCAACAAGAGCCTAGAATTATTTCTAGGTAAGCAATACAGGGAAAAGTATGTTGACTTTCTTAACATTCGCCACGAAATATTTCTGAACTAAGTTTTCTCTATGTTAAATTTCTAAGGAATGCACCGCTTAGATTAATAACCTCCCGCTTCATGTTTACCAAGCAAGTTACCGATTCAAAAGCATATCAGTGGTTTAACGAAAGACTGGAGGTGCAGGCGCTCGCCGACGACATTTCCAGTAAATATGTTCCGCCCCACGTCAATATCTTTTATTGCCTCGGCGGTATCACACTGACTTGTTTTGTCATCCAATTTGCCACTGGCTTTGCGATGACTTTTTATTACAAGCCAACCGTGACTGAGGCCTTCAACTCAGTTCAGTATTTGATGACTGATGTCAATTTTGGTTGGTTGATTCGTTCTATCCATCGTTGGTCTGCCAGCATGATGGTGTTGATGATGATTTTGCACGTTTTCCGGGTTTACCTTACTGGCGGCTTCAAAAAGCCGCGTGAGTTGACTTGGATTACTGGCGTCGTAATGGCCGTGATTACTGTAAGTTTCGGCGTTACAGGCTATTCTCTCCCCTGGGACCAGGTTGGATACTGGGCCGTCAAAATTGTTTCTGGTGTGCCTGGCGCTATCCCAGTCGTTGGCTCTACCGTTGTTGAGTTGATGCGAGGTGGTGAGGCGGTTGGTCAATCGACCCTGACCCGCTTCTACAGTCTGCACACTTTTGTGTTGCCTTGGGCGATCGCGGTCTTCATGTTGTTGCACTTCCTCATGATTCGTAAGCAGGGTATTTCCGGTCCTCTCTGAGGCTGAGAAGAGCTGAAACATTTGTTGAGGAACAGCTTTTTCGCCTTTGATATTTTCTAAACTGTAATTCTCCAAGTTGAGTGACGCATTATGGCAACTATCAAGAAACCTGATCTGAGCGACCCCAAGTTGAGAGAGATGCTCAAGCAGGGCATGGGGCATAACTATTATGGTGAGCCTGCTTGGCCAAACGACCTACTTTACATCTTTCCAGTGGTAATTCTAGGCACCATCGCTTGCTGTGTGAGTCTAGCTGTGCTTGACCCAGCACTGGTTGGCGAACCCGCCGATCCTTTTGCCACGCCGTTAGAAATTTTGCCGGAATGGTATTTGTATCCTACCTTCCAAATCCTGCGCATTGTACCTAACAAGCTACTGGGGATTGGGGCCATGACAGCAATTCCTCTAGGGTTGATGTTAGTGCCCTTCTTAGAGAGTGTGAATAAGTTCCAAAACCCCTTCCGCCGGCCGGTGGCAACTACAGTATTTCTATTTGGTACTTTCGTTACCATGTGGCTTGGCATCGGGGCTACTTTCCCGATTGATACATCTCTAACGTTAGGACTTTTCTAAACCTGATGTTTAGTTGATTTGAAAGTCGTCTGTGGTACTTGCCCAGGCGACTTTTTTCGTGCATAAAGAGAAATTTTAGGAATCATTAGTTCACTGCATCTGCTGGCTTATCCTCTATGAGCTTGGTAGAGTTATGCAAAAAACCGTGCACCTAGTTTTTGATAGTCAATTAGCCAATCTAGATCATGTTCAGGCTTGGTTTAACCGCTGGTGTCACTCTTTAGACCCGGAGTTTAGCTGGGTCAAAAACAATTGCGATCGCCTCAATATTGCCATTGCCGAAGGGTTTACCAATGCTGTCCGACATGCACATGCCAGACTTCCTGCAAACACACCGATTAAAATCACTGTAGCTCTAGCTGGCGATCGCATCCGTATTCAGATCTGGGACTACGGTTACCCTTTTGACCCTGACCAACTGGACGAGCCCCGACCTGGAAGCCTACTGTGCAACGGTGGCTATGGTTGGTTTTTACTGCGGCGGGCAGTTGATCAGGTTAACTATCAACGCCATGGTCGCCAAAACTGTCTTGAAATTACTCACTATCGACACTAGCCTCAGACCTAATCGAGCATTCAGCAACCACCTGTCAGTCCGTTAAAGATCAAGCTCTCACAGCAGACTTTGATCAGTTAGGTCATCCATTCATCCAAGGGGCAGACACCATAAGGGAGCGGCTTGAAAATAAATTACCCGGACAAGACTGTGGCAGGGTGGATAGGTAGCAGGGTCGGTGGAATGTTATTTAAGCGCAACTCCCTAAGCACTGCCAAATGTCTCGCAACTTCTCTGCTAACCGCACGTCCTGCCAACTATCTTCTGCATCTTCCTGTGAAACGGAGGGAATTCTAAGTCTAAGGGTTGGTCAATCCTCGTATCCCTCAAGCAGCAGCAGTGAGAAATCCTGAATCAGGGATAGACACTAGAAAAGTGATACATCCAACCGTACTGCCTTAACCCATCCACAATGGACAGACAATTAGGAGGTTGTTTTGCGCGGACAGAGGAACGTTGTCGGATTTGTATTTTTGAGCGTTTTTTCCGTCGAGGGCGGTATTCAGTCCTACATCAAAGATGTTTTGCAAGCGTATACGGCTTGCTCTGACGCTCCTCTTGCCGATATTTATCTATTAAGAGATCGACCTACTGATCCCAATCCTTTTGCAGCAGACCCTAGATTGACGTTTTACTACTCTGGGCAATATGCCGGTAATTTAGGCAGACTGCATCTGAGTTGGTCACTCCTCCAAAATCTGTGGCGCAGAAAGTATGCTCGCCTGATCTGTGGCCATGTTTTGCTGAGTCCTTTGCTACAGCCGCTATGCCAATGGTTTGAGACGCCGCTGACGATGATACTCTACGGCAAAGAGGTCTGGCACCCAGTTACGGGCCATCAGCGGCAAGCGCTCCAAAAAGCCAACAGTATCTGGATCAACAGTCGATATACCCGCGATCAGTCTTGTGTTGCCAATGATTTAGACCCCAAGAAGTTCGACATGCTGCCCTGTGTCATCAATGGTGAGAAGTTTACCCCTGGTTCGCCTGACCCTAACCTTGTGGAAAAATATGGCCTGGCAGGACATCAAGTGTTGATGACGGTGGCCCGACTCTGGTCTGGCGATATTTACAAAGGCGTGGATGTCACGATTCGGGCACTGCCCACAATCCTCACTCAGTTTCCTCAAGTTAAGTATTTAGTGGTGGGTCGAGGAGACGATCAGCCTCGTTTGGCAAAGTTGGCAGAAGAGTTGGGCGTTGCTGAGCACGTGGTGTTTGCTGGGTTTGTGCCCGACGATTTGTTGGTTGACCATTATCGTCTGACTGACGCCTATGTGATGCCCTCAAAAGAGGGGTTTGGCATTGTCTACTTAGAAGCTATGTCCTGCGGTGTACCGACGCTGTCGGGCGATGATGATGGCTCTGCCGATCCGCTCCAGGATGGTCGTGTTGGTTGGCGAGTGCCTTACCGCGACGCGGATGCAGTGGCGATCGGCTGCATTGAGATTTTGCAGGGCAGAGATCAACGTTGTGATGGGGCTTGGTTGCGACAACAAACGCTAGAACAGTTTGGCTCTGCTAGACTACGGCGATCGCTCGAACAAGTCCTTACTCAAATGTTATGAGGAGCGTTCCGCTTCATCCTGAGTGATCTCTTTTTCAGCGGCCTGGCCGTCAACTCAAAATGGATCAGGCATTGCTAGCTTTAGTTGGGCTGCCCAGGGTTCAACGCCGCAGATACCCGCTTCAGATGATGCCAGCGCTAAAATCACAGCGCTGGCCCTGATATCGCCCCAACGGAGTGACCTTAAGCCATTAGCTGCAGGTTAGAGAAACGGAAGATTTGTTCTATCGTGCCGTCGGCAGTCTCAGTCTGGATCTTGCGCTCCGTCAAAATCATGTAATCGCCGACTTTTTCATAATTATCTTCAAAAATGCTGCGTCCTCCCCTTTGTTCACCCGTCTTGGGGTCGTGATAAACCGAGTCATACTTATGAGATAAGTACCCTGCCCCAGTGTCATGGCTACTAAAGGTATGGATGGTCACTACAGTACCGTGAATATGGCGGTGCACCATGCTGACTTCGTTGTCGCGAATTTGGTAGCGATCGCCCTCGGCCTTACCACCCATCAAAAGCTCAACTGAGCCATCCGTCAGAGTTTTACCGTAGGAAAAGGTATTGGTTCCGTGAGTGTCTTCAAAATTACGACGAACTCGATGAATGGCAATTTCCCAGAGTTGACCATGAATTGCTTTTTGGGCAGCCTCATCTTCGACATCTATGACCTGGGCTTTAAAGTCAGCATTGACTTGGGCTTTAGCTGTAATAGTCTTATTATCGGCAATGAAGGTTACATCAGCGGTGTAACCAGGAAAGTTGTGATCCCAGGTATAGCGATTCTCATAGGCTGAGCGAAAAAAATCGCGAGCTGAGACTTGAGTGCTTACCATGCCGTACTCCTTAACGTAATCTGCGAAATGTGATTGGGGTCTTCTAGCATACTAACGCTCTGCCCGATGGAAAGGCAGGTGTCACTTAGGCCCAAGACCTCCATTGGTAAGACTGAGGCAACACGGCGATCGCGATCGGCCTCAAGTCCCCTTGCCTGACTAGAGCGTTCCTGATTGAATTAAAATCAATCCAAAATAAATTTTTGTAAAACGAGGGTTTCCCAATGTACATCGTGCAGATTGCCTCGGAATGTGCCCCAGTTATTAAGGCTGGTGGTTTAGGGGATGTCGTCTATGGACTTAGCCGTGAAGTTGAAGCTCAAGGACATTGTGTCGAGCTAATCTTACCGAAGTACAACAACATGCGCTATGACCACATCTGGGGGCTGCACGATGCCTACCGCGACCTTTGGGTACCTTGGTACGGTGATCGCATTCATTGCTCCGTCTTTTGTGGTTGGGTACACGGACGGGTGTGCTTCTTTATTGAGCCGCACTCCGGAGACTTCTTCTTTGATCGAGGTACCTACTACGGCTGCAACGATGACCCGATGCGATTTGCCTTCTTTAGCAAAGCTGCTTTGGAGTTCTTGCTCCAAAGCAATAAGCAGCCAGATATTATTCACTGTCACGATTGGCAAACAGGGCTGATACCGGTACTGCTGTATGAGATGTACCAGTACCACGGCATGGGTAACCAGAGGGTGCTCTACACCATTCATAACTTTAAACACCAAGGCTTTGGCGGAGCCGAAATTCTTTGGGCAACAGGCTTAAATCGTGAAGCCTATTACTTTCAATACGAACAGCTACGAGATAACTTCAATCCGTTTTCACTCAACTTTATGAAGGGGGGCATCGTTTACGCCAACCACGTTAATACAGTGGCGCCTCATCACGCTTGGGAGGCAATGTATGGTGACTGTGGTTTTGGTCTAGGCAGCACTCTCCATGCCAAAGGCTTTAAATTTTCCGGCATTCTGAATGGGGTTGATTATGCAATCTGGAATCCCGAAGAAGATACTCATATTGCTCATCCCTACAGCCTGAGCACATTTGAAGATAAAGTGCTGAACAAGAAAGCGTTGCGAGAAAGGTTAAACCTCAGACCTTGCGACAAACCGATGGTGGCTTTTATCGGCCGTTTGGACGACCAGAAGGGAGTTCACCTCGTCCACCATGCAATGTACTACGCACTGCATCGGGGCGCGCAATTTGTCTTGCTGGGTTCAGCAACTGAAAGCACCATTAATGATTGGTTCTGGCATGAAAAACGCCATCTCGATAGCAATCCTGATATTCACCTAGAGCTCAGCTTTAACGAGGAACTGGCTCACTTAATTTACGCGGGGTCTGACATGATGGTCGTCCCCAGCAAGTACGAACCTTGTGGCTTAACCCAGTTGATTTCTATGCGATACGGCACGATACCCGTAGTGCGGGGTGTCGGCGGTTTGGTTAGTACAGTCTTTGATTGGGATTATGATACGGCTCATCTCCAAGAAGAAAGGACGGGCTTCGTCTTTTATGAATCTGATAATCATGCCCTTGAGTCTGGCATGAATCGGGCTCTCGACCTTTATTATGATGAGCCGACATTGTTTCAGCAGTTAGCCCTGCAGGGTATGCAGCATGACTACTCTTGGAAAAAGTCAGGCCAAGAATACATTAAGGTGTACGACTACATTCGTCACAAGTAACCAGACGGCTGATCGCTTTCTGACTCCTGAGAGGCCATTACAGACCTTGGCGCTACTTGATGCTGGGATACAACACTTCTGGGTTAACCAACTCTAGCTGGTGTGAGTGAGCGGCGGCAGCAAAAATCATTCCCCCATTGATGCTGTTCCCTTAGGGGATGAGCTCGAAAATAAAATACCCGGCCAAGACTGTGGCCGGGTGAATGGGTCGCAGGGTAAATGGGATGTTATTTAAGCGCGACTCCCTAGGCGAGATGGGATCAGTTTGGGGCGATCGCACCGATATAGACTATCGCTGCAACTCCAACGAAGGGCGATCGCCCTCGTCTGAACGCCAAATAGATGTCGGAAGATTATTTCCTTGCTGCAATCTCCCCAGTAGGGCCCAAAATTTCGCTAGAAACAGAGGAAAAATACGATCATCAAAAAGCTAAAGGTCAAGATACTGGAGTCGCGAAACAAGTTCCTGACGAGGGGATATAGCGTCAGTGGATCAGGTAAAGCTAGGGTTTGTTTCATGATGCCTCCTCTCCAAATGCCATCAGGCATGGAGAAATTAAACTGTCAGCTGAGTTTGCATCCTTAATATCAACCTCAAAAAGTAGCGCTAGAAAGGATTGCCTCAAACCTTAACGGGTGACAAGCCAATTAGAAGGCTTGCTGTATCAGGGATAGAGCCTGAAGACCGCGCCGAAAAAAGCATCGTTTATGGGGCTTGAGAGCCATCAGTTGGAAGGCCCAATGCTGCCAAAGTTTCATGCTATAAAT
>JBCDAJ010000100.1:0-24676 GCA_039185935.1 Cyanobacteria bacterium P01_F01_bin.56 | reverse complement strand
AGGAACGACACGACCAACGCATCCGCATCAATTGGCAATTTTCGCTTGAAGCCGCACGGGACAAATTTCAGCGCCATTATGTCAAAATCCAAGCGGACAAGAGTCTCTAGAGTGGTGGAAAACTTTATTTCCAAAGTACTAAATGATCGTCGCTTAAGTGGCAAGCCCCCCCTGATTGGCTGGTCTCAAGGCTGTACGCGGGCGGGGTACTGGGCTTTATGAATTTTGAGAATCGTGCGGGAATGCAGTCGCTTCACCTCTGAATGACTTTTGAGGGAATTAATAAACGCCAGCAGATCTTGATTATCTTTGTAGATATATTCCAGCATGAGATTTAACTCCCCTGTGACTGAGGCGATGTAGCTGATATTTTCCATCGCCATAAGTTGAGTGAGACTGGTTTCTAAAAAGGACGGATGTACTTCCAGTTCTAGATAAGCGACATTTTCATGTTTGACTTTACCCGTATTGATAAAGGCGCTAATGGAAATAATCGCTTCATCCAGCAAGCGCTTGACCCGATATCGAATGGTGGCTTCTGGGGCATCAATTGAGCGCGCGATATCGCTATAGGCAATGCGGCCATTGCGCTGCAGACATTCAATAATTTTTAGATCAAGCTGGTCAATTTCATAACCTTCAAAGGCTTGACTAAAGGAACCGTCATTCAGCATCAGTGGTGGTGGCGTTAGGGGGCGATCGCAGCTTGCAACTATCCATACTACCGATTTGCCAGATTTCTACAGCCTAGATATAAGACTTACAGATTCCGCAAATCCAAGAGGAAATCCTCAGATTTCAGTAATTTAAATGTAACGAGGTCTACGGCTTGCTAAATCAACAGATGATATCTTGAGGCTCAGAAAGTCTGAGTATTCCAAGGTGAAGTCATACCCAGTCTTTAGCCCTGGATAGAACGCTCTGACTTTTCTCCCGCAGAAATTTCTCAGGCTGTTTAGATGCGTTCAAATAAAGTTCTTGATGGGCTCACAGTACCAAACTGTTAGCAGCAGGTTGCCAAATTTGTGGGATCAGCAATCTTCGGATTTTTAGTAGTCCTCAATTGCATGTCTTATCCACTACCTAGGCAATTCATCGAGTTCACAGCATTAAGGTGAGGTTCTGAACGCGTTTAAGGCCAACCTGTTGTGAAGGAGGAAGTCGACGGTGCAACAATCCGAAGCATACAGCATCAGTATTGGCGTTTTAGGTGGGGTTGATGTTTTTCTGACCGCGACGGTGATCCCGGTTCCCGTTTGGGTCACATTTACAGCCTGGGCCTCCTTTTTTATTGTGGGCGGCGGCACTCGCGGGTTTGTGAAGTCGGTGGCCTGCAATATTACCGGCATCATCATCGCGGCTCTATCTTTGTTAGCGATTGATTTGATTGGTGCTAGTCCAATTGTTGCGGCCATCTGCGTGGGCATTGGCAGCGCGGGCATGGTGCAAGCCTCAAAACTGCCGTTTACCCACGGCATCACCCCCGCGATTGTTTGGGGCTTTTCGCAAACGGTGGGAACCGTTGCCGTTACTGGGCTACCCGTCACAGCCCCGCTGCCCAACAATCCGGTGTTGATTGCGATCGCCGCCATGATTTTGGGCGCGATTTTTGGATATCTTTCCGAGGCTTGGGGCAATGTCATGACGTCATCATTGCAGCCAGAAAGGTAAGAGTCTGGCAAGGGTTCAGCTATTAGCCGCTAGTTCAGGGAGTTGCCGATACTTATGGCATTGATTCAAAAAGTTCCAGTCACCGTTCTCACCGGTTATTTAGGGGCGGGCAAAACCACATTACTCAACCGCATCTTGACGGAAAATCACGGTCAGCGGGTTGCCGTGATTGTCAATGAATTTGGCGAAGTCGGGATTGATCACCAGCTGGTGATTGATGCCGATGAAGAGATTTTTGAGATGAATAATGGCTGCATTTGCTGCACCGTGCGCGGCGATCTGATTCGCATTATTGGCAATTTGATGGCCCAGGGCGAGCCCTTTGATCATCTCGTCATTGAAACGACGGGGTTGGCCGATCCGGCTCCGGTCATTCAGTCCTTCTTTACGGATGAAGTGATGGCGCGGCAAACGCAGCTCGATGCGGTGG
This sequence comes from Cyanobacteria bacterium P01_F01_bin.56, assembly GCA_039185935.1. GTDB lineage: Bacteria > Cyanobacteriota > Cyanobacteriia > Phormidesmidales > Phormidesmidaceae > Halomicronema. Next base: position 22,575 of record JBCDAJ010000100.1, on the reverse strand, counting down.
TGACGGTGGTGGATGCCAAACACGTCGAGGCCCATTGGGATAGCCACGAAGTGCAAGAACAAGTGGCCTTTGCCGATGTGCTACTGCTCAATAAGACGGATTTGATTACTCCCGAACAGTTGCAGACTTTAGAGGCAAAAGTGCGGGGCATCAATGCGATCGCCACGATTTATACCACCCAAAACTGTGCGATCGCCCTGGATAAATTGCTGGGTGTGCAAGCCTTTGACCTCAAGAATGCCCTGAGTATCGATCCCCAATTTTTAGAAGAAGAAGACCACGAGCACGACGACTCGGTATATTCCGTCGCGATTACCGCAACCGGCACCGTGGACAGTGACAAGCTCAATCGCTGGCTCTATCAGCTAGTGCAGGCAAAAGGGGCGGACATCTTTCGCATGAAAGGCATTTTAGACGTTGACCAGGCTGACCGGCGCTTTGTCTTTCAGGGCGTGCACATGACTCTCGATGGTCGCCCTGGCAAGCCCTGGCGACCCGGTGAGCAGCGCCGTAGTGAGCTGGTGTTTATTGGCCGCAACCTTGACGAAGATGAGCTACGCCAAGGCTTCCAAAGTTGCTTGGTGCCGGTATACGCCGACGTGACCTGACCAGTTTTTATCTGGCCTTGATTGACCTTGTTGAGAATAACCTAATCTGATGAAACTACAGCACTATCTAGGGGGTTTAGAAAACCTCGATCCCGTGAATTTTGAAACCCAGGTGTTTGTCGAACCCTGGGAACAGCGCATTTTTGGCATTCATACCGCCATGATGGCGCTCAGCAACCATCTCGGCGAGTCGCTGCCGGATTACGACATCGAACAGGTGCCTACTCAGTTCAAAAGTTTTTGGACTTGGGGCCATTTGCGCATGGGTGCCGAAGGTCTGCAGCCCTTTGAGTATTTTCGGCTGCGCTATTACGAAAAATGGTTAGGCGGCATCTCTGGTTTCTTTGTAGAAGAAGGCTACATTACTCAAGCAGAACTGGATCAGCGGACCGCAGAAATTTTGGCGGATGAGGCCAAGGCGAAAGCGCCTCTGCCCAGTGGCGGTGAGGCCGCCATTGACGAGCAAGTAGTGAAATATTTAACCGAGGGGGATTCACCCATGCGTCCCCTGCCGTCGGCACCTATGTTTAGCGTGGGCGATCGCGTGCGGGTCAAAAACGTTGTCTCTGCCGATCACACCCGCCTGCCGGGGCACATTCGCGGTTGCGTGGCAGAAATCGTCAAAGTCTACGATGAGGCCTACACCTACTTTTTTGCGACGACCGACGGCTTAGGCACCCCCATGCCGATTTATAGCATCGCCATCAAGGCCACCGAAATTTGGGAGACCTCCCTGGCAGATGCCAGTTCGGTCTACTACAACGACATTTTTGAAGTGTATTTAGAGTATTTGCAGGAGGGTTAAGCGCGCCCTGATTCACCCGAGAAAGCATCAGTCAGGCCATACCACATCTTCAAGCCGGCTGTTTTGCCGGGGATCTCCCTTCGCCAATATCACTCGTTTTGTCCAACTACTCCCTCTGAACCTGACGCCTAAAGGAGCGTGCTATGCCCAGTAACTATCCAGGATTTGGCTATCCTGCCGACCGAGAAAGCGTGAGTGCAGCTAAGGTCAAAGCCCTTGAGTCACTACTGATTGAGAAGGGGGTAATCACCAGCAATACCGTGGATACCGTACTCAGCCATTTTGAGACCAAAATGGGCCCCTTTAACGGCGCTAAGCTAGTGGCGCGAGCGTGGGTAGACCCGGACTTTAAGGAGCTACTGGTCGCTGACTGTAATGCGGCCTGTCAGCAGATGGACTTTCCCGAGGGCATGTCCGGCGCGGAAGGGGAGCACATGCGCGTAGCTGAGAATACGCCCGAGGTTCACAATGTCATTGTTTGTACTTTGTGCTCCTGTTATCCCTGGCCCACTTTGGGATTGCCACCATATTGGTATAAAGATCCGACGTTTCGAGCTCGGGTCACGCGGGAGCCACGCGTCGTTCTATCCGAGTTTGGGGTCGAGCTCGACGACTCGGTTGAGATCCGCCTGTGGGATACCAGTGGTCAGATTCGCTGGTGGGTACTGCCCATGCGGCCTGAGGGCACTGAAGGCATGAGCGAAGAGGAACTGACCGCTTTGCTGACTCCAGAAGCCATGATGGGTGTGGCCACCGTCAAGGCTTAAGGGCTGGGCTTACCGTTTGCTGGTTTCACGCTGTTGCTAAATCCTCTCTCCATAGCTGTATATGTTTACTAAATTTGAACACTTTGCCGCTACAAGTTTGATGGGTTCTCCCGAAGAGGCCCCCCCGCGTCAGGACGGCCACCTGCAGTTCGATCGCGAGTGGGAAAAGCTGGCCTTTGGGGTCGCGATCGCCCTTTCCAAGCAAGGCTATTTTGAATGGGAAGACTTTCGCCAAACGCTGATTGCCACCATCGCCGAGTGGGAAGCCACCCATGAGCTAGATGACCCCGAGTGGGACTATTACCAATGCTGGCTGGCTGCCCTCGAAAAATTGGTCGTCGCGACTGGAGTGGTGGAAGCCGAGGAATGGCAAGCCCTGGTAACCCAACTGCTGGATTGTAAAGGCACAACCTGACCGTCATTAACCCTTAGCGATCTCATTAACAAAGCTCCCTACGGAGAGTTGGCTTGTGCAGCGTATGTATTGATTTGCTGAAGGAAACGTTTTGGCCTTTTCCAAGAATCTGGGAAAACGGTCTTGGTCTGCCAGTCAACGATAGATTCTGCAGTTAGAAAGATTCTCTAAGGCACTGACATCACTCACCTGGGTATGCCAGAGGTTGAGCGATTGCAGGTTGGTGAGACTGGCCAAGGCACTGACATCACTCACCTGGGTAAAGCTGAGGTCGAGCGATTGGAGGTTGGTGAGATTGGCTAAGGCACTGACATCACTCACTTTTGAATAGCTGAGGTGGAGCGATTGCAGGTTGGTGAGCGTCGCCAAGGCACTGACATCACTCACTGGTGTAGAGCTGAGGTGGAGCGATTGCAGGTTGGTGAGATTGGCTAAGGCACTGACATCACTCACTGGTGTAGAGCTGAGGTGGAGCGATTGCAGGTTGGTGAGCGTCGCCAAGGCACTGACATCACTCACCGGTGTAGAGCTGAGGTGGAGCGATTGCAGGTTGGTGAGCGTCGCCAAAGCACTGACATCATTCACCTGGGTCCAGCTGAGGTCGAGCGTGGTGATATTTTCGAGAGAGTTTAAACCACTTAACCGAGTTGAACTGAGTATGAGTGTGGAGAGGTTGGTGAGCGTCGCCAAAGCACTGACATCACTCACTTGTGTAGAGCGGAGGTCGAGCGATTGCAGGTTGGTGAGCGTCGCCAAGGCACTGACATCACTCACTGGTGTAGAGCGGAGGTCGAGCGATTGCAGGTTGGTGAGCGTCGCCAAGGCACTGACATCACTCACTGGTGTAGAGCGGAGGTCGAGCGATTGCAGGTTGGTGAGCGTCGCCAAGGCACTGACATCACTCACCGGTGTAGAGCGGAGGTCGAGCGATTGCAGATTGGTGAGCGTCGCCAAGGCACTGATATCACTTACCGGTACAGAGCTGAGGTCGAGGACGGAGATGTCAGTGAGATTCGCCAGCGCACTCACATCATCTGCTATATGTCTATCTCCCAACAAAGCATCTATAACTTCTCGATTAACTGTCAAAGTCTTATCTGCGCAGTAAGCCGTAAGGTATGCAAATGCTCTCGAACCGCCGATTAAAGAAAGAGTTCGTGCACAAGCAGCGCGCGCCGAGGCACTCCATTTTGGCTGATACTTAAGATAAGGAATGATAGCCTCACCACAGGTCGCTAAGACTGCTGCATCAGTCTTATTTCGAGGCGGCAAGAGCTGTTTCGAGAGCTGTTCAAAAGCTTCAGCAATATCTAAGTCATTAAGCTGGTAAGCATTCGTTACACATCGAAAGAAAAAGAACTGTTTTGCTCTCAGCTTCGCGGCTTGAGCCTTTACGGCTTTTGAGCGGCCTTTGCCTGGTGATTTGAGTGGTGTTCTTGCAAGAATAGTCCGTACCAAATCAGTGGCGAAGCTAGAGCCGTCTCGGGGCAAGGCCACAACAAACAAGATCACCGGCTGCCAGGCCGGGTCATCTGCATGAGTTGCTAGTGACTGCACATCGCCTATGTTGACAAACCGCTCTGCCGCTAGAAATTCTTTGAGCGTATTGTGCAAGAATTCAATGCGCTGTTCACTCGACTCTTGCAGTACGCCACTCCGCTCCACCAACGCCTGGCGAATGGTAGCCGGTTTAACCTCAGTTAGCCCATAGCTGGCCAAGGCTTCAGCCAACTGCTCATCGGCTGCCATCTCTGAAATAGCGGACACGCCGGAAAGCACCATATGATGAGCTAGCTTTGACAGCAGCCCCTTACGAACACGGAAGTCGATCTTGCCGTAGGCTTCGTCAATGATTCTCTGCGCATCCTGCTTCAGCCGCTCTTTATCCCGCCGATCTAGCAGCATCTCACAGAGCTTTTCACACAAATCGACCGGCGTTTCCGGCAGGTTTTCTCGCCGTTGCAGATGCAGCGCACACACCACTGCACACAACAGCGGGTTCACCGTCAGTCTGGCCACCGCAGGCGTATCATCCAGCCGCTGCTTCAGCCGCTTTGCTGATGGTCGCAAATCAGTTGATTCGTTTGAGCTGCGTAGTTGCGCCTCCATCGCCTCATGCCACCGCTCAATAAACGTATTGCGGTCTGCCGGCGTCATCGGCTCTACGCGCGCTGACACAAAACCTAATGCATAAAACTCAGTCCGCTCAACGGCGTCGGGCCGCGTAGTCACCACATAGTAGTTGTCAGGATAGGTCTTGATGAGTTGGCTAATATCTTGCAGGGCATCATCCCGCATCAGCGGCGGCACTTCATCCACCCCATCAAACATGATCAGCGCTTGGCCCTGCTTCAGCACCTCATAAACCCAACCAACAGGCGGATCAGGGAGTAATTTTGCTAACGGCAAGTGAAAGTCTTCTGGACGCGGCAACTGACCATTCGGACAGTCTCGCAGGCGAATCACAAAGGGAATTTTGTCGCGCCAGTCACTCGCAGCCGCAATGGTTTTAATGGGGATATCGTTTTCAGTATCTTGGGACCAGTTCCGCTCCCTTAACTCTGGTGGTGGGCTAAGGTCTTGACGCTCTCCACGATGGCTTGCCTTCCCAGACTGTACAGCGGCCCATCGCAGCAGCGTCGTTTTACCGCAGCCTGCCGCCCCGCGTATCAGTAAGCGATTGGTGCCAATACCTAAGCCTTCGAACACCTCTTCTGCTGATTTCGACGTCGATGCCAACTCGACATCTTCATCCTCATCGGTCACCTCCGCTTCCTCAATAGCTTCATCCGCTAGATTCAGTGAGACATAGGCCACTGTGAGGGAATATTTCTTTGATTCTTTAGGTACGTCAATACCAAATAGCTGCATATAGTCGAGTCGATTCACCACTGCTTGACGATATCGAGTCTCATAATCCGCAGCCTGCTGCTGGGGTTTCGTTAATGCTGCCGTATCAGTTGTCTCAGCTTGCGAAGCAGCCGTAGAGTCATCCGCCGCACCAGGTGGCTCGCTGCTAGTTGATGTATCCGCCAGTTTAGCTATCCAAGGAGAGAGATGATTGAGTGGCCAACATCCCAAATCATCAGTGCGACCATGAACACAGCGTGGCACCCATCCCCCACCTGACGAGTCGTATTGTCTTAGCCAGACCTCACCTTTTCCAGCTTTAAAGTCCAGCCGCACAAAGTTATAGCCATTGTTTTTGCTTTCTGACCATTCATGGCAGGCTCCCGCTGAAATCACAGCTTGACCCGTATCTGCATTCGGTCTGACAAAGTCCTGATGCTCATGACCATGCAAAACAAACGGAAACTCTCGTTCTAATTGACGTCCGAAGGCTGGATTTTCTTCAGGCACTAACCAGTTAGGCGGATGGTGTATCAAGGCAACCATAAAATCGTTTGGAGGCATCTGCTGTCGCAGCGTCTCTAGCTGATAGCGCCCCGCCATCCAGAGCCGTCCCATTTCCGATCGCCCTGCCCCTGTTGATGACCATGCTGAGTTGAATCCAGCAATCCCGATTCTGACACCAGCAACTTCACGCGCGTCAGCGTAGATTAAGCGCTCTCGTTGCGTCAACAAGTGATCGTATCCGTAGTTATCTAGGAATCGTGCATAATCATTTAGCCGATTTCTAATCTGCTTCCAGTCAGCTCCTGCTTTCTGCAAAAGGTTCGTAATCTTATCGAGCGAGTGAGGCTGTTCAAGCCAGTCTTTTTCAAAGGTTGTAATTGTTTCCCGATTTACATCGTGATTGCCCGGTACTAAAAAGACATTGCGCTGCTCAATCGCAGGCGCAAATGAATTTCGCACCGTCTCTAAAAAGTCATGGGCTTCGCGAAACTGATCGGCAATCATCTCTCCTCGCTGGCTGCCAATCTGACCAAAGGCAGCATCCCCGGTAAAGAAAATCAGATCAGGGCGCAAACCCTGCTGTTCCTGCATCTTTTTTAGATCAGCGCAAAGACTATCGGTGACAGGCTTCGCATCCCATCCCGTTCTCGGCTTGCATGCATGTAGGTCTGACAGATGGAGCCAGGTTAAAGTTCGAGCCATAGATCGCAGTAAAGACTCAAATTAAGAACAGTACAATCGTTCAAGTTTGCTCTATCTTAATCTCAGTCCACAGAGCTGTCTGCTATGTCTGAGCGCCAATCAACGGATTCCTCTCCAGCGCCGTCTTCTCAACTTCCAACTACGGGTATCAACCAATTTGAGCTTGATCTTCTGAAAGACGAGTATTTTTTCTTACAAAACACGATCGAAGACTACAACAAACAAATCTGGGTCATTAAATCACTCGGCATCACTGGCACAGGGGCCGCCATAGTGCTGGCACTTCAGCAAAAATTGAGCCTGATCGCCCTACTCGGATGTGCGCTACCGATCTTTTTCTGGGTGCTGGAGAGCCAATGGAAACACTTTCAACGCGGGTTTTATCCTCGTGTTGCGGAAATAGAAAATCATCTACTGAATGAGCATCAGCTAAAAAGCCCAGCCATCTACAGCAGTTGGAGCCGTTCCTTTAAGCGTAGCCCTGTCTCAAAACGCCAAGGTTATTTCTGGGATGGTCTCCTTAATCCCAGTGTGTTTATCAGCTACGTCTTGGAAATTGGCTTCTTGCTGTTTGTGTATGCACTAGATTTGCCGTGACGGTATCGCGATCTCCCATCGCCATTGCCAAACTTGCTCAAATACAAAACATCCCAGCGTCATTAAAGAAACTGGGATGTGCTTGTGGTTACGTTTTGGGCAATCTCATTTTTTCCAAGAAGATGTGGATGCGGTCACCAGTGTGGTTGGCTCAGGTCATTCCAGATTATGGAAACGCTGATTCTGTAAGCAGCTGGCATAGCTTCAATGCTTGGTGAAGCGCCAGAAACGGAGACTGCCTGGGGGCTTCATTAATTGCTTTCTCTGCTACTAAGCGATCGTATTAACAAGCCCCCTTCGCTGGTTCGGAGGGGGCAGCTTTATGTGACCAGTGCTTCCGCCGCCGATAACTTTACCCAACAGACAGCAGGGACATCGGCGGCAGTGCTTTGTCCTCAAAAAAAGACTGAGAACATAACGTTACCGATTCAATATTGCAAACTGACACCAACAGTTACCTGTCGATAGAGGCGGTGCCTACAGACAGGCTGTAGCGAGATTGAGCCACGTCGGGCCAGAGAATGCGTCTGTAACTTTGACCGATCGGTCAAAGTTGTGTTACCGTGGTATCACGTTTGAATACCCCGCAGATTGCAGATGACTCGTGGCCCTAGCAAGCAATTCGATACTGAAGTCGCTTTAGAAAAGGCGATGGAAGTCTTTTGGGCGCATGGCTACGAAGCCTCCAGCCTTTCGGAATTGCTGAAACACATGGGGATTGGTAAAAAAAGCTTGTATGACACCTTTGGCAACAAGCGATCGCTCTTCCTCAAGGCACTAGAGCACTATGCCCACATCACCATCCGCAATGTCCGGGCGCGTTTGTCTGCCGAGGGGTCACCCCTAACCAACCTGAAGCAACTGCTGCAAGATTGGCATGGGGTGAATAGCCGCTCTGGTAGCTTTGGCTGCATGTTGGGGACCAATATTGCCGATTTCAATACCGACGATGAGGCGATCGCCAAAGTCATGCGGGGCTATCTGCAGCAGCTAGAGGACGTGCTAGCCGCCACCCTAATCCGAGCCCAAGCCGCAGGCGAACTCAGTGCCCGGGCTAACCCCCGTGATTTAGCCCGGTTACTGCTCTGCACTGCTCAGGGCATGGCCTTGCTCAGTCGCATTATGGACGATGACCCGACGCTCGACGGGGCAATGACCGCGACTGTTTCAGTGTTAAGCCACAGCTAAATTTTTTTGGCTTAACTTAGACCGATTGTTCAATGTTTATTTTATTTTTGGAGGTTTCTCATGGCTTACGACATCGTTAACAAGACCATTCTGGTAACCGGGGCCAATCGCGGCATTGGTAAAGTGCTGGTCGAGTCTTTTCTGAATCACGGAGTGGCCAAGGTATACGCCGCAGTGCGCCAGCTCGACAGCGTCGCGCCGCTGGTAGAGCAGTACGGCGACAAAGTTGTGCCGATCCAGATCGATTTGTCTGACCCGGCCTCGATTATCGCCGCCGCTCAAACAGCGACCGATGTCGAAGTGGTGGTCAACAATGCGGGTGTGCTCAAAACGTCTACTGCCTTGAATGATGGGGCGATCGCTGCGCTCAAGTTTGAGATGGATATCAACGTGTATGGGCTAATCACCATGGCTCAGGCCTTTGCTCCAGTACTCAAAGCCAATGGCGGGGGCGTCTTTGCTCAGCTCAATTCGGTGGCCTCGATGAAGTCATTCGCCAACTTTTCTACTTATTCCGCCTCTAAAGCGGCGGCCTATTCCATCACCCAAGCCTTACGCGACCTGCTCAGTGAGCAAGGTACGACGGTGTTGAGTGTTCATCCTGGCCCCATTGCCACCGACATGGCCGATACGGCCGGTCTGGGCGAAATCGCTGAATCTCCTACTCTGGTGGCTCAGGGCATTATCGAGGCGTTACAAGCAGGCCAGTTTCATGTCTTTCCTGACACGATGGCCAAACAAATTGGGGGGGCTTACCAGAGCTTCGCACAAAATGTCGTCGAAGTTGCGATGACCGAAGGTTGACCATTGCCGGTTCTCGTCTGCAAACCTTGCGCTTTGCTGGGGGAGAGCGTCAGTGCTATTCGCATTATTAATCGCGCTCTCCCCACTCGCTAGAGTCCAAGGCGAAGCGCTTCCCCCAAACGTTTGTGCCGCAAGAGCTGCCGTTTTTCCAAATTTCCCAAAGACCCTTGTGGATGTTAGCTAGAACGCACTCTAAAGCTGGACATTACCGCGTAGGGATTTCTTTTGGCTGTGCTTTTTCTTGCGTTCAATGCGCTTGCGATCGGCACTTTTGGAGGGCTTTGTCGGCTGCCGTTTTTTCGGCGTATACGTCACGCCTTGAATTAGCTGCTTGAGTCGCTTGAGCGCGGCTTCTTTGTTTTGCTCTTGGGTGCGGTGTTCTTGAGCTTTGATCACCACAATGCCGTCTTTCGTAATGCGGTGATCGCTCAACTTTAACAGGCGCTCTTTATGAACCGCTGGCAGTGACGAAGCCCTGATATCAAACCGCAGATGAATGGCAGTGGCGACTTTATTCACGTTTTGGCCACCCGCCCCGGACGATCGCACGGCGCTCAATTCAATTTCATGGTCAGGAATGGCGGTGCGATTGGTAATTTGCAGCATGGTTGAAAAAGCTTTCTAGCTACACCTTAGCCAGAATTTTCTCTATCTACACATGAGGATGATGCTGCCGCTTGGTGTAGCAGAGTTCGGCATTCATCGCGCTCCGCAATCAGGTCAGGACAGTTGTCATTTCTGAAAGCACCACACAGCAAGTATGCTTATTCCGAACTCCGCATTCCGCATTCCGCATTCCGCATTCTGCTATGGGTTAGTGGAGCGATCGCAGTCCCATACCGACAGGTTCATATGACAGCTAAACCACGTCCAAGTTGAAAACCGGAGTTGTGCTTGCTTTGGAAAACCTCACCTAACCTCTCCTTGCCAAGGAGAGGAACCAGAGTCTAGCTAAGCCTCTCCTTGAGAAGGAGAGGTGCCGCAGGCGGTGAGGTCGCCCAAGATGTCAAAACTCCACTTCTGAATCTGGATAAGGTTTATTGCCCGTCAAAAAACCAGTCGGTAAAGGAAATCAGGAAGTAGTCGATGCCTCTTGCACGAGTCATCTCTGACAGCACCTGGGCTATAGCAATTGTCGAAAGGAACACGTCTTTAAGGGCTACATCATCTAGCGTGATGCCACCCGTTAGGGAGTTACATATACAGTACGATTATGCTGCCCACTGAAATCATCTAACCGATTAACTATTTGACTCATTGCCCTCAAGCCCCTGTTCCCAGCATGGCGGGCACATCAATTTCCTTGATGCAGGTGGCGCGAGATAGCGACAATACGCAACTGATAATGTTCAACAAATCTGATAAGGGCATGGCCTCGCCGCCGTTCAAGCCGTCGTTTGCCAGGTCTTGCAAAACTTCAGGAGTGCCGACATTGCCGGGGTTGATGATGGTGACGCCGATGCGCTGCAGCCGCAACTCCTCCCTCAGAGCATGAACGACGCCCCGCAAGCCAAACTTGGATGCACTATTCGCCACCTCCCGCCCCGGAAAGTTATCCCGCCCCGACAGCGACCCCATAAAAACAATTTTGGGATTGTCGGATTTTCGCAGGGCAGGCAATAGCGCTTGTACCAGTCGAATCGGAGCCACCAAATTCACCCCAATCACACGGGTGATGTCTTCATCCGAGCAGTCTTCAAAACGATATTGCGGAGTAAAGGCATGGGTTTCCCAGGTGCCACCCATGTAGAGCAGAGCATCCAGCGGCGCTTCACCTACTGCCTGAGCTACTTTTGCAACTCCAGCCAACTCGGACAGATCAGCTTGAATCCATGTCCCGAGCGGGGCAGGCGTGCGAGACACGGCCAGCAAGCTATCGCACTGATGCACAAAATGCTCTGCCACGGCCAGACCAATGCCCCGACTCGCCCCCGCCACCACGATGGTTTTATCCGTCATCAATCCACTCCCACCGTTAATTTAGACGCATGCCAAACTTAGTAATACCGGGAAAGTCTTCGCCAGCCTGTGCTAAAAAGTAATCTCTGTGGAAGGTTTGATAGGGCTTGAAACCCGCTGATTCATAGGTGTGACGAGCCGCCTCATTACCATTAATAATCATGATGCCAGCGAACTCGTGCCCCCGCGATCGCCCCTCATCCAGCAGGGCCTTGATCAACTTTTTACCTAATCCCCGACCGCGCCCTTCGGGCAGCACCGCCACCGTTTCAATAATCCAGTCCGCTTGCGGTGTTAGGAACAGCGGCTTCAAGTCACCACCCCACAGCGCTAGGTAGCGATCGCGAAACATTTGAGTCGTGGATGGCGGCCAGTGCAAAATTTCCGCGATCACCTCCAGCCGCGACAGCTTTAAAGGACAGTAATCCTCCTGCTCGCTGGGCACGTACCCCGCCGCTGCCGCCATCGGCTTACCGTCTTCTTCAATCACGAGAAAGTCTGACACATTGCCCCAGTTAGAGCCCTCAGCCTGCAACATTGCTGCCGTAAATGCCAGGGCACTGGTACCAGTCCCTTCCAGCAGGTCATCCCAAAAGCAGTGATTCATCGGGGGCAGCGATGCCTCGTACTCAATGCGGGCAAGAAAAGGAATATCCGCGATCGTGGCTTTGCGGGTCGTCAAAGTTGCGAGCATAAAACCTCCAAGGCTAACCGCCCAAGAAAGATACATTCTGTATGTATCTAAAGTTAATTGGCATTTTTCGAGATGTCAAGATACATTCTGTCTGTATGTATTTGATATCCCCATGCCTGATAAGTTGACCAAGGCGGAACAAACCCGCCGTACCCGCCGCGCCATCCTCGATCGCGCCCGCCATTTATTTGCCACCCAGGGCTACGCCGCCACGGGAACCGAAGAGATTATTAGTGAACTGGGGATTACGCGGGGCGCACTGTATCACCAATTTGGCGACAAGCTTGGCGTGTTTAAGGCAGTTATTACTGAGGCCTATGACGAAATCACTGCGCACATTCAAGCCCAGGTGGAGCCCCTGGAAACCAATTGGGCGCAGTTGGTTGTCGGCTGCCAGGCGTTTTTAGAGGTGGCCCAGCAGGCAGAACTGCGACGCTTAGTGTTTATCGAAGCTCCGGCGGTATTGGCTGCTGATGACCTGGTGCAAATTGACCAGACTGGGTTTGGCTTACTGCAAGCGTCAATTCAATTGGCAGTGCAGGCCGGAGAGTTGGATGTGGTGGATGCTGAGGGCTTTTCTCACCTGGTTAACGGCTCACTGAATGAGCTGGCCGCCTGGGTCGCCCAATCTGAAGACCCGCAGCGATTAGCCACTGCCCAAGCCTTGGTTGAAGCCTTGCTCACGCGACATCAGAGCTAATTGGGGTATGGCACCGATTCGTGTAAAAATGGGCCACATCTCCTGAAGAGACTATATATCAGTTGTTTCAGGCTTCGATTTGGTCACCTTTTTGAGGTCAGCACGTTCACTTTTGCCTCATCCGGCCCTGCAAACTCTACCTTCATAGCTGCTGTTTGAAGGGCGACCCGTACACCTCAGATATCAGTTGGCCTTAGTTAAGCGATTGAGATTTTGGCAAATCCCGGCACGTTATCTGGCGAGTCGGTTCTACCAGATTTTACACTGGCCTTGAAGCGCATTTGGGGCAAATGAAAGCACATTTCAGAGCTTTGCGTGGGAAGTGAGAGCGATCGCCCCATCCTCCCCATCGCTGTTGGGTGATTGTGTCTCCACCGTATTGGACGATAAAAGTCCGATCCGGTGGATCGCTGAACTGGAAAAGCCCCGACCAACAGTTGAGCCAGCACCTCAGGCAATGGAAAAATTGCCCATTTATCGAACAAACTGTAGCGTCGCCTGATTGTCAATTGCCCGATAGTTACCTACCGCGTCCACTGCCCCAAAGCTCTGAAACAGGCGATTGATCTCAGCTGGGAACTGCTCATAGTCAAACCGACTATCTCCAGCGGAGATATCAGCCCAAAAGTCTTGCAAATCGAGTGCATAGAACGCCGCTTTATCAGGCGGCAAATTGAATGGTGGACTCATGAGAAATCGCGCCATAAAGTTTTGAGAGCGATCGCGCATCCACTGTCGAGAAGTGGCTTGCAAATTGGGCCAGTCGGGTACGGCCTGCACCCGATGACTCTCAACTGCTAACTCCAGTCGATCAGACGATTGCGGCGTCAGGGTCAAAATGCGGTAAGGGTGAGGATAACTGACCAAAGATCCCGTGGTAATTTCCCACAGGTTCTCCTCTTGGGCAATATCTTGTACGTGCAGATGTCCGGTAAATAAGAGATTGACTTGGCCTTGCTGTAAACGTTTAATCAAGTCCTCTCGATTTTGGGTGATGTAGCGGCAACCCATGGGATGGCAAGCTTGGCCCGGCAGGTGTTCTAACACGTTGTGATGAAGGGCAACCATCACCCAATCATCACGCAAAGTCTCTAATGTGGTCGATAGCCAATCAAGCTGTGGCCGATCGACAAATCCGGAAAATAGCTGTTCTCCCTCCTCATCAAAGGCAATAGAGTTTAGCCCAATCAAATGGATGCCGGGCTGTAGCTCTTGGTGATAGTAAGGATGATCGCCGGTATATCCAAAGTCGCGATATAGTTGCGGAAAATCTGCCAGGCCGATGGTGCGATCATTTCCGGCACGGGCAATAATGTCGTGGTTTCCCGGTACCACATACGTCGGAAACGGTAATTGCTGGAGGCGATTGACCAGCCAGTCGTGATTTTCTCGCTCGCCGTGTTGCGTTAAATCGCCTGGCAGTAATAGGAAATCGAGTTGCTGGGTTGCGAGCGATCGCAAGATTTGCTCAATCGCCGGGATGCTGACTTCGACCAGATGAAATCGCTGCGGAGTATGGACAATCGTGTGGGGTAATGCAATGTGGGGATCGCTAATAATGGCAAATCGAACAGGACGGACCATAGTAGGTTGAGCCGTGGCGACAATGTCAATGCTGGCTACAGCGTAGCCCAAACGGTTTGGTCGCAACCGCTCGGAATGTGCGATTCGCAGTAAAGTGTTGCTCGTTGTTGAATCCTTTAGGTGAGTAGCTAATTTTCCATGTATCAAGTCTTTGTCTATGGCACGTTGAAGCCCCATGAAGCTGCTTACGAAAAATATTGCGAGCCTTTTGTTATCGCCACTCGTCCTGCTTGTATGCAGGGAGACCTGTTTCATTTACCGCAGGGGTATCCAGCCATGACGACGGGCGATCGCTGGATCTCGGGAGCATTGCTCATCTTTTCTGAAGATGAGGCGATCGCTCGCATCGACCAGTTTGAAGACTACGATCCCATCAGACCGGCAGCCGCCAACCTTTATCAGCGCTGCGATCGTTCAGTGTTTTCGCCCGCTCGACAGCCATTGGGGTTGGCTTGGGTATATCTAATGTCACCCGAGCACGTCACTACTTTTGGCGGCGTACGGGTCGATAATGGTGACTGGTCAAAGCAGCGATTTGCTGCCATGTCAGGCACCTAGCGCCCATCAGCAGCTAATGGCAAAATTTGGCGTCGCTGATCCTGGGGATGAATGGCATCGTCCCCACCCCCGATGATGAGCCATCAATAGCCAAGAGCAAGCAGCTTGCCCGCAGTCTCAGAGACCTGATTCATCCCTCGATGCCGCAACGCTCAAAATTCAATTGCGGATGAGCATTACCGTGCCACCACCCATTGCGATTTTGATCATCAGCGTGGGATTTAACATCGCGATCGGCAATGAAATTAGGCCAACTATATTTTCTGGAACGACTACATGGCCAGCAGGCTGATTCCGCATTCCACATTCCGCGTTCTACCTCGTGGGGGGTGATGACCCCGATCAGGATGGGGATACTCTCAACTCCATCGACGAATGCGTTCACCTGCAAATCTAGCTTGTAACCATACGATAAACCGCCATCTTCGACAGATTGAAGATGACGGTGTAGGAAACGTAAAAATGAAAATGATTCAGCGTTAGAGGCCAGCCGCTTCGTCACGCTCAATATATAGAAACAGAAAGGCCATTGCCGTAGCGGGAAAAACGAGACCAACAAGCGGAACTAAAATTGTCGGTAAAAAAGAAGCTGCCATGAATTTTATATTCCCATCACTCAAAACGGCGTATAAAGCTTATGGGTACGAGGTTACACTAACAAACCCATAGGTCTAGCCTACTGCGAAATGGTGAGAAATGCTTCATCTATTAGCATCTATCGCTGCATTTCTTAATGTTTGGGTCTCAATGTTGAGGCATGGCCTTAAAGTCAGGAGAATTCAGCCGGTGACGGGCCATTATCAGAGGAGTTCCTCAGCCTCTGATGGCGGCAAGTCAGTCGGTGCAATATGACGCACAATGCTGGTCTTGTAGCTTTCTCGTTGGGTTGCCAAGTCAATTGTAATCGCTTCAAACCGAGCCTCAATGCTGCCCATCGGTACCTGTAGTTGCAAAAAGGCGGTTTGAGTACCTTCGGGTGTGGGTGTCCAGTTCATCAACCAGCGAGGGCGATCAACCAACGTGCGAGTCTGAATATCGGTGACCCATACTTTGACGGCCAACCGTCGAGGATAGGTCGGCAAATGCACCGTAATCGGCAAGGGGGCACCGGCAATCAGCTCCCCCTGCGGAAACACCCAATCTGGTACGGGAATCTCACCCAGTTCTTGATAATCGGGTGCGCCGGGTGGCAAGACTTCAATTAACGGCTCGCTAGCGGTGGTCGTTTCGTCTAAACCACTGACAGCAGGCTCGTCATCGATATCGTAAACGACCACTTCATAGTTGATGGATTCGCGAGTGGAGGGATCCGCGATCGCGGCCCCTTCCGACAAGCCCATGGTCTCTGCCACTGGGGTGGTTTCATGCACTCCGGCAGCTTCTAGCTGAGCTTTATAGTCAGCGGCGGCTTTTTGCGCTTCTTCGGCCAAGGCGCTCAACCGCTCCCAAAATCGTCCTTGTAAATCAGGCTCAAACGCTTCTGGGTTCAGGGGGTTAGAGGCTGATTTACCAGTATCGTTAGGTGCTTGCTCAGAGACCGCAGCCGATGCAGCATCAGAGACAGGGGCAGAATTTTTCAGGATTGGTAATTCGAGGGAGGGGGCTGCCGCGGCCGGTCGGTCAGTGGGTTCTGATGTGGTAGCTGGACTGATGGGGGGCAATGTCAGTGGCTTCGCCGGGGGGGCTGACGGGGTTTCAGGGGTGGCGTCAGCATTGGTGGTGATCGCAGCGCGATCGCGACGCGGTTGATTGGTCAGCCGCGGTAAGGTGGGCGCACCCACCGTTTTTTTATCAATGGGCCGATAAATGACCGGTGGGAGGGTCAGGCCACTAGAAGGCAGATAAATCAGCCGAAAAGGAACTGAACGCGGCGATAGAGGATTGATCTCCTGGTCTGAGGGCGTTTCTCCCGCTGCTGTGGTGGCTGCAGACGCGGCCACGAGCGGACTAGTCTGATCACTATCAGTCAGCGGTACCGTTAGATCTTCAAAGTCAGTGGGCAGGCTATTCTCAGCTTGATTGGCAACCAGCTCTAACAAGGCATCGAGGTTGAGCGTGACGGTAAACCCTTGGATCGCCAAAACTTGCGGAGGAGCCGAGGCCGTCCACAGGCTTAACTCCCCGACCAGCAGACGAGTGGTACTCTCCTCTGGGAGGGACATGACCATATCAAATCGGCTAGGCAGAGCGCTAATAGAAATTGCCTGCGCCGATTGATGCACGACTGCTCCAGTTTCCGGATTGCGCAACTGTACCCATAAAGTTCCTTCCCCGACTAAGCCTTCCACTTGCGAAAAGGTCGTAACTTGTCCCTGCAGCTTGAGTGGCACGGCTGTTTGGGCGACCAAAGCTTGATGAGGTAGCTGCAATCGGAGCGGTAAATCGGCAATCGGGGTTTGCAGGGCCCAAGGTTCCCTCGGGGTTTCACTAGGCGCTGGCTGTTGAGCAGTGGGCATCGGGGGCGTTGCTGGCGCTGTCCAAGGGGGAGCGTCAGGGGGCGGCGACGGGCTGATGAGCTGCTCTGCCAGCGCCGCTTCATCCAGTTCTGTATCCCAATATTCGATGCCAGATTCGATCGCCAGTACGTCTAACTGCACTCCAAATTCCCACGGGGCCTCGACCGCATCCTGGGCGGCGCTACAGGTGACCGTCCACAACCCTGGTGTGAGGTGCGTAAACGGAATGACTACCATCAAGCCACTTTCATTGGTGGCACCAATGCGTTTTAGGGTTTTACGCTGCGGCGGCAACGGCTCGGCTAACAGACGGCTTAGACAGATATTGACATCCGTTTGGCAATAGCTGCTATGGGCGATGATGCGATACCGCCCTTCGGAAATTTCAACGTGGGCCGTCTCCAATGGGAGCCAGTCGCGATCGCCCTCTTTTTGTAGCAAAAACTCCCAATACGCCATAGCCCGTCCTGCGCTAGCAAATGCGAAGTTTACGCAGTATAGCGGTCATCCTATCGACTTATATCGAATCCAGCAAATGTTTGTGCAATTAGGTCGCTTGCTGAACTTGACGCACTTTTTGCACGAGTTCAGCCGTCGCTTGTGTCAGCGATGTCTGACTCACTTCTGACTGCTCACCTGAGGTGAGCCACTTGAGCTGCACAGTGCCTTGCTCGGCTTCGGCGTCGCCCAAAGTAATGCAGAGCGCCGCGCCGCTGCGATCGGCCCGCTTAAACTGTTTCTTAAACGCGGCCCCGCTCAAATCCATTTCCACCGCTAGACCCGCTAGACGGAGGGCTTGAGCCACTTGCAAGGCTTTACCGGCTGTCGCTTCCCCCCGCGAGACGATATAGACATCCATCGCGGTACTGGGCTCAACGGCCAGTTGCTTGAGCAACAGCGTTAATCGTTCTAGACCAATCGCCCAGCCAATCGCCGGTGTATCGGGGCCGCCTAATTGGCTCATCAGCCCATCGTAACGCCCTCCTCCACAAACCGTGGCCTGAGCCCCTAGATCCGCTGACTGAATTTCAAAAGCAGTATGAGTGTAATAGTCTAAGCCCCTCACCAGTCGCGGATTGAGGCGATAGTTAATGTCCAAATCGGTGAGATATTGCTGCACTTGATCAAAATGCTTTTGGGAATCGGCACTCAAAAAATCCAGCAGATTAGGCGCTGTTTGCACAATTTCCTGAGTCCTGGCGTTTTTACTATCGAGAATGCGTAAGGGGTTGGTCTGCAGCCGCTTTTGGGAGTCGTCATCCAGCTCAGCTTTAAAGGGAGTCAAAAATGCCACCAGAGCATCCCGATAACGCTGTCGATCATCACTATTGCCGACGGAGTTGAGATCCATCGTGAGGGATTTTAGCCCCAGCGTTTGCAATAGCGTAGTGGCGACCGCAATCACCTCGGCATCGGCCCGCGGATCGCGACTGCCTACCAGTTCGACATCCAGTTGGTGAAATTGGCGTTGTCGCCCCGCCTGAGGCCGTTCGTAGCGAAACGCCGGACCCACATGCCACAACCGTAAAACACTGCCTTGGGCCGTCAGCTTGTGTTCATTGACCGCGCGTACCAATCCCGCCGTGATTTCTGGCCGGATCGTGATGGAACGTCCCCCGCGGTCTTCAAAGGTGTACATCTCTTTGCCGACGACGTCTGTGGCTTCACCAATACCCCGCTCAAACAAATTAGTTTGCTCGATCATCGGCGGGCGAATTTCTCGATAGGCTGCTCGCTGCAGCAAATCACGCGCAGTCGCCTCAACCCACTGCCAGAGTGGTGTTTCATCTGGCAAGATATCTCGGGTACCCCGTAACGCTTGGATGGTTGTCATAACCCCTACTGTCTGTGGTGAAGTCTCTTGTGGAAGCTTAGAAAAGCTCCGTTACTGGCCGTAGCTAGGTTTGCTAAGGCTCAACGGCGACTAGTGGGCCGTGAGAAAATGTACTAGCCCGTTGAATTGAACCGCTATTGACGCGCTATTTGCTCAGCGTCTCCCATTGGCCGTAGCGATCGCCATAGTAAGTCAAGATCGCTTCTACTTGAGGCTGGCACTGCTCAGCTGCGTCAGCGTCATACCGAATCCAAACGCCACCTACCTGGCTTTGTAAATAGTCAAACTCCTTTGACGTCTGGGGCAGTAACCCGGTGTTGACGCCCTCAATCTGCCGGAGATGAGCCGCTACCTCACGATAAACCGCTAGTGGTAGCCCAGGACTATGCAATCGATATTCCACCTGCTGAGGGGGCGCAGGTGCCGTTGATGCTGTCTGGCTTTTGGTTTGAGTCACCGCCTCGTCGTGTTCGATCGAATCTGCCATACCCTCAATCTGCTGACCCATTTGACCCGTTTTGTTCCATATTGGGCAGCGTACAGCAATTCACATCATTGATACAGACCTTGCCCCAGCGCAAAGCCCAGCGGACTAGCGCGACTCGATTACCAGTCGCCGTCTTGGTCAAAATATTGCTGATGTGGTTATCAACTGTGCGCTTGCTAATCTCCAATTCATTCGAGATTTCTAGGTTGGTCAGACCGGCAGCAACAAGCTCAACAATTTGTAACTCACGTTCTGAAAGGGTGCCCTGAATTTGCGTGTTGGGAGTCTCGCTACCTGCCATGGGGATTCTACAGAAATCTTTAGATGTGTATATATGCTCAGTGTAATGCCATTAGTCAGCTTATGCTGACACGAATCGGCTATTAAGACGTTGTCAGTACGCCTCATCTAACTTTACTCAAGGCAACAGTTCCTGACAACTCGTGAAAAAACCTCACAAATAATAGAAGAAACTTATATTCAACATGTATAGAGATTGGCTGTTTCTATAGCTAAGCTAGATCTAACCTTGATAAGTAAGTATCACTCTTGATAACTATGGCTTACACCACTCCCATCTCTGCTCCTAAAATGACCTCGGCAGCGACTCCCAAAGTGCTGTCGGAGCCTTCTCTTGAGACGCGTTTGCAAGCGGCTTTAGAGCATGCTCGCCGACTGACGGAAATGCGCGGTACGGCTGACATCGAAGTCGCGATCGCTTGGGAAACCGTTGAAGAGTTGCAGGTTGCCTTACACCGACGTCGGCAAACGACGCCAACGGCTTTTGAGGCGTATTGTGCTACCAACCCTGATGCGCCTGAATGCCGCGTCTATGAAGATTGATGCATCGGTGCGATAGGGCACCATCATTTCTCCCGATGGTTCACTAACTCAACACACTCATGCCAGCGGAAACGGTAGTTTCCGCTTTTTTATGGCCTTTTTAGAGAGCTTAACCTGGTGAGCAGTGATCGCTGTCGCAAACCTGATAAGCCGATTTATACAGGTCATCCCGACCGCCAAAAAGAGTGTAGCGATGGTCACGAATAAATCGGTAAAAGCTATCTCCGGCTGCTTTAGCTCCGGGCAGTGATCGGTACATTTGAACAAATAGATCACCCATCGGTAACAAGCGACCAATTTCTTCAGCGGCGTCGCTGCCTTGCCAACGGACTTGAGGCTGCTCAGGATTGAGCAAAATCATGCCCTGTTGACAATCCGCAGGAGTGATACGCCATTGGCCCAAGGTGTTTTCATCCTGCATCGGCACATAGCGAAACTGAGCGCCCTGGTCTAACTGCTCTAATAGGCGCACGAGGGTAACGCAGAGGTTGCAGGTGCCATCGTAAATAACTGCGTACATACAAATATTGAAGTGCGATCGTTGCTTCTTTAGCCTAAACGATTTGCAAACATCGCAAAGGGGACTGTCAACGGCCCTGTTGCGCTAAAACAGTTCTAAAACTTACGCCAAAGCCCCCTCAGTCCCACAAATCTGGGGGATGTTGAGTCCGATTTCCCCAGGTTTGGGGATCTAGGGGCCAAAATCGGATTCAACTCTATCTAGAAGAGTTTTCTGACGACAACTGGTTTTCTCGTTTCGTCGAGATCAATATCAGCAACCTAGCGGGGTGCCTTCGATTATCTCTGGTTCGCTGGGGCTAAGGAAATCTTTGTAAAAAGAAAATAGCCTCGGGTAGGTTGGGTAGCCGCGCTAGCAAAACCCAACAGAATCAAGGATTGGGTAATGTTGGGTCTCGTTTCTCAACACCAACCTACAAGGGGTAAATTCTTTCTCGGAGATCTCCTAACGGCCTTTGTCATTAGGGTGACTTCCAAACCTCTGAGGTACTAGCCCTCTTTTGAAGGGGGCGGCGACAGCGGGGGATTCTACGGCACGCTAAATAGATACGGGCAAAGGTATTGTAATCTCGTGCTGTTGTTCGCGTGCTAGCTATGCCAGACACCTTATCTCCTACTGTCACTAACGCCGCCATTACCGTTGAGAAGCTCAATGTCTACTACGGCTCTAACTTAGCGATTCGCGACGTCTATTTAGACATCCCCCGCCATCAGATTGCGGCTTTTATTGGTCCTTCGGGATGCGGTAAGAGCACGGTGCTGCGCTGCTTAAACCGAATGAATGACCTCATTGCCAGCGCGCGGGTTGAGGGCAACATCATGTTTGAGGGGCAAAACATTTATCCGACTGGTGAGGTAGCTAAAAGATTTGATCCGGTAGAGTTGCGCCGCCGCATTGGCATGGTGTTCCAGAAACCAAATCCATTTCCTAAGTCAATTTATGAAAATATTGCCTGGGGTGCCCGCATCAATGGTTATCAAGGCAATATGGATGAGCTGGTGGAGCGCTCTCTGCGGGGGGCCGCCATTTGGGACGAGGTAAAGGATAAGCTCAAAGCGAGCGGGCTTTCGTTGTCTGGTGGGCAACAGCAGCGACTTTGCATTGCTCGGGCGATCGCGATCGCGCCCGAAGTGATTTTAATGGATGAACCCTGCTCTGCTTTGGACCCTATTTCTACTTTAAAGATTGAGGAGTTGATGGCACAGCTCAAGGAAAAATTCACTATTGTGATTGTGACTCACAACATGCAGCAGGCTTCTCGAGTCTCTGATCGCACCGCTTTCTTTAACGCTGAGGCCACAGATGCGGGGGGTAAGGTCGGCTATCTAGTGGAATATGACGACACCGAGGTCATCTTTGGCAATCCTAAAGAGAAGTACACGCGGGACTACGTTTCAGGCCGGTTTGGTTAGGTTCCATCACCTGCAATAGGCTCGCTGACAACGTTGAACATTAGGTAGCCAGGATGTGAGCGATCGCATCCTGTTTTTTATGGCGGATTGCGACGACAGACACTGAGTCTCGCCAAATGCAGTTTAGCCTTGATGTTTTCTTAGGTAGGGCTTACTGAAAAAGTCAGATTCGTTGATATTCAGTCATTTCAGCCAACAAATGACAGATGAAGTGCAAGGTTTGTTGACGAGAGAATGGGACTTTCAGCGAATTTGCCTTGCATATAAATGCCACTCAGAACGGCT
>JBCDAJ010000099.1:0-25266 GCA_039185935.1 Cyanobacteria bacterium P01_F01_bin.56 | reverse complement strand
TGCTGGGGCGCTTCGCTAGGGACTCTAGCTCATCCTGTTCTGACTCGCTCAAAGTAATCGCTGGAGCAGAAAGACGGGGCATCATCGGAATCTCAGAGAGGGTTCTAAAGGGTAACGCCATTTCTGCCATGCGGTACTAGTATCATGCGGCGTAAATTTACAAACCGTTCTCTAGAGCGAGGGAGCATTAGCGCCAGGGACGCTAGGAATTGAAACAGTAAGGTAACTTCTACCACCGAGTTCGTAATTGGACGGTGCCCCCCCCCTCACCCTCACCCTCACCCCCTCATCCTCATCCCCTCACCCTCACCCCCTCACCCCCTTGCACCCTCACCCCCTGCTCCCCTCAGACATCCCCCTTTGGCTACTCATCGGCTTACCCGGCAGCGGCAAATCCACTTGGGCAGAGCATTTTCGGCAGACCGGCCCCGCGATCGCCTATATTTCCACCGACCAGATCCGCCAACAATTATTTGGCAGCGAAGCCACCCAAGGCCCGTGGGCCAAAGTCTGGCAGCAGGTGCGCCAAGAGTGGCAAAGTGCCATTCAGCAGACTCAGCAGGGGCAATTATCAGGGGCGCTCTATGATGCAACCAATGTGCAGCGGCGAGGGCGTCGCCAGGTGATCAAAACTGCGCAGGCCATCGGATTCACTAGAGTCATCGCGATTTGGTTAGATGTGCCTTTAACAGAGTGTCTGCAGCGCAATCAAAAGCGATCGCGACAGGTGCCGACGGCGGTGATTCAAGCGATGGCACGTCAGTTGAGCGGAGCACCGCCTCATTCGAGCGAGGGCTTTGATGCCGTTTATCGCCTCTGCCCCGAGCCATTGACCGACCCCGAAAGACCGCTACTCAGTGAGGGCGAACGGCAGGTTGAAGGTCAATAGCCGCGTGATCTTGACACCTGGTTGAGCAACGGTTGCCCGGCTTGCGATCGCCGATAATTTTCCACAATTTGCGGGGCGGCGGACTCCGGATTAGTGATGCTAGAGCAGTGGGGCGTCACCCGAATTTGCGGATGCCGCCAAAAGGGATGGTCGGGCGGCAGAGGTTCTTGCCGAAAGACATCTAAGCAAGCGCCTCGAATCTGTCCGGCATCAATAGCCGCCAGCAAGTCAGCCTCAACTAAGTGCTTACCGCGAGCCACATTAATCAAGTATGCCTGGCGAGGCAACTGCTCAAAGAGAGCGGAGTTCAGAATGTTGCGGGTCTGCTCGGTTAATGGCAACAAACAAACCAAGATATTCGCTCTCTGTAGAAACTCTGGCAGTTGGGCGTTCCCCGCATAAGTGGCAATCCCGGTCAGTTGTTTTGGCGATCGCGACCAACCAACTACGTTAAACCCGATTTGGGTCAGGCGCTCTGCGGTGTAGGCACCCAACTGCCCCAACCCCATCATGCCAACCGTGCAATGTTGGCTGAGGGTCAGGTTTTGCGGATGCCAGCAAGCGGCTGATTGCTGAGCTTGATACCTGTCGAAATCGCGCAAAACCCCCATGACGGCGGCACAAATATACTCAAACATTGACTGGGCCAGTAGCGGGTCAACCAATCGAACGATGGGAATATTGGCCGGCAGAGTAGGATCTTGTAATAAGTGATCGACCCCGGCACCGAGAGAAGAGATGCCGCGCAGATTGGGGAATTGTGACCAGATATTTGCCTGCTGTCGCCAACACAGAGCAAACGTAGCGTCCGCAGTGTGAACTATCTGGGGCCAGATTTGTACATCCAACTCAGGATCACAGGCTTGGAGGGCGATCGCCCAAGGACTGAGATCGCGATCGGGCGCAATGAGCAGCAGCGTCATAAGTCCCTGTGTCGCTAGAGCGCTTCGACAACGGCTTTCATGGCTTGCCCGACGGTCGAATATTGATATTCAAAGCCCGCCGCTTGCAAATGCTTGGGCAATACCTGCTGGCCTTCTAATACGACGATGGCTCCATCGCCTAGCAGGGCCTCAATGACAAAGTCGGGCACCGGTAGCCAAGAGGGGCGATTCAGAGCTTGGCCAAGTGCTTCACAAGCCTGGCCCATTCGTACGGGCTGGGGGGCCGTCGCGTTATAAACGCCGCTCATCGACTCGTCCGTGAGTGCCCGCATCAAGATCGCGACTAAGTCGTCCCGATGCACCCAAGAAAACCACTGCTTGCCGCTGCCAATGGGACCACCCGCAAAGAGGCGAAACGGGGTCAGCATGCGTTCCAGAGCCCCCCCGTCTCCCAGCACAATGCCAATACGGGGAATCACCAGCCGCACTCCGTCCAGGTCTTTTACTTTAAGGGCTGCAGTTTCCCACGCTTGACAGATTTGCGACAAAAAGTCGTTCGCGATGGGAGCGCTCGTTTCGTCAAAAGTAGCGGTTTCGCTGGTGCCGTAGTAACCGATCGCCGAGGCACTGACCAACACTTTGGGTTTGATGTCAGCTTGGGCGATCGCCTCCACCAACTTTTCAGTACCCACCTGACGGCTCGCCATCATGGCGCGCTTGTGGGCCGCCGTCCATCGTTCTGAAATCGGCGCACCGGCCAGGTTGACAACACCATCACAGCCAGCGATCGTAGCTTGCCAAGCGCCAGAGGCTGCGGGCGTATAAGCGACAGGCGTCACGTTAGGAAAGGCGGTGGTTGGAAAAATTTTGCGCGCTTTAGCAACATCGCGAGTGAGTACGAGCACGGTGTGGCCGGCTGCTTGCAGGGCTTTGACGAGGCCGCTGCCGACAAAACCGGTGCCCCCAGTAATTGCCACTTTCATGTAACCCCGATTCCTCAACAATTCACTGTCTTAAACCTACCAAATTGCCTTACCTCCGTGCCGTGAGCCATAGCTCACAAATCTATCGTTCTTGAAAACCCGGATGCAGTCAGAAGTCGTGGGCTTGGCCTGTGGCTCTCCTTGCTGGAGTTTGCATCCTCAACACCAGCTATGGCAAAGTGCTGAATTTAGAGTTTAGAAATAAGGGATCGGCTTGAAAATAAATTACCCGGACAAGACTGTGGCAGGGTGGATGGGTAGCAGGGTCGGTGGGATGTGATTTAAGCGCAACTCCCTAACCACAGGGCTAGAACATCGCCGAGCCATTTATTTCATCGCAAACGGGGCATCGTAGATGCGGGTAATCTTGAACTGGAGATGGGTGTTTTGCTGCTCCCAGATAAGTTTCTCGATCACAATGTCAGCATGGACCTGCCAGTTTTCATCCACCAGACAAATGGGCACATCGAGAGGAAAGAGGCGATAGCCGTCCTTTTGTGCTGGGTGTTGGCGACCCAATTCGAGCGAGTCGGGATAGCCCTGGGCGGGCTTGAGTTTAAGGATGCTGTTGACTTGGCAGGGCATGCCCATCGGTTACGTACTCTTTAGAAAGTGAGTGCGATCGCAGCCTATCATCTCGGCATCAAGAGCCATGGGTCGAATACCGAGGTGGACTTTTGCCGACTGTTTTGCGGCCTAGTGATCAAAAGCGCCTAGCTAGGCTGGCTGCTAATTTTGCCCGCAAAGTGCCGGTGTCGGTGTGCCGTGACCAGTCGTGTAATTGGCCATCTCGCCAGATCAGTGGCAAGTCATTGCCTGAAGCGCTGAGAGCAACTGTTTTGCCCTGCGAGCCTTGATAGGTGATGCGATCGGGCGAATGGGTGAGTCGCGATCGCTGCTTGACCTGCTGACGAAATGTCTCGAAGCTGCCGTGTGTTTGTTGTTCGCCGACTTCTAAGACTAATCCGGTCTCGAAGAATTGGAGCGCTATCCAGGTTTGGTCGGTTTCGACAAACGTGATGGCTCCGTCTTCGTAAAATTTCCCGGCGGGTAACGACACTGTTGTGGTCTCATCAGTGCCCTGCTGCCAAATCAACAGATTTTCATACTGAGCAATGTGATGAGGTGAGGCCGACTCAATGCGTAACTCATCAGTGCCGTCGGGAGTGGCGATCGCTAGGCCAAAGCCACGCCAGTCACCGGCGGTGCCTTGGGCCAGGCTACCCAGTTGATAGGTGTGAGCCAAGTACAGCGTTTCATAAAACGCAGGACCATACAGTCCAGGCTGCCAATTTTCATAATGAGGATGCGTGCGTCTAACCTCCACCGGTAGCGGCAAGGCGCGACGGGCCAAAAGCGCAATCTCATCGGGGGGCTGATAGCCGCTGGTCAGGGCATAAATCCAGTTGTTTTCTAAGGTTTCTGGCGTGGGACCACCGCCAAAATAGAGCCAGAAAAAATCAGCGGCCGCTGACCCCTCAATGCGTTTAGCCGGTGAGGTCCAGTCTCCGCGCCAGTATTTCAGCGCTGCCGTGAAAAATAGCCAGTCCAGAGCCGATTCAGCCATGTCTTGCACCTCTGGATCGGCCGCAAAATCGTAGAGGTTGAGGTAAGCAGCTGTGGTGTGTCCGTGATAAATTGGGCTGTCCCATTCACCCATGCCAATTTCCAACAGGGCGGTGGTGTAGCGTTCCAAACGGGCTTGATAAAGTTGACGCGTCGCTTCGTTGCCCGTCTCCTCGGCCATCAGGTAGACCGACGTCTCTCGCATGGCTCTCAAATTGTCGGTGTTGCGGCAGTCGACTAAGGTTGTGCAGTCATCGCGTGACTCAGACCAAAACTTACGAGGCGATTCGGCTTGTCGTTCTAATGGATCGGTTGCGGTCAAGGCAGCCATGGCCTGATACATGCGATCGCGATAATCGGCATCCAAATACTCCCCAAAAGCAAAGTATTTGCGCATCTGCCCTTTCAAAACAAAGCCAGAGTATAAATCGATGCCCAACGTCTCGCTAGCTTCAGGATCGGTTTGCTGAAGAAAGGCGATCGCCGCCGCCGCCTGCTCATTGTCGGCCCACACATCAGCCAACGCGCGCGGATAAGAATTTTTCTCATATTCGTAGGCAATGCTGCCAAACGTGTCGGGGGTAGTCAGCAAGTGCCAAGCCCAATTTGCCCGGAGCTCAAAGAAGAGACAAAACAAGCATTCCATCATGGTTTTGACCTCGGGCTCATCGCCAACAATCGGTAAATCTGAGTTCAAGGTGCCCTCATTCGCTGCAAACTCCAGCAGGATTAGGCAAAACTCAGGCCGCAATCGGTCAAGGTCTACGCAAAGCAGAAGAGCGCGATAGCAGATTTCTTAGAAACTCGGTCATAAATTAATATTTAACGTTACGATAAATTAAAGAGACGCTTATACACTCAGGAAAACTTCATGACAGGCTTCATTCGTGGTTTGTTCGGTAGAAAAGACAAGCAGCCCTCCGCTTCTCAGCCTCGCCAAACGGGGGCGTACTTTCTCAGCGAAGATGATGCTAAGACTTTTGGCGACATTGATTACATGCGTTCGTCTAAGGTCGTCAAGCGCACTTTTGCTCGGAAGAAAGGTCAAACTGAAGAACTCGAATCAGTCCGTCAAATTTCCGCCACAGACATGCGCGAGCTAGATGAAAGAGGGTTGCCAGCGCAGCCAAAAACTGAGCAGACTTCTTCCTCTTCTTTTTCTTCCTCTTCTTCTTCTTCTTCTTCGCCCAAGGCCGAAACCCCTCAGTTTCAGAGACGCGAAGCGAATACTGATACCAGCATGGATATGTTCCGCAACATGGCCAAAGACATCAAAAGGCGTTAGCAACACCGCGATTTATTCTAGAATTTTCACGGGCAGAGTAGGCTTTGATTGCCCCTGCCTGTTTTTGTATGACGACTTTGGCTATCGTTTTGACGATATCTCTTCATCGCCTTGATTAATCAGCCACCTCTAAGGCTGTTTCCCTGAGAGCATTTCTATATAATGGCGTTGACCTTAGTGAGCAGACATTGTGGGTTGAGTCACGATGTTGCTAACTGGGGCGATCGCTGCAGAGAGGTACTTTCTTGGCTCAAGCCATCGAGTTTTCCGGCCTTACAAAATGGAGTCGCCGCTCCTTTGCTGCGGTGATGCTAGCAGGGCAGGTGGTCATTCATCTAATCTCCCGGCCGATTCACCGACGGAATACGGTCGAGCAAATGGTTGCTGTGGGGCCAGAGTCTTTGCTGATTGCGTTGCTAACCGCTAGCTTTGTCGGCATGGTATTTACCATTCAGGTGACTCGTGAGTTCATCAACTTTGGTGCCGGTACAGCCGTTGGTGGAGTGTTGGCATTGACTCTGGCGCGAGAATTAGCCCCCGTGCTGACGGCGGTGGTGCTAGCTGGGCGCGTCGGGTCAGCCTTCGCCGCCGAAATCGGCACGATGAGAGTGACTGAACAGATTGATGCGCTGCAAATTTTGAAAACTGATCCAATCGATTACTTGGTGATTCCCCGAGTGGTCGCTTGTGCGCTGATGTTACCGATTTTGACGCTGTTGTCTTTTATCACCGGTATGAGTGGCGGCCTGTTGATTGCAACCAACCTCTATAGCATCGCTCAAAAGGTTTTTATCGATTCGGCCCAAACGTTTCTGTCGCCCTGGGATTTAGTGTCAGCCATGATCAAGGCGTTTGTCTTTGGCATTTTGATCGCGGTAATTGGCTCCAGTTGGGGCCTGACGACTACCGGTGGTGCCAAAGGCGTGGGACAGTCAACCACGACAGCGGTGGTAACTGCATTGCTGGCGATTTTTATCAGCAACTTCTTTTTGTCTTGGCTGATGTTTCAGGGCACAGGCAGCGCTGTCTTGGGCAATGCTTAAGCCCCCAAGCGTTTTTACGCTGCTAAATCACACCTCTTGCATGAACCACAAGAGTCTATATTGCCCCCTTTGAGCCTTCCAGTCACATATGAAAAGGGGCTAGACCGCTGACCCATCCTCACTAATAACTGGTGTGTATCAGGTCGGAGTTTTGACAAGAGGGCATGGTCAATGATTTCGTCCTTTCGGCATGGGGCATGAGAGACGAGCCCTTACAATAAAGACAATTGCCGTCAATTTTGGCGTCAAGAGTGGCACAAATTTCTGATCCGACAAGGGCTTAAGACACTGTGACTGTTTCCTCAGCGACGGGCAAGACTACCTTACAACCGAGTTACAACATCCCCATCATCTTGATTGTGGCCGGGCTGGGCTTAGGAGCACTGCTGTGGCAGATGCTGGGGGTCAGGCCGGCGATTGGCGGTGGTATCGTGGCCCTGTTTGGGCTGTTTTTGCTGTATCAAACAGCGACTTTGCGATTGGTTTTTACCGAAACCGATCTCGATATTTATCGCGGCGAGACTCGGATTCGTCGTTTTCCCTATGAAGAGTGGGAAATCTGGGATATTTTTTGGTCGCCTGTACCCGTTTTGTTTTATTTTCGGGAAGTTAACAGTATTCACTTTTTACCGATACTGTTCGATCCAGCATCGTTGCGATCGCAGCTAGAAAGTCATCTCCCTAATCAGGCCGACGATCGCTAACCATTGCTGTCCCTGAGCGTAAATGCTCGATCAGATTTGTTTGTCTTCATACTGGCTGTTTGAAATTGCTTATGCCTGCTGATGAATCACCGCTATCTGCTGCCAACCAGGGTGAGAGCCGCATCACTCGCCCCGATGCCCGAGTAGAGGCTGACCTAGCTCGCATGGTGCGAGAAGCCGTGAGCGACCTAGAACGTAAAAAGCGATCTCTAGAGCTCGAAATTGAAAAACTAGAACGCCGCCGCGATCGCATCAATACCGAAATGAAAACCTCCTTTGCGGGAGCTTCTCAAGATCTCGCCATGCGGGTGCAGAGCTTTAAGGAATATCTAGTCGGCAGCCTGCAAGATCTCGCCACCTCAGCCGAACAATTGCCGCTGTCGCTCCCCGAGCCCACGGTGAAGCGTGCTGCTGCCGAGTCGTCCCCTGCCGCCCCTGAACCGCCGCCAGCCCCAGCTGCAAAGTCGCCTTATTTGCTGGATGCCGAACGCATTCGCAGCTTGCTCGACCAATATCGTCTGCGGCCTGACTACTATGGCCCGGTCTGGCAACTGCGTCGCACCTTTGAGCCCATTCATGCCGATCGCGTTGCGAACTGGATGTTGAATCAAGGCGGACGGGGGGCGGTCAAAACCCTGAACAGCCGTCTGCAAAATGTGTTGGTGGCCTCAGCGGCAATTTCGATGCTGCACACCATGCACGGCGATCGCCTGCGGGTGTTAGTGCTCGCCAGAAGTCCAGAGCGCTTGGGCGATTGGCGACGGGGCTTTCAAGATTGCCTCGGGGTATCGCGCACAGATTTTGGGACCCGCAGCGGCATCATGCTATTTGAGTCATCCGAACCCATGGCCCAACGCGCCGAGCGCCTGCAGGAAAACAATTACCTGCCGCTGATTATTATTGATGAGTCGGAAGGCAAAGTGGCGCTATCTCTCTTGCAGTTTCCCCTTTGGTTAGCGATCGCCCCCGATCCCAACAATCCCAGCTCGGAATCCTACGACTTTTATTAATGGGGCAAGCGGCCGATTGAGCGACTGCGGATAGGCAGAGTCGCCGGTTTTTCCAGGCACTGGTACATCTCCCCACGTAACTATCCGTCTCTCTTGAAGCCGTTAAATTCAGGCTCTATCAACATTTGGTTAGCCCCAACTCAGTGGTTGACGAACGACTGTGCCAGCTTTCGCATCGCCCTGCGGACACAAATTCGAGCGGAAGTCAGTCTACAACCCCATACCAGGCTGGGGCCACACATAAACGGGTTGGTCACTTAGCCAGCCCGTCTACAGGATTTCAACGCAACACACCTGTCTTGGCGCAAAAAGCGCTGATCATTTAGCGCGATCGCTCGAATGGTGAATTTGCGATCAGCCATATCACTTGGCCATCAGATTGCAGAAATGAAAACCTGACTGAACATGAGATTTAGCGATTTTAATTGGCAACAACCGGCTTGCAATATCTGTACTGGTTAGTACCAATTGCCTTCGAAATTGGCATGCCTTGGACTCAACCAGGCCAAGGAGAACTCTGCACCTCGGGTCTAGAAACCTTGTGGGAAATGCTCTAGCACGCCTGCACCAACTTTATGGACTAGGGATTGAAATCAGCGCTGAGCCAAGAGTCTAGATCTAATTGATTGCAGCCTCTAGGGCTTCAGCTAAGAACAATAAGGAGGATTTATGGCGATTCAAATTTGTTGTGTAGCCCCCAATATTTTCGGCTTCACTGGCGGAATCCAGATTTATACACGCAATTTGCTAGAACAGCTTCAGGTGCTTTTGCCCGAAGCTCAATACACGACCTTACTCAAGTACGATCGCGCTATTGATATCGCTAACTCCCAGGCTCCCATTCGGGGCATTCGTTTCTACTGTTTTGGGCAGTGGCCCCGTCAAGTGCAAACCTTGATGATGACGCTAACCTTACTCTGGCTGGCATTTCGATATCCTCAGATGCTATTCATTGCCACCCATGCCAATTACGCCAAAGCGTTATGCCTGGCTAAACGATTATTCAAAATTCGATATTGGGTTGTCGCCCATGGCTTAGAGGTTTGGCAGGTTGAGTCAGGACGACTCCAAACAGCTTTGCAGCAGGCGGACGGCATTGCTGCAGTAAGTCAATACACCCGTCAGCGGCTCATACAAGAGCAAGCGATCCCGGCTGACCGCATTCGTATCTTAGTCAACACCTTTGATGCGAGTCGCTTCCGCCTTGCGCCAAAACCCCCGCATCTGTTGAAGCAGTATGGGCTTACGCGTCACCAAAAGGTGATTTTGACCGTTTGCCGATTAGGGGGAGAAGCCGCCCTCTATAAAGGCTATGAACACATTATTCGCCTGTTGCCTCAGCTGAAAGCGTATTTTCCTGACATTCAATACGTTTTAGTCGGCAAAGGGGGGGATCGACATCGCCTGCGGAAATTAGTCGTCGACTTAGACCTCCAAGCCAACGTCATTTTGCCGGGATTTGTGCCCGATGCCGACTTGCCTGCTTATTACAATCTCTGTGATTTGTTTGCGATGCCGAGCACCGGAGAAGGATTTGGCATTGTGTATTTAGAAGCCCTCAGCAGCGGCAAGCCCGTCTTGGCAGGCAATCAGGATGGCGCGATTGATCCGTTGTTAAATGGCCGATTGGGGTGCCTGGTACCGCCCCACGAACGTGAGGCAATTGCTAAAGAACTGCTCAATATTCTGCAAGGAACGTATCCGAATGACCGAATTTATCAACCAGATTACTTGCGAGAACAAGCGATCGCGCATTTCTCAATTGAGCAATTTCGCAAGCAACTGACGCAACTTCTACAACAGGCCGGGATTCTGATTTACGACGTGACGATGCCTCCGACAAAGATGCCTGCAAACACAACATACATTTCTGCCGCAATTAAATAACCCTGCTCTCATGATTAGAGCAGCATTGACACGGGAATAGATAAACCGGACTTACACAAAAACCCTAAATCCCCAATCCTGAAGAATGTTGAATTCGATTCTTCAGGATTGGGGATTTAGAGACCAAATCTAGGTTCAATTGCGTAAGTTCTGAGAAGGTCAAACGCTAAAAACTAGAATACTCAAAATCTAATGATTAGCCTTTGGCTAGAAAATTAGCTAGTGCCAACATATACATACTTGAAGCGGCAAAAGTCAGATCATAAAAATAGAAATCAACGATTTGAGACATCAAGATAATGACCAGTGAGTAAGCAAAAACTTTAGGAAGCTTAGGCAGTACAGTGAGCACTTGATAAATTAAAATCACTGATAAAACGATACCTGTACACCCCAGAGAAACTGCAAATTCCAGGAAAAAGTTGTGGGTATGAGAGCCATTCCAGCCCAATACTCTTGGGCCAGTAACCTCAGGAAATATACCCAATCCTTGTCCTACTAGCGGTGCTTTTAAGAACTCTTGAATAGCTACTTGCCAGATTTCAATTCTTGAAGTGGCAGATGTCGAAAAGTACGATGCTGCCTTATAGAATTCAGTAAATTTACCAGTTGCTAGTTCAGGATAACGACTGAAAATCATAATTAATAGCATAACGAACACTGCAGGGATAATGATTTTAGATCTTCTAAGAAGTTGGCTCTTTCCTGTTCGGTCATATGCAGCAGCGGCTAGTAAGAGCAGCAATAAGGCAGTCCGGCTGCCTGACAAGACAATGGAAATCAAAAATAATGATATGACTAGCCATATTAACTTGACAGCGCTCTTATCAAAGGCGATTTTTAGAATATAAAAGGCATTGACAACACCTAAAACCATTAAAGTTCCAAATATGTTAGGACTTTGAACGATTGAGCCGATACGAGGATGAAAACTGGGATATTTAAGTGTAAAAATCCAGGCACCTGGGAAAAATAGTTCGACCATGCCTAGGAGTGACAACACAAATAAGAAGCCAACCCAAGCACCTAAAAATGGAATCTTAGGTTTGGGTATCAAGCATTTTTTCAGATATATGTGATGTTGCTTGTTGTCTTTAGCTTGAATACTGAGGATGCACAGAAAGTCAAAAAATATTAATATATAAAATAATAGTCTGACATAATATCGAAGTGCAACTGTGATGTCAGAACTTAGAAGGGTTGACAAAAGAGAAAAAGCTAATAAGGCGACAGCAATTATCACAGCTTGATGATGTCTTCTGAATTCTAGATAGTATGCTCTGCTGTGATAGATAAAGAGACCAACGCTCATCAACAGAATAATCGGATAGCCAATACCCACGGGAAGACCCAGGATTTTGAGTCTTCCGAGGGTTGATGCCAGCATTAATCCCCAAAAATAAAATATTGGAATCATGAATATCTGAGTGAGTTAACAAAAAAGCGATCGCTTTAAGTAGGCAGGCGTTATTAAATTGCAAATGATGTAGGTTGCGGTTGAAGAACGAAATCCAACACTCGAAAGGGTCTTGTCACCATAAACTCGTTCTACAAAAGATTCAACCCACCTACTGACAGCTATTAGTAAAGCATCCATGAAACTAGGAGCTATTATTTACAGATCGTCAGTAAAATGGACTGTTCAATTTAGATTTAAGTTTCAATAAAGCCTTGAGGCAATTGATATTCATTAGCCAGTATCTGAAAAAATCTTAGATATTCAATCCAGACAAAGTGTTTAGATTAAATATTTTGATGGCAAGCAAAAACAAGCAGCAAGGTCAGCCTGCTATCAGCATCTCTTCAACAAGATTTTTTCAGAGAGTTTCAGAAGCGATTTTTAACCTTAAAGGATGCTTTTAGTCAGTTTTATGACAGCTATACATCAACTTATCTGGATTTGTGTGGCTATGGAAACAGCGAGAATTCATCAAATCAGAACTTCACTAAGTGGTAAAAAGCACATAGGTGGATGATTTTTGGGCGAAAAATCTCCTGCTTGGTTAGGGTGGCTATGCCTAAGCATGTGGAAGCATGGTGGGTAGGTAAAGGTGAGCTCGATTGACTTGAGGCCTCATGGTTGCCAATGATGTTGCTGCTAGATGTTGCTGCTAACGTGAACCAGTGGAGAATTTTCGGCACATCCTTAAAATGTGTAAGACAAGGCCAGCGATCGCCCGCTTAGGGAGTTGCGCTTAAGTAACATCCCACCGACCCTGCTACCCATCCACTCTGCCACAGTCTTGTCCGGGCACTTTATTTTCAAGCCGATCCCTTACCTTCTGCATTTTCAAGCCGATCCCTTACCTTCTGCCCGCATCCCAGTCAGAACAAGTTTAGAGTCGTAATTCTCAACTGTATGAAAAAGGTCTTTTTGTTAGATACCAATGTCCTACTGCATGACCCGGAGGCGATACTGCGGTTTGAAGATAACGATGTTGTGTTGCCGATTACAGTGCTGGAGGAGCTCGATCGCTTCAAAAGGCAGCCCGACATGGTGGGCCGCAACGCTCGCCGGACTTCGCGGCTGCTTGACGAATTGCGTCAATCGGGCAATCTGACCGACGGTATTCCCCTGATGTCTGAGGGGGGCACACTTAAGGTGGCCTTGGGGCGCCGCGAAACGCTGGAGACGTTACCTGTCGAGTTAGAAGGCGACAAAGGGGATAACGCCATCTTGGCAGTGGGATTGGAGCTAAAACAGCGCTGCCAATGTCCGGTCATTTTGGTGAGCAAAGACACCAATCTCCGCATCAAAGCGGATGCGCTTGCCCTCGTGGCCCAAGACTACGAAACCGATAAGGTGGACATCGAGGAGTTTTACAGCGGGACTCGCGAGATCTCTGTCACACCTGATCAAATCGATCAGTTTTATGCCCATAAAAAAATTGACCTCCCTGAAACGTTTTATCCCAATCAGGCGGTTACGCTGGTGGATGTCACGAAGCCCGATCACAAGGCGATCGCGATCGCGGATCATCATGGTCACCAACTGCAGGCCTTGAACCGCACGCCCAAAGAGGGGGTGTTGCACATTCGCCCGCGCAATCGGGAGCAATCATTTGCCCTCGACTTGCTGCTGAATGAGGCGATTCCCCTGGTCACGCTGGAAGGCAAAGCCGGCACGGGCAAAACCCTGTTGGCGATCGCTGCTGGGCTACACCAAGTCATTAATGAACAGCGGTATACTCGCCTATTAATATCGCGTCCGATTGTGCCGATGGGTCGCGATATCGGGTACTTGCCTGGCGACATTGGAGAAAAGCTGAATCCCTGGATGCAGCCGCTCTATGACAATGTCGACCTCATCTTTGGTACTACAGATGCTACTAATAAACCGGCCCATTGGCGACGCGGCCATGAAGAACTGATGGAACGCGGCCTCTTGCAAATTGAGCCGTTGACCTACATTCGCGGGCGCAGCATTCCCAAACAGTTTTTGATTATTGACGAAGCTCAAAATCTCACGCCCCACGAGGTCAAAACTATTTTGACGCGGGCTGGAGAAGGCACCAAAATTGTGTTGACTGGAGATGTCGACCAAATTGACAGTCCCTATCTAGATGCGGCTAGCAACGGGATTTCCTACGTAGTAGAACGGTTCAAAGCAGATCCCCTGGGCGGTCATATGACACTACTCAAAGGGGAGCGATCGCTCTTGGCCGAACGGTCTGCTACCTTGCTGTAGAAAGCCCGCGACTCAAACGAAGTCAACTGTTGGAGGTTAGGAGTTAGAAGAAAACTCAAATAGTCACCAAAACAAGCGATCTTGATAATCTATGAACAGTTGCTTGTACCTGTACTGGCACTGGTTTCGTAAAGGGCGGCAGCCAGAATGTTCAAGCTGCAATAGATTTTCGCCCATGAGGATGCCCTTGCTGCCAAAGCCAGAAGACGCTCAAGAACGGGACAGCTCGCTGGCAAGACAACTCCATACGGCAACGCTATCGCTGTCGAAACTGCGGCAAGCGATTTAACAACCCCCCGCATACGCCGATGGCTCGCCTGAGAACGCCTGCATCGGTGGTCTCTGCTGCCATGAATGTGCGGACCGAGGGGTTGGGTGTCCGGGCCACCGGGTGCTCCTTGGGCAAATCGCACACCACAATCATGATTTGGGAACGGCGTCTAGCCGCCCCTCGTGAGCAGTGGTCTCCCCCGCCCCCGGAAGGCAGTGACGTCACGGTCGAAGGTGACGAAATCTACACTCGTGTGGGCGAGAACCCTCCCCCCCGCTGACTCAGCAGGCTGGACAGCCCACTTCATTGAGTGTCAAAGCCGCGATTGGATTGCAGCGATCGCAGGCAAGAAACCGCAATCTCTGCTTGAACAAAGTACCTCAAGCGCTTGGCAATGGGACAGGCCAGCCTGCTTCGTGCGGTTCTTGACAGACGGGGAGCGCCGCTACGGCCAGACTTTGTGGCGCTTAGCGAGTGTTTGGCTCAGAACCGGAGAAAGCTCTGCGGCTGATGGCCAGCGCAAAGTCTGGCGAGCCGGTCTAGCAGTCGCCAGGAAAATCAAGGGGTCTTAAGGGCAGCGTCGGATTAAATGGGTGTAAACGGAGCACCCGTTTACGGCTGTCAGTCCCCCATCTGAGGTCCATGCCAACCCCAACGCGGCCCCCAACGCGGCCTTGAGGCGACGGGCCAGTGCCTACCGAGGGCGACAGAATCTCGATGCTAAGCGCGTGGAAGCGTGGCAACGGGTCTTAGATGTCCAGCGCCTGATTCACAACTGGGGACGCCCTCATGGGGGGCTTAGCAAAAAAACGACACCCGTCAGGGCGATGGGATACTGTAAGCGTGTGATCTCAACTTATGAACTCTTGACGACACAAGAGTTTGATTGCATCACCTCTGAAGAAACCAGGGCCCAGATGAATTCTCAAACATCCTCTTAGACAACTAATCCTTCTCTTCGACAACTAATCCTTGAGTTGTGGTGTCGCCCCAAACATTTTGCTGAATTCGACGGATGTTGATGTGCAAGCTATCGCTAGAAAAACTGTTTGAATATTATTTTGAACACCCAAAAAACTTTCACTCATGTTAATCATAAAAGTATAAGAAATAAACATGAAAGGCCATACATGTGGCCAGGAAAAATTGGTTTTGAGAATTGCTAAAACTTTGACAAAAGTTATCCATACCGTCAGCATGAGCAAGCCAAGACCAACGACGCCAAGATGCAGCGTGAGATCTAAAAAGCCATTGTGTGCACTTGGTAATTCCCATCTCACGGCATTTATGATGTAAAACGATTCACCATAAATGCCATGCCAAAATGCATCTAACCCATATCCAAACCAGATCTTTTCCTGAATCTTACTCAAAATCACATCCCAGATATCAGTTCGACCAGTTAACGTCGGGTCTTTACCTAAGAGATTTAACACGTAGTTAACGACTGTCTGACGCCAGGTGGCAATAAAGAAATAAGAGCCGGCAAAAGTGCCGAGACACCATATAAATAATTGCCCGCGGAAGCGTAGCACTTGAACCGCATGAATCAAGGCAATAAGAAGTACAGTATAAAGCAGTGAAGATGAAGATCTAGAAGCAATAACTAAAATAAAGCTAGCTGTAAATCCTAGGTAGGCAAGCCTCTTATCAGGACAAAAATTTGTTTTTGAATAAAGCAGAAATGTTGCTGTACTCAAGGTGATTATTTGACCAAAAATGTTTTTATGGTTAAAAACACCTCTGATAGCCCCCGCATGCTTAGCCCCTTGAATGCCATAGCCTGGAATAAATATGAACAATATACTCATGACGAG
Source organism: Cyanobacteria bacterium P01_F01_bin.56 (assembly GCA_039185935.1). Lineage (GTDB taxonomy): Bacteria > Cyanobacteriota > Cyanobacteriia > Phormidesmidales > Phormidesmidaceae > Halomicronema. The sequence goes on along the minus strand of JBCDAJ010000099.1, from coordinate 9,239 downwards.
TATAATGCTGAAAAACGATACGATTATATTGATTTGCTCTTTGAAGCTATACCGACAAACGATATAAACACCAAACATTACGGTTCCGATTAGAGCAATAGCTCCTTTCAGAGTTTCATCTGGTTTCTCAGACCAATTAACGGATAGCAGAGCATACATCAAGAACACCCACAAAAAATAATTGTGGCAAATAACTGAAATAAGCTTGTCTCTTACAACTCTCCACTTTAAAATAAATAGGATCAGGGTTAATAAGTAATTGAGAAACCAAAAAACGGTCAGGATGCTGAGATTCCAATGAATATTGCCGTCCCCCTCTGAAGCGGCACCAGTGAGAACTAAGATCGTTATTGCCTGTGAATATAAGATTAAAAATATGAGAACAAAGGCCTTTTCAAGTTTGGCAAAAAAGGCTGTTTTCACAAAGTCAAAAATTGGCTTTGTAAGAGCTTGAGTAGAAATTATAAAATTTTGAATAAACATTTTCTAAAGATTATTTTGAATTTCTCAGATTCATCAAAGTGATGACTTGTCACAGTATTTGCCAATCACTTCTGATTCTTTAACGCTCCTAATTAACCTTGAAATAAACAAATCAATAAAGACTTTGGCATCATCATATAAACAGTTAAACCAGAAGGTAAATGGCTTTAATCACCTAGTATCGAGCCGTATGAGTTTGCACGTTTTTCCGTAGTGCCGGGACTCTAGAGACTGAAATGCTGGGGCGATCTCTATCATCGAATACTAGAAGCATGCTTGCTTAGGTTCAATTAAATCGGATACGGGATGAGAGCCTTTTATTCTTTCAGGCTACTCTGGGACATAATGAAAGGCTTTTAAGCGAGCCTGACTGGGTATTTAGTAAGCCGATTAACGACTTAGCATTTAGATGTCATTTTTAAGGCTCCAGCAGCAGAATCAAAAGAGCACGCTGCTAATCAGTGTGAGGTCTCGGCAAATTCTCTCTCCTTGGCGGTCTTATGTAGCAATGGTGAAGAGAGCACCTGGTTGGCAATTATTATTGCTAACCCGACTAATGTTCCAGCAAACACCCCCACAGCGATGTATTTCATATTGGTATCATTGTCGGCTCTGGTCGGTGGGGTAGCCGGTTCAATAACTGTAGTGTTATAAGTGGCCTCATTTTCTTGCACCTGCAATTCCTGAATACGGGTAAGGAGGGCACTGTAAGTATCTTCGGCAACAGTTACACGTCTCTCAAGGGCCCGCTTTTGGGCACTCAGTGAGGGAATGCTGGAGAGTCGCTGTTGATAGGTTTCTTGATAGCCTCTCAGGGTTTCAAGCTGCTGTTGCAAACCAACATAAGTGATTTCCGTATTTAGAAAGTCTTGGATCAGTAGCAAAGCGATATCATCTTTTGCTGGACCCGTTCCCTGGAGCTGGCTCAAAGACATATTGGGCGCCCCCCCGACAAGAGCCAATTGCTCTTGTAAAAAACCTTGTAGGGAAACTCTTCTATCCTCTAGCTGTCTTATTACTGGGCTATCTGGTTTGAACTTCGCTTGTTGAGTGGCCAGTTCTCGCTCCACCGTTTGCAGCTCTAAGATAGCCTGTTGCACGCCTTGGTTTTGTCGAATATTACCGATAACAAAAGCTTGTTCAGCATTAAGACCCAACCGGCCTTGAATCGCGTCGGCTTGGGCACGAGTCCCTTCTAGGGTTGACTCCACGGTTGCAGCTTCTCCGGCTATCCGCTCAATTTGTTGCACCAACGAAACGGCTTCATCCTCTAGAACGCCGATGTTGTTCTGTTCTAAAAAGTCTCGCAGCCCTGTTTCCGCCTGTCGGACAGCGAGTTCTGACTGCGGTAGTTGAGCCAGTAAGAAGTCTTTTGCTTCGCTGGCCTCGGCTCGATTTTGGGTGATCGAGTAATCTCTATATCGTTCAATGATCGTGTTTACGACCGCAGCAGAGGTGTCAGGATCTTCACTAACATAATTGATGCTTAGGACGTCAGTGCCACTGACAATACCGACGTCAAGGTTTTGACGCAAAACCCTAGTAGTGAGCGGCTTACCATCATCATTTCTAAGCCCTAGGGTTTCAATCGTTTCTTGTAGAATCGGACGTGAGCGAATGACCTGCATCTGTGTCGTCAACGGCGTTTGATCAATTAGCAGTGACTCTAAGCGATCGCGACCAATCCCGGCGATGTCACTTAGGGCAGAGGCCGTATCGACTTTAGTAAAGAGCAGTTTGGCATCGGCTGTGTAGGTGGGCTTTACTCTGGTTGAAGCAAACACCGAGAGCGCCACACAAGCTGTGAATGCACCGATCGCTAAAAGCCCAGATTCACGAATCGAGCGATTCATCTGTTGTCTAATCTGTTGCATGCCTAGACCTCTTAACTCTCAAACACCTGCATAGCTCACCCACTGTTTTCCTGAAACTCTTGAGAAGCTTACACTTACCGCGCCATAATTTGCGATCTCCTTTTTGTGGTTAGCAGCTTTATGCTGAAAAAGCGTTAACCACTGCTTCAATGTAGCTCAAGAGCTTTATTTTTTGGTTGCCAAGTCATATTGGCGGCTTGTCCAACTCTAAGAACAGTACCAATCGCGATATCCAATAACAGTAAGCGGTACATGCACTCTGAGTGAAAATGCTGAAACGTGGCCGGGCGCATGCCAGCTGAGACAAAAACTATCGTGAAAGATACCTCAGATAATTGCTTGAGTTAGGCATATCAGATAGTTGCTTGAATTAGGAATATCTGTATTGAGCACGATTTCACTCTGCAATATTAAAAACAGAAAACGTGTTGCCAGGCGGTTAATCAGCTCTATTGTCCAACACTTCATAATCTGGACATAAAGTTAAAGCTTTTGCGAAGTCTGATTGCTCAAGCTCTGTAATCTTAAGCTAAGTCACATCATCAATCAATTCTAGAAACCATGTGAGAGACGCCCTAGGGAAATTGGATTCGACAGCCCCCCAGATTTGAGGGTTTAAGGAGGCTTTGGCGTCAGTCCGGCTAATTCAAGGATGTCAGTGTGATTTCCCCCTTCTTGCTTCTCGTTTTGAGCAGGCCTAATCGTTGGCGGGTTTGTAGAATTTGAGCGCTACCAAAGATGTCTCGACAAGGTGTATTCCCCCTTTAAAGCTTTCTTGAAAATCACCACAAGTAGGCTTCCCATATTTATTGGAGTATTGCTGTGCTTTCAATAAATGCAAATACTCCGTAGGTTTTTATGAATTTTCTACGAACTTAAGGATTTTGAGTTGACTGTCAGTAGTCTTGCTGACGAACATTTACTTAGTTGGCAACGGAACTCCATATGGGGTATTTGCAGGGACAGCGCTACTATACGAGTCATAAAGTTCTCTTTAAATGTTTGCGACGACGGGTGCAAAGAACAGTCAAAGCTTAATAGTAGAGTCTGAGAATTCAGCTAATTGCTTGCTAGTAATTTGAGCTTTCTATTCTTAAATTTTCAGGCGTCTATATCAGTCTAATTTGATTAAACTTAGGAACTTTTAGTGGTGGCTGACAGTACTTTAGTCAACGAAGTTTCGGGCTGATTTTGAGTTTGGCATGCAGACACGAGACTGTTTTCTGGAAAAATTTTATGGTTAAGACTTCTGCTCAATCCGTCAACGCTGAGGCGACTGGAACGCCTACTCAATTTGTTAATTCAACTAAGAACAGCTCTATCACTAAAAAGGGTACTACCCCAAAGGCCACTGAGCCTTCTTTGGAAGATGTAAAAGTGCGTCCATGGCAGCGCTTCATTATTGGAGGTGTCTGTATTTCACTAGGATTGCTTGGCTCTGGTATCGGACTGGCGTCAATTACTTATCGACTGACTCATGTGAGCTCCAAAAACGGCCTTGTCAATGGTCGTACAGTCCGGATTCAATCTCCTGTCGATGGCACTATCGAAGATTTCTACGCTCGCCCTGGGGCGGAGGTCAAGGCTGGACAGGTGTTGGCCCAAATTGAGCCCCTGCGACTTGAAGATGGTTCTGGGCTCACACTGTTGCCAGATACATCAGCCGAGTTAACGTCTGACCAACGAATTTTAAACTTATTGCAGCGGCAGCTCCAAGATGTTGAACGCCGATATCAGGCCCTACAGACGACTGAAGTGGCGATCGCGACAGAGGAAGTTGATTTTGCCACTGCAGCCATCGCCGCCGCAGTGGCTGAGGAAGAAGCAGCATCTGTCAAATACGAACGCTTTCGTTCTCTATTAGCTGCTGGTGCTGTGTCTGAGCAGGAGGTTGACGAGCTAGAAGCCGCTTGGGAAACGGCTAAGGCGGATGTGCAGCAGGCCCAGTCAGAACGCAACAAGGCTCAAGTGACGATGACTGCTCTGGCGTCGGAAACGCCTCTCAGGTCGGCTACTCGCGATTTACAATTGCGACGACATCAGCTGCTGCAAGAAATCGAAGCACAGACGGCCCGTCTCAGCATCAGGACCGCAGCAGCGCAGCAGTCCCGAGAGCAGCTGATCCAGGCTCAAGCCTTGGCGAACGTTGATACCGTCTTACCGATTGCGTCGCCGTTTGATGGGGTCGTTCACAGTACTCAGCACGATACGGGTGAGCAGGTCATCCGTTCGGCAACGCTGCTGTCTCTTTTGGATTGCAATGACCTCTGGGTAGAGACCCTGCTCAGAGTTGAGCAGGCCAACCGCATTGATGTCGACCAGCCAGTTCGGGTGCAGTTTGCGGGGAACTCAGAAACGATGGTGGGAGAGGTTGAGTTTATCAATGCTGTCAATGCTGATAATTTAGCCAGGGCTAGAACTGAGGCCCTATTGCCGGCGATTCCAGCCAATTTAGTTAACCTCCCACTGGCGCGGGTCCGGGTCCGAGTTCCCCCCACGCCTAGCCAGAGGCAAACCTATCAATTTTGCGGGGTTGGGCAATCGGCCAGGCTCACGTTTGGAACGCATACCTGGGCGTCGACGTGGCTGGGTGGCGCTCAATAGCTTTGAGGGGCATTGGGGCTATGCGTGGGTGCGCTTGCCTGAAGCGCTTGCCGGGCTGTGTAGACAGCGCAATTTCTGAACATCAAGGAGTAGATTAATGACCCAATTGGCAAGGCGGCTGGCATCAAAGTTTATGAGCGTCTACCTGAATTGGTTAGTTTTTCTGTTGTTTTTGGGCGTTGGACTATGGTGTCTGTATGTCTTACAAAACCCTGGTCATTTGGCCCTCTGGAATGTCTTTGGGCTATTCAGTTTAGGGGCGATCGGCATCTGGCGGTGGTCTTGGTTTGCCTTTAGAACGCTGCGATCGCGACTTTACCAGCACTTGGTTTTTCCTCGTTGGCGACGGCTCGCTAATCAAGTGCCGGTTGAGCAACTCCCTCACATGTGTTTTTTGGTACCGACTTACAAAGAGCAATTGTGGATTACGGAGCGCGTGTTTCGAGCGATCGCCCACGAGGCTAAGACCTTGGCCCAGCCGATTACGGTTTTAGTCAACAGCAGCAGCGATCAAGAGAACGCGGCAATTTACGACATTCTTGAGCGAGAAGACCCCGGCTTATCCACAATGCGTTTGATTTTTATGACGCAGAAAGAAGGTAAACGGAAAGCGATGGCCGACGCCTTGCGCGAACTCGCTCACTTAAATTTGCCAGCCGATACTGTGATTGCGCTGATGGACGGCGATTCGGAACTCGCGCCAGGCACCCTGCGCCGTTGCCTCCCCTTCTTTTGCCTGTTTCCCAAGATGGGGGCCCTGACCACTGACGAAGCGCCAATCGTGCAAGGCTCATACGTCTTCTCCGAATGGTTTCATTTGCGTTTTGCGCAGCGGCATATCCAAATGTGTTCTGATTCGCTGTCTCGCAAAGTGATGTGCTTAACCGGGCGGTTTTCATTGTTTCGCGCAGAAGCAGCGCTACAGCCCTCCTTTGCCAGGAAACTGGAGCAAGACTTTCTCACCGATTGGCTCTGGGGGCGGTTCAAATTTTTGTCGGGTGACGATAAAAGTACCTGGTACTGGCTATTGCAGCGCCACTACGACATGATCTATGTGCCCGATGCGATTGTCTATTCCATTGAAACTTTGTCGGGTTCGGTGGCTGATCGGGCGTACAACAATATGCGTCGGTGGTATGGCAACATGTTGCGTAACAATGGTCGAGCGATCGGGCTTGGACCTAAGGCTGTGGGTTGGTTCACCTGGTACAGTCTCATCGATCAGCGCATCAGCTTTTGGACCTGTTTGATTACCCCAGGATTTTTGCTGGTTTCATTGTTACAGGGACGTTGGAAAGCCGCTGGCATCGTCTGCTCCTGGGTGCTCTTTAGCCGCTCGTTGATGCTAATACTGACGTTTTTGGGTCGCAGTTCCGTGCTCAAGCCGATTCACTTCCCGCTGCTTTTGGTATCCCAATGGGGAGGCTCATTAGTCAAAATTTGGACCCAGATGAACTTGGCCCAGCAGAAATGGACCAATCGAGGTTCTCAAAGCATCACTGCTGCCGGCACCGGCTTAGAGCGGATCTTCAAGTTGGGCACATCTCGCTCACTATTGTATGTTCAGCTCTTTAGCTTTGCCGTCTTCATCTGCTGGTTGGCTGGCAGTCTCAATCCAGTCTGGGACGCTGCTGGACTGCGATTGAGTTTCCAAGCAAGCAGGGCCGCTGAATCACTGCAGGTTGTTGAGGTTATTGAACATGGCATCTGGCCCAACGACGGCATAGACGATAGCGCCCCACTACAAGCACTGCTCGACACCCTCGATACCCATGAACCGTTAGAAATTCGCCTGCCGATTGGCGAGTTAGATTTGTTTCAGCCCCTTCGTATTAATCATGACAATCTCAGGCTGGTCGGCCAAGGCCCTAACCGCACGATTTTGTTGGCACACTCTCACCCTGGTCCAGCAACAGCTGTATTAGAGATACACCCCCATAATCAGGTGGCCTCTGATCAGAGCCTGAAGCAAGTGCATCTCAAAGGGTTTACTCTGCAGCCTGCGGCCTCTGAAGCACTTCCACAGACTGACGGCATCTCGTTTGAGCAAGTGGTTGGAGGTTCCTTAAAACACGTGAAGATTGCGCCTGGTAGCCGCTACCCACTCGTGCTAGAACAAGCCGAAGACATCGATATAGAGTATGTGACCATTCAAGAAATGCCTAATCAGCCAGGCATTGTAATTCACGATCGCGCTGATTTTGAGCTCAGTCAGCGTCAAGGCTAACTAGTGCTCTGTCAACAAAGTATTGAGGGATAAAGGCGCTTGAGCTTCATCCGGGCATCTTCGGTGGTGAAGCGCCAATCAATCGTGCGAGTTAAGCGATTGCGACACTTCTACCAAGCCGCCACCTCATGCTGCAACTGCTCTAAATCTGGGATCCGTTGGTTTAGGCATTGGCGGGCCAGCACACTCAACTCAATCTCCGCCCTGTTGAGCCAACTGCCATGGGTGGGGGTGTCGTGAAACGCCAACTTATCAAGGAGCCATTTAGCCTCAGCGGGGCAAACGCTTTATAGAGGGAGGCCGGACGATGAGTGTTGAGTTGGTCTTGCACCAGGCGAATCCGAATCGTGCTCGGATAGACCTCATCGACCAGATATTTCTTTTGCTGAGCATCATCGATCGCCGTGCGCCGCTCGGTGACTGCGACCTGCCGCCAACCCGTGAGCGGTTCGGAGAACAGGAACAAATTCGCCACCCCTGCGCGCTCATATTCATAGTCGTAGCGGGCCGGTTGACCGGGTTCTAAGGGTAAGGGTGGGCGGGTTTCTGAGACTAACTGTTTGCTGCACTCATCAAAACAAACCTGAGGGTAGAGCGGGTCATAGGGTTGTTTGTCAGCCTCAAGCACATCCTCCATATGAGCGACAAACTCGGCATTGGCGGCTGGAATTACCCAGGATTGGTTCAACCAAGGTTTGAGTTCGTTTTTTTGAGGGTCTGGCGCACGGTTTCATGGCAAAGTGTATCGACCTGCTCCAATGTCACCATGCGCTCCGCTAACAGTCTTAGCGGCCAACGACTGTGACCTGGCGGCGGGTCACTACAAGTCAGCGCCACCCAATGCGCTTCTGGCTCGCCATCGAGGCGTCGTGAGCGATGCCGTTGCGGTTGTTGACGACCTAATGCCGCCGTGACCCCGTGTTCCACAAAGCGTTGACGCACTCGCTCAATGGTTGCCACACTGATATCGAGAGCTTGGCTGATGGCGGCATCGGTCCAGCCGCCGTTCGATGGTTGGGTATCGGCTTTGAGCAAGATGCGGGCATGGTTAATTTTGGAGGCCGCCGCTTTGCCAGTGTTGACCACCTGTTCCAGCTCATGGCGTTCTTCGCCAGTCAGAGAGACGATGTACTTCTTCGCAGGCATCGGATTAGGGGATGACAAAATCGTTCTAGTATCTCCAATCCTATCCCTCAAATCAAGCCTGACAAAGTACTGAAAACCTTTGCTGACAGCTTGAAAGCGTGGGCAGCGAAGGTTAATCTCAAGCGGTTTTCATCCTCCCCAAGAGGGCCTAAAAAGCCGCCCAAAAAGGACAACTACAACCCTAAACATCCTCACATTTCAACGGCACGGCGGTTAAGGCAAAAAGAGAACAAACGTTCACCTTAACAGGGGTAGTGCCTGCCGAGCGGCTTGGTTAATCTTGCAGCGGGCTGAAACCCTGACTACTGAACAAGAACAAACACTGGAGCATCTCTGTCAACACCCCGAGCTGACCGACGCGATTGCCCTCGCCCAAGGCTTTATCGAACTGGTACGTCAGCGGTTACCAGAGGATTTGGACGGTTGGTTGGCGAAGGCCGCCAAGAGCTCTATCAAAGGCTTCCAGACGTTTGCCAAGGGCCTTAGGGAAGACTACGATGCCGTCAAAGCGGCTTTGACTCTAGACGTCAGCAATGTCCCGTCGAGGGCCTCAACAATCGGCTCACGATGCTGAAGCGACAGATGTATGGGAGAGCTGGACTGGATTGGCTGGCCAAACGGTTCATCTTGACCAGTTGAGGATCACCAAAAGTTGCCAAGACCCCGAAGTTAGGAGAATGCGCAAGGCAAAATTAATTACAGGAAAAAGCAGTTGAAGCCACCTGAATACAGTCATCTAGTCTGTAAATATTTCTGCACAGGTACTGATGCTTGACAGGTTAAGCATTTCTTGAAATAGTCAAGTCCCATATACAAGGGCTTCTTAGAAGAATAAGCACTAGATATGGATTCAGGCCAAAATGCCTGTTCAATGAGTATATTTACTTATTGAGGCTGAAAGACTG
>JBCDAJ010000098.1:0-25432 GCA_039185935.1 Cyanobacteria bacterium P01_F01_bin.56 | reverse complement strand
GAAAATGCACTTGCGACACATGGTCGGCGGGCGCTCTCCCCTGGCCTATGACGAGGTTCTCTATCGCTTTGAATTTCCCGAAAATCCGGGTGCCTTGATCAAGTTCCTCAACTGCATGAGCCCGAATTGGAATATTAGCCTTTTTCATTACCGCAACAACGGCTCTGACTATGGCCGTATTGTGCTCGGCATCCAGGTTGCACCGGCCGAAATGGACGACTGGCACGCTTTCTTAAAAACGGTGGGATATCGCTATTGGGATGAAAGCCACAACCCGGCTTACCATCTCTTTTTGGCATAGCGCTGAGCGGTTGTCGTTTCTGCACACATTGAGCAAATGTTCAGACAAAGGCAGCCTGGATGGTCGAAACAAGCCGCTCACGAGCATGACAACTGCATATTTCAACCGCTGCAGGCGCGATCGATATGGCTTACTCTGGGCTGTCATCGGTAGTGGATGACGTTATCGGCTCTAGCGGTAGCGAGAAGTAGACCGTCGTACCGTGGTTGGATTCACTCTCTGCCCAGATGCTGCCGTGATGGCGATGAATAATGCGGTTGACGATGGCTAAGCCGATGCCCGTTCCTTGAAATTCATCCTGTTTGTGTAACCGCTGAAAGGGGCTGAACAGTTTGTCGGCATAGGTCATATCAAACCCGACTCCGTTATCCCGCACAAAGCAGGTCCCGTCCGGTTGCTGGCCGATGTGAATGATCGCAGGGGTGCGATCGCGGCTAAATTTCACCGCGTTACCAATCAGGTTGCTGAGCACTTGCTGTAGTAACGTGGCATCTCCATACACGGTCGGCAAATCATCCACCGTGATTTGGAGCTGCTCAAGAGGAGCCTGAGGCACTGCGGTTACGACTTCAATCGCCTGATCGACTAATGGCTGCAAGGGAACTGGTCGCCAGCTCATTTCCCGACGCCCAATGCGAGAGAGGGTCAGCAGCCCATCAATCAGCGCGGCCATCTTTTGACTGCTATTGTCAATCACGTCAATGTAGTGAGTGACTTTGGCATCTGAGTCTGGCAGGGTTGACTCTAGGCGCTGTTTGAGCGCCGTAATAAAGCCATTGATGTGTCGCAGAGGGGCTCTCAGATCATGGGAGACCGAATAGGAGAAAGACTGCAATTCTTGGTTGGTGGCGGCTAGTTGGGTTGCCTGTTGTTCAAGCGCTTGGCGAGTTTCCACCAGTTCAGTGATGTCTCGGGACGTCCCAATTAGAGCGTAAACTTCTCCATCCGGTCGCTTGAGCGGAATTTTATAAGTATCGAAGAAAACCTGACCGGCAGCGGTTTGAAAGGCCTCTTCTACATGTAGAATCTCGCCTGTCTGAAATACTTGCTGATTCTGTTGTTCGTAAATGTTTGCTTGGTCTTGGGAAAAGAGGGTGTAGTTGTTTTTGCCTTCAAATTCTTGACGACAGGAAAGTTGAGCAAACTCGGCGGCGACCCGATTGCCAAAAGTAACGTTTTGAGCGCGATCGATGACAAAGATTTGATCAGGTAGAGAATTCATAAACGTTACCAGCTCAGCCGTTCGCAGCCCAATGAGTTCTTCTAGTCGTTGATTATGGTCTTCTAAGACCTGATTGAGGCGTCGCACTTCTTCTTCGGCGCGACGACGCTCATCAATGTCTCGTATCAGCACCAACACTTCATCTTGAGTCAGCGGTACGATACGCGACTCTTCCCACCGGAGCTGACCGTTGACGGCAAGTGTATATTCACAAATCTGAGTCTGCTGGGTCGCGATCGCTTCAACTGCCTGACCTACAAGGTGCTCGGCCAAGTCTGGCGGCAAGATATCGCGCGCGTTCAAGCCGAGAGACTCCTGGTTTGGCACTAAAGGCAGAAAGCTGGGAGGATGATGAACACTCAGGTGTACCCCATCACGGGTCATCCGAATGAGCATATCCGGTAGGGCATCAATGATGGCTCGATTGAGGGCTTCGCTGTGTTTTAAGGCCGCCTCAGTGCGTTTGCGATCACTGATATCACGCACTAACACCAACACCTCATCTTGAGTCATGGGTACAACCCGGGCTTCTTCCCAGCGCCCTCCCCCATCGATAGGCAACTCATACTCGCAGATTTGCATGTTGCCTGTTGACAAAGCTTGTTCCACCATTTGCATGCGTTGAGCCGCGATCGGTGCAGCCAGGGTCTCTTGGGCCAAGTGGCCAACATGTTGATCTTTGGAGCAAAGCACTGGGAAGTGGCTAGGATACTGCATATCCAAACAAAGACCGTCTCGCCGCATCCGAATCATTAAATCAGGTAAGGCTTCTAGGATGGCGCGGTTCAAGATTTCGCTCTGTTGCAAAGCCGTTTGAGTCGCAATTTGCTCAGTCACATCGACGATTAAGCCGTCCCAAAAATAATCGCCGCTGGGTTCTTGCTCGGGGCGTGCCACCATTCTGAACCACTTTTGCTGGCCAGATTGAGTGGTGACGCGATAGTCTTCGACCAATGGAGTCAGGGTTTGAGCCGAGGTCAACAGCGCTGCTCGCAGCCGCTCTTGCTCATGGGGATGAATCAAGCTCCAGATGGCAGCCGCCTTCTCCATGCCGACTTCTGGCGCGATCTCTAAGAGCTCTTGACAGGCGGCACTGAGATAGCTGAAGTGATCGTGGCCAGCAACGTTGAGATGGTAGCGATAGATGATACCTGGAATGTTGAGGGCTAATCTTTGAAAGCGCGCTTCACTGTCACTGAGGTCAGCCTCGGCCTGTCTTAAGGCCGTTACATCAATCAAGACGCCATCCCAGGCATAGCCGCCATCTGACTGTCGCGCCCCCTTTGCCACCGCTTGAATCCATTTCACGCGTCCCGAAGGGGTAATGATGCGATGCTCATGCAACCAGGTCGTTTCTTGAGTAATCGCGTCTGCAATGGACTGCTGAAACGCGGCTACATCGTCAGGATGGATCAGGTTCCAAACGCGGTTGGCATCGGCACAAATCACTTCCGGTTCATATTCCCAGAGAGCCACACTACCGGGGCTAAGATAGCTAAACTCATCCCGGCCATCGGGATATTGGTGATAGCGGTAAATCACGCCTGGCATGTTAGCCGCTAATCGCTGAAAGCGTTCTTCACTTTGGCGCAGGGCATTCTCAGCACGTCGACGTTCGGTTACATCCACCCCAACGCCCCAAGCCCCTAAATCAGCGATCGGAAACAAATCCGAAATATTTGACCAAGCGATGGTGCGCTGACTACCGTCTTTGCAGGTGACTTCCCATTCCCAGTTGCGATAGTTGTGGCCTGCCTGTTGCCAGCGTTGGAACATGATCTGGCGATATGCACTATCGGGATATAAATAACTCAAGGCTTCAGGGTGGTCAACGATTTCGTCGGCACGATAACCTGTAACTCGCTCACACTCTTTATTCCAAAGCTTAACCAGACCACTTGAGTCAACGGCATTGAGGAGCACCGGCATGTTTTCCAAAATTTTGCGCCAGTTGGCCTCGCTGTTTGTGAGGGCGCGGCTTACTTCCTGCCGCTCTAGTTCCGCACTGGCGCGGGCAGCAAAGATCCGTAGGAGGGTAATCGCGTTGTCCAAATTCTGAATTGTCTGGCTATGGAGAACACAAATGCCTCCTAGCAATTGTCCTTGAGAGTCTTTAAGGGCTACTCCGATATAACTTTCGGCATTGAATGTAGCAAGGCCTGCATATTTGGGAAATTCGGCTTGTACAGCTTGGGGACAGTAATAAAAACCTTCTTGTAGGGTGCGCTCACAAGGCGTATCTGACAACCTGTAGGTCAAGGGCGCTTGTTGCTGTTGTTGACTCCAATAGATAATGCTGTTGAGGGTATCGCCACCCAGCTGATTAATCAGAATATGGTCAACATTCAGGATGTCGGCAAGCTGCTGAGCTAATACGGGGAAGAACGCTTCGCCGGTCACTGAGGCCGTGCCCTCAACAATGCTGCGTAGCGATCGCTCGGCCAACACTTGTTCAGTCATGTCATTGTAAACCGATGCCCAAAACGCGGGTTGACCTTGATCACCCTGCACAGCCGTCATCACGACCTGGACATGACGCACTGACGTGTCGGCACAAACGAACCGTATATGAATGGTTTGTGATGGTACATCGCCGCGCGCAACTGCGGCACTCATGCGGCGATCGTAGGCGAGGTCGTCTGGGTGAGTGATTTTGGCAAAGTGTTTGCCAATCAGTTCGGCATCGGGATAACCGACTAATTGACAAAAAGCGGGATTCACTTTGATGTAAGTACCGTTGAGCGCCAGTTGCGCCATCCCGACCGCAGATTGCTCAAAAATAGCTTGAAAGACCTGCTCACTGTGACGCTGCGCCGCTTCTGCGGCGACGCGATCGCTAACATCACGACAATTGACCACGACGCCTTGGATAACGGGATCATCCAGCAGGCTGGTGGCAATTACTTCAAAGTAGCGCCACTGGGCGGCGGTTTTATGCTGCACCCGACACTGAAAAACTGGTTGCGGTGTTCCTGGGTGCTGTAGTATCGCCTTCCATCGGGCTGCCAGCAACGGTCGATCAGCCGATACCGTAAGTCGCATCGCTGAACGATTTTGGACTTCGCTGGGTTGGTAATTGAGCAAGCGGGTAATCGATGGGGTGGCATATTGCACTCGTCCTCGATGATCCAGCAACATCACTAAATCAGAAGCATTTTCGATCAGGCTGCGGTAGTAGTGTTCTTGCTGTCGGAGAGCCACTTCTGCCTGTTGCCGTTGATAAGCGTTGGCAAATAGATCCCCGACGATTTGCAGTAAGGCGATTTCATATTCAGTCCAAGCTTTGGCCAAAGTCGCCGAGAAACCAACGTAACCGATCAGTTGTTGACTGTGACGCATGGGGACCAAAACCAGCGATCGCGTGTCGAAGGCTGCCATTGCAAAGCGCTCATGCTCTGCTTCTGGAGGCAGATGCTTAACATCATCAACGGCGATCACTTGACATTCACTCAGCTGGGTTGTCCACCACTTAAAAGGGCTCAGTGAAACGTGATGCCAGTCAGCCGCAATCGGTGCTAGGTTCGGTTCCTGCCATTGGCTGTAAAGATTGCCCTGCTGTGCATCAGCAGACATTAAATACACATAACCGCGTTGCGCACCAGTGGCTTCGGCGATGATTCTTAAGGCGTGAGTAATGCCTCGTAACAGCCCATCAGTGGGCAGATTGACAAAATCAGTTGAGAGGCGGCTCAGCAACTGTTCAAAAGCCAGGCGATGACGGAGCTCTTGTTCTAATGCTTTTTGGGGGCGATAGTCTCGCGCAATCATCGATATGAGTTGGACGTTGCCACGTTCATCTCGATGTGCGGTAATCGTTTGGACAATCGGAATTTCTTGATCGCCAGCACTGATTAATGCCGTCTCACCTTGCCAGGTGCCCTGAGCGATCGCGGTTGGTATCGCCTCATGCATCATGAGGGCAGTCGCCCATTGTGGGTGATAGTTCTGGATTTGGGTGGCTGTTGTGGGGTTCGGCAGATTGTCAACGACAAATTGGGTTAAAGCTGGATTTAGGTAAATCACCTCACCACTAGGGCGGGCCATACTGACAAAGTCAGGGGTGGCCTCGATAATTTCTAGTAGCTGTCGTTGCTGATCTTCACTCTCTTTCAAATCGGTCAGGTCGCGAATGCTAACCACGACTCCGGTAATGTCACCGTTTTCTTCCCGATAGGGCGTCAGCGTCGCGCTGTGAAAACGACGACCCAAACGGGGAAAGTCAAACCAGCGATCGTAGTGTACCGTTGTTCCTTGTAAGCATTTGTCCAATGACGATTGCAAGCGCTGCTCAAACGCTACTTGGCCCAAGACCTCGGCAACTGTCTGCCCTAAAATCGGATGGTCCTGATCGCCATACCAGATGCGATACGTGTCGTTAATTACTTGATAGCGGTAGTCAGTATCCAATAGGCAAATACCGTCTTTGGCCGCCTCTACCATGCGGGCATAGCGCTGTATCGATCGCTGGGCCTGCACGCGTTCGGTCACATCTTCATAACAGCCAAAGATGCCAATCAATTGCCCTTGAGGGGTTTTAAAGGGTGATTTAGTGGTCGAAACCCAACGGGTTTTGCCGTCAGCGTATCGTTGAGCCTGTTCTTCGAACGTAATGGTCTGATCAGTCTCAATGACTGCGCGATCGCGGTCTCGAAACAACTGCAACGACTCAGGGGAGAGAATTTGCAGATCGGCATCGGTTTGACCAATAATGTCATTAGGATGCTTGTATCCCATGTCTTTGGCAAAGACTTGATTACAGCCTAAAAACCGACCGTTTAGAGATTTCCAAAATACCCGCTGGGGCAAATGGTCGAACACCATCTGCAGAAGCTGTTGCGATGCTTGCAGATCCAGTTCGACCTGTTTGCGATCGGTAATATCTGCATGGGAGCCGACAAAACGGATGGGCTGCCCCGCTTCGTTAAAGATGGCTTGCCCCCGCGATAAGATCCACACATAGTCACCAGAGCGATGTCGCAGACGATATTCCGACTGATAGGTTGGGCTCTGCCCCTGCAAATGCGCCTGCATGGCTGTCTGTATTCTTTCGAGGTCATCTGGGTGAACCCTCGAAATCCAAGCTTCGTGAGAACTTTCGAGTTCGTCATCGGCATAACCCAGTTGTTCTTTCCAACGAGGCGAACAAAATATTTCATCTGTAGAAATTTGCCAATCCCAAATCCCTTCGTTGCTGCCAGTAATGGCCAATTGCCAACGTTCTTCGCTCGCTTGCAACGCCAGCTGAGCTTGTCGACGCTCGGTAATGTTTTGCACGAACGACAAAATCGAGACGACCTCTCCAGCCGCATTACGCAGCACTGAGTTATACCATTCACAAAACAGTTCGCCGCCGTCACGGTCGACATTCTGGGTAATTACTGTTTGCTGTTGGTCTGAACAATGCAGCCGATCACGGATGTCATTGGCTAAGTGCGACTTCCCGTCATGGCGAAAAATGGGCAGTTCAGTCACATGCAGACCCCGCATCTCTGACTCTGACCAGCCAAAAAACGCCGTAGCTTGTGACGACCAGTTCTCTACCTGCTGGGCTGGGGTCCACTCAATGACCACTAGCGGCGAGTTGTTGATGTGCAGTTGCAGGCGATTGGCCATTTGATCGAGGTGATCGCGCGTTTGCTTGAGGGTCGTCAAATCACGAATACAGTGAATGATCCCGCCAACTTCGCCATTGGCTTCGTAATAAGGGGCATAGGTGATGCTAATAAACCGGGCAGTTTTTTGATGCGGGTTATACAGCCACTCTTCAAAGCCTTGGGTTTGGCCTGCTAAGGCTTCGTCACAACGTGGTTTGGAGACCGCATTAAAGAAGTCTTCACCAAAACAGTCAGCCAAATGTCGGCCACAGACATCGCCGCCTTGGTGAAACCAGTCTTGGTAAGCGGCATTGCTTAACCGATAGCGATAATCTTTGCCAATGAGACAGAGCGCATCAGGAATCGCGGCAATGACCCGTTCGTACTGCTGCAGGTGGATTTCAGCGCGCTTGCTCTCGGTGATGTCAGTCGCGATACCGGCGATTTTGGTTGGGTTGCCAGCTTCGTCGCGAATCATGAAGCCGCGATCGCGCAGCCAGCGAATGGTGTTGTCCGGTCGTCGTAGTCGATACTCCAAGTCAAAGTCTTCACCCTGTCTCATGCAGGTTTGCACCGTCGTCATCACGCGATCGCGATCGTCAGGGTGTATCCGTTGCGTAAAGGCCAAAGGATTGTCTACTAAGGCTGATTGTGGTAGCTGCCAGAGCGCTTCAAAGGCCGGGTTGGCATACAAAGTGCACCCCGTCTGAGCATCGGTCAACCAAAAGACATCTTGTAGATTGTCGGCTAACAAGCGAAACCGCTCTTCCGACTGTACGACAGCTAGCAAAGCCCGCTGCTGGTCAGTGATATCTGACGTCATCCCCACAAGTTTGGCCGGACGCCCCTGCTCATCTAACAGCGGAAAGTAACGTTCTTGGAGCCAGCGCACCTCGCCGCTAGGGAGACAAATTCGAAAGGTGTTTTCAAATTGGGTGGTTTGGTTGTATTGCTCACGCACAGATGCCGCAAAGGTTTCCCGATCATCTGGGTGAATGCGATCTAGAAGGACCTTGAAGTCTGGCTGCAAGTCTTCGTGCTTCAGGCCCCAAACTGTTTCAAAACTGGGACTGTTGTAAATGGGTCGCTGTGTTTGCGCATCATGAATCCAAAAAACATCCCGCGTGGTGGCCATGATGAGTTCAAACCACTTTTCGCCAATTGGCTGTGTGGCCTGAGCAACGTCGCCAACAACGGACTGATCTGTAGGTTCTGACTCCCTTAAGCTCGCGAGGTAAGTGGTTGGCAGGCCAGCCTCATCGTGCAATAGATGGGTTGCTATGTGAACCTCGACGACTTCACCTTGGGCCGTGCGAAATGGCAATGCTCGCTCAACTTGAGGATCGCTTGCCCAGTCAAGGTCAGTGTAGTCGGCCATCTGCAATCGCCCGGCCATCGTCAGAAAGTCTTGCCAGGGTCGCCCAATGACCTGCGATCGCTCATAACCTAACCAATTCAGCCAGCAATCAGTGACCGCCGTCAGTCGTCCGGTTGTATCCATCGCCTGCAAAATGGCAGGCACCTGATCGTGAAAGGGGCGATCGCAGGTCATGACGACTCCATCAGCAACAGCGACTATGCAGATAATCTGACAACCGAGTACCGTACAGCAGAGGTTTGCCTACCGTTCTCTAGCGCGGGGTAGCGGCGGGGCAAAGGGAGCTAGAAGCTAAAACGGGAGGGCGACTTCTGCCACTGAGTACTGGTTAAATAAACCACTGCCTTTCAGGATGCCCCACTTCTTGCCAAGATAGCTGCTTAGCGCGTTGAGTTTTAACACATTCAGGACTTACGCAGTTGAATCCGCTGTTGGCCTTGGCATCCCCAAATTTAGGAAAATCGGATTCACCTCCCCCAGATTTGATACTTAAAAGGAGCTTTGGCGTAAGTCCTAACATTGCAACGGTTGACGGACTCAGCGACGGGACAAAGATTGTTGGCTTAAACTTAATGCGGTAGCGTCCACGCTGTCAGCACTTGACTGGTCAATCAAGGACAGGACTGCGGCAGCTCCTGACTGTAGACCAGCAATTCATAAAATCTCACCAGGCTCGCGAGAGATAGAAAAAGTGAGAGCGCATTAATGCCCCACCGCATCTGGAACTGTCGCCAAAACTTTAGCCAAACACTGACACCGACAATTACAAACGTCGTCAGCCAAATCATGATCATTGCCAATGCCGCCGCAAGTTCTGTGTCGCGATCGCAGTCAAAGACCAAAGTGCTGGAATCCCCATCCCAATAATGATTAAACGGAGAAGCTGCCAGCAACATCCACCACAGCAGCCATAGCACCAGGGCCACCTGCACAATCCACAAAAGCAACCTTTAAAGTATCTGACGCCCTCTCATCTCTGTGCCTCATTTCCCTCTGCATGTTGGACAAGCTTTGCCCACCCACTTACCCTCACCCCCATTCACCCGCCGCCGCCTTACTTTTTCCCCCACTGCTGTTTCAAACGTTCAATCCGCTCTAATAGGCTCTCATTCGTCATCCGTGTTCCCAGCCGCTCTACTAGTAATGGAAATGCCAATGGCCCCGGACGGTCGGTATCTTGCCAAACGATTTGGAGCTGAGTTAACTGCTCCAGCAACTTTGCTAACCGATGGGTCTCTAGCTGCTCTTCCAGCACTTCACGCTCCGCCTGCTTAAGTAACAAGTTATCGGGTTCATATTTGCTAAACACCTCGTACAGCAGCGAAGAGCTGACCTGCAACTGGGCTGACGTTTTGCGCGAGCCCGGATAGCCCTTAAACACCAAGCCTGCCACCTGTGCCACCCCCCGAAATTTGCGCTGGGTCAGCTCTGAAATGTTCAGACTCGCTTTGACATCAGCTTCTAGATCTTCCAAACTAAAAAACTCGTCGGAAAACAAGTCCTGAAAGGGATAGCCTTTGGGCGCAAGGATTTCAAACCCATAATCATTCACCGAAATTGTGAATGTCGCGCGCTTTTGCCGGGCAAAGCGATACCCCCACAAAAAGCCTAATCCCTCATGCACAAACCGCCCCTCAAACGGAAACACATAGAGGTGCTGCCCCTCCCTTGTTTTGCAGCATTCCAGCAGCAGCTCATCCGCAGTGGGAATGTGGGAGAGCCGCGCCTGGGTTTCTAAGATAGGGGCAATACAGTGAATTTCGCGCTGCCAATCACCCGGCTGACGGACCAGTTCTACCTCTTGGCGTAGATGAGTGCTCAAGGTGTCGGAGATTGCGAGTTGGCCGCCGCCCCAAGTTGGGGTCACGGTGGATTGACGGCGGGTATTTTTCACATACACCACCATGTCTTTCATTTGAAAGAACTCTAACTGTCGTCCGGCAAAGAAAAATACATCCCCTGGCTGGAGACGGGAGACAAAATTTTCTTCCACAGTGCCAATTTCACGACGGTTAGTATACCTGAGCTTGACCGCTTGATTGCCCGTGATGGTGCCAATGCCCATGCGGTGCATGCGCGTAATTTTGGTATCGGTTACCTGGTAGCGATCGCGTTCCAAAGCCACTTTTTGATAGCGGGGATAAGCGCCCAGGCATTTGCCCCCCTTTTCAATGAATTCCACTACCCAGCGAAATTCCTCATCGGTCAACTGCTGATAAGCCACCGTCTGCCGAATGGCAGCCAACGTTGCCTGCGGTTCAAATCCGTCACCACAGGCCAAGGTCACTAAGTGCTGCACCAGTACGTCATAGGGCTTGTCACGAGGACGTCGCGTTTCAATTGCCCCAGCCGCTAAGCCCCGCCGAAAGGCCGAGATCTCCAATAGCTCCAGCGCATTGGTGGGCAAAAAGAACACCTCCGATGTGCCCTCCGGCACGTGGGCTGATCGCCCCGCCCGCTGCAAAAGACGCGCCAAATTTTTGGCACTGCCAATCTGCACCACCCGCTCTACCGGCTGAAAGTCGACCCCTAAATCTAACGACGACGTACAGACCACCCACTTGATATCACCCGCTTTGACCCCAGCTTCGATCGCTTCTCGCGCTTGTTTATCAATTGAGCCGTGGTGCAGGGCGATCTCGTGTTCATGGTCGGGCACCGCAAACTGCAGAGCTTGAAACCAGCGCTCTGCTTGATTCCGCGTGTTGGTGAAAATCAGCGTCGATTTTTCAATATCCAGAGCGGCAACTAACGCCTCGAACATGCGTAGGCCCAGATGTCCGGCCCAGGGAAAGCTATCGACCGACTCTGGCAAAATGCTCTGAATGACCGTCTCACGTTCTAGATCAGACTGGATGATCACAGGTTCATCCCCAAGCCCTACCGCTGTCTGTGCCGCCTCAGTTAAATTGCCCAAGGTGGCTGATACGGCCCAAGTCCGCAGGTTCGGAGCCAGCTCTCGTAACCGTGACAGCGCGAGTTCGGCCTGGGTGCCCCGCTTTGAACTCATGAGCTCGTGCCATTCATCGAGCACGACACACTGCAACGCTTGGAATCGCTTGCGACTGTCTTTGTAAGACAGCATGACCGACAGCGACTCGGGGGTCGTAATCAGCACGTCAGGCATTTTCTTGAGCTGACGCGACTTTTTGTGAGAACTGGTATCTCCCGTGCGCGATTCGATTTGCACTTGCCAGCCCATATCCGTCACTGGGCGGGCAATGGATTGTTCAATATCTCGCGAGAGGGCTCGCAACGGGGTGATGTAGAGCAATTGCAGGCCAGTGCTGGGCGAAGCTAACATTTCTGCCAACGGCCCCATGACGGCAGCATAGGTTTTGCCAGACCCGGTCGGCACCTGAATCAAACCGCTCTGACCGGCCAAATATGCTTGCCAAGCCTGTTGCTGAAATTTGAGGGGCTGCCAGCCCTGCTGCGCAAACCACTTAATGATGGGGGTAAGTCGAGTATCCATGCTCTCATCATTGCGGATTTTTTGATCCCTTGGCTAGCGCGATCGCCAGCAGCTAAATTGCTGCCAAGCCAGATGCTGACTGCGAACGACGGTGCTAGAGCACAACCAAATCAAACTCAATGCGAGAGATGTCTTCGCCCGATTTTGCAATCAGTCGCACCATTTTGGTCGAGGCAGCCGCCTCTGATGGCGGTGTTAAGGCGAAAAAGCTTTCAGTCATTTTCACCCCTTCTAGTGGCAGTTCGCCGCCTTCGTAGTTGTCCACCATGATGCTGTTCGCCAAATCAATTTCCCCATCAATATCCAGCATCTGAGCATAGTCCAGCGCTTGACTTCTGGATACAGAGGCATGGGGAACGACGGCCACCGTTGTAGAGCCAAAATCCCCCTGGCTAAAGGTCAGCAAGACATCTTCAAACAGGTATTGGGCATTGGCACAGTCGCCGATCAGCACGCAGTTCTCTTCTTGCGCGAGGACTGCGGCATACAAGGCGGCATTGAATTTTTGGGTCTCATAGATGGCGTTCGCCTCTAGGTAAGCGTCGCTGGGGTTGGCACCTTTGGGAGCGCTACTGACGACGGGCTCGTAGTCCCACATATCCCAGTCATAAAAGTTGGGTTCGCCATAAAGCTCGCCAATGGCTGGGGTAGTCATGATTTTTAGCCGCGCATCAGGAAAATTGATGTCGTTGACGTGTGTAAACAGAAAGGCACAAAAGCCTTGCCCCGTGCCTGAGCAGGCTGCCACTTCTTCAAAGCCTTGCGCGTGTAACGCTTGTACGGTGAGGCTGTTGAGGTCGGGTGGGGCAACGTCTGTCTGGGTATAGGGCACCCAACCCTCTGCTATAACGAGCGATCGCACTTCTCCGTAAGGCATGCCTGGTACCAAGTGCAGTCGTTCAATATTGACCGTGAGGGGCTCATCCGGCTCACCGTCGTCTCCCGCTTCTGCGTATTGGGTGCCAGTATTGTGAGGATTTTGGGCAGTCTGGCCGTTTGCTTGAGTACGGTCAGAGGTGTTGCTGCTATCTTCAGCAGGGGGCGTTTCTGGTGTGGTTGCGACCACGGCACTCTCCGAGGCCACCGGCGGTAAAGCGGTGTTCACGTCGTTAGAACAAGCCACCGTCATCAGACTTACAGCAACAGCCAACATGCCCTTAGGCGCTAATGGGTAGCAGTGCTGTTGCGATTTACCCTTTAGTTGAAGACGGCTGTACATAAAAATAATGCTGCAATGCGTAAATCTTTATTCAAGGGATTCCCCTTGGTTAATATTTCTCTCCAATAAATAGCGGCAATTTTCCAGAGACTTAGCTGGATAAAGACAGCGAGAGCCAGTACATAACGCCATAAATTTGCCTCTATTCGTGACAGGTAAAGGGGCGGCGAGAGTCAGGAAGGACAGATACTGGAGAGTGTGAGGCTAATAAAATTCATAGCAATAACCCAGGCTCAGATGCCGTGTTCACCAATTGAAAATAGTGTTTTCCGAAGGGCCATTGTGTCTGTAATATTTCGGGTTTTTAGGCACAATTGCGATGATCTGGCAGTTGCTTGCTGCATTCACCAGAGACCGACCATAGGCCATCTCCTGATGCCACTGGGGAAGGGATTTATTTGCCTTTGCGGGCAATGGTCAACACTACTCGACTCATGATGCGGCCATCTTCAAGCTTTTGGAGGCTGAATTCGCCACCAACTTGCTGCATCAGCGTCTTACAAATGCTGAAGTGAAGTCCTGGAGGGACATCAAGTAAAGACGGCACCAGAATGTCGTCAGGGCGGCCATGCTTTAAATCTTTGAGGAGTTCGCGAGGAATATCGCCATCGTCGGTAATGGCAAATTCCATCAAGGTGTTTTCTAGAGGGCGACACCAAATATCTAAGCGACCATTCTCGGGTGATCGCTCACAAGCCGCAACCATCAACTCATAAAGGACTAATTCAATTTTTTCAAGATCGCCAGCAATAATGACGTTGCTCTCATTGTGAACTTTGGCCCATAGATGATTCTCTTGAATGAGCGCGTTAACCCGCTCCATCAGACGATTTAGCAAACTGATGAGCGGTGTTGTTTGCTGATGTTGACGCAGTTCCCAAATTTCATTGGTGATGACATTGCTGACCCCACTGGTCAGGGTGTTGAGCTGCCGCACTAGCTGCAACTGTCGCTGAGCCGTCAATCCTTTGCCTTGAGTCATCGGGTCACTCAGACGATTGATACTCGTCTTAAGTTGGCGATGAACTTCATTGAGGCGCTTGTGCTTATACCAGTTCAGGGCTTCTAAAGATTCTTGTCGTTCTAGCAGCAAGTCTTCAATGCTGAGATGTCGTCGTGACCACGCGAGTTGATTAGCCAGCACTGACACTAAGCCGATTTGATGATTAGTCCAGCGGCGATCGCCGTGATCGGCCACAATCCAAACTCCATTGGGAACGTGGGTGTCAGCCGTTTTTAACGCGACTAATAAAAACTTGCTGTCTGTAGGACCTTTGAGCCATTGACGCGTCTCCGGAGGAAAGTCCTCCCAAGTGACTGGCAAAGGGCCATCAGTCTGTTGCGCCCAGTTGATTACAGCATCATAGGTGAGGGGAATAACGACTGCTTGATCAGCATTGAAATCGATGTGGTGAGAAATGACCCGCCCCACCTTGGCATGAAGATCGCCCACTTGCCAGTTTACTAAGGCGACGAGAGGCGCATCCAGCAGCTCGATCAAGTATTGGCAGGCCGCCTCTTCTAGCTGCTCCATCTGAGAGGTCTGCTGCAAAGTTCGCAGCCCCCAGCGAATCGAGCCATATAGGTCTTCTTGTTGATTGGTTTGACGCTGTAGCTGCCACTGTTGCATGACCAGGCTAATTTGCTTGCCCACTTTCATCAGCAGTTGAGCCGCGGCGGCTGACCACTGTCGAGGCGATTGGCTAGCGATCAAAATCAGGCCTTCTGGCGCGTTCCCAGGGGTCATATTGCAAGTCAAGATGCTCTGCAGACCCAGGGCTTCAAAGTTTTCTCGCCAAGCCAGAAGCTTGAGATCGTTGGTCAAATCGTTAATGGCGATCGCCTCTTCGCTATCTTCGAGCATTTGCCAATCGACCTCATCGAGAGCTGGCCAAGCCATCGGGCTACGCTTGCGAGGCAGTGCCCGCTGTTGAAAGATGACTTGGTAGCCGTCGTGTTCGGCATCGTGCAGCAGTATCAAAAACTGTTGAGTATCGAGCGTTTCGCAAAGGCTATCGCCACACATCTGCAAGGTATTGCGCCAGTCCGACTCACCTTGAATGCTGCGGACCACCCCCGTGAGCAACTGTACTGCTTGCTCGGATTGTTGCTTGACCTCGTCAACTGAGAGGGTGGGCATCATCAACCCGGCCAAGTTGGTGACCGTTTTCAGGTAGTTACGGCTGGTTTCTGACCAGACTCGCGGGGCCGTACTTTCGACGCTAATAAAGCCCAGCAACGTCTCTCGTTCAAAAATCGGCACCACCATGAAAGCATTGACTTTCAGCAGCTGTAAGAAGCGATCGGGCACACTAGCGGCATTGGCACTCTGAGCCTCGCCAATGACCAACAACTGCTGCTTACTGAGGGTTTGATAAACGCCCCGAATTTCACTCACCGGCAGCGTTAATCCTGGCGCATCGGCCGTGTAGCATTTGGGAGCGCGCCCTTGACGAGTCCGCAAGGTGAGCCTTTCCCAAAACACAAACTGGTCGGGTTCGAGCCAAAAAATGCGGACTTGGTCGGGGTCAATGAACGCTGCGAGTGACCGGGTGATTTTGCTGAGTTGGGTGTCTTTGTCATCACCCGTTTGTAATTGCTCGATCAAATTGGCGAGCGCGACACCAGGATCTTTGCGTTGCTGAGTTTGCAGAGCTTGTTCACGCTTGTGTAAGACATCGGCAAGCGCACTACAAATCGTGGAGATAAACGTGCGATCGCTATTGCTGATACCCTGCCCCCACTGGCTAGAGCCCATAGCCAGCAGGCCGTAGCAAACATCACGCCGGCGCACTGGAAAAATCAAGGCCCCTTGAATCGTCAACTGTTGGGCCATTTCATTCCAAGCCGCAATCCTCGGTTCGACCCGTAAGTCATTAACAATGAGGGGTCGCTGTTGGATCACCACTTGCTCCATCAAATCTCCTGGCGCTAGTGCGAAGGTACTTTTGAGAGAGCGATGTGGTTTGGGCGCCAGAAATCCCTGACTGATTACCTGATGCTGCACCCGATCATAAAGGCCAAACCATAGCAAAGAGTAGTAGAGCTCTTCTTTGAGATTTTCTAACAGAGCAGAAATCAAGCGCTCTAAGTCTTCGGTTTCTCGCAGCAGCTTCAGAATTCGTGCCAAAGCGGCTAAACGTTTTTCAGGATTGGGACTGGGTAGAGTCGAAACCATGACTTTACTGCGGTTGTCGGGTGAGTTGGTCGACTTAAAGCCGAGAACGCTGATGTCGGAGCAACATCAGGTTATCTAAACTATGTAAACAAGCCGAAATTGCTTGATAGAAGCATAGCGATCAACCTTGAGCGCTTTAGCGACGAGATATATGAGTCCAGGGTATCTGAAATTTATGGCGTCATACCAGCGATCGCAAATTCCCAAAAAACTTGTATTGACGTGATGCTCACAACAGAGTGCGCATCTCTCGCTTGCTACAGTTCATGCCTCACGCCAGCATGCTGGTATGGTCTGCTCGCCTAAACGCTCAGCCAGCATAAAGGCTGAGTAAACGATCATCTGCTATCAATGTTACCCGGCTCCCGAGTCCAATTAATGCAGGTTCAAAATCTCATCACCACAACGATTCGGTCACCTGTCAAATGGCGGTAACCGCTTTACCTGTAGACAGCCATCAAGACATATTGCCATGCTCTCATTTATTAGAACTTACTACCGCACATACGGTGCAGGCCTGTTAAGAGACTTCAAAGTTTAAGTTGAAACCTGAAGTTAGATATGTCCATCCAAACGTAACCCAATTTCTTCTCGAATCGGAGAGGGCCTAGACTGTTATGAAGTCTCTCCTTCTTAAGGCTGCCGATTATACACAGAGCCCGTAACCAACCTTAAAAGAGGCTATCGAAGTGTTTGAGCCCTTTGAAATTAGGAATTACGCAATTGCACCCGATTTTGGCTCCGACATCTCCAAATACTGGGAAAATTAGATGCAATATCCCCCAGATTGGGGGTATGAAGGGGGCTTTGGCGTAAGTTTTATAAATAAGATTGCGATGCCGGGGGGACGTTGATTAGCTAGCCCGACCATCTGCGCCTCGTGAGACGCCATGATTAATCGGGCGGCGAATCAATCGTGACACTCAATAAAATCAGGTCGCGCGATCAAGGGAAGCGACGACCTGATGATAAATTTCGTCGGCTTGGGCGGGGGAGTTACCAATGCTGGTGAGGCCGAGCTTACCGTATTCTGAGAGGCAGCCCATCAGGTGGAACGCTGCGCCGACGCCCTCAACACTGTTGAAATGCAGGCGATCGCTGACGATGATATCCATCAAATCACTGGGCAATAGCCCCCGATAGCTGGCTTTTTGTAAAGTATCAGACGCTCGGTAAAACTTCGCCTGGCCTTGACGCGTATAAAACAAGCCATCTTCTGGACAATAGTGACCGTCGGTCAGCAGCTTGAGGGCCATAAAGGGATGGGTGGTGCCACCTTTGCGGAGGTTGATTTCAATGGCTTGCAGGTCCCAACGGGGCATCCGGTGGGGATGGTAAACTGCGACAAAATCAATGCCAAAGCGTTCCATTGCCCCCTTTTGGGCTAGATTTCGACCGATCGCCTCACCCATCGCCTGAATGCGCAGCCGATATTCCTCATCCGCCGGAAAGGAACAGCCCAAAAAGATTTGCCCATCTGGCCCCCCCAACACTTGGTCATGAGTCGAGAGCATCTCGACGTCGCCGACGGGATTGATGTAGCCTTGGACGCTAGGCGATCGCTTGATATCGCCCTCAATAAAGGCTTCCGCGATCGCCCCGAGTTCATGAATCTTTTGCTCAAAATGCTCCCAAGTTTCCGTCGGGCATTGAAAGCGCAAATCCTGAAAGGCTCGCTGAATCTGCTCTGCGCGCTCATGGTGGGTCGCCTGTTCCGGTGCCACTGCGGCTAACGGGGCCAGATGGAGTAACGCATTCCCCTCGCCCGAAAAGCCCTGATTGAGCTTGATGACAATGCGCTGCAAGTGCGGCTGGCGTTCCCATAGTTCAGCCGTGACCTTGGCCAGACTGGCCGCATCCTGCATGAGGGCGCTGCCATCTGGATGAGGCACCCCACATTCAGCAAAAATTTGGCGACTGCCGCTTTTGGTTCCCCAATCGAGCAAATTAGGATCGAGCGCCAGTAAAGGAATTTCGAGCCTGAGTGCCAGTTCGCGCTCTAACGAGGTCGCATTAAAGCACACCATATACGCATACTCTGGATCTAAGCGATGGCGGATTTTTTCGAGCAGGCGGGGGCGCTCTAACAGTTTTTGGGTGAGGGGTTTTTGCGAGGCGTCGTAGGTGGCAAACAAATCGAGGCGATCGCGCGCGTGAGAACTGGGGATGCCCGGCAGCAGTTCCAAGTAATAGTCCACAATGCTGGGGTGCAACGGCTGTGAGGTGACGTAAATCAGCCGCGTGTGGGGATTGCGCAACCGCGCCAGCGAAAATAGCAACCGCTCCTCGTAATAGTGAACGCCTTCAATTTTGTGGAGTTCTGACTGATCGAGGCTCAGAGACGGCACGATCAACACCTGGCAGTCCCGGACATCAAACTCATCGGGCGATCGCCACAACGTTTTTAACCGAGCTTGAAGCTGCTGAAACTGCATATCAGACGGGCTGGAGACCGTAAACGTGTCACTCATCATAACGTTGCTGTTAAGGAAGGGCGCGGAGTTGAGACTTGCCAGAAACCGCTGCTAGTGGGGAAACGAGCAGGTGCGATCGCAAATTGCATGCCAGCCGAGCGATTTTCATAGATTCACATTTTTCTTCCCAGCGTCTGCCCCCTCCGTGAAGAATCGTTAGAAACACCCCACGGCAATCTGGAGGGGCGAGGCATTTTGTGAACCACGTATTGCTTCACCCAAACATAACAACCAAAATGCCTCGCCCCTGCACAACGTATCGGGTTCGGTGCCACCCCACATCAATCGCCCCCACGGTGCCCCACCCGGATCTATCGGGGCGATCGTCGGCAATTTCAAATCCGTTTCCACCCGGCAAATGAACCGTATTCGTCGTATCCGTGGCATGCCGGTTTGGCAACGCAACTACCACGATCGCATCCTCCGCACCTCACGAGAACTGCATAACATCCGCACCTAGGGATCGGCTTGAAAATAAAGTACCCGGACAAGACTGTGGCAGGGTGGATGGGTCGCAGGGTCAGTGGGATGTTATTTAAGCGCAACTCCCCTACATCCAAAACAATCCCCCAAATTGGGAGCGCGATTCGGCTGTAAACGAGCATCCATGAACAGCCAGCTGATTAACCCACCAGGGAGAGGGTGACGACCCAAAAGCCCACGAGAAAGCCAGCAATGGTGGAATAGGTCACCGTACCGCCACCGAGTTCATAGGCCTCGGGCATCATCGTGCTCGACAGCATCGCCAAAATTGCACCCCCGGCTAGGGCCTGTGCGGTGCCCAACACCCAATCATTGGCAAACGTGCTCAAAAAGTTGCCCAGCATTGCTGTGACCCCGCTGAGCACGACCGCCCCGCCCCACAGCGTCAAAATGCGTCGCGCCTTGGTGCCCGCCTGCTGCATGCCCACAGAACTTGAGAGCGCCTCGGGAATATTGGAAATAAACACCGCCATCAAAAACGAACTACTGAGATGTCCACTGCCGACATTGAAGCCGATGACCAGTGCTTCGGGGATATTGTCCATCAGCGTACCAATCAAGATAGCCAGAGGCGCTGAACTCTTGGCCAACTGCTGAATCTGCTGTTCAGATAGCGGAAAGTCCACCTCTACACTATCCAGCACTTGCTGTCGCCATTGATCGTCCGATTTTTCCCGCGCTTTTGCGGTAGACATCGTCGTCTCGCGCAGACGTCGGGCCAAGATACGGCTGAGCCCACTGGCCAAATGGGGCGATCGCGTCAACATGCCGTCAAAGTCAGACTTATCTAACTCGTACAGTCGCATCAAGGTACTTGCCACCACACTGGCGGAACGCTCTTCGCCCGTGAGCAGGGCCATTTCGCCAAACATTTCTCCCGCGCCGAGTTGGGCCATGAGCTGCGGCCCTTTATAGATGTCCGCTTCTCCTGACAGAATGATGAACATGGCATCCCCCGGCGTGCCTTCTTGACACAGAGTGGTGCCGGGTTCGACCGTTAGCGGTTTCAACAGGGGAATGATGGCCTGTACCTCAGAGGGTGACAGGTTATGAAGCATTTCGACATGGGCGATCTCGTCCAGCACTTCCGAGGTTTCTTCTTGGCGATGATGGTAGAAAAACCGGCGGGAGGACGAAGGGTGGCGGATAAAGCCCCCGCGATCGTCAATGTAATTAATGATGAGGGTAAACAGGGTGCCGCCTAGCGCAAACCCCACTAGCAAAGGCAAAAATCCCGCATTCTCAAATACGGGTTGAGTGATATCAAACGCGATCGCGGCCAGCAGGGTGCCACTGCCAAAGGCCATGATGGCCGCTGTAATCACGCGGCCAGGCTTCCAGCAGATCCCCAAAGCGGCCCCAATCAACAAGCTAGAGGCACCTAAAAGTCCTTGAAATAACGCTTCTAAGGGCATAATCGGTAACGTGCACAAGCTTACGATAAACCCGAAGCTCTCTATTTAGGCAATTTTTTCACTGAATTTGTGGGGCATTTTCAAGAATTTCTGTCGAAATGGGTAATCCGGCGGCGCGCCAACCCCGCATATCCCCCTCTAGAGACAACACTTGTTGAAAGCCCGCTTGTTCTAAAACCGTTTCGGCAATCCCCGCTCGTATACCTACTTCGCAATACACGACAATGTCCTCATCCCCAAATTCGGCCAGGGTTGCCAGGTGGTTAGGCAGCTCCCGATAGGGCAGGTTGAGCGCTCCAGGAATGTGGCCAGCCGCATATTCTGCGGGCGATCGCACATCTAAAATGAGTGG
Organism: Cyanobacteria bacterium P01_F01_bin.56; assembly: GCA_039185935.1. Lineage (GTDB taxonomy): Bacteria > Cyanobacteriota > Cyanobacteriia > Phormidesmidales > Phormidesmidaceae > Halomicronema. The sequence goes on along the minus strand of JBCDAJ010000098.1, from coordinate 4,341 downwards.
TGCCGCCTCGGTGTTTAACCGCGTGTTGAGGGCCGCAGCAGAAATTGTGGCCGGGGCCGACCAACTCACCTGACTCATGGCCAAAATCGCCACTAAAACCAGGCCCGCCATAAGGCTTAGCCAACGACGCGGTCTATGACTGATGGAGCGCCAGAGCTGGTAGGGGAAAGAATTCATGCTGGGGATCAGACAACTTGTATACTAATTCTCAGCTTAGATCGTCTTGATGAATGTAGTCTGAGTATGCTTCGCAGCACTTCCTGATGCGGTGAGAGGCAGCATTGTTCTGGCATTTAGCATTCCAGGACAACCCGTTCTTCACTGGCTGTAGAAATGCTGTTTTGCCCTTTCTTCGTTTCTTGGACAGCAGTCCCTTAGAGGTATGGCTTCTTCTCCGCGTCAGCGTCAGCGGCCCCCTGGATGGCGGCGTCTCCCCCCCAAAGCTCGGGTTTCGGGAGGAATGCCTTGGCTCTGGCTGGCCATTACGATCTTGCTGTACCTTTCTATCGGCTTATTGTTGGCGGCTTTTCCCGTCCCTTTTTGGGTTTGGTATATAGCGCTGGGTGGGGTCCTCGGGCAGGCGATCGCCTTAGCCGGCCCCAAGGCGTTAAGTCGGTTTCGATGGTGGTCAGCGAACGTTTTGGTATTGCTCGCCATTCTGGGTACGGCAGCGGTGGCGGTGGCCCTGGGCATCTCAATGGGCTTTGTCGGCACCGAAAATCTAGACGATGTTGAAATGCAGAGCACGACGTTTGAGGTACTGCGTATCAGCCTATTGCCTGTTTTGGTCGCAGCCATCGGGGCAATCGTCGCTGCTGAAACGGGCGATCGCCTCTTGGCGACCCTCCGGCGTTGGCAAACAACACTGGTGTTAGCCGTCACCTGCATGATGGGGCTGGGCTTGGGGGCCGCGATTAGTCTGCTAGTGGTGGCATAAGCCGATAGCGAATCGGGCCTGTGGCCGTCTGGGGATTGACGACCTGTCCCTTTTGCGTGACCTCGATTGTGCCAGCGGCCGCTAGCTGGGTGCCAACCACTCTGACCTGGGGCATTAGCGATCGCCAGTCATCATGACTGAGTGCCCGCGCTACTTCTGAAGGACAAATTGTCTTAGCTGGCCCGCGATCGCGCACCAATTGCAGTAAACAGGCTTGAATTTGCTGCTCAGAAATCGTCAATGGCTGTGAAACCTTTTTCTCATCGGTGTAGCAAAGTGCGGAATTCCGGAAAACCCAGAACCCGAAACCCAAAATTCAGCCCCAGTCACCGAATACCCAAAACCTAAAACCTGATACCCAAAACCTAAAACCTGATACCTAAAACCCAAAACCTGATACCTAGTGGCAGCACTCTATAGACTCATTCTCAAGGAAGGCAAGATCCCTAAAATGCTTGCATTAGAAGAGCTGGTCAGAAATCATCAACCTAAATATGCCCTTTGGCTTTAACTTGCTGATAGAGAGTTTCCATCGCTTCAGTAAACGAATTGTCTCGATACCAAAAGGCCGGAAAGTCTCCCTGCTTTTTGACCGGAATCCCCGAAACCGGAATTTGCGGTAATGGCTCTATCGTTTGAGGCAAACGTTTGGCACCGTGCCAAAATTCACGCAGGTTATCACCGGTTTTGGGGTCGATGGTTTTGAGGGGGGGATAGTAGGACTCCACAGGCTGAGGAGCTTGCTTTTGGAGCTGTAGCTCTGCCGATAGGGCTTGCCCCAAAGGCGATTTGGCCAGCTCTTGTATCAGGTTATTTTTAGATAGCCCTCGTAACTCAAAGAGCAGGAAGGGATTCTGGTCTAATTCTGCGGCAACTAAATAGTAAACCCCAGCAATATGTTTGCAGGGATTACTCCAGTCGGGGCAAGAGCAGGAGGATGTGAAATCTTTGCGGCTGCCAGGCAGCAGGTTGAGGTTGAGCTGTTTGAAGGTATCTTCAATGTTGTCAGGAATTTCATTCAGTAGCAGTCGGGAAATTAGGCTGGCTTTAGAGGCGATCAGCGCGATCGCGGCCGACCACTTGGCGGCACTGATAGGCTGAAACTCCAGGGTGGTGATGTAAAGAGGCTCTTTGTATACGCCAAAGTAAGGATTCACCGACCCGCGTACCTGAGCAGATACAGTGCCATCTTTAATGCTGAAGCTTTTGACCTTATTACCCCTGGCATAAGATCGCCCCCGACTGAGGCGACCGGAGTCGGTCAGCTCCTCCATCGCTGCGATGAATTTTTGTCCCCACCAGGTACGGCTAAACTGACTCATCACACATTCCTCAACGCCTGACGAAATTCAATGACCGCATCGAGCGGTTCGGGATACATCACATAAGTTGCCAGGAGGGATAAATCTAGAGCAGGCAAAAATTCGCTGCGCTCTCGCTGCTCATATCTCTCTCCCTGCAGGCGGTAGACGGTAAATTGGTCATCCTGCCAAAACCAGACTTCAACCACGCTCAAACCTTGGTGAATTTCCAGTTTGTTGACGCCACTGCTGGTCTGTACGACTTCAATGACGATATCCGGAAATTCTTTATTAGTGCCAATGCAAAAGAAAACATCGGGTTCTGCGCCTCGGCGCTTGGCTTCAGCCTTAAATGTAGTGGAGCCCAGACCGTAGAAGCGGGTGCGGGTTTCTTCGAAGTAAATGCCTAAGAGACGACCAATGTTGTCCTTTACAACTTCATGCTGACGACCGGGCATGGCAATTTCCAGCGTTCCATCTAAGTAGTGAACTCGCAGTCCAGGGAAATCGTCTCCCAGATCAGAGAGTAGCGCTTCGTAAGCTTGCCAGCTGACCCCCGTCATGGTGTATTGCTGATCGGCTTGGTCAGACAGGAGTTCAGGATGGGCGTTCAGCTTTTCTAGCAGTAGGGGATTCATGGGCAAAAGCTGAAAATCAGGGTTGCAGAAAGCTGCGCATCATGAGGCGTCTATCATACTTTAGAGATTTCTTATAGTTTAACCGTGGCTCATTGGGTTAGTTCAGGGCATCCAGAAAGGTTTTGAACTCGTTGAAGTCTAGCGGGTAAATTTTTTGCAGCCGCCGGGCTTGGGCAATGACGATCGCAATTCGTTGCGGATCAAGTTCAATCGTATAGGCATTGCGAAAAACATGTCGAAATCGGCGGAGTTCGTCTAAGCATTCATAGGCTTCGGAACTGAGTAATTTGGGCCGTAGACCTTCAACGTCAAGGGTCATCCGCCGGAGTAAGACGGCATGCCATTGACCGCGATCGTCAATCTGGTTTTCAAAGATTTTGGCGACGTTGAGACAGACATTTTCAAAGGCGTTGTACAGATTGTGTAGGTAGTAGCCAGCCAAAATCGCCTGCTCGGTTGTCGTCAGAGCCGCTGCATGATTCGCTAGTCGTGCGTACAGGGCCTCAATTTCTTTGACGTCAGCATCAATGTTCGCCTTGAGCAGAGCCGCCTGTGGATGCATAAATCAGGTCTCCGGTTTGGCGAACGATATCGGTAAAGTGACAGGGCTGGTTAATTTCTCGCAGGTCGATCGCCTGATTCGGGTAAGCGACTTCTAGGTCACGCCAGAAGGCAAAGTAGGTGACGGCATCGGTGCCTGCTACGGCAATATCAATGTCGGAATGGTGATGAAACTGTCCAGGCTGGGTAATGGAGCCAAACAGATAGACCTGAGTGATTTCAGCATAGCCAGCAACGCTTTGAAGAATCGCCGCAATGGCTTTGGTTCGGGCTTGCGATCGCAGCATTTCCCGCGCTTCCCACTGATGGGCAATTTGTTGGCGGAAGTTTTCGCGGCATTTCTGGTGGTTGATCGCCATCGGTCAGGTGTGATCGCTTTTCCTCATTATAGAGAGCAGTGCGATGCCGTGTCTGACTTCAATGCTGATGTGCGATCGCTCAAGATGCACTTAGTTAACGGTTCGCTTGATCGGCTGTCTCTAATTCTATGCGAGAAGCCAAAGTCTTTAAGCGCATCCGCTCCGAGCGAATTGTGAGCTTGCTTTTACTGTATTAGTTAATACAGCTCATAACTACCATTTGGATCTGAACTTGTACGCCTCAGCTCGATTCTGCCCTGTGTTCCACGAATTGTATAATATTGCCCTTTCAATTCCATAGGTTTTGAAGAGAAGCTAACACCTAAGATTGATGTTCCCTTGTATTCAGGATATTGGGGATTCTTAGGAGTATTATGATAAACGTAGTATAGTTTATGATTTCCCAGGGCCATTTCATTCTCAAACTAGCCTAATAATGGTACAGTTTCGAGCGATGTCATAGCTCTCAGCTCCCCCCATGGACTTTTCTTCGGCAATCCCCGCGGTCAGGCCCTCTCTGGAGCCACCAACCGCTAAGCAGATTG
>JBCDAJ010000097.1:0-25486 GCA_039185935.1 Cyanobacteria bacterium P01_F01_bin.56 | reverse complement strand
CATCAAAACCTCATCTAACCGCTCCTTGCAAAGGAGCGAAAGCAGACTGTCATTAAGCCTCTCCTTGAGAAGGAGAGGTGCCGCAGGCGGTGAGGTCGGACAAGCGTCAAAACTCCACTTCTGAACCTTGATGAGGTTTATCAGCCTCACCAATGTCCTCATAATGCCATCTGAATCTTGCCCTAGAAGCAGTTAAGAGAAGTGCAATACAAACCACGCAATTAGGGCAAATTGCAAAACCTAAAAAGCGCCCCTCCGAGGAGAGACGCTTGATGATTAACTCAAACTAGCTGAGATTAGAGGCCTAACCGATGATTTCGGGAGCCTTAGTAGTCGCCAAGTCGAGGGGGAAGTTGTGTGCATTACGCTCATGCATCACTTCCATACCCAGGTTGGCACGGTTGATGATGTCGGCCCAAGTTGCAATCACGCGACCTTGAGAATCCAACACGGACTGGTTGAAGTTGAACCCATTCAGGTTGAACGCCATGGTGCTGATGCCCAGAGCAGTAAACCAGATGCCGATCACTGGCCATGCACCCAAGAAGAAGTGCAAGGAACGGCTGTTGTTGAAGGAAGCGTATTGGAAGATCAGACGACCAAAGTAGCCGTGAGCTGCAACGATGTTGTAGGTCTCTTCTTCTTGGCCAAACTTGTAGCCGTAGTTCTGGGACTCGGTCTCAGTGGTCTCACGCACCAAGGAAGAAGTCACCAAGGAACCGTGCATCGCGGAGAACAAGGAGCCACCGAACACTGCAGCTACCCCCAACATGTGGAAGGGATGCATCAAGATGTTGTGCTCAGCTTGGAACACGATCAGGAAGTTGAAGGTACCGGAAATACCCAAAGGCATACCGTCAGAGAAAGAACCTTGCCCCAAGGGGTAGATCAAGAACACTGCAGTTGCTGACGCCAAAGGCGCAGAGTAAGCAACGCAGATCCAAGGACGCATGCCCAAGCGGTAGGACAGTTCCCACTGCCGACCGAGGTAAGCAAAACAGCCAATCAAAAAGTGGAAAACGATGAGCTGGTAGGGGCCACCGTTGTACAACCACTCATCGAGGGAAGCGGCTTCCCAGATGGGGTAGAAGTGCAAACCGATAGCGTTGGAGGAAGGCACAACAGCACCGGAGATGATGTTGTTGCCATACATCAGGGAGCCAGCAACGGGCTCACGGATGCCGTCGATGTCGACGGGAGGCGCAGCGATGAATGCAATGGTGAAGCAAACAGTCGCGGTGATCAGTGTAGGGATCATCAGCGTGCCGAACCAACCGACATAGAGACGGTTTTCGGTGCTGGTCACCCACTGACAGTAGCGCTCCCACATACCCACTTTGTCGCGGGATTGAAGAGTAGAAGTCATAGTGATGATTGCCAGATATATACGACAAAATCCAGATAAGCCTCTGTTAAGTACAGTTGCCCACCTGTTGATCAGCGTAAAGATTCTTATTTGGTTTTTGAACTACTTGGATAGGATTCTTCGTTTTACGAAATGTCCTGTAATTCTTGTGGCGAGAAAATTTACACTGGTGCACCTTTTAGATCGGGCAAAAGGTGTTTGAGCATGGCTTGGGCAGTGGGCAGAAAGCGCTTCCTCGATCGCTGAAACGCTTTCCTCCAAAACTAGCCTGGTGGCCATTGCAGCGATCGCCCACCCAACAAGTGCATATGTAAATGAAACACCGTTTGCCCCCCATTCGAGCCTGTGTTGATCACCACGCGATAGCCATCTTCGGCGATGCCTAACTGTTCTGCCAGAGATTTCAGCGTCACCATCATGTGTCCCAAGAGTTCTTTGTCATCGCTCGTGGCATCGGCCAGCTTGGGAATCGGCTTTTTGGGAATCAGCAGCACATGGGTCGGAGCCTGCGGCGTGATGTCGCGAAATGCTAGACAAAGGTCGTCTTCGTAAACAATGTCGGCAGGAATTTCGCGGCGAATGATTTTGCCAAAAATCGTATCTTCACTCATGGGGCGATCGCCTCTGGAAAATCACTCTGCCATCATACCGGGCTACCGTTGCAGTCCTGCGATTAAATCTGGGCGCGGGATTGCGGTTGGGCAAATAGTTGCTCTAGGGCGTAGGTGCGATCGCCTAAAGTCTCTCCTGGTGCGACTTGCCACAGCGATTCATAAAAAAAGAAGGAAACGCCTCGAAAGCCCATGGAACGTGCTGTTTGTACCTGCTGACGAATCAGGGAAATCGGCACTGGGGCATTACGTAACCCAGTGAGAATGCCAATGCCTGTGGGAACATGACGGCTAGAGCGCTGAATCGAGCGATCGCGTAGCGTTTGCCGAAACGATTCGAGACTGCCGCGGTAGACCTGCACGACCAATTCTTCGACATAGCCGAGATGGCGCCAGCGAGGCCAGTCTTGCAGCGAGTAATGGTAGGCGAAATAGGCCGGATTCGGCGAAACCGAAATTACCGCATCAGGACGTCTGGCTTTGACGGTGCGAAATACCAGATCCATAAAATCGGTGATTTTGTCGGCCCGCCATCGCACCCATTCGGGATCAGCATAATCTGCTGGCGGTGACTGGCCGCCATGCTCTCGCTGATACAGGCTGATCGTATAGGGGTCATACCCAAACTCAACTGGCAGACTGAAGTGGTCGTCAAATTGGATGCCATCAATATCGTAGTTGTCGGCCAGTTCGCCGATTAGCTCCAGCATGAAGCGCTGGACATGGGGATGAAGCGGATTGAGCCAAACGCGGTTGTGATCACCCTCTTGGGAGAATTGCGCGGCGGGCAGGGCCCCGCGTTTTTGTGTTAGCCAGTCAGGATGCCGCTCGGTTAAAGAAGAAACGGCAGGCGCCATAAACCCAAACTCAAACCAGGGGATGACGGTAAGATGGCGCTCATGGCCGAGGGTAATGACCTCTTGCAGCATGTCGCGATCGCCCTGAGCAGCTTCCAACGCTTCATTGCGACCGAGTTCTTCAAAATCAGGGTACAGCCCCTGGGCATAACCAATTTCCCGTTCTGCCACCTGGCTGGGATAAAGCGTATACCCCCAATTCCAGACGACGGGATAAACCGTGTTGAAGTTGTAATCCGCCAGCCGCTGCAGCGCTTGTTCCACCGTTTTACGGGAAAAGAGGACCGGGCTATCGATATTCGTTAGCCATACCCCCCGGATTTCGGTTGTGGTAGCGGAGATTGACACCGGCGGTATGGCTTCCCCCCCTGCCGCCGGTGCCTCAAATGGTAAGGCCCAGAGCAGGCCCTGCCCCAGCCCTAGCCACACCGCTGTTAGTATCGTTAATCCTAGATAGCGAACCCTTTTCATATCAACTGTTACAACTGCTGACATGAAATTTCACGACGGCTGCTCTCTCATCCGGAGGGTTTTGCTGTTGAGAGCTGTGGGAGATCGCTACTGTTTGCCCGAATTTTCATGAATCCAAATGGCCAAACCACCGCCCCGTCCGCGGGCCGCAACGTAGTTGTCAGACGCGGCAAAGAAGGCAAAGAACGGCAGCTTGCCAATGGGAACATCTTCAAAGGGCTGATGAGTTCGCTGGTTGCCGCCAACCTGACCGGCATACATTGTGAGGCCAAAGCATCGCACCTGCAGATGAGTGAAATCAAACACCAGCAGATTTTTCTTGCCAGGATAGCGAGCTGGCCCGGTGAAGCGCACCGTTAATGGCCCAATTTGCAACTCATTTTTAATCACGAGTGAGGGCTCACTCTCATCGCCATGGGCAAAGGTGATGCGGGCGATCGCGAGTTTCGGTATGTAAAATCCACTGCCTATAGATTGACCTGACTGAAGCTTGGCTTTTTTGCCCGTGCTAAAACACAGCCGCCATGTCCCTAAAAGAGCATCGATAGGAATCTTTTGTTTGGCTCGCTTGGCTGTGCGCTCCAGTTCTAAAAGGGCAGTGGTTACGGTGGTCCCATTGGGTCGAGGCTGCCCCGCTGTTTGAAAGCCGTGAATAGCCGTGTTCACAATATTTTGGGGCGGTTGATCAAGCGTTGCTGTCATCGTCAAGGGCTGATTGCAATTGGGAAATTAGATCACCTTTCTATCATCTCCTTGGCTGGGTAGCAGATCCTAAAAATTGCCGAGGCCATCATAGCGATCGCTCAACTTGCAGCAAAAACTGACAGAAGTTTTGGACATCGCGGCTAAACAGTTGATGACTGGCGATCAATTGTTTAACGAGTTCTCTAACTCGCTGCGGTTGCAGTTCAAAACCATATCGGTGCATCACCACATGTCGAAATGCCCGAAACTCGTCAATTTGAGATGCTGTTTCTGGTAGTAAAACGGGAGGACGGGTGACGGGAATTTCTAGCTGCATCTGCTCCAGCAGTTTTTGGTGAGAGTTACGCCCCGTGGGTAACGATTGGTCCACCTGTTTCGCGACTTCTGCAAAGATGCGTTCTACATCCATGTAATAGTTTTGCAAGCTCAGTGCGGCAGCCTTTAAGAAGTCATCATCACCCGTCTTATTGGCTTTAAGGGCTTGATTATTCGCCGTGGCTACAATCTGGTCTAAACGCTGCAGTTCATTGTCTAAACGCGCCACAAGTACGTGATATTGGCTTATAGCGGCATCCCTTGAGCGATCGCCGCCTGTATGTAGTCACTGGCCGACTCTGCTGGCACCAAATCAAACGAGAATGCGGACAAATCCAATAACTTAGCCACCGCTTGAAGATAAAGGTCAGCGGGCAAATCCCAAACGGCTAAATCAATATCCGACTGTTCGTGAAAAGTATTGGGATCAAGAACCGAACCAAAAACTACCACTCGCTGCACGCCAAACTGGTCGCGCAGGAGGTGTGCTGCTTGTCTGGCGACAATCAAGGCCTGCTGCCGGCGATTTTGGCGTTGAGCATACGCTCGTTGGCGGCGGCGTCTCGCGGTTTCGATGTAAGGCTGAAGATCCACAAGTAAATATTGAAAGAAGCCGGATATCTTCTATGGTAAGGGCACCCAGCAAGATACTCGGCTTCGAAGGGGTTATACGAGTTGGCAGGCACCGCCCAAGCCGCAACTCAACTCGGCCATCGTGACCTTACCATCGTGGTCTAGATCGAGCGCATCAAAGACGGCATCGGTACCCATCCATTCTTCGCGAGTGATTAAGCCGTCGCCATCAAGGTCATAGGCAGCAAACAGGTCGTGAGTGGCGTGGTTAGCCACTTCTTCACCCTTGCTGAGTTGCACGAGGCGATCTGCCAGCAATTTTTCTAACGATTCCAGAGCTTTACTAAAACCTTTGATGCCTTCGTCCAGCTTTTCCGAAGCCATCCGATCTTCTTGGTGCATTTGGTCAAAGGTGGCCTTGTCCATCGTGATCTTTTCGATGTCCATGGACGTTGCTTTTTCGGGGTCAAGCTTGCGCTCTAGCGGACTTTCTTGCTCTCTAAGTTGAGCCAATAGCTTGGGTGAAATGGTGAGCAGGTCGCAGCCCGCCAATTCTTGCAGTTCACCAATGTTGCGGAAGCTAGCGCCCATCACCTCTGTGTTGTAGCCAAACTTTTTGTAGTAGTTGTAGATCTCGGTGACGGATTGCACACCAGGGTCTTCGTCTGCAGCATAGTCTTTGCCGGTTTCTTTTTTATACCAGTCGAGAATCCGGCCAACGAAGGGGGAAATCAGCGTAATGCCCGCTTCGGCACAAGCGATCGCCTGATGGAGCCCAAACAGGAGTGTCAAGTTGCAGTGAATGCCTTCTTTTTCTAGGACTGCTGCGGCGCGAATGCCCTCCCAGGTGGAGGCAATTTTGATCAAAATTCTTTCCCGGCTCATGCCGGCAGCTTCGTACTGAGCGATTAGATCGCGAGCTGTGGCAAGCGTGGCTTCGGTGTCGTAAGACAGCCGGGCATCGACCTCAGTTGAAACTCGACCCGGAATAATGGCCAAAATTTTGAGGCCAAATGCCACCGCCAAACGTTTGAACGCTAGATTAGCCACTTCTTGATCAGAGGCGTTATCTCCAGCCTCTTGCTTAGCTTTTAACAGCGTATCGTCCACAATGCTGTGATATTGAGGCATTTGCGCTGCGGCTGTGATGAGAGAGGGGTTGGTCGTCGCATCACGCGGTGTAAATTGCTCGATCGCCTGAATATCACCCGTGTCGGCAACGACGACGGTAAGCTCACGCAGTTGCTCTAGCAAATTCTGGGCCATGACTTTTCCTTTGGTGAGTGAGAAGACTTCAGAGTCATTCTATCGACGCAAATTCTAGGCCCCTTGAATCGTAAGGTCGCATTAATCAACCTATCGGAAATCCTTAAATACTATTCAACTTATTGCATATAGAACTGTCTTCAGCTAGCCTATTGATATGCAATAAGTTGAGTATTCAATGGCCGCATTCTCCGCAATTCCTTCAACCGCCTCAGGTTTGCCTCAAGGGCAACCGGCGACAGCCCTTTATTCTGATGAAGCCGTGCAAGCGATTTTGCAAAAGGCGCTAGAGTTGCGCACTGTCGATCGCTTCTCCATTCAGCAGTTACAGGAGATGGCTGCCGAGCTGGATATCTCGGCTGAAACCCTGGCCGCCGCAGTTGCCAATTGGGAGGCGCAGCAACCGACACAACCCGCAAGTGCAGCTCATGCCCCATCACCCAAAAAGCACCGTAAAAGCAGGGAATGGCAGCAATATTTCATTGCCAGTATGTTGATGATTGGCCTCGATGTGATGACTGCTGGAGCCCTGACTTGGTCAATTTTTCCAGTTTTTGGTTGGGGATTGAGCCTGCTGTTAGGCGGCTGCGATCGCGATCGCAAGTTTTCAAAGACTGACTGACAACAGCCTCTGCAACAAAGCTCAATAAGATCCGCAATTTTGGCAAGGTGATGGGTAGATCAAAACAGCCTGTTGGAATCAGCAGAACTGTTAAGTGCCCTCTACCCAAGTGAGATGAAGGCCATGCAAGTTCGATGGAAACGCTTCCTTCTACAATCGGCCCTTTGGCTTTCTGCTGAAGTGATTTTGACGTCTATTGGCCTGGATGATTTGGCTGACTACGGCGAGTATCATGTCACTTCAAAGCAAGCTGCGATCGCTCAACTCGTGCAAACCGCCCCCATCTTTTAAGCCGCATTTACCCCCACTCCAGCAGGCATTTTGCGATCCAATTCCAGGGGCTGTCATCCGGTCGCTGCCAAATCCTCTCAGCGATAGGGATACAGCCCTAGCCAGTATTTTGAGTGCGGGCGCGATGATGCTGATGGTTCAAGGCTTCTGGATTTAATTGATAACGCGCCCTGGAAATGTGAGGGCGAAAGGGAATAATTCAGCGCCCTAAAATCCTCTGCTCAAGAAACTTTGACCTCTGTGCCCTAAACCCCAAACTTAACCTTCGCCATAGCGTAATCAAGGCTGAGTTTGAAGCATGGAATTACAGGGAACGACTCGCGATTTGTGCTTGTAAATGCTGGGTCTGAAAAACCGTTACAGTCGCCATACAAACACTTGTGTCTCCTCCTTCAAAGACACAGTGCACGTCACGATAGTCGATCCAGGCTAGTTGGGCATCTATCAACTGGTCTTGTTCTTGTGGCGACAGGATGGTTTGCAAGTCTTGATAGACCGTATTCAAGTCTTGGTCAGCCGCAGCAAAACTGAGAGGAGACGGTGCTGTCTGGTCTAGGAGAGCGGTACGATTTTGAGTGAGTTGAGTCATACAGCTGTGGTAAACCAGGGGCTGCATAGAGCCACCGGCAAACTGAGATTGCACAAAGTCGCAGTAAAGATCGCGATAGGTTATCCAGGCTTCCTCGGCCTCCACGAGTTGATTAACTTTCTCGCCACTAACCGTTGCCTTAACGGCTTGATAGGTGTTATTCAGTCGGACATCAGCCTGGTCATACTCACTTTGAGCGCAGGTATTCATCGCAGTCTGGGTTTCCGGATTGGCGCACTCTGCGGGTAAATCTGGAATGGGTTTGGGGGTAGGGGCTTTCGGCTCGGCTGCCGGGTCGGCACTGCTCGCCACGGTGGCAGGGGCAGTCTTGGCATCGCTAGTGGTCGTCGGAGCGGATGAGCTAGGGGCCGACTCTGTGACTTCTGCTGGCTCTGTGGCCGGTTCAGTGGCAGGAGTATTGGCTGGCTCCTCAGTGGTGGTGGTGGCAGATTGACAAGCCGCGATCGCGCCCACCATCAAACCCAGTACGATTCCCTGCTGTAGCTTTTGCATAACCTTGCTCATAGTTGTTTGCCCTGTTATTGCGCCACGCCATTTAGGATAGCTCGCGACTTTGGTAGATTAGCGGCGGCTGGGCACCTTTTCTCACCGGCATCGTCCTGTTGGCTGGCGAAGGTTAATGCTTCAAAACCAGACATGGCGTCTCGTGTTACCGATTAACCCGACTCATTCCAGAGTTTTGGCACAGTTGAATTGAGGAGCTAGACTACTGCATGTGTGAACAGCAGCAGTAGTTCTAAACTTGCCAATATTGTTAGGAGACATCATGGTTATCTCGCGGCTCGGTACCCTGTTAGCCATCAGTACAGGCTTGACGCTAGCGACATCACCCGTTCAGGCTCAATCTCCTGGCCTGTATTATGCCTGGCGCAGTATTAATGTCGATCTAATGACCTGTCTTGATCGTTCCACTGCGGCCCTTGCCGAAGAGGGCTTAGGCAATATCCAAGTCGAAAATAATAGTGTTGCGGGCACGACCGAAGACTCCACCGCCGTTTTTGTCTGCCTAGAAAACCCGGACGCGATGACCGTGATGATCATGGTGTCGAGTACCGATGATGACACCGCCTTTACGCTGAGAGAAACGCTCAAAGAACTCTTCTAAGGGCGGTTTTGGCTACTGACTCAATGTCCATGCTTAGGGATCGGCTTGAAAATAAAGTACCCGGACAAGACTGTGGCAGGGTGGATGGGTAGCAGGGTCGGTGGGATGTTATTTAAGCGCAATTCCCTTAAGGATTAAAGTTGGGTCATCGCGATCGCTTTTTTCGAGCGTTGTATTCCTGCTGTAGGCTAGTAGTCTAGGTTTCAAACAGGAGTTTTCTGTGGCGGCTGTCCGCGTTCGGCAACATGTTAATCCCCTCAGTCATAAGTACCAAACCACTGTCGAGCCGCTGAACTGGACAGAGATTTATCAACATCCGCATCAGCCTTTACATATCGACATTGGTTGTGCGAAGGGATACTTCATAAGTCAGATGGCTGAACGGCAGCCAGACTGGAATTTTTTAGGGCTCGAAATTCGGGCGCCCTTAGTTGAGCAAGCCTTGCAACAGCGCGATCGCGCCGAGCTGACTAACTTACACTTTTTGTTTTGCAACGCTAACGCTTCTCTGGTGAAGCTGTTGAACACCTTGCCAGCAGGAACGTTACAGCAAGTCAGCATTCAGTTCCCCGATCCTTGGTTTAAGAAACGCCATCAAAAACGTCGGGTCGTGCAGCCCGAATTAGTGCAAGCGTTAGCCACGCATTTACCCCCTGACGGTCGCGTCATTCTGCAGTCCGATGTAGAAGCAGTCGCTGTAGAAATGTGCGATCGCTTTGCCGAAAATCCCACCTTTCACCGAACTCAGGATCACTGGCTAGCCGATAGCCCCTTTCCGGCTCAGACCGATCGTGAGATCTTGACCTTGGGTAAAGGGTTACCCGTTTTTCGCGCCATCTTTGTGAAACCAGCCGCTTAATTCGATGTTCTCAACGTATCCCTAACGAAACATTAGGACATCCTTGAACGGTTCCTACCCAAGACCAGGTACTCAGCCCCCAAAACCGACACCTGGCAATCGCTACTCAGCCTCCTCTAGACCCAATTACCCTCACACCCTCAGCCCTCACCGTGTCCCAATTCATCGACCAACGACAATACGCTCCAGCGACCGATCGCAACCGTGAACCCATCTGTCAGGTGCTCGCCGCGCACTTACCCGCAACCGGCACCGTACTGGAAGTCGCTAGCGGCACCGGGCAGCATGCCGTTTTCTTTGCTGAGCAGTTAGCCCCGCGAACTTGGTTGCCGAGTGATCCGAATCCGATTGCAAGAGACAGTATTCGCAGTTGGCGGACGATCACGGCTCTCAACAATCTACAGGCACCCTTGACCCTGGAGGTCACCCAACCTCAATGGCCCGAAACGGTCATTCAGTGGCAACAGCAACAAGATAAAGCCGCTGCCAAGATTCGGGCGATCGTGAATATCAATATGATTCACATTTCCCCGTGGGCAGCTTGTAAAGGACTCTTTGCCGGTGCTGCCCAGCTTTTAGCAAAGGGAGACGTGCTCTATCTCTATGGTCCCTTCAAGCAAGGGGGGCAACATACGGCTCCCAGCAACGAAGCGTTTGACCAATCGCTGCGGTTGCAAAATTCGACTTGGGGTGTCCGTGATTTAGAAGCCGTCTGTGATGTGGCTCAGCCCTCAGGATTCACCCTGAATGAGGTCATCTCCATGCCTGCGAATAACCTTTCCGTCGTGTTTCAGATGATGTGACAGCGCGGCAAGCTTCCCCCATCTTGGAACCGCCTGAAGGACGCTTGAAGCATAAAATCGTCTAATTTTCAAGCTGTTGATCGTGTCTAAAGCGTGTTCTTATCGCCACCATAAGGACTCTCGAAATCCCCCTCAAACGCTTACATCACAGTGGCTTAAGGCTTTTGGCTTACGGGCTCAGCGAATGCCACAGTTCACAGAATTTTGGCAGCGGCCGATAGCGCCTTGCCGCCACAACAACTGTCATACGCTACTGGCACATCTCCGATTTAGCCGCGCTACAACAGTCTCACCGTCATGAGGATGCGTCCTCCAGCGGTTAATTACTCGCTTCACCTTTAGGAGGAATTTCATGAAAGCTCGTTTTATTTCAATGGCTGCTTTAGCGATCGCCGGTACCGTTGCCTTGGCCTCATCGGCTTCAGCTCAAACCCCGGCGACCGACTACAACTACGTTGGCGTTGGGGTTGGCGTTGGTGAGTTAGGAGACAGTGACATCGGCGTTGCCGTCAATAGCAAATTCACCATCGGCAACCAAGTTTCCGTACGGCCTGGCCTGGTGACTGACTTCGACTTTTCTGATGATGGCCAAACCTCATTCATGCTGCCAGTCACCTATGATTTCAACCCGATTACGCAAAATGGCAAGCTCCTGCCCTATGCCGGTGGTGGAGTCGCCGCCAGAACCGGCGATGATAGTGACGTTGCCCCCTTACTCACGGCCGGTATTGACTACCGCGTGACAGACAAAGTCACGCTCAACGGTGCGGTCAACTGGTCAATTTATGAAGATAGTGAAGTCAACGGTGTCGTTGGCGTCGGCTACACCTTCTAAGCTGACCTGTTAGCGGCCAGTTAGGGGCTCGTCTAGAGTTCCAGCTTGTTGTCTAGAGTTCCACTGAAAGAGACGCAACCTATCGCGTCTCTTTTTTATTTGTCGAGGCGTAAAGGCGCTCCCACGAACCAGTGCGTTTTAGTGACCGCCACGGTCTCAAAACCGTTGGCAGGCTTTGGTTAATACCAGTTCTCGCAGTTGGGGGCCGATTGTTCTGGGCACTATGGGTGAGACTCAGACGAATCAATGAACTTTTGAGCAGATGCCAATTTCTGTGATGCCAGCGGTGAATCGACGATCGCCCCTGTGGCTTATCCTGTTGAGTGCGATGGGGTGGGGCGGGTTAACCGATGCCGCGATCGCGAGCCGCTGCCCGGCTGAACTGCCTACCTATGAGGTGATTCAATGGCAGCCTCGCTTTGCGAGCGCTGCGCAAGGGCCAGGTTTGTTCTCACCGGCAGAAACTGCCCAGCAAGAAAAGTTGCGGCAGGTCTTTGAGGCAGAAGGATTTGCGGCGGCGCAAGTGCTGATTCGTTCGGCAGCGATCGCCCCTGATGTGGCCGCTTACGCCCTCTGGCTGCTCGGCAGGCCATCTCGCTTTATCCGGGCGAGTAATGCGGAGGCTCTAGTAAGTGAAGCGATTGCGCTGCTGGTAAATGATGCGCCGGATAGCGATCGCCGCGACCTCATGCTCTACACCGTCGCGTTGGATGCCGCTAAGCAAAACAACTGGTTCGCTGCCAACCAAGCCGTGACTGCCATTCAAGATGTACAGTTGCGCTTAGACACCCATACTCGCCTCAGCCAATTCGCCGAGCAGCAAGGCAGCTCGGTGATCGTCACCCATCAGCAACAGCAAGCGGCCGCTTTTTTGCAGGCACAACCCAGCTACCAGGCCGTCTTGTGGGCGGAGATGGCGATCGCAGCTCGGCAGCTGGGTGACCCGGCGTTAGTCTCCCGTTTTGCCGCTGAGAGTTTAGACCAACTCAGCCAAATCAGTGACAGCCGCCGGGCTGACTGGGTCTATGCCGGGCCTGCATCCCACCGCCAAGTGGCCATTGATCAGGTGGCGCGATCGCTGGCTCAGGCACACCAGTTTGACGCTGCCGAGCAGTTGCTGCCACAGATTGAAGGGGATGCTACCGGCACACAACTGGCGATCGCCGCCGCTCAGATTGAAGCTGGAGCCATTGACGTCGCGCTGCCCCAGGTGCTGGCCATCGCTGACCGCAGCTTTTATCGCGAAAACAAGTTGGTTGCCCGCGCGCTGGCAAGTGTGGGCGACATCAACTGCTCGATCGCAGTGCTGCTACCGGCCGAAGTCGACAGCCAAAGTCTTAACCCAGTGAATGCTGTACTGGCAGAAACCCTACTGCTCTGGGCTCAAGCCGACCGTCCAGAGGCCATCTTGGCGCTGGGGGCCAACTCAGACCCACTTGAACGCGAGCTCTACATGCCCCATCTGATGGCCCCCTGGGTCCAAGCCGGAGGCTGGGAAACTGCCCTGGATTTAGCCGGTCGTTTGCCACCTGGAATGCACTATCTTGCCCTCCTACAGTTAGGTCAAGCATTGACTGAACAGGGCGATCGCGCCGCTGCTGCCCAGGTACAGCAAAACCTTGATGACTTATTGGCCACGTCTGCCGCCGCCCGTTCTCAGGCGGATGTTTGGCAGGGCGCTGGCTCCCCCTTTCCGCCCCCAAGGCCCCCCGGTTTTGCTCACACCTTAGACGTCCGAACCGCTCAATATGCAGCGATCGCGCGGACGTTGGCAAGTCTGGCTGGCCCATCAACGACTGATGCTAACGCGGTACTGAGAGAGCTGGTCGCTACTCGACAGCAGCTTTTAGCCCTGTTTGAGGATATTAAACCCGATGGTCAAGGCATTGCCCTTTTGGGAGAGGTGGCCTTGGCGATGTATATCAATGGTGACCTTGACGAGGCAGAGGCGACCCTTCAAGCCGGTCTTGCGCTCTGGCCTCAGGCGTTTTCACATTTCGAAAATCCCCGTGGCGCGCTCACCATCTACCTAGAGTCTCCTCGCATCCAAGACTTGCTGGATCACTATGCAGCGGCGGGCTGGTACTCCGGGGTGGTGGAATGGCTGGTGCATCCAGCCCTAGGGTATTCGAGCCAACCGAATTTGATCTTGCTCGACTTACCGCTATCGCCCCAGGGACAAGCCATCTTGGAATTGACCGAAACCGCGATCGCTCAGGGGGCCGAGCAGGCGGCAATGGATATCTGGCCCCGGCTCGCTCGCTTTGATGAACAAGCGACGGTTGGTGCCACCATCGCCACTCAGGTCATGCTCAACCGTCGCGATCGCGTCCCTAGCGATGCCCCGTTTGTGCAGTTAGATTTGTTGGCTGTCGAGATCGGGCCGTTGGCCAATAACCTATCGAACTCGTTAGCGAAGGCTCGGGTTTATTTAGCGATCGCTCAGGGCTACATCGCCCTTGGCAATACTGACCAGGCCAGGACTTGGCTGACTGCAGCGGCTGACCTGACCCAAAATTTGCAGACGCCAAACTAGAGAAACAGTGACGTTCACTGCATAAACCTGGCAGAATGCGGAATGCGGAGTTCGGAATGCGGAGTTCGGAATGCGGAATAAGAACGCTGACTGGGTGGTCGTTTCAGAACTTATAGCTGTCCTGACCTAATTGCGGATTGCGATATATTGTGACTGGCAATTTGCGGTTGAATTCTAAAGGCTGAGCGCTGCGCTCTATCAGGGCATTCCACAGCACTCTCAATCTTTGAACGTTGATAGAGCCTGCACAAAATCAAATATTTGATGGGCGAGATGTCGTTTTGACCCCAGGGGTACGACTTGCCGTTCCCCGCTCCGTCCGAGCAGAACCGCCTGATTGCAATCGCTGCTAAAACCGCTATTTTCCTGATCGATGGGGTTAGCCACGATCGCATCAAGTCCCTTTTTCTCCAGTTTTTGTCGAGCCGGGGGCTCAATATCGCCCGTTTGAGCCGCAAAGCCAATCAGCACTTGACGTGCGGTTTTCAGGTGAGCTAACTGGGCGGCAATATCGGGAACGGTGGCCAGGGGCAACAGGTCTGGTAAGGCCGCTTTGGGCAATTTAGTCGTGGCGCGATCGCGGGGCTTAACATCAGCGACGGCGGCGGCCATGACAATCCAGTCAGCTTGGGGCAAGTGGGCGACCAACGTTTGCTGCATTTCCGCAGCGGTGGTTACGCCGATTTGTTGGATGCCAGTCAGGGCCTGTCGATGTGCTGCCACCATGGGGCCATGGACGAGGGTCACTGTCGCCCCTCGATGAGCGGCGGCTTGAGCCAGCGCCACGCCCATCTTGCCCGTTGAGGGATTGCCCATAAACCGCACCGCGTCTAGATATTCCCGCGTGCTGCCCGCACTGATAAGAATCTGTTTGCCCGCCAGATCACGCTGGCCTTGAGTGAGCAAGAGCGAGTCGATGACTGCCAGAATTTCTGCCGGTTCGGCCATGCGACCGGGGCCGACGCGATCGCACGCTAATAAACCACTACCGGGCGCGATCGCATGATAGCGAGCGTCTGATAAAAGCTGCTGCCAATTGCGCTGCACGCTGGGCTGTTGCCACATATCAGTATTCATGGCGGGGGCCAGCAGCACGGGGCCGGTCGAAGCCAAAACGGTATTGGTCAATAAGTTATCGGCCAGGCCATGGGCCAGCTTACCCAGGGTGTTAGCCGTCAGCGGGGCTAACACCAATAAATCAGCCGATTCCCCGAGTTCAATATGCAGCGGGCGAGGCTGGGTAGCTGACCAAAAGTCCTGATCGGTATACGTCTGATGCCGACAGAGGGTGGCCAACGAGAGCGGCGTGACAAATTCTTGGGCCGCCGTGGTCATGATGGGCCTGACCTCCATCCCCGCTTTGGCCAGACTCGAAGCTACTTCACAGACTTTGTAGGCGGCAATGCCGCCCCCAATTCCTAAGATGACCCGACGGCTTGCTGCAGTCTTAGCCGACATCATGATTTATGCCATTGTTGACCCGTCTACTCTTCGTCAAACGGTTCGTTATCCAGCAAATAGGCGTAGTTTTGCACCAACTCAGGCCGCTGAAACGCGACTGCTCTGAGCAAATGCCAGTCTTTTAAGCCATCAAAGGCGCTGTCATAGGCATCTTGCTCCAGCCGTTTGGCTAGCTCAGCAACGGACTCGCGGGTCATCGCCAAAACCGACTCTTGCGATACATCGTTTAACGTGCTCATGCTGACTCCCCCAACATTCTTCCGATTTGCAGGTCGCGATCGCGGCCTAACCGGCAAACTCATCGCTCAGCCGCCAAATCGCTGGTAACCAAGGCGATGAACCGTAACACTGCCTGCAACCACCGGCTTGTGCAGGTTATCTTTTATCTTAGGAGTCTGGTCTATCGATCGCCCTCCTCCGCGTCAAAACTTATCGAAACAGGAGGCGTCAATGGGGGCTATCAAGTCGCCTTTAGCTGGGTTTTTATCAACTTTCTAAAATGCTGGTTTAACCATGGTTTTAAGGCTTATTTGGCATCTTGATTTTGACGCGCTGTTATAAACGGTCGCTCAAGCCTGCTCAGGACTTAACAACGCCACCCCTAAAGCTCAACATCTTGGCAACTAAGGAGCCTGGTTTCTCCATGCGGTATTGGCTTTTTGTTGCCGTGAGCTAATATTGGCGCAAATAACTCCGCTGCGATCGCTCACTAATTGTCATCATCTGTGCTCTAGTGAACTCTCTGCCAACCTCTCAACGCCCCCCTCGCCAAACTTTGCTGCCGGCAAAGCAGCGGCCTCGTGGAGCCATCTTGTGGACGACCTTACTGCTATTGGGGGCGGCCTGGCTAGTCTCGACCGCAAGTCCGCTTATCTTTGGGCGATCGCGGCATCGATTGCCGCCGATTAGTGAAATTGAGTCGCAGCCGCTGCAAATGATCGGCGGCGACCCCTACATTCGAGCTTTGATGCGGACCATTTCTGTCGCCGAATCGCACACCGCCGAGCCGTACCACACCCTCTACGGGGGACAGCGCATCAATGATTTAACCGAGCATCCGAATCTGTGTGTGGATATTGTGGCTGGCCCCAACACGGGTGACTGCACCACCGCCGCTGGACGCTATCAGTTTTTGAGCTCCACCTGGGCTGAAAAAGCCCATCACTATCATCCCGAACCCCCTAGATGGTATTCCTGGTGGGCCAGCTATAACTTTGAGCCGGTTTATCAAGATGAAGTCGTGTATCGCTGGCTTAGTGACCCCAATGCCTGGAATGCCGATATTCCTTATCTCTTACAGCAAGGACATATCGACGACGTGTTTTATCTACTATCTGGCACGTGGACTAGCCTCGGCTACGGCATTGAAGACAATGCCGTCACCCCCTATTTGCAAGCAATTTATCAGCAAATGCTACAAGAAGAACTGCAGCAAGCCCTCTAGATGGGGAGCCCCTGTCAGGTTTCAGGACAAGCCGCTTTCTGAAAAGACTTTAGCGACTGCCCATGACCTGATTAATCCTCGTCTCGGAACTGGCTGACGACACCAGAAGCAGGTTAGATTAGCGCTTGGCATCGATTGACATCAGGCATCGCCAGCGATCAGCGGTCAAATACAGCAACTAGGTCAACGCCGGAATCAGACCGATCACAGTCAAGATCCAGGTCAAGATGCTGTTCACGATGGTCAACGCAAAAGCCCCCAAAATAGCGCTGATGATACCCCAGCGTAGTCGGAAGCCTTCAATCAGTAAGGCGGCTAGACCAAAGACCACAATGCTGATGATGAGGGGAATAAGCCCCAAACTAATGATTGCACCGAAGGTTCTGAGGCCCTGAGGTAGAAAGTGGTAGAGACCATTCAGCACACCGATAATTGCTCCCCCCAGCAGGGCCTTAACGGGGCTGTCAACCTCTACGCCAATGGGCAGCAGGGAAATCAACCAGAGGCTAATGGCCAATACAGCAACGGTGATCAAAAAAGCGATAATCATTTAAAAAACTCCTTTTCCTCACAGGTGAGCGACATTGATAACCTCAATGAGGGCGATCGCGGAATAACTGCTATCGAAAGTTGAAATTCGCAAGTCTAACCCGCGATCAATACCTTCGTGACGGCACCATCCACTTCTAAAACCAGGGGTAAAGCCCTCAGAAGCTGGTCGCGCAGCATACGTTTTAACGTTTCAACAGTACTGCATCAAGGCATGGGGATTATTTCAAAAAACTTTAAGCCGAGATGAAAACTAAGCAGTGCTGCTTCCGCGCGCGATCGGCCACCACCGGCCTGCACTCACTACCGGCGGTCACCCATTAGAGCCAGACTCGCTGTCCAGAGATGATTTCAGCCCGTAGCACCTCAACGCTCTCTGGGGGCAGATGACGACTGGCCATGGATATTTATAATATTGACCTGTTGATTAACGGCCTTGAAAACGCCATGCAGCAATCTATTTTTCAACAGGTCTATCGTCGACTTTTAGGACATCCGATCGCCCGCTGGGTGATCATACTGGGTTCGATTACTTACTTGCTGAGTCCCCTGGATTTTTCGCCAGACGTGATTCCCATTTTGGGCTGGGTCGATGATGGGGTGCTGGCAGCGCTGTTGGCGACGGGCCTAACCGAAATGGTGCTGGAGCGCCGTCGCAACCTCAAAGCGCAGCAAGCAGAAACGTCTGAGCAGGAAGATCCGGCCTAAAAGGGATCAAGCAGACCGATTGATAGACCTTAGAACGAGCGGCACAAAGGGGCTGGGTAGAGCTAAAGTACTTTGGATGCAGCGGCTTTCTGTCTCTGGAGTCTGGTGAGTTACAGCTATCGTCCCATCGACTTAGTTGGAGCGCGGGCGCTGCGATCGCGGCGTCAAGGACGGTAGCGCCCAAGCCGTCACGCCGCCATAAACCAGACCACCGATGCCGCCCCAAAAGAGCAACGTGAGAATCGAAGGCCCGAGACTGCTATCGAAAGGAGCGAATATTTGAATGGCGGTCGAGAGTTGTCTAACGAATACGGCACTAAGCCAGCCGAGCGATCGCCCTACCACATTTGCCCACCACCACCGACGTAGACCGCGCACGTGTCGTGATAAAACGACGACCTGTGCGAGGGCGATGCTGGCCCCCAGCGTGCCGCCCAAAAGCGTGGCCGATAATAGAGCGACAATAATGACTTTACCGAAAACTGAACCAATCGGTATCGATATCAGTATGAACATCACGATACCCCACAACACCATCCCCAAATAGCCTCCCAAAATCGACGCCAGCACCCACTGCCAGATTCTCAACCGAGGAACTTGACGCTTTAGAATCAAAGCCTGCAGGGTACCCAAGCCGCTTCCCACAATCAGCGCTGAAGTATGAAGTGTCTCTCCGCCTCCAGCCACTCCTGGGGCGGCGCTCAGTTCGATAACCATTCTGAAGAGAATCGCAGTGACGATCGCAAACCCCAGCGTATTGCCAAACACCCACAGTTTTTGGGGCGCTAGAGCGGGTTGAGCCCCGAGAGCAGCGTTGGACAGATTGCCATCAGCCAATGAAGAAGTCGAGACCTCAGGGCGATCGGGGTCAGGCATATTCGAGTCAGCCGGTGGTGGAGAATTCATCATGCACCCTGCAGCGGTTCAGGAAACGATCATGAGAGCCAGCTTAGATTGACATGCTGAGTACAGCGTCAATTAAGTTTTTCACCTTTATTGACGGAGCTTTGATCCCCCAACCCCCTTAAAAAGGGCATTCATATACTTCGCTAACCAAGCCCACCCTGCGGGAAGAGCAAAGCTCTACATCCCCCAGCCCCTTCTCCCAAAACTGGGAGCCGGAGTAAGTCCCTCTCCCATTTTTGGGAGAGGGATTTAGGGTGAGGGCCGACAGGTGATTAGGCAAGTATGTCATTACCTTAAAAAGGGGGCATCCCAATCCAGGGATTGAGTAGCCCCTTTTTTAAGGGGGCGGCAGCAGCGGGGGATCGAACTACGATCGCGGTGATCCATCAAGGACTTAGTTTCCAGAGTACTGAGTCTTGAATGTGCCTCTGGGTGACACCTGCTGGCATGAATGATGGCGCTTACGACGTGAATAAGTCGGCTTCAGCGATGCGACGGCGGCGGAGCCCGACCTCAGCCGAGGTGCCAGGATTGCGATATTTCACAAACTGTTCCCGCACCCAGGCTATATCACTCCAACGATGGGGAGAATCAATCACCAGCGTAATTGACCGGAAGTTAGCCCCTCGATAGAACCCCTTGCCTAGATTGTAACCAAAGCTATAGAGCGCGCCCCGTTGGTTGTCATTCATTTGCCCCCAAGTCGGAATCGCTTCCATCACCGCTAGAAGTTCATCTTCAACATGGTGAATCAAGTACTCTTCGGCTTTTTCACGGGTGACGGTATCTTCTCGCTGAACTTGACGACCATCTGGATATTTGATCGTCCCGTAGCCAATTGTCGGCACATTCCATCCATGAATCGCATCAGCATAGGCTTGGGAGCGAAAACCTTCAAACTCTTTGATGAGATCAATGCCTACTTGCGGAATTTTGCCCTTTGTCGGCTGTACAGCTGGCTTGGGGGTGGGCTCAGGCCCCGTGGGTGACACCGTCATGGCCCGAGGATAATCGCTGCGGGTAAACCACGAATGAATGGCAGAAATATTCAGAACCTGCTCATTTGGATTATTCGCAGAAGGATATTTTGACAGCCGCGAAATCCAATAGCCGCCTTCCATCAAATAGATGGCTTTGGCGGTTTCTTTAATCCAGGTGCCCATAATCGATGTCTCCTGAAGTCCATACCAAGGGGTTTATGCGTGCCAGCACTTAACTCGTGCCAGCACCTAACTATAGAGGCCAAGCCAGATTTGCGGCCCACTGACCACTAAAACGGTTAGGGAGTCGCGCTTAAATAACACCCAACTTCCCTGCTACCCATCCACCCTGCCACAGTCTTGCCCAGGTACTTTATTTTCAAGCCGCTCCCTTAGCTGGGGTGATGAGTCTACTGTGGCAACTCCACGCAATGGCTGGCCATTTATCCTCCTTGAATAACACAAGGATTTCGCTTTCTGATCATGAAAGCCTAGAGCTGCAAGCATTTGTTAAAGAGCGATCGCGCTTTGCCCCGCAATCGTCAACATTGGAATAGTGGCGGCATCGAATCCGGCGATCGCCATTCCGCCATGGGTATTCTCAAACACCGCAGCGGTGAACCGTATCCCCCGTCAAATTCAGGTTGGATGCTTTGCCCCCGCTGGTATAGCAGAATGCGGAATTCGGAGTTCGGAGTGCGGAATAAGAATACTTGCTGTGGGGTACTTGCAGAAATTACAACTGTCCTGACCTGATTACAGACGCTATATTTCGTCACCTTGCGCACCTGCTGCACGCCCCCTAAATCCTGCAATTCTGGGGAACTTTTGGCTTTCGCTCCCCCAGACTTCTATCCCTTACACAAAAGTTGCTCTATTGCTGACAGAGCAATAGTCTCACGACCCGTTTGGAACGCCAGATAACTGCATTAACTCACTCGCTCTGTCTCAAAAGCTTGTCCAAGCTCCCACAGATAACCTGATCTGCGAGGTCCAGGACGGCAGTTCGTCTTGGTCGTAGGCCGCAGGACGCGTGAAGCCGGGGGGCTGGGGCAAAGCGAAATTTCCCCCAGTCGCAACGATTCGAGGAAGCCTGCATCTCCGCCTGACAATCCCTGGCAATTCCTTACGAGCCATTGCCAGAAGCTTGGCTATTCATGGCTTCACCAGACTTATGCCTAGTGGATAGAGAATTGGGGGGAGCAAGCATGGCCAATGCCGAAGCTCGCGGTCACTTCAAGACGTGTGTATTAAATGGGCTCTAGATCAGGGGAGCAGGGTCTGCCTAAAACGTATCCAGAATCGATGGGCGGACGCCGAGGTGTTTCACCACTAGGACGTATAGCCAGATATTCCACAGGGCCATTGAGAGGGCCGTGGCGATCGCAGCCCCCAAGATGCCCCAAAAGTGAATGCCGACCCCGTTCAAAATAACGTTGACGAGGGCGCTGACGGCCATCACTCTAGCCGCCTGGTTTTGGTAGGTGGTCATGGTCATGAGGTAGCCCACTGAGCCCGCCCCGACATTCACCAGTTGCCCCAGCATCAGCGCGACTAACGCCCCCTGCGCGGCGACAAATTCCGTTCCAAATAGCTGCAGGATGGGACGCGAAAAGAGCACGATCGCGATCGCCATCGCCAAGGCGGGGTAAAACATCCAGCGGGCAATCATGGAGACGAGTTGCTGCAGTCCGGCTTGATCATCCTCAGCGTAGAGGGTCGCAATCAGAGGTGCGGCCATGGCGTTCACTGCCATCAAAATAAACGGTACCCAAGCTGCCGTTTTTAACGCGGCGCTGTAAATGCCGACCTGCTGAGCATTTAACAGTAGGCCAATCATGAGGGTATCGGTGTGATTCAAAATCATAAAGGAACCGCCCATCAGCATCAGCGGCAACGCCACGCGCCACCATTGGGCGGTCTCATAAATGTGCGGGGGGCGGCGAATCTGGGGAGCAAGTTGGGATTGGAACCAGCCCCATTGCAGGGCCAACACCAGGAGAATCGCGGTAAGGCTCAAGGCCATGGCCACGGTACTGGTTAAGGGGCGCTGCGATCGCCATCCGACCGCCAACCCCAGCAGCACTAAAGGCTGTCCAATCAGCGACGGGGCAAAGGCCAAGACAATTTGCTGAAAGCCCCGGATAATCTCTTTTTGCAGGCCGAGCAGCGTCAGACCAGGAATGCTCCAGATGCCGAGCAGCAGGGGCCAGGTATACACTCCCAAGTCGCGGGTCGTCTGCAGCCACCCCCAAACGGCAGTCCCGCACCCAGCCATGCCGATGCTGGCCAGCAAAATCTGCCGCCAACTGCCGTTGATCAGCCCCCCTAGCCGCGCCCAGTCGCTTTGGGCGCGATAGGCGGACACCAACCGCAGCGCCACCGTGGGCATGCCAAAGCTGGCGATAAACGCACCGATGATGCTTACAGCGGTGGCGTATTCATAGACGCCATAGGCTCTGGTGCCCAGCCAGCGGGCCAGCCATACCTGCGCCCCGTACAGCGTGCAGGCACTGATGAGCTGGACGGTCAGCGCCGCCCCGGCCCCTCGCGCAAATTTGGCAAACAGCCCGGTTGATTGCACCTGCTTTCCTGGAGTCACTGAGCCCCATAATAACCAGCAGATCCAGCGGGTGAGGGGCTCTGACACTGGTTCGCGGGTCGCAGCGTTTTATTCTTGCAGCTTGCGCTCAATGGCCTCAAAAAGCTGCTCAAAGTCACCGTCTACATGATCTGCAACTTTGAGGGTGTTCATGTTTTTGAGGGTATTGGTGAGTTCGGCGATGGTGGCGCGGATGCGGTGGTAGAAATCGATCTCGTCTCGAAAACCCTGCATATTTGCTGGGCTGACACTTTGCATCGCTTCTTCCAGTTCTGCTATTTCACGCTCCCAGTGTTGAACGTATTGGATACGTTTGGCGGGTTTATAGATTTGGGCATCGGAGAGCACGATGGGAAAAATGCGGCTATGGAAATCCCCATTGCTCAGGATTTCGACCAGCTCAAACATGCAGCTATCAGATTTGAGGTAAGCGTCGTCAATCACCGCGATGACACATCTGCCGCGACCGAGCGCTTTCATAAAGTCTTGAATCGAGTCTTTGTACTGAATATCTTTGCAGTCGCGCCGAATCGTGATGCCTTTGGCCTGAAACGCTTGATCAATCCTATCCGCGATTTTTTGGCTGTCGGTGCACCACTTGAAGGAAATAAAAATCTCTGGCTTCACCGATTCCGTTTGAATTGCCCAGGACTTTTTTTGTAACTCAATGGGCTTGTCGTCTTGTGACTCAATGGGCTTGTCGTCGCTTTTTGCGCCCAAGGCGGCAGACAACTGTTGCCAAAGGGACAAGTTTTGATTATTGGGGATGGACGTTTTATCGTCAATCAAACCGCGTACGCTCACGTCTTCATAGGGGGGCCGACCACATTCGATGGTGGGTTTGCGGTTGGCACGGCGCTCATGGAGCTTGTCGAGTTTGTAGAAGTGGGGAGCGGGGTTACCTTTACACACTGAGCAATTGCAGGGAATCAGCTTTTGTACCTGCAGGCGATCGTAGGAGGCATTGATTTTGTCGATTTCGTGGGTGACAACAGTCAGCAAATCTTTGGGGCACACCCCGCTGACCCGCAGATGAATCTCGCCTTTGTGGTACAGCTCGATGACTTCTGCTCTCGCCGCCTCGTTGGTGAGCACGACGCCACTTTTCCAAACGAGGGTTTGCGCCTCGATAAACTCGTGCATTTCGACAATCAGACGGGTGAGGATTCCCTTAGGCATAAAGGTGTAGCGATAGCGCAGCAGCAGGTTATGGTTGTCATCCCAGTCGTAGTCGGGTGACTCGACATCGAGGAGCTGGGGGGCAATGTATTCGTTGTCGGCACCGGGGATCTTGTAGCAGAGCTTGAAGCGCATCATGAGTTGTAGTAGCTCATCGCGCATGTCGGCATATTCACTGTCGCTCCAAATGATATCGAGTTGGGCGCGGCTGAAACGGCCCAGGTTTTCTTGCACTTCTCTCGTATCGAGGGCCTTGTAGACGGCAGTAGTGCCCCATTCGGGCTTAAGGATCAGGATCTTTTTCAGCAGAGGATCGGTTTGAAAGTGTAAGCAAACGCCTAAATCATGTAGATAGTCGCTGAGTTGAAGTTGATCTTGGCGCTGCTGAAAGTCATTTGCCTCGCAAATTTGACAATATTCATCTAAGGAAATATAGCTACGAGCATCTGCCTCAAGTGCTTTACGGACATCGACCCATTTTTTTGGCAGCGATTGCCCGACGTGAGGCAGTGCAGTGATGTATCGCTGGATTGTCTCTTTAATGTCGTCAAGGCCACGATTGGTTTTGAGGTTCGTTGCCAAGATTTCCTTTAGGCTCAGAAATTCGCCCCGCTCTCGCCGGTCATTGACATCACAAGTACGGTCTTGCTTTTCGTTCTTAACGATTAAAACGGGGCTATCGTTGCTGAGCAGGCGCACGATATTGAGCCAGTAATATAAGTCCTTATTGTTTTCGCGAGTATCGACGACAAGCGCATACAGAGACCGTTTGGTGAGAAAAAACTGGTGGGTCGAATGGTAGATTTCCTGGCCGCCAAAGTCCCAAATATTGACGCGAAATGGCCGATCCTTCTGAAAATCAAACTCCCATCGAACCACGTCAATGCCTTCAGTGGATTTTTCCTCCCGCTGGAGCTCGTAATTAGGGTTTTCAATTTTCTTCGCTAGAGAAGTTTTACCGGCCCCTCCCTCGCCCACGATAAGGAACTTGGCTTCATAGATATAATCCTTGCCCTGCTCTAGTTGTTGTCGAAGATAGTTCAGGATTCCTTGTGTCCCCTTTCTCAAAACCTCAGGAGGAGGGTCTTCTAAACAGTTGCCGCTGAGGTTTAGGGATTGCAGGTGGATGAGCTGGCCGATCTCCGGCGGCAAACTGCTCAGTTGGTTATAGCTGAGGTCTAGCTGGGTGAGCTGAGTGAGCTGGCTGATCTCCGATGGCAGACTGCTCAGCTGACTGTCGCTGAGGTTTAGGGATTGCAGGTGGATGAGCTGGACGATCTCCGGCGGCAGACTGCTCAGTGGATTTGAGCTGAGGTTTAGGGATTGCAGGTGGGTGAGCTGGCCGATTTCCGGCGGCAGACTGCTCAGTTGGTTTGAGCTGAGGTCAAGGAATTGCAGGTGGGTGAGCTGGACGATTTCCGGCAGCAGGCGGCTCAATTGATTGTTATAGAGTTCGAGGAATTGCAGACTCGTGAGCTGGATGATTTCCGGCGGCAGGCGGCTCAATTGGTTGTTATAAAGGTTTAGGGATTGCAGGTGGGTGAGCTGGCCGATCTCCGGCGGCAGATGGCTCAATTGGTTGTTGTAAAGGTTTAGGGATTGCAGGTGGGTGAGCTGGCCGATTTCCGGCGGCAGGCGGCTCAGTTGATTGGAGCGGATTGCGAGAGATTGCAGACTCGTGAACTGGCCGATCTCCGGTGGCAGGCGGCTCAGTCGGTTAGAGCTGAGGTTAAGGAATTGCAGGTGGGTGAGTTGGCCGATTTCCGGCAGCAGGCGGCTCAGTTGGTTATAGCTGAGGTCGAGGGATTGCAGATTCTTGAGCTGGACAATTT
>JBCDAJ010000096.1:0-25970 GCA_039185935.1 Cyanobacteria bacterium P01_F01_bin.56 | reverse complement strand
GTATAACTTGGCAGTGGTGGTGGACGACACGGATATGACGATTACCCACGTGATTCGCGGTGAAGACCACATTGCTAATACCGCTAAGCAAATTTTGCTTTACGAAGCGCTGGGTGGCACGGTTCCCGAATTTGCCCACACGCCGCTCATTCTGAATGAAAAGGGTGCGAAGCTCTCGAAGCGCGATGGGGTGACTTCCATCTCTGATTTTCAGGAAATGGGCTTTACTGCAGCGGCGTTGGCTAACTACATGACCCTGTTAGGTTGGTCAGCCCCTGATGGGGAAGAGGTTTTTCTGCTGCCCGCCGCGGCGGAGAAATTTAGCTTCGATCGCGTCAACAAGGCCGGAGCTAAGTTTGACTGGGACAAGCTGGACTGGCTCAATAGCCAATACCTCCACGAGATTCCCGCTGGGGAACTTTTGGAGATGCTGATGCCCTACTGGCAAGTAGCCGGTTATCCCTTTGACCCCGATGTGGACAAAGACTGGCTGACAACTCTGGCGGGGCTCTTAGGACCAGGTCTTACTCGCTTACCAGATGCGGTTGAGCAAGGTCGTTTTTTCTTTGCAGAGCGGATGGATTATTCAGAAGCGGCGAACCAACAGCTTCATCAAGACGGGGTGGCTGAGCTGCTGCAGACAACTCTAAACAAGCTGCAGTCAGGAACTGTATTAGACAGTTTGGAGGCAGGCAAAGCGCTGGTGAATGACATCGTCAAAGCCCAGGGGATCAAAAAAGGCTTGATGATGAAGTCCCTGCGGGCCGCATTAATGGGCGATATGAAAGGGCCAGATCTGATGGAATCTTGGTTGATTTTGCATCAGCGGCAGTTTGATGTTCCCCGCCTCAAAGCCGCACTGGAACTGGCGCAAAGTTGATGTCGTCTGTCGTCTAAGGATTAAGATCTGACCAAACAGTTTGACCCATCAGTCAAAGGGATTCCTATGAAGGCAATGCGGATATGCTCTCGACTCACGGTAACCGGATTACTGGTCGGAGCGTTACTGGGGATGAGTGCAGGACGCAGTCGCCGTTGGGCAGTCGCCCAGCCGAGTTTTGTGACCTTGGCGGCTGGGTTTGCGCCTAATCCGACTGAGCTAGTGGGTACGGGTGGTGGCGATCGCTGGGCGGTTAATGTTGTTGGCATTACTAACACTTCTACCGGACCCTGCGTCGGCTATATCTCGGAGTCTCCTCATGAGGAAGTGACGCTGGAGACTGGCTTTGCCAACTTAGAAATGCGAGTTGAATCAGATCTGGATACCACCTTGGTAATCACTGGGCCAGGCGGAATCTGGTGTAATGACGACAGCGGCAGCAAAAATCCGGCGATCGCGGGGGCCTGGCTACCGGGGCAATATCAAGTCTGGATTGGGGCCTATCAGGCGGGGCAGGTTCCTGACTATACCCTTTACATTCAAGACCGACGTTAGGCCTCTGTGAGCTGAAAATGTTTCCAGATTTCTCACGCAATCAGGCTCAAGCCGCCGCCAGATGAGGATCAAGGCAAGTGGCGATGGTGGCCACGATCGATTGCGCTAACGCCTCGTAGTCATAGCCGCCCTCTAGTCCAAAGAGCAGGTGGGGTTGAATGTCTAAACAGTAGCGCGTGAACACCGCGTAGTCTGAGGGTTGTAGCGATATGCTAGCGAGTGGATCGGCCTGATTGGCGTCGTAGCCAGCACTGACGATGAGCAAATCAGGCTGAAAGTTTTTGAGGAACGGCATGACTTTATTCTCAAATGCCGGTTGATACTCGGCTAGGGTACTGCCGGGCGTCATGGGGATATTCAGAACATTTTTGTGTAAGCCCGTTTCGGTGGCCCATCCGGTGCCAGGGTAGGCCGGTGACTGATGCAGCGAACAGTAAGCAATCTGGGGATTGTTTTCCACTAGGGCTTGGGTGCCGTTGCCGTGATGCACGTCCCAATCGAGAATGGCGGCACGATTGATTTGTGGTTGCTGGAGGGCATAGTTGGCGGCGATCGCCGCATTGCTGAGGAGACAAAACCCCATCCCGCGATCGCTGACGGCATGATGTCCGGGGGGTCTGGCTAACACAAATGCGGATTGTTGTCGTTGCAGGACGCAATCGACCCCATCTAACCAGGCGTTGACTGCTAGTAGTGCCACGTCATAACTTTGGGGCGATACGGTGGTGTCAGGATCCAATCGCCCGCCCCCGACGGCGGCTAAATGTTCGAGGTCGTTTAAGTAATGCAAATTATGGAGTTGGCAAATGGTCGGCAGCGGATTGCGATCGTTCACCCCTGTCGGTGGCTGCCAATGCAATTGGTCAGCCCAGGGAGCCGTTTTTAAGGCTTGGGTAACCGCCGTTAAACGGCCCGCATTTTCTGGATGTAGGTGCCCCGTATCGTGCGCTAAAAAAGCATCGGAGTAAAGCACAGTGAGCTCAGAAGCCATAGGCTGAAAAACTTCGCTGCAGCGGTTTTGAACGTCTGTTCTCCCAGCATACCGTTATCCTCAGGAACCCTGAAAAGCGTGATAAAATAGACAATACTTTCATACGCTTTTCGACGAATTTGGCCACTTTAGCGAATCAGCGACTCAACCAGTCTAATTGCGGCCAGATTTTGGCGACCTTGGAGATTTCTACCCTATGACAATTATCCCCACTGACCTACGGAATGAAATGTCCCGGTCGTACTTAGAATATGCCATGAGCGTCATTGTGGGGAGGGCGCTGCCAGATGCCAGAGATGGTCTGAAACCGGTGCATCGGCGCATTCTCTACGCCATGCATGAGTTGGGTTTGACCTTTGACCGACCCTTTCGTAAGTGTGCTCGTGTCGTTGGGGAAGTGCTGGGTAAGTATCATCCCCACGGAGATACTGCAGTTTACGACGCGCTCGTGCGCATGGCGCAAGACTTTTCTATGCGAGCGCCGTTAATTAACGGTCACGGCAACTTTGGCTCGATTGATAACGATCCGCCCGCCGCGATGCGATACACCGAGTGTCGTTTACAGGCGCTCACCGGCGCTTCGCTGCTGCAGGATATTGAAGCGGACACCGTCGATTTTGCTGATAACTTTGATGGTTCACAACAGGAGCCGATTGTCCTCCCGTCGCGCGTTCCCCAACTACTGCTGAACGGTTCCTCCGGAATTGCCGTCGGCATGGCGACAAACATTCCGCCGCACAACTTGGGCGAACTCCTGGATAGCGTCGTGGCGTTGATTCGTAACCCTGCCATCACTTTGGATGAGTTGATGGAGTTGATTCCGGGGCCAGACTTTCCCACCGGAGCACAGATTTTAGGCACTCGGGGCATTCGTGATGCCTACACAACGGGCCGCGGCTCCGTCACGATGCGCGGTGTTGCCACCATTGAAACGCTAGAACAGCCAGGGCGTCCTGACCGCGATGCCATCATCATTACCGAGCTGCCTTATCAGACCAATAAAGCAGCCATGATTGAAAGAATTGCTGAAATGGTCAATGAGCGGCGTTTAGATGGCATTTCGGATATTCGTGACGAGAGCGATCGCGATGGCATGCGCATCGTTATTGAGCTCAAGCGAGATGCCTATGCTCGCGTCGTGTTGAACAATCTTTACAAGCAAACGCCCCTGCAAAATAACTTTGGCGTCAACATGCTGGCGTTAGTCAATGGGGAACCTCAGTTACTGGGTCTTAAACAAATGCTGGAAGTCTTCGTTGACTTCCGGGTTGAGACCATTACTCGCCGCACCCAGTATTTGCTTCGCAAGGCTGAGGAACGTGACCACATCCTGCAGGGGTATCTGGTTGCCATGGACAACATGGACGCCATCATCACCCTGATTCGTCATGCTGCCGATACCCCAACCGCGAAGCAAGGCTTAATCGATGGTTATGGTCTGACCGATGTGCAGGCGGATGCCATTCTGCAAATGCAGTTACGTCGCTTGACCGCTCTAGAAACGGACAAAATTCAGCAAGAACACGAAGATTTGCAGGCCAAAATCACCGATTTCCGCGATATTTTGGCGCGGCGTGAACGCATCCTCGACATCATTGTGACTGAGGTCGAAGAATTGCGCGATCGCTTTGGCGATGATCGTCGCACTGTGATCGAACCTGACACCAGTGACCTGTCGGATATTTCACTGATTGCCAATGAGCAGGTGGTCATTCTGGTCACTGAGTACGGGTATATCAAGCGCATGCCAGTCGATACCTTTGAAGCGCAAAGTCGGGCAACGCGCGGCAAAGCGGGAGCTCGCATCAAGGAAGATGATGGCATTCAGCATCTTATGAGTTGTGGTTGTCATGACCATGTGGTCTTTTTCAGCGATCGCGGCGTGGCCTATTCTTTGCGGGCATATCAGGTCCCTGAAGGGTCACGGACTTCCCAGGGGGTGCCCATCGTGCAGATGTTGCCCATTCCCAAAGAGGAGAAAATCACCTCGGTGATCTCAGTGGAAGCGTTCACGGATGATGAATATTTGGTCATGCTCACGCAAAATGGGTATGTCAAAAAAACGGCCTTATCCGCCTTCAGTAATATTCGTGCGAATGGTCTGATTGCGATTTCTTTAGAAGAGGGAGACCAACTTCGCTGGGTCCGTCTAGCGCGTACGAGTGACAGTATTTTGATTGGGTCGCATCAAGGGATGACGATTCACTTCAAGGCAGATGATGATCAACTCCGGCCTTTAGGTCGCCCAACTCGGGGGGTTAAAGCCATGAACCTGCGGGAAGGCGACCATCTGATTAGCATGGATATTTTGCCCGCTCAGGTTACCCATGCTGTGGAAGAAGCCGAGGCCGCCGGAGCGACTGAAGACTCTGATGAAGTCGCTGCCAATAGTCAGGGCCCTTGGGTATTGCTGATTACGGCAGGAGGCATGGGCAAACGCGTGCCGGTTTCCTTATTCCGCTTGCAAAATCGCGCCGGTATGGGACTCAAAGCGCTGAAGTTCCGTTTGGATGATGATTCTTTGGTGGCCGTGCTAGTGGTCAATGAAGATGAAGAACTGATGCTGGTGACGAATCGCGGCATCATTATTCGCCAGCGGGTTAATGACATTTCGATTCAGTCACGTTCAGCGCAAGGCGTGCGCTTGCAACGGTTAGATGACGATGATGCGATCGCGGCTGTCGCGGTCGTACCGGCTGAGTTGTCTGAGGAGGACGACGAGACTGAAGCGGCTGAAATGCCTGATGAAGCTGTCGTGGCTACCGATGTTGACGTCACCGCTGCCGAAGCGCCAACGCCCCCCACCAGCGACGAGAGTGATGCTTAGGGGTAAAGGTCGGCTGGCCAGCATCGCTCAATGAACTATCACCACGGCATATCGAACTGCTGAAACCAGGATCTGGTGGTTCGGGTAATTCTGAATTTTGGCCTCTGCATGCCGCCTGCGACAAGCTTGAACTTCGCGAGCAAGGTCGTGCTTGCTGGAGCAACGAGAGCCGAGACAAAGTGCCAGAGACGATGTGCCCAGGACAATACGCGAAACACGTTGAGTCGCGAATGCTTTTCTAATCTGGTTCAACGAGAGGACGCCCCACGCCGCATAATCTCCCCATTGCGCAGAAAACTTCACAGATCCTTTAAAAATCAGGCCAGTGGGTTTACGGGAAACTCACAATAGCCTGCCGGAAATTCTCCCCAATTCTGGAATGCGTAAATAGTGGGCTGGATATCAGGCGTTCCAGGGCGTGCTCTGCCCAGCGCCAGTTGCTGGTGTAGCAGCGGGCCCAAGTCGGTGTACTGGGTGCTGAAAATTCCTGCTGGTTCAGATGTTTAGCGATTTGTAATGACTTGAGCTGCCAGCGATCGCAAATCGCGGGCATTTGGGTTTCAGAGTAACCCCAAGCGTGATGAGCTTAACTTCTTCGCAACTGGAGCAACGATTAATCACCTCGTGATGACATTCTATGAGACGGTACGGTTTGCCTGCTAGGCATAGCGATCACAGACCCAATCTTAAATGCCAAGGGCTAGCCTGCAAGCGGTCATGTGGTGCAGAGCACTGGTTCATGGCAAATCGGCAACCAGCGTCACCAGGTTTTACCGTCATTGAGTTGCTGGTGGTCATCATCATTATTGGTGTCTTGGCCGCGATCGCACTTCCCAGCTACCTCAGCGTTCGTAGTCGGGTCGCTTCCCGAGAAGCGATGCTGTTGCTCTCAAGCTTGATGAAGGAAGAGCAAGCCCATTTCGTTGAATACAGTGAATGGTCAGACAATACAGGCACTTTAGATACGCCAAATCTGAGTGAATATGAGGTCATAGTTGACCAATTTAACAACCACCAGACTCGCGATGGAGAAAACGTCTCAGGGGTACGGTTGCGAGCGATTCCGCAAAAGGAGTCACTCTCGTATGTGATGGGTAAGGTTTGGGTCGCTGATAATGATGTCCAGACCGTGCTCTGTGACTCCGAAAAAACCACGGCTTTTATGCAAAGCAAAACGTACTGTCCTGATGGCTGAAGACGTTGTAACTCAGGGATGGAAACCGTTCTATAATGCCCTGACCTGACGTCGATACCCAGTACTGAGACCATCGGTCACTAAAAAGTCGAGGGCGCGATCGCAGACCCGTTTATGCCCCTCAGCAGCCTGAAAGATGCCGACCATCGCGCATTCCTGTGCTTTACGCTCTTCGATTAGCGGCATCACTCCCTCACGATTGGCCGCATCCTATGCCGAGATGGACTCATCGAACAACATCAGAAGCGCTGGAAT
The DNA here is from genome assembly GCA_039185935.1 of Cyanobacteria bacterium P01_F01_bin.56. GTDB lineage: Bacteria > Cyanobacteriota > Cyanobacteriia > Phormidesmidales > Phormidesmidaceae > Halomicronema. Next base: position 19,267 of record JBCDAJ010000096.1, on the reverse strand, counting down.
CTTCGTTTGGGGCGAACGCTGTTGTCAGCTCCCGAGGCCCTGATTTAAAGGGCTATTTTTCCTTTGCCTCAAAACTAAGGGAAAACCCTTAAAGAATTATTTTTTCTTTGGCTTGATAAGAAACACCTGACTTGTCCCGACCCCAGGTCTCCACATCATCGAAGATTTTGTAAAAAGCATCTGGCAGGGTAGCAATGAGGGGAAGCTGCAGCAGCGCTTGGAATTGAGGTCTCCGGTAATTTGGTGATATGGGGCAACAGTGGCACTAATCGTCTGACTTATCTGCGTCCTCCTTAGGAAATTCGCAGGTGACCGAGATCTTAACGTTGCAATCAGCGGTGCCAGAGGCAATATAAGGGACACCGCTTTTGGCGCTGACACTAACGCCAAACTCTAGGGCAATCTTAGAGACATTGGCGGCCCCGAGATTCTTGAAGGCTTGAACCGTATATAGGGTGTAGCCTCGCACCAGGGTATACACGCTCTGGAAGGATTGTTTGATTGCTTCTTGGGTGCTGGAGAGATCGCGAGTTACCTGGCCGGGGGCATCGGCCTGGATGTGGATGGTCGTGCCATCTTCTAATTCAATCGGAATCAGTGTGGGTTGTGGCATTGAGGATCTCCAAAATGTTGCGGGTATGACCGGCTCACGACATCGCGATATTAACTTATGTGCCTGGCTTCATAGCCTTGCTTTCAGCAGCTACTCGGCTGGCGCCTCTGGGCGACCAACAGTTTCGCCACGCTCTTGCCACTCTGCCAAATACGCCTCATAGCCGTCAGGGTAAGGCAGATTTTCACAGGTGCGGCTATAAAGCTCGTCACGGCCTAGGTAACGTTCCCATTCACGGATGGTGAGATTGCGCGTTAGGCGTCGACAGGCCTGAGCCATTAAGTCACTGGCATACACGTACCGGATCTGGGCCGTATCGTCCCAACTGGCGGTGGCCACGCGGGTGCCATCGGGAGAAAAGGCCACGGCTAGGACATCGCGATCGTGGTTGAGGGTGGCCAGTTCTGCCCCACTGGTGGCATCCCACACCCGCGCCGTCGCGTCACTACTGGCGGTGGCCACGCGGGTGCCATCGGGAGAAAAGGCCACGGCACGGACCGAGCTATCGTGGTTGAGGGTGGCCAGTTCTGCCCCACTGTTGGCATCCCACACCCGCGCCGTCGCGTCACTACTGGCGGTGGCCACGCGGGTGCCATCGGGAGAAAAGGCCACGGCACGGACCTCGCGATCATGATCTCCTAAGGATATTCCTTGCAAGCCAACTTGAGTCATGAGCTGATACTCACCCGTTTCTTCGGCTCCATAGGACGTCACAATAATTTCGTAGTGACCGTCTCCTGGCAACTCGACATCCAAACCTGAATTGAGGCTATCTAATCCATCATCATTTGCAGCAACAATCTGCCCCTGCTCATCTAGCAGATACAGATAAGTATCAAAATCCTCACTTTTTAATTTGATCAAGACCCGCTGACCCGCCTTACCACTCAACACATGGGTCGTGAAAAACCGCTCCTCCGATAGGCTGCTATCTAGCAACTCACTATCGCCGATGTAGCGGTTCACATAAACGCTTTCGGCCAGCTGAGCAGCCACTTGCTGTACTGCGGGGGCCGATGCGTCAATGCTTGCCAACTTTTGCACAGCTGCAAAGCCATCCTGGTCCAAAGAAAACAATGCCGTACTGTCAGGACTAAATTCTAAGCTGGTGACGTTACTGGCATGATTAAAAATCAGTTTACTGTTTCGATTTTTTAGATCCTTCAACTCCACAGAACCATCATCGTTACCGATAGCCAGGTAACGACCGTCAGGGCTAAATGCGATTGCCGAGGCATCGTCATATCGAGCCAACTGAGATGCTAACAGCGGGTAATATCGGAGTGCTTCATCCGCGTTGGCTTTCGAGACAACATCCCCAGACGCCAAAAATCGTTTGTTTGACTCTACCGCTAACAAGATACTGGTGGGCAATAGGCTGCGCCGCAACTGGCGAGTCGAGTGGGCTTGGGCCCCTAGCTGCCGGGCGATGGCGATCTGCTGCTGCTTTTCCGCTCGCGTGGTAGCCGCTTCAGCTTCTATCCGGCGTTCTTCCGCCGCCTGCCTGGAGGCAGCTTCTGACTGACTCGCTAGCTCGGCCAAGCGTCGCTGCTCCGCTTCTGACTGACTCGCTAGCTCGGCCCGCTGTTTATCGGTTTCTGCCTGTTGCCGCTGTTCCTCGGCAAGTGTCTCTGCCGCTTCGGCCTCTGTTCGCCGCCTTTCTGCAAGAACTCTTTGATAATCAGCTCGGTTTCTTTCTCGCTCTGCTTCGATAAATGCATCGTTTGCATTTTGTGCCTCTTGCTCTGCGACCTCTTGCTGCTCCTGGGCCGTTAACAAAGCAGCGGTAGCGCGGCTCCGCTCCCACAAGGCCCAAGTGGTCAGCGCCCCCATGCCCGCCATGACTAATAAACTCGCGGCAACGGTACCCTGCAACTGCCGCAACCGCCGCCGCCAGTTAACCGGCAAATTTTCCCGAATCCACCCATCATCAAACACTGTGTGATAGATCCGATTCCGCACCTGCAAAGTCTTGTCGGTTTCTTGCTTCACTACCCCCGATAGCTTCAGGTGCGACTTAATTAGCGACTGCTCCTCATCGGCTACCGGTTGCCGCCCCAGCCACACATCTTTGTAGGTCGTCAATACCGCATATATGTCCGGTGCCCGCTGGGTTAACATATCTCGCACAAACTGCAAGTTGTTGTCCCGCTCCGACATGCTCCCGAAGAAAGTGTCGGCGACAATGCGATCAATATCTGACCTCTGAATCTGGCACTCGGTACCCTGCTCCCTAAGGCGCTCTCCCACCGCCTGACACAACCGCTGGGTCAAATACGGATGCCCTCCGGTCCAATCAAGTACCCGTCCCAATAACGGATTCGCCTGCTCTTCTGGCAACCCCAGCCCAGCCGCCAGGGGCATCGCCTCCTCCAGCGTAAAGTCCGTCAGATCAACCCGTTGTCCCACATTAAACGGCGTCCGCTGAGGATCACGGATCAGATCAGCTGGGGTTGCCACCCCAATCAACACAAACGACAACCGCTTAAACTCCGGGTTTTGGGCCCGATCCGTATAGAAATACCGTAGGGCAATAAAGAAGTCGTCGGTAAAGTCGAGGCTGAGGGTGGTATCAATTTCATCGATAAACACCAGAATCGGGCCGTCAATTTCCGTCAGCACCACTTCCTTAAAGAAGCGCGTCAGCCGTTGCGCCATCCCTAGATGGCTCCGTGCTTCCCACCAGTCCAGCAGATCGGTATCCAGATCCAGCTGCTCCTCTATTTCCGTCAGCACCCCCAGATACCATTCTTCTTGAGAGACCTGTGCCCCAATCGGCTGTAAGTCAATAATCGCCGTGAAAACGCCTTCTGATTGTAGGGTTGCCGCTGTGCTCACCATTAGGCTCGACTTGCCCATCTGGCGCGGTGTCAGCACATAGGCAAAGGTCCGACTACGACACAGCGCCAGCAGTTGGTCGTCCGCTCGCCGGGGAATGTAGACCCCACTGCCCGCCTGGACAGTGCCGCCAATTGTGTAGATGCTTGGTTGCGCTGCCATGGCTCCCTCAACTCAAATGCTGTTGAAAGTACTGTTCATATAATTGGCAGCGGGGGGCGACTTCTAAGCCGCTACTGTGCCGCCGCACCAGCCCCGCCCCCCGCAACTTAAAGAAGATGCGCTCATCGGCACAGGTATGGGTCCGCACCACTTGCAAAAAGCCCTGTACCAGTTCCGGTTTGTCATACATGCGGAACAGGTGATACCGCAGGTGATCGCCAAAGGGCCCTCGTTCCTTGACGGCTTGAGCAAACAGATCGCCCGCCGCCATTGCCCCACTGGCGATTAAGTGCAGGGCCTTCCGCACCAGGTAGGGATGCCCATTCACCAGATTCATAAGCTGCTGCAGTTCTGCCTCCGACAAAACGGCACCATGACGCTCATTCAGATCTGCCACCTGTTCCTGTTCAAAATCGGTCAGCTCGACAATTTGCCCCACATTAAAGGGAGACTGATTTAAGTTGTCGATCAGCTGGTAGGGCTCGGTAGAGGTCACCAGGGCGAGGTCCAGCTGTTTCCAGATCGGTTTCGTCGCCCGGTTGTTGTGCCAGCTCCGCAGCATGCCAAAAAAGTCCGACCGAAAGTCGGTGTCAAACATGGTTTCCACCTCATCCATAGCCAGCACCAAGGGGGCGTCCAGGGTCGGCAGCAGGTATTTACCCAGGTAGCGGGTGCAGCGCTGGGTATTGCTGAGTCGCCGCTTCCAGTAGTCGTCGACCTGATCTTCCAAATCCAGTTCATCGGTCAACCAGGCACAAAACTCAGGGAAAAAGGTATCTGTGTCCGATAGAGCAGCTTTATCAAAAAGCTGAAAATCTAGAAAGGCAACCTGTTTACCCTGTTGTCGGGCAGTAGTAATTACCCGACTCAACAGGGAACTTTTGCCCATCTGTCTGGGACCTTTGATGGTGAGGGTCACCCCCTGCTGCTGAATGGTGCTAAGAGCCGTGTCATCGAACGATCGCGCCACATAATACTGCGACTCCGGAGCCATTGTGCCTTCGGGCAGCTCTAATGGCAGCTTGTTCTTCTGCTTGTCAGAGCGGGCAATCTGCGCTGAAGGCGATGGACGCGGCACGGTTTTGGGAGGACTCATCGCCAAAATCTCGGCTTTGCGTTGGGGCGTTGCGATAGACAAAGTATCTCCTGCCAGAGCCCGCTGCAGCTCGGCGATCAGGGCGGGGGTATCTTGTGGCCCCTGCCAAAACGCCCAGTTAATGGGGTCGAGATAGGCACTGAGGGGATACTGAAACGGCTCGCGATAGGCCAATCGCACCGGCAGAATCGCGGGCTTCCCGCCATTACGAGCCAACTCATGGGCCAACGATAATTCCACCTGCACCATTCTCGCTTCCCACAGCCCGCTCCGACAGCAGCACAATTAACGCATCTGACTGTTGGATTTCTGTTTTGATGTGGTCAGCCCAGCGGGTGCCCACCGTCATCGTCTGGTCGATAAAGACAGTGTGGCTCTCTTTTAAAGCCCTGTAGAGTTCCAGCGCGACATTTTCATCCGGCGATACATCTCGTTTGTAACTGATAAAGACCCGAGCCGATTTTGCCTGTGTTTGGTTAGATTTGGGGGCAGGGGGAGCAAGCGGCGCGACAGTACCCATATCGCGTGTACGCAGGATGGGCACGTCGCTCCCCGGCAGGCTTTCAAGACTGACCCGATTGCGGCCTAACTTAAAGGCTTTTTCAATCGGGAAACCAGCCCCCAAGGCGTCATAAAATCCAGTGGCAAATTTAATCGCGGTGCCATCCACCACGGCTTGGGTCATGCCCACCACATAGTCGATATGCTGACAAATAGCCTCGGCCTGTACATCGGCATAGCAGGCGTTCAACACCACACACTCCACAGAGCTGCTAAATAGCTCAAAGAGTTCGGACAGCGCCTCAGTGGAAACCAGCTTGAGATTGCCATCGTCATCTTCCAACGCCAAGCCATCTTGCCCAGCACCATGGCCGGAAAAATGGACGATCACCGGCTGGTGTTTCATCAACGCCCGCTGCAAGTCTGCCGGTCGAGTGGCCGGGCTGGTCACGATTTCAAAGTTGTCTCGCTGCTGCGATCGCTCTAGACCCTCAGAAATTTCTCGCGCCTCTTCTCCCAATCGGAGTTCATCCGTGTCTCTCGGGTTCGCTGCGAGTATCAGGATTGTCTTTTTCACGGACTTCAGGCCAGGGTAGCTCTGCATAGTTTCACGTAGTCTACCTGACCTGGGCTATCTATTGGAGTACCCACATCACAATCAAGCAGATTTTTTGAGCAGCGGACTGTGTGCCTGAAAGGGTACTTTCCCCTGAGCATCTACTTTACCCAAGGACTACTTGTCTGGCCCAAGCTCTACATCTACATAAATACGACTCTTCACTCTGTTAAATCTATGCTTTAGGGATACGGATCCAGCTTCTAAATTTATGAATCTTCCACGTCATATTTCTCTCCGAGAAGCAGGGTACTGATCGCCTAAGGGGGGGGTGATGGTTAAAGTAGCTGTGGTGCATTAGTTTTAAGCTATGAAATGTCCACACTTAATCGCAAAGCGTCTACTTGTCCTTGCGTGATTCCGATTGGCCAGGTCTCTACATATCACTTGACGCAGGCTGTGACACGATTGCCGGTTGAGATTAACAGCGTTCACTTTCCAGCTCGAAAAAACGCTAGATAACTCTCGATGCTCGGTTGATATAGCTTGTCTATATCAGTGGGAGGGGGGGCATTCTTTCCAGAAAGCTTGCGGGCCCCAAACTGGGGATTGACATACAGCTCTAAGGGACGTCCGTGGGCATTGACGAGTTTGACCTGTAGCGGGCAATCAAAAAAGGGATCCGCATGGGTCAGTTTTTGCAGAGGCAATAAATCTCGCTGTTTCAGCGTATTCTCAACGCGGTGTAATTCACGATCAGCTTCGTCTAGCGCAAAAGGCCGATACGACTGCGTTCGTCCCTCATGCGACAACCTAGAAAGCACATCTTGCACAGTTGCCCCATCGTGGAAGGGTAGGGTCGCTAGATAGGCGAGCGCCGGTAAGCCAACCTGATCATCGGCCATGAAGGCAAGTTGCGTATGGCGATTGGTGAGCTCGATATTGGGTGGGCGCGACAGGGTGGGACTCACAGTGGCTACCTGAGCAAAGCAGGCTGCTAAAGCTGCGTGGGCTGTTAGCGTCATCACGCCGTCAATGATGAGCGTGACTTGTGCTGGTCGCTGGTTGAGAAAGGTGTGAATATCTTGCCCGGTATTGAAATAGCGCCGCTGAGATTGATCGCCAACGAGGCTCAAATCAACCCATTCACAAATGATTTCTGTGGTTTGAATGTCATAGGCGATCGCCCCTTGCATCTGCACCCCAGTGATGGTGGCTCCTGACAGATCCGCACCCACACAGCGGGCATGACGAAGATTAGCCCGGCTGAGGTCAGCATGTACCAAAATGGTGTTTTCGAGCAGGGCACCCTCCAACTGGGCGCCTGTCAAATCTGCCCCGCTCAGCTTGGCGTCTGTTAAATCTGCATCCTTGAGATTGGCCCCCGTCAGGTTGGCCCAGCGGAGGTTTGCTCCCTGCAGATTAGCGCTGCTGAGATTCGTCATTCGTAGATTGGCGTGGCGACATTCAACCCCAGCCAGGGTGGCGTTATTAAGATTGGCACCTTCTAAATTCACGGAGTTGGCCTGGATGTTGCTGAGATTAGCCCCAACTAAACTACTGGTGCGTAAATTGCAACGGCTCAAATTGGCCCCGGTCAGATCAGCCCAGCGGAGTCTGGCCTCCCGTAAATCGGCTTCCTCAAAGTTAGTGCGCGTCAGATTGGCATTGCTTAAATCAGCCCGTAACAACTCAGCCCGAATCAAAGAGGCACCGCTTAAATTGGCTCCGACGACAATCGCTCGAATTAAATTGGCCACATTGAGTTGTGCCTCTTGTAAATTGGCCTGACTCAAATTGGTGCCACTCAAGCGGCTGACATTGAGGACGGCTTGTTGCAAGTCTCCCCGGCTAAGGTTGGTGTTGCTGAGATTGGCGACGTTGAGGTTGGCGCCTCGTAGAATGATGCCAGGCAGTTTTTTACCTGACAAAATACATTCATTCAGCTTGAGATTCGTAAAGTCACGCTCCCCCTGGGCGTATTTTTCGAGCAGGGCAGCAGCGGCATCGGGGGAGGGCAAAGTCTTCATATGCACAAGCTTACTAAGAGAAGAACGCCATGAGCCAGAACCCACTACTGATCGCTCAACTGTAGTGGGTGAATTAATAGGTAGTTGAATGTTCGAATTTTAGAGCGATCATGAACCGGCGAGCAGTGATCAGACATAATCAATTTAGAAAATCGCGATCGCGGCTTTTTTTAAGGTTGCCCCCAACCTGGCGGATCTTCGTCACAACGCCATCGATTGGCTCAGTAGATGGCATCAATTATTTGAATGCTGAGCGATCTAGTGTGCGTGAGTTGCCCGCAAAAGTGAAGGATTTTTGATTATTATCAAAACTTTGCTGGAAGATGCCATGAAGATCGGGATTGTCGGGTTGGGGCTCATTGGCGGGTCATTGGGCCTCGATTTTCGCGCTTTAGGCCACGAGGTTTGGGGCGTTGCCCGGCGCTCTGCCACCTGTGAGGCGGCGCTTGCCTGTGGCGCTGTTGATCAGGCCTCAACGGGATTGGCCAGTCTGCGCTCGACTGATGTAGTGTTTCTATGCACGCCCATTCATGTCATTGAAACGATCGCGACGGAGCTGGTGCCTCATTTAACGCCCAGTACCGTCTTGACCGATGTCGGCTCGGTTAAGGGGGCGATCGTCGATGCTCTCAGTCCTCGCTGGCCCAACTTTGTGGGCGGGCACCCGATGGCGGGTAAATCAGCAGTGGGCATTGCCGTGGCTGAGCCGCAACTCTTTGCCCATTGCGCTTATGTCATTACGCCAACTGACCAAACGCCGCCGTCTGCCGTTGCTCTACTAACGGAGTTAGCCAACAGCCTGCACGCCAATGTGTTTACTTGCTCACCCGCAGTCCACGATCGCGCTGTCGCGTGGATATCACATCTACCCGTCATGGTGAGTAGTAGTCTCATTCAAGCCTGCCTCAATGAACCCGAGGCGCTGGTGCGGCAGTTAGCTCAGCAGTTTGCCAGTTCGGGCTTTCGGGATACTAGTCGAGTGGGGGGCGGCCATCCAGAACTGGGACTGATGATGGCCCGCTATAACCGCGCTGAAGTGCTGCGATCGCTGCAAGGATATCAACAAGCGCTGCAGCGCTTGACTGATCTAGTGGAGCGAGAAGATTGGCCGGCGATTGCCGCGATCTTGGCGGATAATTACGCCGCTCGGCCCGATTTTATTCGATCAGCACCGGCTCCTGATACAGCAGTGTCGTAAAGGTAACAGTAGACCCTAAGCCATCGCCCATGCTAATAAATTGCACCACGCCCCCCATTGCCTCGACTAACCGTTGCGAGATCGCCAAGCCCAAACCGGTGCCCCCATACTGTCGGGTGCGCTCACCATCGACCTGGCTAAAGGTTTGAAAGAGACGATCTTGTTTTTCGAGAGACACCCCAATGCCACTATCGGCGACGCTGACTTTGACCAGGCCAGGCCACTCTTGCTCCTGAAACTGCACCTTCTGAAACTTAATTTCAGCACTAATGGTGATGTGTCCTTCATGGGTAAATTTGATGGCATTGCCGACCAAGTTCAGAATGACCTGTAGGAGTCGCTGATAGTTACCATTGATGACGATTTCGTCGCGGGTCAGAGGCTGATGAATCGCAAACTGTAAGTCCTTGCGTTCGGCTTGGGGGCGGGTAAAGTTTTCAACGTCAGCAAACAGTTCACTCAGCTTCACTGGCGACATGTCAATTTGCATCTTGCCCGCTTCAATCTTGGCAATATCCAACACATCGTTGATGAGGTTTAGCAGGTGAATCGCCGATTTGTGAGCCTCTCGTAAAAACTCCTCCTGCTCGTCCGGATCATCAGCCATACCGTCCAAGATCAGGCGCAAGAACCCAATCATGCCGTTGAGGGGGGTGCGCAATTCGTGAGACGTATTGGCCAGAAACTCGCTTTTGAGGCGCGAAGCTTCTTCCGCGATGTGGCGGGCTTCCTCAAGCTCATGATGCTTTTGGCGCAGGCGCTGGTTTGCTGATTGCAGCTCATCAGCAAGTCCCTGGGCATCTCGGAACAGATGCGCATGGGCGATCGCCGTGCCCACTTGCTCCATTACGGCCTGCAAGAGTGACATATCTAGACCTTGCCACCCGTGGGTGTCCAGAGATTTGAGCAAAATCATGCCATTCGGCTCGCCATGATGCCGGGTCGCGCTCACCAGATACCCCCCTTCAGTCGTCATCGTCGGCGTCACCGAAGCATCGATGTTGCTGAGGATGTGAGGAGCGGGAGTACGGAGTACCGTTGGCAAGCTCGGATAGTCTTCAAAGCTAAGGCTATCGGCAAGGGGACACGGCGCTGTGGGGGTCTCGACCTTCGCCATTACGGGTAGGGCTCTCGCTTGGGGATCGTAGGTACAAAATACTGCCCAATCTAGGTCAAAAATAGCGGCCAACTCTTCGAGCGTTTGTTGCCAAATGGTTTCTAAGTCGAGTGTCCGCCGAATCGACCAGGTAAGCTGAGTTAACTGTTGCTCAGCAACGTCGTGAGTGGACTGAGCCGTGCCGATTTTAGGCAGCCAGTCGATGACTTTGAGTGCCCCCATCCACCCTGGTCCAGAGGCCAGCGATAGCGGGCACAGTTGGCCGATGCCGGTCAGTTGACCAGTGGCAAACTGCAATTGCCAGGGTTCGGCTGTCGGCGTTGACAACTCATTTGAGAATGTGAGCCCCAGCGCGTCAAAGTTGATAACTAATTGATTCAGAGATTGCCCTAGCCAAGCCGCTAGCTGAATGCCAAACTCTTCAGCTACTGACCACTCAAGCTTATGTAAGCAGCCTGACTCATCCACCACAAACAACAGCGGTGGCAGCGCTTCTGGCAACAGCGGTGTCCCCAAGGCGGGTGCTGTGGTTGCGGTCTGCATATCACTCTGGGTTAGAAGTTGAGATGACGAAATCTGCATGGCAGGTAAAGAAGGGGGCATGACTGCAGGAACTGAACGCCGTGACACATATGGCCCAATCGAGCCAGCAATCAGGCCGAGTCATGGCTCTACCTGGTTGCCAAGGGTAATGGTCACCCCATGAGCGTCAAGTTGACTATTTGCTCAGACTCGAATCGCTGCGGCCAGGGCTTTACAATCCTGAGCCTTTAAACCGTTATAGCCGCCTCAGGTAGAAATTGGTGCTGATATCTGTATCTTTAGCATGCCCTTAAGCCTCTAAATAGTGACAGGGGCAAACCAGTTGGCTCGCAGTTCTAAAGGTGACAACATTAGGTCGAGATGCCGCGATCGCGGTGCTATGGGCGGTCATCATTTAGCGGTTAAGTCTTGATGCGGTGAGTGTTGCAGTCCCTAGCCAGGTGGGCGGAGCGGGCGTGGTCATGCGGTACCGTCAGCTTTCCGGTGGGAATGGATGACATGCCCGAGGCCATCCTTGGTCAGAGAGAAATTAGGGGCAAATTTCCGTCTGCTGTTAAATCCGATTAAACTTAGGTTACGGATTTTATGTTTTCTTTGAGTACGCCAACCTCTGTATGACTGACGCACCTGTTTCGCGGATTCGCAATTTCTGCATTATTGCCCATATCGACCACGGCAAGTCCACCTTGGCTGACCGCCTGTTGCATAAAACGGGTGCCGTGAGCGATCGCGAAATGAAAGACCAGTTCCTAGACACGATGGACCTGGAACGCGAACGGGGGATCACCATCAAGCTGCAAGCGGCCCGCATGAACTACACCGCTGAAGATGGTGCAGCCTACGTCCTTAACTTGATTGATACGCCAGGACACGTCGACTTCTCGTATGAGGTGTCACGCTCACTGGCTGCTTGTGAGGGGGCATTGCTGGTCGTTGATGCGTCTCAAGGCGTTGAGGCCCAGACCCTAGCGAACGTATACCTGGCACTGGAGCACGATTTAGAAATCATTCCGGTGCTCAATAAAATTGATTTGCCTGGAGCCGAGCCTGATCGCATCAAGCAAGAAATTGAGGATGTCATTGGGCTTGACTGCAGTGATGCCATTTTGGCCTCTGCGAAGGCGGGCATTGGCATCGACGAGATTTTAGAAGCGATCGTGCACCAAGTTCCCGCCCCTGCCGATACGGTGGAACAACCGTTACGAGCACTCATTTTTGACAGCTACTACGACCCATATCGAGGCGTGATTGTTTACTTCCGGGTGATGGATGGCACGTTGAAGAAAGGGGACACTGTTCGCCTTATGGCTTCCAAAAAAGAGTATGAAGTTGACGAGCTGGGTGTGCTTTCACCCACCCAAGTGCCCGTCGATGCCCTACACGCGGGTGAAGTCGGTTATTTCTCCGCCGCGATCAAGGCTGTGGAAGACGCTCGCGTTGGTGACACCATGACATTGGTCAAACACCCTGCTGAATCGCCTCTTCCCGGCTACGTAGAAGCCAAGCCTATGGTCTTTTGCGGACTGTTTCCCACGGACTCAGACCAGTACGAAGATTTGCGCGACGCGCTTGAAAAGCTGCGTCTTAACGATGCCGCTCTCCAGTATGAACCCGAGACTTCCAGCGCGATGGGGTTTGGCTTTCGCTGCGGCTTTTTGGGGCTCTTACATATGGAAATTGTGCAGGAGCGCTTAGAGCGGGAATACGATCTCGAACTCATCATCACCGCACCTTCTGTGGTGTATCAGGTCACGCTGCTAGATGGCACTATGATTGAAGTCGATAATCCCAGCACGTTACCGTCGCCCCAAGAGCGTGAGTCCATTGCGGAACCCTATGTTCGGGTCGAAATGCTGACCCCCGAAGAATATGTCGGCGCTTTGATGGAGCTCTGTCAGAGTCGTCGTGGTGAGTTCAAAGATATGAAATATCTCGCCCAGTCGCGCACAGCATTGGTGTACGAGCTCCCCCTGGCGGAAGTGGTGACCGACTTCTTTGATCAGTTGAAGTCTCGTTCTAAGGGCTATGCCAGCATGGAATATACGCTCATTGATTACCGGGTGAACCATCTGGTACGGCTGGATATTTTGATCAATGGTGAACCAGCCGATCCCCTGGCCAACATCGTGCATCGCGATAAGGCCTACTATGTGGGCAAGGCCCTGGTGGAAAAACTCAAGGAATTGATTCCCCGGCATCAATTCAAGATTCCCCTGCAGGCGTCTATCGGTAGCCGCGTGGTGGCGAGCGAGAGCATCCCAGCCTTACGCAAAGACGTGTTGTCGAAGTGCTACGGCGGCGACATTTCGCGAAAGAAAAAGCTGTTGCAAAAACAGGCCAAAGGTAAGAAGCGTTTGAAGGCGATCGGCACTGTTGATGTGCCCCAAGATGCGTTTATGGCGGTGTTGAAGTTGACGTAATGGCAGATTGACCGATTAGGCGTTGAGTTTGAGTCAATTTTTTTCTGCATTGCCTATGTCGCAGCCGCTTTCTGTTTTGTTTCGTTGGCAACCCACTCGTTTTTTAGCGTTACTGGGGCTGAGTGCTTTAACGAGTGCTTGTGATCCCACGGCGACCAACACCGCTGAAAATCAGGGTGGGAGTCCAGCGAGTGAAACCGTTACAATTTTGGGGACGCTGACGGGGAATGGGGAAGACAAGCTGATGGCGGCGATCGCCCCCTTCACCGAAGCGACCGGCATCCAGGTGGAATATGAGGGCACGGACGCGTTTACGACGCTGATTTCTGTGCGGGTGGATTCAGGGGATGCGCCAGATATTGCCCTATTTCCCCAACCGGGGCTGATGCTGGACTTTGCCGCCCAGGGGAATTTGGTACCGCAAGATCGAGCGACCTTAGAGTCGGCCTACGCCCCTTACTGGCTCGATTTGGCCAGTGTTGACGGTGCAACCTATGGCGTGTGGATGCGGGCTGATGTCAAGAGTCTGGTCTGGTATAACCCCCAAGCCTTTGAGGCGGCAGGCTACCGCATTCCTGCTACTTGGGATGAACTGACCGCACTCAGCCAACAAATCATCGCCGATGGCTATACTCCCTGGTGCATCGGCATGGAGAGCGGCAACGCGACCGGGTGGGTCGGCACTGATTGGGTGGAGGAAATTCTGCTGCGACAGGCGGGGCCAGACGTTTATGACCAGTGGGTGAGCCACGAGCTACCCTTCAACCATCCGGCGGTAGAGGCTGCACTCGCGACCTTTGGCGATATTGTGCGCGATCCGGCTCAAGTTCGGGGTGGGCCAACTGGGGCCATCAGCATTCCGTTTGGGGACTCTCCCGCACCCCTATTCAGTGATCCCCCTGGATGTTATCTGCATCGGCAGGCGAGCTTTATCAGTGACTTTTTGCCCAGCGGCCTCGAAGCAGAGGTAACCGTTGATGTTTTTGGCCTGCCACCGATAATGCCTGACGCGGGCAATCCAGTCTTAGTGGGGGGCATTGTCTACGCGCAGTTCAACGACACTCCAGCGGCGGCAGCACTGATGGCACATTTAGCCTCAGCTCAGGCCCATGAAATTTGGGCGGGCGAAGGCTACATCACCCCCCACGAGCAGGTCGCCTTGGCAGCCTACCCAGATGACTTGATTCGGAATCAAGCGGCGGTGTTGCAACAAGCAGATGTGATTCGGTTTGACGGTTCTGATCTGATGCCGGGCGCAGTCGGCACCGGCACCTTTTGGACGGGCATGGTGGACTATGTCGGAGGCGCTGATGCGGCTGCCGTTTTGGCTGAAATTGAAACGAGCTGGCTGGAAGTGGAATAGCGATCGCCTTGGCATCGAGAGTGGTGGGGGGCAAGGAGTCGGAGGAGAAAATTGGTCGCCGAGTTTTAGAGAATCAATATCGCAGAATTCGGCGTTCGGCGTTCGGCGTTCGGCATAAGAATACTTGCTGTGTGGTGCTTTCAGCAATTACTCATTATCCTGACTTCATTGCGGATTGCTATATAAAACTGAGAACCAATAGCTCGTTTAAAGCGACCTCTTAATATCGCTGGGAATGTATAGATTTAGCCTTGGTAAAAATGGTTGAGCACGACACATTGTTGGGCTGATTAATCAGGGCGAATGTTGGTCTTTTCCAGTGCCAGTTCAACGTTATTCAGTTCCTGCTCTAATTGTTCTATAGAGGGCAGTTCAGGCTTTAAGGGATCAGGCAGTTCCTTTGCAGTGCAATGGGTTGAGATGCCGATAGGTTTTTGTAAATCTCGCAGGGCATATTCGGCGATCGCTTTATTTTTAGACCGACATAAAATCATGCCGATTGTGGGCTGATCATTGGGATGCCGGAGTAAATCATCCACAGCTGAAACATAGAAATTCATCTTGCCGGAAAACTCTGGCTGAAAATCCCCCATCTTCAAATCAATCACTACGAAGCAGCGTAACTTGAGGTGATAAAAAAGCAAATCAATATAAAAATCTTGCCCCCCCACTTCCAAATGATATTGACTGCCGACAAATGCAAATCCGACGCCCAATTCCAATAAAAAGTCGCGAATGTGATCGACTAAAGCTTTCTGGACATCCCGTTCTTGGGCCTCTGCCGCGATCGCCAAAAAATCAAACGTGTAGGAATTTTTGACCAAATCTCTAGCCAAGTCAGACTGTGTATCTGGGAGGGTTCGCTCAAAGTTAGTAACCGCTCCGTTCTGATGTTGGCTGTAGAGCTGATGATCGATTTGCGTCATCAAAATGTTGCGGCTCCAACCGTGGGCGATCGCCTGTTGCGCATACCACAGCCTTGCTTCGGGATTTTTTACCGCCTCCATCAGACGCACATTGTGGCCCCAAGGCAAATTTGCAACTACTTGTTGCAGTATGGTTTCGTCGGTGTACGTTTCGGCAAACGCTCGCATATAGTGCAGATTGCGCGGCGAAAATCCTTTCATTGCAGGAAATTCTTGGCGGAGGTCCTGGGCGATGCGATCGATGACTTTGCTCCCCCACCCTTGGTCTGTTTGTCGCTGTCGGATTTCTCCTCCGATGTGCCAGTACAGCATGACCAACTCGCGGTTAACCGCGAGTGCCGACCGCACCCTTGCCTGCCGAATCCGATCCTTTAAATGAGTAAGCAGGTCTTCATATTCCGGGCTTTGAGAAGGTAAGAGAGCAGACATGGTAGTTTCACCAACCATTGCAACGAGCTGTTGCAGAATTAACATCTAGGTACAACAGAGCCCCGCCCACTCAAAATCTGCAACAAGCTGTTGCAGTAAATGAACTGCGCCCCAAGCTAGCACGATATAGTGCGCATGAACTGATTGCGATTATATCGCCCCAGTTGAGAACCGCCAATTGCTTGAAAGTCGCTACCGAATTTTCCATAAATATAGAACTGACTCTTCCTCTGATTGGGGTAGCGCGAGGATTTCATCCGGTTCCCAGTCACCCATATCAAACTGGTGAGACACGATCCGTGTGCCTGGGCGTAACTGTTGCCACAGGTGCGGGCAGAGACGGGCATTGAGGTGCGGCAGTAGATACAATGCCACCACTGTCGCGGCGGTGATGTCGCTCTCATATAAGTTGACCTGTTGCAGCGTCATGAGATGCAATACCCCAGCGTTGTGAGCATTTTGACGGGTCTGCTCAATACAGGCAGGATCAATGTCAATGCCGACACCACGGGTACCCCACCGCTGGGCCGCCCGAATTAATAATCGACCGTCGCCGCAGCCTAAGTCATAGAGCACATCGTTAGCCCCTACCTGGGCGAGCTTTAACATGGCGTCTACCGCGTCATACGGGGTAGGAATGTAGGCAATATCGGGGCGATTGGCAAAGGACTGAGACATAGGGCCAAGGTGAGTTTAAGGAGAGTGTTGCTGGACAACTGTCATCAGTGCTTGGAGCTGCGATCGCACTGATGCGATCGTGTACTCATCATCCGGATGTGGCGGGTGTCCAGGTCGCTCAAAATGAGGTCGCTCGTCGTACATTTGCCCCCAGCGCATATCGACTCGCCGGACAAATTCTCGCAAATAAGCATCTTGAGTCAGCAGGGGCTGCAAAAGTTCGGTCAAAGCTTGTAAGGGGGCATCAAAATGGCGGCTACAAACGACGTCATCAGTTTGTATCGTCTCCAGCAGGGTGGCCTGTAAAGCTCCAGCAGCATCGTCTAAATAATTGTTCACAAAACCTTGCAGCTCATTTTTGACTTGCACCAGCTTGGGAACGGGCGATTCACCCTTGAGGAAATCACTCCCTTCTTGACCGATCGCATCGGCAAGAGAAAATTTACGACCCTGCCGAATTTCTTGCTCAATGGCCTGATCAGCATCTGATTGGGATGGCTCTTGAGAAGACATGAATATAGATGAGTGTTTTCAGGCCATCATATCGGTTGACCTGCAAAGCACAGAGCGATGACAAAAGTACTTAACAACTGACTTTATGGTCATGGCCCGTGCGATCGGCCCAAATCATCAGTGTCGTTCTCTATAGTCGGGGGAGCAGCGCTGTCAGGGGGCGTTAGTACCGTCCCTAGCCAACCAACCCATGCGGGCGCGCTAATGCCGATCCCACCAGCTTTCTAACACGAATTGATAACGCGCCCTAGACCCTGCAACGGTAGAGCGATATCTGTCACTGAGTTCTGTCACTGAGTACAGGGGCTGTCATCAATTCGAGCCAGACCCTTGGCCCAGAAATCACTTTCGCCCTGATCAAATACAGCTAATGCGGGTGTGCTAATGCTGATCTCACAAGGTTTTTAGAATTAATTGATGACGCGCCCCAGGCTCACGGTCACTGCGGTAAGCTATTGACCACCTCAGAACTTTACTAACCCTGATAGCTATGAAGACAATCCTGGCCAGTCTTTATGTGATGTATTTTCCGTTGCCGGGCAGCTCAGCTGATTTGAGCGCAGCCGTTTTTTTCTTAGGTTTGTTGGGGCTAATTGCTTTTCAGGTTTATCAGACTCGCCCTAAGCGATAAATATTGCTGTGGCTAGCCACAGTCTGAAAACCTTGAATGTTCACTGCATTGAGCGCATCAGGCATTACTGAATCGAGGCTTTGAGGCTACGGGTAAGATGCCCGCTCTTCGCGATTGATGGCTCGCTATCCGTTTTAGTGACGGTTCAATTCATCTCCAAAATCAGCAACGCCGAAATCGTTATGGCGAATCACACGGCTGGGCCAATAGAACGTTAATCGAGCCGCTCTAACTGCCATAGGATCTGGTTGCCCTCACGACGAACCCGCGATACGGACCAGTTGCGCCAAGCCCAATACTCACCCCGGCTAGTGACGGCGCTGGCATTCACATCCATCAGATCTGCCAACTCAGAACTGGTGATCAAGTAGCCCTCTTTGGCGATCACATCGGCAATTTGTAGCGTGTCGATCATATTGCGTAGCTGTGTGACACGTGCCTCACGAGGCAAATTTTCGACGGCTTCTATAGTGTCGTTAACTCCTGAATCGGCCATTATATTCCTTGCAAAGACTCGACTTCATTCTAGGTCTTCTCCTGAAAAGAGATTGGTCAATTGCATCAATTGTTTCTTGCTCAATGAGAGATTAATGTCTATTCTCCACTGTGATTAATTTATCAACTCAGTGATTTGAGAATGCTGATGAAGCGCTATCGTCTGGTTTTGAGAAAATGCCCGAGCAATTTCATCACATCGCTCATTTCCTGCATTTCCTGCATGGCCTCGTACATAGGTCCACTGTATAGGAGCCCCAGTTTGCTGCTCGGCAGTTTGATTGAGGCGGTCTAATTCTTGCCATAAGTCTTTATTCAAGACGGGTTTTTTTGCAGAGGTCTGCCAGCCCCGACGCTTCCAGCCGCTAATCCATTGAGTAATGCCTTTCTTGACATATTCACTGTCGGTCAAGAGTTCGACAGGAGTTGTTTGCCCCAAGGCGACCAGTGTCTGCAAGCCCGCGATCGCAGCCTGCATTTCCATGCGATTATTCGTTGTTTGGGGGGCTGCGCCTCCTAATTCATGGACTGAGCCATCGGCAAGATATAAGACCACGCCCCAACCACCGGGACCCGGATTACCGGAACACGCCCCGTCTGTATAGATGGCCTTGATGATCGGGGCTGTGTCTGTGGCGTGTGGTTGGATTGCAGTCGCGCTCGCCTCAGTCACAGCATGAGAGCTAGTCGTCAGCTGCTCGTGAGCATGGTTGGCGCTTTTGGTTTTGAGAAACTGGAGAAAGTTCAAAACTTCTGCCATTATCGGCTCTGGAACGCCATCCAGTTCGGTAATGAGCTGCTCTTTTAAGGTCATGAGGCAATTGATATCAATGATCAGCAACTCTACACTAAAGCGCTGGCCGTCCCCGATTGAGATCGCAGAGTGCGACATCTCTTCAAGAACGGGGGGACGCAGGGTCTCTTTTCTGAACTGTGATTGCTGCAAGCTGCCATAGTTTTTGCCGCCTGCAGCTTTTACCGAGAAGTTCATACATAACAGCCCCTCAGAAGACGATTCTAAGCAGGGTGGTTTCATACGCGAGAAGAAAAATGAGGATGGACTGAGTTGTTTCAAAATCAACAGCCCATGTCCCTCATAGAGCAATTAAAACAAATTCCTGACCATCGCCATCGCCGCGGCCAGCGCCACCCGTTATG
>JBCDAJ010000095.1:0-26305 GCA_039185935.1 Cyanobacteria bacterium P01_F01_bin.56 | reverse complement strand
TAGCCGTTCTGAGTGGCATTTATGTGCAAGGCAGATTCGCTGAAAGTCCTATTCTCTCGTCAACAAACCTTGCACTTCATCTGTCATTTGTTGGCTGAAATGGCTGAATATCAACGAATCTGACTTTTTCAGTAAGCCCTATATAGACAGAGGCTGGCCATCAGAGTGCGGAGTATCGCAACTGAATCCCCGCTGATAAGTCATTTCAACGATTTTTCATGTCCCGAGCTGACGGCGGCTGGCCATCAGAAGCGCTCCGCATTGAGCCACCAAACTCGTCCGCGTCAAAGGGCGATCGCCTTCACGCTCGACCTCAAGGCGATCGCCGTGATATGTCCCAAACGCGACTAGTAATCGTCGATAACGCGTCTCATAAAGTCAAGATTTATGGTTATCCGCCGATGGGCAATCCATTCATTAGCCTTGCTAACGTCCATCCACAACCCCTAGTCTATAAAGCGTTTGAGGATTAGCGCTCCCAAATAAATCCACTTACTGGCATCGATAGGTTGGGCAAAAGGGCCGGTGGCTAGCTGACGTTTTTCAGGGATCCAATGTTAGGATCGAAGCAATACTCCCAAATCCCGACCGAGTTACCGGGCAATCTTATTTTGAGCCGTTCGCGGTCTTTAACATTGCGAGGTGTTCAGGGCGGATTTTCTCGTGAAATCTCATTTTCAGCATCCCATGGTTCAGACTCCCGTTAGATCTCAATCTTCTCAAGCTCCTGCCAAACGTAAAGTCTCAAAGCTCGAGCGCATCAAAGAACGCAGTGACTTTTTGCGCGAGCCTGTCGCCACCGAGCTGCACCAAGATACAACGCACTTTACCAATGACGCTATTCAAATTCTCAAGTTTCACGGCTCTTACCAGCAAGATAACCGCGACAACCGGGTTAAGGGTCAGGAAAGAGACTATCGGATGATGTTGCGGACGCGGAATCCTGGCGGCTTCATTCCTCCAGAGTTGTATTTGGCCTTGGATGAGCTCAGCGATCGCTACGGCTATGGCCACCTGCGGGCCACGACTCGTCAGGGTATTCAGCTCCACGGCATTCTCAAAAAGAATCTAAAGGCCACGATTGCCACCATTATTCAGAATTTAGGCTCGACCTTGGGGGCTTGCGGCGACCTCAACCGCAACATTATGGCACCTCCGGCCGTGTTCAAAACCAAGCCAGAATACCTCATCGCGCAGGAATACGCCGACAAAATTGCGGACCTACTGCGACCCCAAACTGAGGCCTATTATGAAATCTGGCTAGATGGTGAGAAAGCCGTCACCGTCGAGGAACATCCCGATGTCGTCGCGGCTCGTCAGCACAATGGTACCGGCACCATCTTTCACGAAAGCGCTGAGCCGATTTACGGCACCCATTACATGCCACGGAAGTTCAAAATGGCAGTGACGGTGCCCGGTGACAACTCCATCGATGCCTACACGCAGGATGTCACTCTGGTGGTCATGACCAATCAGGCCGGGGAACTCCAAGGCTTCAACATTCTCGCTGGGGGTGGTTTGGGCCGCACTCATAACCAAGAACAAACCTTTGCCCGCATTGCTGACGAAATTGGCTATGTCGATAAAGCAGATGTCTTCGATTTGGTAAAAGCGATTGTCGCGACCCAGCGCGATTATGGCGATCGCTACAACCGTCGTCATGCCCGGATGAAGTACCTGCTGCATGAGTGGGGCGTAGAGAAGTTTCGCGACAAGGTAGAGAGCTATCTAGGGAAATCGCTGCCGCCCTTCAAAAAGCTACCGGCCTGGCAATTTGAAGATTATCTGGGTTGGTATGAGCAGGGCGACGGTAAGTGGTTTGTCGGCGTCAATATCGACAGTGGTCGCATCTTTGACCATGGCCCGCTTAAACTGCGCAGTGCCCTCCGCACCATTGTGCAACAGTTCAACGTGCCGATGCGCATTACGGCTAATCAAAACGTGGTGCTTTACGACATTGAAGCAGGCGATAAAGAGACTATTCAGACCCTTTTGGATGAGCATGGGATTGCTCGCCCGGATGACATCGATTCGATTGTGCGCCAGGCGATGGCTTGCCCAGCGCTGCCCATGTGCGGATTGGCAGTGACGGAATCAGAACGAGTGATTCCTGACATTATCGGTCGTGTGCGCACACTGCTCACCCAAGTGGGTCTGCCCAATGAGCATTTTGTTATCCGCATGACTGGCTGCCCCAACGGCTGTGCTCGCCCCTACATGGCAGAACTCGGCTTTGTGGGTAGCGCTCCCGAGAGCTATCAGATCTGGCTGGGGGGTTCTCCTAATCAAACACGCCTTGCTCGGGCCTACACTGAGCGGCTACACGTCAACGATTTGGAATCCTTTCTAGAGCCCCTGTTTGTCTTTTGCCGCGACCATCGATGGTCTGGGGAGAGCTTTGGAGACTTTTGTGATCGCGTCACCTTTGATGCCCTGCGGAAGTTTTCCGAGGGTTACGATCCTGCGACTTATAAACCTCGCAAAAAAGACCAGCGCCACCGCATTGGCGTTTACAGCGACACCTACGAGTTACTAAAAGTTGCGGTGGAAAAAGAAGGCCGCCCCATGTCGCAAATTACCGCAGATGCGATCGCGGCTTACGTCAACCAATATCTCGAAGCGCAGCAGTCTTAATCTGGGTATCCATCAAATTTACACATCCTCCACAGAGTCTGAGTTGGGCTCAGACTCTGTGGAGGATTTTTGATTGGAACAGAGCACTGCCCGCCTACTGCTGGCCTGCTGAAGATTGGAATTGATCATCAGTGAATGCGCTACGCTCGATTTATTCATGTTGCGATCGGGAGTTTCGCATGAGCGACAGCAGCTTTTAACTCAGTTAGGTAAAAGCCGATTTTAGCGTTACCACGAACAGACGTAAGACATGTGGATAGTTTCATGGCTCAAAGTCTGCCAAGCAATCCTTTTCCAAATCTCGAAACAAAAAGGCTGTGGCTTCGACAGGCAATTCAGGCAGATGTTGAAGCTATTTTTTCAGTGTTTTCTGATCCAAATGTCACTCAGTTTCATGATCTTGATACCTTTACTCACGTTGATGAGGCCGCAAGAGTAATCGAACGGCGCACCCAGGGATTTGAAACTGGACGTGGGATACGGTGGGGAATTGCCCATAAACCTAACAATCACCTGATTGGGTCTTGTGGCTTTACTTGGAACGAGGAAAGCAGTGCTGCCGAAGTGGGTTATGAACTCGCTAGCCAATTTTGGAGACAAGGCATCATGAGCGAGGCTTTGCGGGCTATTTTGAATTATGGATTTGAGGTAAAGGAAGTTAAATATGTCACCGCAGAGATCATGTTAGAAAATGTGGCTTCTAGAAGACTGCTGGAAAAATTAGGGTTTCAGAGTCAAGGGATTCTCAAAGAGCGAGGCTTTTGGAAAGGCCAACAGCATGATTTAGAAGAGTTTCGGTTAATGAAAGACCCGTTTAGAGCCAGGTAGTAATCCGGGTTCAGCCAGTTGATAGAAGTCTTGCTCAAAGACCCAAGCCGCTAGCCGCTGTCTCAAACCACGTTCAAACCCTGTAATAACTTGAGCGCCTGTTTTGCAATGTCAAGCATGCCAAAAATTCACTGATTTGAGAAAATTAAGAAACGTTACTTATATTTTCTCAGCCCAGTTTATGAAAGCCCTGCTCGAATCTCACCAGCGCACTAAGCTCGATCCCACGAGCGACACCCTATTCTACGAATACCCTCGATTTGTCACCCACGTGGATGACGGGTTTATTCAGCAACTCACAGACCTGTATCGGGAAAGGTTGAAACCCGGCATGCGCATTTTCGACATGATGAGCAGTTGGGTATCTCATTTGCCTGACGATGTCGATTTTGAGTGGGTCGAGGGGCATGGTCTGAATGGCGAGGAACTGGCGAAAAATCCCCAACTCAATCACTATTTTGTCCAAAACCTGAATGAAAACGGTCAGCTGCCGCTGGAAGATCAGTCATTCGATGCGGTACTCAACACCGTTTCAGTGCAGTACTTGCAATATCCCGAGGCCGTATTCGCAGAAATCTATCGCATTTTGAAACCTGGTGGCATTGCCATCTTCAGCTTTTCGAATCGCATGTTTTACCAAAAGGCGATTGCCGCCTGGCGCGATGGCTCCGAGAACCAACGAGTCCACTTAGTCAAACAGTATTTTCAATCAGTCCCAGGATTTAGCCCCCCAGAAGTCATTGCGCAGGTTGCCACAGTGCCTATGATGATGCAAATGCTCGGCATGGGCGGCAGCGATCCCTTTTATGCTGTCATTGCTGAACGCATGGAATTATTGGCAAATCCTGAGACGTGAGCGTCTCAGTTGTGAGATGGGCGCTAGGGGCCCTGGTGGTCGAGGCCACGCCAGCAGTCAACGATAGCAGAATGCGGCTGTCGGAGGTCGGCAGTGAGAATTGAAATGTAGACCAGATGGTATTGCTGATTTTAGAGCTGAATTGAATCGTCAATAAAACAGATGATGAGCCATCTGTAGTGAAGAGTGGTCACCTTGCCCGCAGTCTCAGTTCCCCGGTTGATCCCTCGACTCAGCAATGTCTCCCAAAGACCAGTTGCAACAATCCCGAACAACCTGAATCAAACTGCGGCTGGTGACTACCTGATACCTTAGGGATCGGCTTGAAAATAAAGTACCCGGACAAGACTGTGGCAGGGTGGATGGGTAGCAGGGTCGGTGGGATGTTATTTAAGCGCAACTCCCTTACTCCTAGAACCCTATCCCCCCACCCACCCGTTTGGTAATTGGTCAGCCAAAAAACTATAGATTTTGGCATCAGACATGACAAGCAAGGGAACCCAACAGGATAGAATATATTGCTGTTGCTCGGCGCTGTCCGGCACGTTTAGGCTGTCATTTTGGAAGCAAACACTCCATGATTCGCGAAGTTTTCATGCCCGCCCTCAGTTCAACGATGACGGAAGGCAAAATTGTCTCCTGGGTCAAATCTCCGGGTGACAAAGTGGAAAAGGGAGAGACTGTCGTTATTGTCGAGTCTGATAAAGCGGACATGGACGTGGAGTCGTTTTACGAAGGCTATCTGGCAGCGATTGTCGTTGAGGCTGGGGAAGAAGCTCTCGTGGGCAATGCGATCGCCCTCCTGGCGGAAACGGAAGACGAAATTGCCGCAGCAAAAGCCCAAGCGGCAAGTGGTGGTGGCGCAGTTGCTCAACCACCGGCACCGGCTCCTAGCAATCCGGCCCCGGCCCCGAGTGTGCCAACTGCAGAGCCGACTCAAAATGGCAATGCGGCCGCTGCTGCCAGTGGCCGCACGATTGTTTCTCCCCGAGCGCGTAAGCTCGCCAAACAACTCAAGGTTGATTTAGCCGCTGTGCAAGGCAGTGGCCCCCACGGTCGCATTGTGGCTCAAGATATTGAACTAGCCGCTGGCAAAACACCGACGCCGACGGCCCCGCCGCCGATGCCGGGCGTTGCGCCGACTCCCGCAGCAAAGGCCCCAATCGCGCCAATGCCGACTGCGCCGACGCCAGCACCGGCCACCCCCGGACAACTGGTGCCTTTCAACACGTTGCAGCAGGCGGTCGTCCGCACGATGTGTGCTAGTCTGGCGGCCCCGACCTTCCGCGTCGGGTACACCATCACCACCGACGCGCTTGATCAGCTTTACAAGCAAATCAAGTCTAAGGGCGTAACGATGACGGGTTTACTAGCCAAAGCGGTTGCGGTCACGCTGCAAAAGCATCCGTTGTTGAACGCTGTCTACACGGAGCAAGGCATCCAATACAACGGCAGTATCAATATCTCGGTGGCCGTGGCGATGGAAGGCGGCGGACTGATTACTCCAGTGCTGCAGGGCGCAGACCAAATGGATATCTATTCGCTATCGCGGACTTGGAAGGATCTGGTGGCGCGATCGCGCACTAAGCAATTGCAGCCAGACGAGTATTCCACGGGGACGTTCACCCTGTCGAATTTGGGCATGTTCGGCGTTGATAAGTTTGATGCGATTTTGCCCCCAGGTCAGGGGTCGATTCTAGCGATTGGGGGAGCCAAGCCGACGGTGGTAGCAACTCCAGACGGCATGATGGGAGTGAAGCGCCAAATGCAGGTGAACATTACCTGCGACCATCGCATTATCTACGGGGCCGATGCAGCCGCTTTCCTCAAGGATTTTGCTGCTCTCATTGAAAATGAACCGCAATCTTTGACGCTATAGTGATCCGTCACGAGGCTGCGATCGCAGCCTCGTGATTAGACCCAGCCTGTATTTCAGACATCGGCTCCCCTAGTTTCATCGATTGCCGTGGTAGTCAATAATGTGTGGGCCTGATGTGTTTCTAGAGCAAGTCGCCAACTGATTCTAGAAACCTGGTGGGATAGACTTTAGCGCGCCCACATCAACTCTACTGACCAGGGTTGGAATCAGGTCTGCGTAGAGAGTCGGGCTCTAATTGATGACAGCCTCTAAAAACCTCAAAAGAGACACCCCTAGCGAATCATAGTTAATTCAGAAAACTACCCATTACAGGAACCAGAAGCTGACAAGGACTGCGTAAAGCCTGCAGCCCTTAGTGACCTGGCAACAGCAAACCTCATGGAACCACCTCAAGGGCCGGGGCGCCACGGGAACAAATACCGAAGAGGATTGCGGTGGGGGCCACAGAGACCTAGAGAGAAGTTCTAGTAATGGCTTGGTTCACCGTCTCAAAAATTCGGTAGCAGTGATTGTCCTGACGCAAAGGAAGTTCCTCATTTTGCACAATCAGGTCAACTCGGGCAGCCGGTTCGGCCATCGTTGGTGGATTGATCAAAACCTCAACCGTTGCCAGCAGATCATGTTTAACGCCTCCTGGCTTTTCCTTAGCGACAAGATACTCTTCATTCTCGTAAATGAGATTGAGGTCACAGGATGCTAGGGTATCGGCCACTCTCTGACGGATTTGCGTCAGAGAACTCATTGCTCTGAATAACGTTGTATACCGTGCCATAGAAGTTGGGAAGGGAACAATAGATAAAGAAAGCGATTCCAGCAAGGGTTTTCGCATCTTTCTGCTAGCCATCAGAAACATAAAGCAGAAACTAACGTAACAGTTCGCACTTTATGCTATTTGCATTTAGATAGCAATCATCATAAGGCTAACATTGTTTGAAAAACTGCAGTGCTGAATACGATCCTGAATCACGACCCGCGCCATCACATCTTCCACAGCTGTGTTAACTGAATCAGGATTTTCTCAAGCAGCTTTTCATCACCTTGTAGTTACGTTTTCCACAACAAGCGCCTTATATCAGCAGTAAGGAAAGCCTTGCACAGATGGTTTTCCTTGATAAGCCCGTATAGATTAAACAATAAATAAAAGGTTAATAAACAGCCAATAAGGCGCTACAGAGATGGAGTCTTCTTGCCTTTTAGAAACCTCTATCAAACATCAGACAGTTGCCAAAATACGATTCAATAATGTCTAGACATTATTGAATCGTGCGGGCATACTTTACCTAATCTTTATACGAGATCTATTTTTTTAATGTCTTGTTCACCTGACCATTACCCAAATGTGATGTTGCCAGAATTACTCAATTGACGGTTAGGGGAGGGTTGGTTAACTGCTGCATTACTTTGAGTGAATTGGTCATCAGTTTTATTACTTGCCCAACCGCAGATTTTTACGCGGGTTGCCAATCGCCTCTAAGATGAGGGCACGTCAATTCGTCTGCCACAGCAAATTATGCCGGGAAAACTGATCGTTTTTGAAGGGGTTGAGGGTAGCGGCAAAAGCACTCAGCTAGTAAAGCTGCAGCAATGGCTCCAAGCGCATGAATCCTTTCAAAAACTGCAAGCGATGGAAACGATACCCGCTCTGGTCACAACTCGTGAGCCCGGCGGTACTGCCCTCGGGCAATCATTGCGAACCTTACTGCTCAACCATCAGCCAGAAGTGGCGTTAGGGGCTAGGGCAGAGTTGTTGCTATATGCTGCCGATCGCGCTCAACATCTAGAAGAAGTCATTCGCCCGGCCCTGCAGGCGGGTAGCTGGGTGTTGTGCGATCGCTTTATCGATTCGACTGTAGCCTATCAGGGATACGGTCGTGGTCTCAGCCTATCGCTGATAGAGCAATTGAATGCGATCGCAACAGAAGGCCTAGCTGGCGATCTCACCTTTTGGCTACAACTGGAGGCCGCTCAAGGGTTAACCCGCAGCCGCCAGCGCGGGCAGTTAGACCGCATGGAACAAACCAGCCTGGCATTTCATCAGCAAGTGCAACAGGGCTTTGAGACTCTGGCCGAAGGGCACCCCGAGCGCATTGTCCCCATTAATGCGGCCCAGTCAGAAGAGGCCGTGGCCCAAGCCATTCAGGCGGTGATGGAGCAACGACTGCAGACATGGTACAGACAATATTTGACGGCCTATTAGGCCAAACCACCGCCGTTGATTTGCTCAGTCAGGCGATCGCGCAAGACCGGATTGCGCCGGCCTATTTGTTTGCGGGACCATCGGGCGTTGGGCGGCGTCTGGCAACGCTGCGGTTTGCCGAATGTCTGCTAGCACAGGGGGCGGCGGCGGCAGTGGCCTTACGCAGACGGATTGAGGCTCGCAATCATCCTGATTTATTGTGGGTAGAACCGACCTATCTGCACAAAGGCAAACCGGTCACCGTCGCAGAAGCAGAAGCACTCGATCTCAAGCGCAAGAGCCCGCCGCAAATTCGGTTAGAGCAGATTCGCGAGATCAGTCGCTTTTTATCGCGCCCGACCTTAGAAGCAGGGCGCGCCGTAGTGGTGCTTGAGGGGGCCGAAACCATGGCGGAATCACCGGCCAATGGCTTGCTCAAAACCTTAGAAGAGCCTGGCAGGGCGACCCTGATTCTACTGGCCACAGACAGTGCTCGTCTCTTGCCCACAATTATTTCACGATGCCAGACGATTCCGTTTCGGCGGCTCTCACAGGCGACGATGGCGACGATTTTGCAACAGACGGGGCATGCTGACATTTTGCAGCGGCCAGATATTTTGGCGATGGCGCAGGGCAGTCCCGGACAAGCGATCGCGGCTTGGGAACAACTCCACACCATTCCCCCCGAAATCCTCTCGGCGATGAGTCAGCCACCAGGCAATCTCCGGGCTGCCCTCGACCTAGCTCGCCAAGTTAGCAAAGACCTGGAGGTCGAATCACAGCTTTGGCTCGTTGATTATTTGCAGCAGATTGCTTGGCAACATCAGCGATCGCCCAAGCTGCTTCAGACGCTAGAGCAAGCGCGCATTCATCTGCGACGGTTTGTCCAACCACGTCTAGTTTGGGAAGTCACGCTTATGAACTTCGTCCAGTCCTAAATTATGAACTTCGTCCAGTCCTAAATATTGTTGCAAACCGACGGCGGAGTGCCCCAACAGCCGCTACGAGCGTTAAACCTAATAGGAAGTATTGCGAAATTAAACTACACGGTTTAGTTGCGTGCTAAGACGTTATCAGGCGCGGGGTTGCGCAGTTGAATCTGATTTTGATTCCAGGATCCTCCAACCTGAGGGAATCGGCTTCAATATGCCCCAGATTGGTGGGATTGAGTGGGCTTTGCGTCAGTCTTATAGGCATTTGCTGTTTTTGTCGCATTTGCAGTTTGTAGTATTCGCAGTTTGTAGCCGCAGTGGATGGCAGGACATGACTTATGGCGATTAAGCAGTTGCGCCTAACTTCAGGCAAAGGGCTTGGGCTGTTAATCATCGGGGGCTTAGTGTTAGGCGGTCTCTCATTTTGGGGTGTGCGATCGCTCATCCAGTCCCGTCAGGAAGAGGTGGCGGCCACGACCGAGCCAGCGCCACAGCGGTTACAGGTGGCCGCACTGGGCCGCGTCGAGCCCGCTGGGCGAGTCATTGATCTCGTTGCTGGCGAAAATGGTCGCCTAGGCCGATTAGCGGTTGCCGAAGGAGACACGGTTCAGATTGATCAGGTGCTGGCCTATCTAGATATTTATGGCGTTCGTCAAGCCGAACGCGACTATGCCGCGAGTCAGCTGACTGAGGCTGAAGCCCTGCTGGCGGCTCAGACTCAGGCCGGCGAAGCCCATATTCAAGAAGCCGAAACCCGCGTCAGCCAGATTGATCAGCCCCAGTTGGCCGCGATTGCGGCGCAGCAGAAGACGATCGACAGCTTGCAGGCTGACCGGCAAATAGCGGAGGCTGACCTAGCCAGATTTGAGATGCTGTATGCCGACGGCGCGATCGCCCTTCAAGAACTAGACCGGCAGCGCGCAGCGGCCCAAAAATTGCGGGAAGAAGTGCTGAGTGCAGCCGCCCGTAGAGACGAACTGATTGTTGCTCGCGAGGCGAGTTTGGCCAATGCGGGCGCTCAAGTGAATAGCCAGGTGGCCAATCTGCAACTGACCCAGGCGCAGGTCAATGTCGATTCGGCGGCGCAAAATCTGGCTTTGGCGGAGGCCCGGTTAGCGCAAACGATCGTCCGGGCTCCCAGGACTGGTCAGATTCTCCAGCTCTACACTGAGCCTGGAGAAGCCGTCACCACGGGCAATCCCATTTTGGCCCTAGGCGACACGCAGCAAATGTATGTGGTTGCCGAGGTTTTTGAAACGGATGTGCCCTTGGTAGAGCCTGGGCAACGGGCCACCATTACCAGCCGTAACGGGGCCTTTAGTGAGGTGCTGACCGGCACGGTAGAACAGGTTGGCCTACAGATTTTTAAGAATGACGTGTTGGATGACGATCCGGCGGCGAATGCGGATGCTCGCGTGGTTGAGGTGCGCATTCGGGTCGATCAGAGTGAGGTGATTGACGGCTTGACCAATTTGCAAGTGGATGTGGCCATTGACGTGGATGCCTAGATGAAACGTACGCCCCTAGCCCTGTTAAATCTCCTGCATGAGCGCACCCGCCTGATTGTGGCGATCGCGGGGGTGGCCTTTGCCGTGCTGCTGATTTTTATGAATTTGGGCTTTCAAGGGGCATTGCTCACAAGCACGGTGACGTTTTACGAACAGCTTGATGCCGACATTTTTCTGACCTCTCCCCAGTCGTTAGAAATTAGTTCCACCAAGGCCTTTCCCCGGACTCGGCTTAACCAAATTGCGGGCCTTGAGGGCGTTGAGCGGGTCATGCCGCTGTATCTGGAATATCTGCTGTGGCGCAATCCAGATACTCGCCTGACGCGGGCCATGTTTGTCTTTGGCATCAATCCTCAAGACCCGGTGTTCCGGATGCCAGAGCTGCAAACCCAGACGGCTCAAGCCATTTTGCAACAGCCTGGCACGGTGTTTATTGACCGGCTATCCCGCGCCGAGTTTGGCCCCCAAACCACTGGCCTAGAGACAGAGGCCGGTCGCCGCCGGGTCACCATCGGCGGGCAATATACCCTGGGTGGTGGCTTTGCGGCAGACGGCACGTTGATCATGAGCGACCAAAACTTTGTGCGCTTTTTTAATCCCCGACCCTTTAGCCAAATTAATTTGGGGCTGATTCAAATATCGCCCGGAGCCAATGTCGAAACCATTGCCACCACAATGCGCCAGTTGTTGCCAGCCGATGTGCAGGTCATGACCCGCCGCGAAATCATTCAAAATGATGTGCAGTTTTGGCTGCAGGCCACCGCGATCGGGTTTATTTTTACCTTGGGCGTCATCGTGTCCTTTATCGTCGGCACCGTGATCGTTTATCAGATTCTCTACACCGATATCCGCGATCACATGAAAGAATACGCCACCCTCAAGGCGATGGGCTATAGCGGGGGCTTTTTGTTTGGGGTCGTGCTGCAAGAGGCTGTGATTCTCGCCATGGCGGGGTATGTGCCGGGTTTGATTGTAGCGATCGGGTTATATCGCCTCACTCGCGAGGCGACTAATTTACCCATGATGATGTCACCGAACCGCCTCATCCTGGTTTTGATGCTGACCGTGATTATGTGCGGCCTATCGGGCTTGATCTCGGTGCGCCGAGCCGTGGCCACTGACCCAGCGGAGGTGTTTTAGCAACCATGACCTGGTGGAAGCGTACCCCCCTCGCCATTCTCAATCTGACCCACGATCGCCGCAAGTTTGCCACCTCACTGGCGGGAGTCGGCTTTGCGGTGCTGTTAATGTTTCTTTTCACCGGCTTTCAAAACGCGCTGTACGACAGTCAGGTGCAGCTTATTAACCGTTTAAATGCCGATATCATCATCATCAATCGGCTCAAAAATAATATGTTTGT
Organism: Cyanobacteria bacterium P01_F01_bin.56; assembly: GCA_039185935.1. Classification (GTDB taxonomy): domain Bacteria; phylum Cyanobacteriota; class Cyanobacteriia; order Phormidesmidales; family Phormidesmidaceae; genus Halomicronema. Next base: position 14,132 of record JBCDAJ010000095.1, on the reverse strand, counting down.
GCCGGAACCGTTTGCCCGGCGACGGCTGTATCAGGCCCAGGCTTTGACGGGCGTGCAAGCCACGTATCCGCTCTATATGAGCGACGTTCGGTGGAAAAATCCGCTCACTCGACAGACTCGGTCAGTCCGGGTTCTCGCATTTAATCTGGCGGATCCGGCCCTGCCCCTGCCGGGGGTCGCTGACTCCCTCGAAGCGCTAAAAATGCCCAATACAGCCCTCATTGATACTCGCGCCCGAGCCGAAATTGGCCCCCGCGAAGCGGGTATTCAAACGGAGTTAGCCGAGCGGGCAATTCGGATTGTTGGCACTTTTAGCTTGGGCACCGATTTTGCCTCTGGCAATGGCAACCTGGTCATGAGTGACCAAAACTTTTTGCGCTATTTTGCCAATCGTGGGCCGGAGGAGGATGAACGCAGCTTTGCGACAGTCGATATTGGTTTAGTCAAAGTCGCGCCAGACGTCGATGTGGATGAGATGGTGCGACAGCTCAGTGACTTTTTGCCCAATGATGTTAAGGTCATGCGCCGCTCTGGCCCCGGCAATAGTTTTGAAGCTCAAGAGCGCGATTACTGGCGGGAAAGCACCAACATTGCCTTTGTCTTTTCCTTGTTAACGATCATGAGCTTTTTTGTCGGCATTATCCTGGTCTATCAGATTTTGTATACCGACGTTGCTGATCATTGGTCAGAATACGCAACACTTAAGGCGATGGGCTACAGCAATGGCTTTTTGTTCAGCGTCGTGATTCAAGAGGCGTTGATTCTCTCGGTGTTAGGCTTTATTCCCGGCATTTTGATTAGTCGCTTACTCTACACTGGGGCTGGCAACGCGATTGGGTTGGTATTTTTGATGACGCCTGGCCGCATTGGCAACATTTACCTAGCAACCTTTGTCATGTGTTTAATTTCGGGCGCGATCGCGGTGCGTAAGGTGCAGTCTACTGATCCGGCAGAGGTTTTTGGCTAATGGCAAGTCGGCAAAATTGCGCTATTAATCGAAGATCCCTCGCTGTCGCCGCCCCCTTGAAAAAGGGGCTTTTGCAAGTTTCCCCCTTTTCAAGGGGGATTGAGGAGGATCATTCTGCTTTGCAGATGTGTAGTCTAATTTCAGTGAGTCGGTAGCATGCCGCATTCTCCATCTCCCCAGTCCGGCGCACCAGGCACGATGACGACCCGTGAAAAGGCCGTCCAAATTCGCAATTTGAACTACTTTTTTGGGTCAGGCGATCTGACCAAACAGGTGCTGTTTGACATCAATTTGGACTTGCCACGCGGGCAGATCGTCATTATGACCGGCCCCTCAGGTTCCGGTAAGACCACGCTACTGACGCTGATTGGGGCACTGCGGACGGCTCATGAGGGCAGTTTGCAAGTGCTGGGTCAAGAAATTGTCGGGCTCGGCAGCCGCAAGCTAGTGGGCATTCGGCGTAACATCGGCTTCATCTTTCAAGCGCATAACCTGTTTGAGTCCCTGACCGCCGCTCAAAATGTGGAGATGGCGGTGGAATTGCAGGGCGAATTTCACACGAAGCGATCGCAGGCCGTCGGCATTCTAGACAAACTGGGGCTGGGCGATCGCGTCGACTACAAACCCGACGCCCTCTCCGGGGGGCAAAAACAACGGGTCGCGATCGCTCGCGCCCTGGTCAATCAGCCGCCCCTTATCCTCGCCGACGAACCCACCGCCGCCCTCGACAAAAAATCGGGCCGCGATGTGGTCACCCTGATGCAGAAACTCGCCAAAGAAGAGAACCGCACCATCCTGATCGTCACCCACGACAACCGCATTTTGGATGTTGCCGATCGCATCATCAATCTGGTCGATGGTCGCCTCGAATCTGACGAAGCCCTCGACACCTTTGTCGAAACCCACGACCCCAAAACCCTCGATCGCCGCATGTTCATCATGTAACGCGGGGCTTAACTGTCCACATTGTCTTCTTGCGCATCCCGTAAAATATCGTCCAAGACTATTTTCAAGGTCGGGAGGTCGTCTTGAACTGTTGTCCAGATGATCTCCAAATCGAGCTGGAAATATTCGTGAATGGCGATATTTCTCATACCCCGAATATCAATCCAAGGAATTTTGGGATGGGACGTTTCTACTTCTGGCAATATTTTCGCGGTGGCCTCGCCGATCACCGCTAACCCATACAGCACGGCTTTCAGCGTGCGGCGATCTTGACAAAACTGCTCAAAGCTCGTGCCAGCAACAAACTGCTGAATCTCCGTGATTTCGCTAAGCATATCGCGAATGCGATCGGCAAAATCTCTAGAAGGCACGTACCGCCTCCTTGAGCACAGTTTCCTTCAGAGCCGGGCGCAGAGAGTTACGAGTCCCCAAATCAACCGAACAGTCCAAAATATCTTCGAGGTAATGCTTCAGCCCCAAAAACGTGAATAACCCTACAGGCTGATTAAACTCCACCAGCAAATCAACATCACTCTGAGCATGGGGAGCATCGCGGGCAACAGAGCCGAACAAAAAGAGCGCTTTGACAGAATACTGCTGTAACTGCTCCCGATGGGCAGACAGGATATCCAGAACGGCTTGTTTACGTAACATCCTCCGAATGCTCCAACGCTGCTGGCAATGAACGGTATCGCTATTATGGCTCAATGTTATGCCTCTTCAGCTTGGAGACGGCGATCGCCTCACCCATCTGGCCACTGGCCATCTCACATCCAATGACGCCCTCGACACCTTCGTCGAAACCCCGACCCCAAACCCCGCGATCGTCGTATGTTCCTCATGTAGCGTGTGGCGATCTCAAGATTCTGACAGGGGACGCATAATGGTTCTGGTAAGACATTGTGACCCCATGACTGCTCAAGAACTCCTCAACCGCATCACGATGAATCCACCGGTGATGGTTGGTAAGCCGATTATTCGGGGTACGCGCTTGACGGTCGAATTCATTTTGAATCTCTTGGCTCATGGCGCGACAGATTCTGAGATTTTGGCAGAGTACGATGGTGTGACTGAAGCCGATATTCGCGCTTGTTTGCTATTTGCGGCTCGGTCATTAGAGAGCGCTAGCTTCATGCCGATGGAGATGGCATAGGTGCGCTTTCTCATGAATGAGAATACCGGTGTCTTGGTCGCTCAATGGCTCAGGCAACAAGGATACGAGGTGTTTTCGGTCTACGAATCGGCGACTGGATTTTGGTCACCAGCGATAAGGATTTTGGTGAAAAGATCTTTCGCGATCGCCGGCCGCATCACGAGGTGATCTTGCTGCGATTGGCAGATGGGCGATCGGCCAATAAAATCGCCACATTGCAGCAATTACTCAACCGCTATGCCACTCAATTGCCCAATAATTTTGTGGTAGCAACAGAGCAAAAAGTCCGATTTGTGCATCAACGCTGAAACGCCCAGCTTTATCAACTCAATGGGTTGGGGGAGGGCGTCTCGGAGATAATGGAGTTGCAGAATGCATTGGGAGGGTAAATGCCTCTGCGTGCTGATTGGTTAAGATCAATTTACATCATGAGCCGCCGACCTCTGACATTATGACTCAGTCTCGTGATGGCCTTAAAGGCTTTCCCCAGGCCATTGAAGCGGTCTATCCCCAGACTCAGGTGTAGCTTTGCATCGTCCATCTGAGGCGCAACTCGCTGCGCTATGTGCCTTGAAAAGACTGCAAGGCGGTGGCCGCCGACCTGAAACCCATTTACCGAGCTGCCACCTTGGCGGAAGCGGAAACGGCTTTAGAGGACTTTGCCGCTAAGTGGGATGAGGACTATCCGGCGGTGAGCCAAATCTGGTTCCGTCACTGGGAAAACATCATCCCCACCTTTGATTACCTAAGGGAAATCCGTCGCGTCATCTACACCACCAATGCGATTGAGTCAGTCAACCGCTCCTTGCGGAAGGTGGTTAAGACCAAGGCTGTGTTCCCCGATGAAGACTCCGTTTTCAAGCTCATGTATCTGGCGATGAACAACATCTCAAAGCGGTGGAATCGAACCATCAAAAACTGGAGAGCGGCCCTGTCGCACTTTGCTATTCTCTTCCCAGAACGTTTCAAACTTTGAATCAAAAGCGCTTACACAAAAATCAGAACACACTCGTCCTTGCCCTAACAAGAGTCCTCAGGCACTGAAGTAATGCCCGCGAATCCATTCGGGCTTGTTCACATTGGTCGATTCCTGATGTAACCGCTTCACCCCCGGCATCTGGCGACCTTCTTTACTCACTTTGATGTCATCACCGATATACACTCGTTGGTCTCGCCATCCCATACACTGGGGATGTCCTTGTCGCCAACGACTCTATTGCTCACACAGGCCATCGATACAGAAGGCGGTTGAGTGGAACCAATGCACGGCTGGGGCATAGTACCGTTCGCTCAACCCCAAGGCATTGACATAACTCGTTATCGAGGCGGAGCCGTGCTCAATAGCCCCCCCCCCATCCAACGCACAAACCAATCGAAGGTCTTTTCTCGTATAAACGTCGGGCGCAACGCACACAAAATTTGCTCCCAACGCTGGCATAATTCCATAATGAACCTGGCTGATGAACACGATTCCAGCCAGTGTCGAACATTCCAGGCGCAGTCGCCTCAGGAATGTTCTTTTTTGACAGTTAATCCTGGTGGGCAAAGAGAACTTCGCACTGTCCAGAGAGGCTAACCATGTCTCAGAAACAACGTCATGCTTTGGGGGCCTTTAGACCCAAATCCCCGTAAGCTACTTTCAACTGGGGCTCTTGGGACCGCCGTCGCCGCTACAGCAGCTATTTTAGGTACACCTGGCTTGGCTTAGTAGAGCTGCTCTAGCCATGGGTACCACTGGCCTGAAGCCAGGATGATATCGGCCAGGGCAACATAGCCTTGGGCCTGAGGGTGAGCACCGTCGTTTGCGATCGCCTCTTTCATCCAAACGGCATTTTCAAACAGGCTTTGGCAGGTTGGAATGTAGGGAATCGCCAGGGTGTGACAAAGCGCTGCGAATTGCTGATTCAACTGAACCAGTCTTTCATAAGCTGGCGAGTCAGCAGCGATGGGTGGCGATTCAACCATCAGCACAGGGCCGAGCTTTTGGGCCTGACTGAGAATCGTTTGGGCGTAGGTGAGGCTGTCGGTTGGGCTGACTCGGGGCTGACCAGTCTGGTCGTCAAGGTCGACGTCGTTGGCCCCAAAGGCAAAGACAAACCCTGCACCAGCAGTTTCGGCCAGACGGCATCGGACTTCTGGTTGCCAGCGTTGATGAATCAGTTTGGTAGTGTCGCCCCGAATGCCCAGGTTGTAAACAGTGAGGACTTTACCATGAGCCATGGTCTGGGCGCAGACACGGCCGACCCAGCCGAGGCTGGTGGGGTCACCAGTCCCATTCGTAAAAGAATCGCCGATGAAGAAGATGCGAGGGCTCATGAGAATAAAGCTCTTGATTGAGAGGTGCGTTGAACGAATCGGTGCTTGCCTAGGGCGCGTTCAACTAAATCCAGAAGCCTTTAACAGTCAGCATCATCGCGCCCGCACTCAAAATACAGGCTACAGGCTATATCCCGATCGCTGAGAGGATTTGACCGCTAAATGATGAAAGCCCTTAGCATCACCAGTCCATTCTGGGCGTCAGATTTGCTGAACGCGCTCAGTGCTCAGCGCTGAGAAAAATGGGTACAAGAGGTGTCCTAACCATCATTTGCTCAAAAATGGCTTTGGAGCGTGTCAAGGGAAAACTCCCAGCCGAATGGCTCAAGCGCCGTTCGACAGCCAGCTAACGGTTTCACCGACTCAAACAACATGATTCCATTGCGAGCAATTGCATGGCTAAAGTGCAGATGCCGGTTCAACTTACCTTTGGCAAAGCGTTAAATTAGTCTAGGAATTGTCACATCCGTTATCAGAGCCCCATCCATGACTACCCAGTGCTTGAGTTGGCAAGACCTTGCAGCCTTGACCGACTTTGCGATTGACCGCATCAATGGCCCGACCAATGCCCAGGCCAGATTACGGCTGTTTGGGCAGTCGGAAGCCGATATTCGCGTCACGCTATATCGCGATAACCATGCCTGGTGCCCCTATTGTCAAAAGGTCTGGCTGTGGTTAGAAGAAAAGCAGATTCCTTATCGCATCGAAAAGGTAACGATGTTTTGCTACGGCCAAAAAGAAGCCTGGTATAAGCGCAAAGTCCCGTCAGGAATGCTGCCAGCATTGGCGTTGGACGATCAGTTGATTACTGAAAGTGATGATATTTTGATGGCGCTAGAGCGGGCATTTGGGCCATTAGTGTGGGGCTTGCAAGACCCGCAAGTGATGCCGCTGCGCAAGCTGGAACGATCGCTCTTTCGGGCTTGGTGTGGTTGGCTCTGTTATCCGACGCGATCGCCGCGAGAAGACGCATATCACCGTGACCAGTTTCTCCGCACTGTTGAAGAAGTAGAAAGGGCTCTGGGCCAGACGCCTGGGCCATTTTTCCTGGATACTTTCAGCGCTGCTGACATCATTTTTGTCCCCTATGTTGAGCGCATGCACGCCAGTTTGTATTACTACAAAGGCTATTCTCTACGGGAGGTCAATCCGCGCCTGTCAGACTGGTTTGACGGCCTAGAAAGTCGCGCCACCTATCGGGGCACCCAAAGTGACTTTCATACTCACGTTCATGATTTGCCACCTCAAATGGGAGGCTGCTACGAAAATGGGACGCCTGAAGCTCGCCAAAATCAGCAAAGAGTGGACCAAGGCCCTTGGCTAGGTTTACCGGATGTGCGCTATCCCGAATCGGAAACTTCACGCGCCGAGGCTTTGCAACAAGTTTTGCGCCATCGCTCTAACATCATTCGCGTCAATCCAGTTCGTGATCAGGTCTTTGACGAAGCGCTGCGGTGTGCCCTCACCTACATGATGACGGGGGAATCTTGCCAACCGCCCAAAGGTTCTGATGTGGGGTTACGATATTTGCGCGATCGCATCAACGTCCCTCGTGACATGTCAATTTATGCGGCCAAGCGCCTACGTGCAGCTTTGGAATATACGGCAGCTTTGGTGGGCGATCGGCAAGGGCCAGCGATTCCCGTACGTTACCGCCGCGATCAAAATCCGGTCGATTTTGCCCCGGTGTAACCTTAACAAGGGGCTCATTTATCTCGGCACTTCCTGGAGTCTGGGATCGCGCTGCTCCGGATAAGGGGCAGGCACCACAATGTAACCACCCGCCGCATCGCCTAGTACCCAATTGCGCTCTCGGCCCCACCACCACCAATGGGCCCCAGCATAGGCACAGGTGAGGCTATCCAGTTGGTCTTCCACCGCTTTCAACGCTTTGCCGCCTGTGGGTAACGAGGGCAAATCACTCTCCTGCAGGGGCAACGCGGGCACTAGGGTCGAAAAGGTGGTCAACTGCAAGTGGCGAAGGCGGGCCAAAGCTTGTCGCCGCTCAGCAATGCGACCTTTTTTGTATTTCAAAATTTTAGGCAGCCGAAATAGATGAATCGTGGCGGGATGGGGAAACAGTTCAATCTGATAGCGACCGACCTGTTGCGGAAAAAGGTGAGGCGCATGTTGGAAATCGCGAGCCTCCAGTTCTGAGCCAAACTCTAGGAGCGCCGTGGCAAAGGGGCGTCCCCGATTGGCTGGATAGCAGCCCGCATCATACTTGCCAAAGTATCGGTGAGCGAGGCGATCGCACTCCCGCATGCCAGTTTCATTCGGAATCAGGGTCGGCGCATCCACGGCGATCAGCGCAGGAGTCCCTGGCGGCAGCCAGCGGTCTAACAATGCCAATACGTCAGTTCGCGTATCGCAATGATCAAAATTCAGCAGTTGTAACCCAGTCGGCACCTGCTGCAGCAAACAGACGCCACTGCCGCCCGATTGCCATCCCAAATCGATCCCGACGAAATACATGCGCTCCCTTTAGCTGAGTGCGACTGGCGCTCCTCTCGCCCCACTGTATCGTGCAGTTGAATCCATTAGACCTCTTGCACGAATAAAGTCAGGCCCCCTTCCGTCCCCCAAATTTTTGGGCAACTGCTTTTGCAGGTTTCGTATATCCCAACCAAAAGCCCAGAATAGTGAGCTGGCATCGCGTTGAAGTTGCCGCACCAGCAGTTATCCAGACAGTAAAAAACTCAGGACACTGCGATTGCCCCATCTTGATCCCCAATAACCGATCAAGGATGTACCCAATTGACGATTTGCTCGTTACACTACGGAAAATAAGGGTCTTTAGAGAGCTTGGCGCACCTAGCAAGGTTTTGGAAACTGGGATGTTCCCGGCTGTGCTATTTCCTCACACAAGGGGAATGCTATCCCTACCGTTATAGTTCGTGACCTTGAACGGCCTCAATTTTAATCGTTCCATAAACGTTGATGGCGTGATGACAACCCAAGCTCGCTTAATTGAATATCTAGAGCTAGAAATGGGCTTGTCAAAACACGCGATCGCGCTAGCGGTCCGTCAGGCAGGTGCCTTGCCAAATTTGTTGCCCATCGCCCTGTGGCAGTATGGCCTAGTTACCGCTGACCAATTGGATCAAATTTTTGATTGGCTAGAAGCGCTGCATCAAAGTCAAAACCTCATCTAGTGAGTCACAGATCTGCCGGGAGATCACCTGCGAAGCCGCCGTAGGAACTTGCAGATCGGGCACCATAATAACCGTCATCCCCGCTGCGTGGGCCGCCTGCACGCCAGCATTTGAATCTTCTAGCACCAGACACTGACTGGGCGACTTCCCCAGTTTGCTAGCGGCGGCGAGAAAGATATCGGGCGCGGGCTTGCCGACTTGCACCTGATCGACGGTGACGATGGCGTCAAAGCGATCGCGAATGCCAGCCATGCTTAGACATAACTCGGCCTCAGTGGCGTTACTTGATGTGCCTACCGCCTTTGGAATGCCCTGCTGCTCAACCCAGTCCAGCAGCGGCAATAATCCAGGCTGCAGTTTAATGCCTTGTTGTCGGATTAGCGATCGCCAATGCTGATCCCAACGCCGATTAAACTCCTGCACGGGGAATTTTTCACCAAACGTTCGCACAAACATGCAGTCAGCTTCTTCGCTGCTGCGCCCCACCAAACTCAAATAAAGGTCATTCTCCAAGACAAACCCCAGTTCTTGGGCCGCAGTTTGCCAGGCCCGCTGGTATAGCGGTTCGCTATCCAGCATCAATCCATCCATGTCAAAAATTAGCGCTTGAGAAACAGTCATCAGTTCACGCATCAAGATCAAAGGAGGCTTAAAACCAGTCCAACTCATTGCCTATTGTGCGTGACTGTTGCAGGTCGTAGTAAGGTTTGGTCGGCTATGAGCGATTGATGCCATCAGTATCAAACTAGTGCGCAGCCAGGTATAATGGCGTTTTTCTTGTCACCCTATGCCCCTGATCTCAATAACACCAAACATGACGTTGCAGCCTTAAAAACGATTTGGACCGACGTGCCCTTAGCAAAACGTTGTTGGCATGTGTTGGCGCACCAATATCTTTAAATTGTCATCGATATGGTCGATTGTGTAGGCAGGTAAAAAGTTCTTTGACAAGGTTGTCTCGCCTCATCTGCATTGAAATTGGTTGGCCATTTTCAGAACGATCGCACATCTGATCACGATAAGCCAGTATCAACTCCCTAGCTGGTTGAAAGTAATCGACTAAATGTCCGTTGTATCGTTCCTGTCTCAGGGCAATGCCTCTTAAAACTCTCGATTGTTGTGAAAGGCGATTACTATGCAACCGATTCAGCAGCATCTCCGCATCACGATTGAGCGCGGTTCGATGCTCTGGGCTCATTGTCGAGGCACACAACACCATAGAAGCTGCGGCAAAGATTTTGCCGAGATCTGCGAGTTCGTTAATGCGGCGAGGATATAAGTCTCGAATCGATTTAACCTCTGGAGAGACTTCTCGCAGCGATTCATCATCCTCACAATCCTGATTTAAGGAGCGCGTAATTCTAAACGATCGCTCTTTCCCCCGACCTTTAGTCTGCAAACTACAGCCATCTTCCGCAATTCCCCACGTAAGGTTAAACAACCGCATCGCATGCAATAGCTTGGCTTGCCAATCAATTTCTGCCGCAGTTGTGACCTCACCAAACTCCTCGGCCTCATTGCCGCACAATGTATACAGACCCCGGGCAAAAAATAGATAACAGGCGTTCGTGCCAAACAGATAAATAGAGCCTTGGGGATGATTGGGAGACAGCTTGGGCAGCTCTTCTGACCGCACCGCGAGGAGTGACATATCAAGCGTTAGCAAGTTCTGAAAACTACGGCTCTCAGAGCTTGCTCGCCCCTCTCGAAATTCAAAAATGGCTGGAATTGGCTCGATCCAATAAGCACCGTACAGCTCCAAATTTTCCCTAGGCAAGCCACTTTTTTCTTTAATTTGGTAATAGTACTTTTGCCCCGCCTTGGCGTAGCTGATGAGGGCATGATTGCGGAGTTTTTGGGCCCATTGCAGGCAAGTATCCGCTGAAAGAGAGCCAATGTTAGGATCTGGACTACTTAAATGAGGTCTCAGATTGAGCGCTTCCGGGTCAGCATAAGCTGCGATCAAATACATCCAGCATTGCATCGCCGCATAACAGGCGTAAATTTCCCCCTCACCATCTGACGCGGCATACAGCCGTGCTTTTTCAGTCAAATAAAGCCTTCCCCAGTGGATTGATGCCTCAACGCGCTCTTGACTAAATTGGTTATCCGTCGGCAAGTTGCTGCTCGCGAGGGGAATCAGTCGGGGATAAAAGAGCATCAACTTTGCTTTTAAGAATGCAATTTTAGCCAATAAAGAATAGTGCGGCGAGAAAATACTCTGCGATACTTCATTGATAGCGACATACTTTTTCATGCGAATTCGGACATGATTTTCAGCTTGGCTTAAAGTATTCCAAGATCTGCGAACCAATCCTTCACGGTTGACATTAGTTGGGCAATCTGGCGGCAAGTAAGAGGATGCATTATTGTCTGCGGTGTCATACAAGTAATAGTAGTTGGCTAAACACAACAAATAGCGAATGATTAAGGCACCAGAAAAGATTTCAAATTCACCGGTGCCCGCTTGCGTAATTGTCCAGCCCTGTTCAACAAATTCATTGAGCACCTGTAGTCGCTCGAGGTATCGAAAGGCTTGTCGATACAACCCCTCTTCTAATAAGGCTTCTGAGATGGATAGACAAGCATCAAAATAGATGTAGGAGTGAGTCTTTTGCAGCGGTGCAGATGCTGGAATTGGGGCCATGATTTGCGTTTCTATTAGACTGATCATGGCTAATGTTGAGAACGGATATCCTTGAAGTCGATTTTGGGCGTCTTCTAGAGTCGAAAATCGTTCAGTGCGTTCACAAAGATGTCGAATGTAGGTGCTGGGCTGCACACCAGAATTCCGAATCGCTTGCAGACGCGCTTGTAAGGCTGAATGTGCCTGGGAAATTACAAAGTCGAATCCACAATAGTCACCATGTCCAATCGGGTCAGCGAAGGAAAACTCTTCATATGCTCCCAATTGAGTCTGGTGCTTGGTTCGTAAGGTTTCGGCAACGGTTTTCTTGAGGCAGAGTTTGACGAGACTATGGGCCCATACGGGGGAGGCCACATCGTCTTGGATGATGGTTTGGGTTGAGGTGATGTCGTGACCAATGGGAAAGTAATCGTTTAAGCAGGGTATATCCCACAGCAAGGCAGAGTTAATGACTTTAATGACATGGGATAGCGTGCCGCCGATACCAATACTGCGCAGGGAAAAATCAATGCGTCGACGATTTTGGCTGGCGAGTTTACTAAACGTTGACTCGACGATGGGTATATAGTCACTAGGCACTTTGACATAGAATTCTGCCACGATCTCGATTGCCTCTTGGGCAGCTAACTCATAGTCACTGGGGCCGGGCAGGGCTGCAGGCAACGGTTGTAGAGATCGCTGGTCGATGCGGCGCAGGGCTGGATGCAGCAATGGCGAGTAGGAAGCATCTAACTGTTGCAGGCCATCCAGTTCTTGATCGGCAAAGGGTAACGGCCCATAGGGCTGAATCGCAACGCGCTTGAGATAAACCGGAAATTGGTCGGTCAAACGCTCGTTCGTCACCACGGTTTGAGCCAACTTGGTCACAAAGGCCGGGAGTAAATACTTGCGAGTATAGGAATTCATTGCCACATCATTGTCTGTGATGGGGCTGATTTGGTTCCCACTGCGGGTAAGAAGTCGGCGAATTTCACGCTGTGCTTTGCGGGTCAACGTTCTCACCGTTTCATCTTTGCCTGGTTGGGTGTCCCCGTTCGCCCGATGGCCTGGCCGACTAGAGCGCTCAGGCAGATAGTCGAGGGCTTGGGCCACCACTTCAGTAACTAGGCGATCAACGGCTTCTAGGGTCTCTAAAGGGGCATTGGTGTCTTGAAAACTCAGACCGATCGCCACTTTATAAACCTGAAAGAGCATTTCATGATTTTCTAAATCCCCTGTCGTTTGCAGAATCAGGAGAGCACGTCTGAGCAACGTCAGACCGTCAGTCGCAGGCAAGCCTAACGCCTGCCGCTCGTCAGGGGTTAAGTCAATCAGTTTGTAGAGAACAGTCAATACATCTTCTGGGGCGAGCACTCGGATATAAGGTATTTTGTGTTGCTGGTAATCGTCTTGCAGATTCTCATTCAACGCATGCAGCATTTGAATGACGCTACCAGTTGTCGCCTTGCCGAGTTTACCCAATTGTTCTTGCCGCATTGCCAACGTCAGATCGTCTGTCAACAGTAAGCCTAAAATTCGGCGTAAGTTGGGGTCGCCTAACCGAGTAGAGATCGCGTTAGCGTTGGCTTCTCCCCCCGGTTTTTGTTGCCAGGCCAGACAAGCGCAGAGATAGTGAAAAAGATGCACTAAGCGCTGCTCATCAGCACTCTTACCTAATTTCATACGGCGTGAAAAGTAATGTTATCAGGAACTTTTGGTCAGACTTATCCTGGTTTCACCAAAAAATCCTAATCTCAGTCTTCCACTTTTCTGAACTAGGCCTGTGATTTAGATTACTAAAAAGCTGTGAACCAGCAGATAAACAGTGAATTTTGAATCATTTGATACAAAATACCTGGTCAGTTTTAGACCATTGACTTAGCTGTCGAGCCATAACCAGCCTGCCATCTAATGATTAGCGACACAAATATAATTTAATCAAGTGTTGGAAGTCAGGAAAACCAGCAATAGCCCATCGCAAATTTTCCTGACTTTCGATCTCGCCGCCGGAAAAAGGGTTCCAACGGTTATACGAGTCTACTCGGAGATGAGGGGCATATCACTTACAAACTAGGATTGTTTACGTTACCCTCACATTTCCCGTCATTCATAACCGTCGATCACAGAACCATTTCTCCGGCATTCACGCCACGAATTGAATACCAGGAGGAAAACATGAATAAAACCGGATTCAGCGAACAAGTGTTTTTGGCACATCGCGATTGCGACTGATCGACGTGCCCACTGATTTCCACCCTTAGCGAAGCGAGTGTTGAAGGTAACAGCTTAGCATAGCTGAGCTTTTGTCCTGCCATCAAGATAGCTACAGGACTCAGCCTCAACTCCTCAGAGAATCTGCGATCAGCAGCATGGTTCATGCTGCTCGATTTAAGGACGTTTTTTCGGCTTACGAGTTTTTTAGATCATGCTGTTTTATCAATCGTTAGAGGTACTGTCATGAGTTTCCGAAATTTAATTTTGATGGGATGTTTAGTCGCTTTAGCGGTCACCAATCCTCGTGGCCCAGATCACTATGTTAGCGAAGTTTCGAGGCTCACCCATAGTCGGTGGTGCCGCCAATCGCAGAATGAATGGTGCGAAATTTTATCGCCGATTACTCGTCCGATGCTGCCCTGGACGCTGAAACCCGCTACTCAAACTCGGAGCTATGTAATTTTAACAGTTTTCCATACCCGATTGCCCTGTCTAGATATTTTTGGCGTTGGAATCGCTGGTCAGCACATTATTTGGCCGATGCCAGATACTCAAACTGGTCGATGTCAATTTTGACACTTGTTGGGCAAGGTTTCTGCAGCGAGTAAGGGCACGACTTGGCAAGTTACGAGCAGAGAAAAATAGAAGCCCAGATTTATAAGGGTTTTACGCTTCGACTGTTTATGGAATTCCAGGCTGTTGGCAACGTGATTGCGTTATTTCAAATATTCTTTTTTCAGAACATACCAAGTCGTG
>JBCDAJ010000094.1:0-26464 GCA_039185935.1 Cyanobacteria bacterium P01_F01_bin.56 | reverse complement strand
TCCAAGGTAAACGTTGCGGGGGCCCCCGAACGAGGCGCATCCGCTAACCGCTTTGCCACCGGCAACTCAGACGCCTGTTGGGCCTGCCAACGGCGCCGCCAACAGCGACTTGTCTGCTCCCCGATGCCTAGCTCGCGCGCAATCTGGCCTTGACTTTCGCCGTCGCTGGCACGGAGAATAATCTGTGCTCGCAATGCCAGTTGTTGGGGCGTACTTGGTCGCTTCACCAACTGTTCCAGTCCGTGGCGCTCAGTTTCGCTCACAATCAGGGCGGGAAGTGCAGGGCCAGGCATCGGACTTAGTCCTCTAAAGTTGACTCCTTAAGGATATATGCATTTCCGCTGGGCGGTACTAGTGTGTTTGGTGTCTCATACACGATGTCTGTCAACGATAGTGACGTAAGTCCGCCTCTGTTTTATTCAAGTGATGCTTCGAGGGCTCCTGAGGAAAATTTGACGGAAACTCAGGCAAAATCTATGGATGCGTATTGGAAAGCGAGAGAAGCTTATGATGTTAAGGATTATCAGGAGGTTTTGGACTATTTGGATCAAGCTCTAGCGCTTGACCCAGAAAATGCTGCGGCTTTAATGCGTTCGAGTATGATGCACTCCTTTTTAGCTGAGTATGACACTGCCATTTCTCATCTAGAGAGAGCACGGGCTGTTCTTAGAAAGCAAGGAAGGAGCGATGCGGCTGACAACTTGGAGTTGGATCTAGAAGCACTTAAAGGTTTACAGCGCGATAATGAACCCCCATCTATAACTCTCAAATGATGAAGGTTTTCATAAATTTAGGGTGAGAGATACCAATGGGGGATACCAAAAAGCTGGATTCTTGAAATTCTTATCCTCATAGGGGTCTCTCCTTGGCTTGGTGCGGAACTGCGGAAAAAAGTTGGATGACAGCCCGAGACTTCTGATTCTGTGCTTCAGTGTGACTCAATCTCTCCCAAACTTAGTTTTCGTAGAAGCATTCAAGTTTTCGCAAATGGATGATCGTTTGCAATATCTTGTTAACCTAACCAACGGCTTACCAAAATGTACTGGCTAACAGGGCGGCCTGGGTGCGATCGCGCAGTTGCAGCTGACTCAAGATACTGGTGACGTGATTACGGACAGTGCGTTCAGAGATAAACAATGCCTGGGCGATTTCGCGATTGCTCAGACCATGGCTAATAAGCTTCAGCACCTCTTGTTCCCGGGGGGAAAGGGCCGCTAAAGCCGGTGGCATCTGCTCCTCTGTGGAGCTAACGGACTCTGGCGTGGTGAAGGTTTTTTCAAATAGACCGGGTCCCATGTGGGTATAGCCCTGGTGCACAGCACGAATTGCAACGGCTAAATCAGCGATCGGCGTTTGCTTGAGCAGATAGCCTTTGGCCCCATAACGCATCGCCTGCTGAACATAGTCGTCGTCATCAAAGGTGGTGAGCACCAAAATCTTGACGCCCGGAAACGCTTCGCAAATCTGCCGAGTCGCGGCGACGCCATCGATTTCCGGCATCCGCACATCCATTAAAACGACGTCGGGCTGGCGCGGCGTGTTGTACAACGCGGCGACCTGCTCCACGGCCTGCTGGCCGTTTTCGGCATCACCCACCACCGTTAAGTCGGGCTGTGCTTCTAACAGGTTGGCTAACCCCTGACGAATAATGGTTTGGTCGTCTACCAATAAGATGCGAATCATCGATCTGGTTTAAGCGGGATGAGTTTGGGATGTGGGCAGCGGCAACATGACGCTGATGCGACAGCCAGCGCCCGGCGCACTCCCAATTTGGCAGGTGCCCCCCAGGGCTGTGGCCCGTTCGCGCAGGCCCCGCAGGCCAAATCCAGAGGTGTTTTTGCTCGGGTCAAAGCCTTTGCCATTATCGAGCACTTGCAGGTGCAGGCAACGAGATTTCGCGACGAGTCTGACTTGTACCAGTTGCGCTTGACTATGCTTGACGGTGTTAGTCAGGGCTTCTTGCACAATGCGATATAGCGCCAGACTGGTGTCTTCCGGTAGGGCGTCGGGCAGCTCAATCAAGTAGTCGGGGACGATGTGGGCGGGTTGGCAAATATCTTTTACCAGTGCTGGAATGGTTTGACTCAGGGGTGCATCTTGAAGCGATTGCGTGCGCAGGGTGGCGACGGATTTGGAGACCTCTCTTAAGGCTTGATAGGCGGACTCGGTGGCGGTGGTGAGATACTCTTTGGCGCGCTCTGCTTTGGGTGGCAAGAAGAGTAAGGCGTTTTCGAGCAATATCGTTTGGGCGGTGAGGGTATGGCCCAACGAGTCGTGAATTTCGCGGGCGATGCGATTACGTTCTTGTAAAGTGGCCTGGTTTTCAATTTTGGCAGCATAGGCCCGCAGTTGCTCATGGGCGATCGCCAACTCCTGTTGACTGCGATAAACCGACAGCAGCGCATTCACCAACAGCAGCACAAAAAGCAGCACCAAGCCAAAAAAGATGATGAGGTTCACCTTAATCGCATTCATCTGCCAATCAGTGGGCTGCATGCCCAGACGTTGGAAGATGAGAGGCGAAAGCGGCATTTCCCATTGAGTCAAGACCCCCATCGCGTGCAGGAGAAACACCACCATGGCGACCGCCACTCGCCACCATCCCTGTAGCCTCTGACAGCTCCGGATCACCACCACCATGCCCAAGAGCGGTGACAGTGGTGTCATTGCCGACAATCGTTCAGGCTGCAGCATCAACAGCAGTAAGCCGCCCAACTCCAGCACCGTATAACTCAGCTTGCTCAACCATCGTTGCGGCAAGTGCAAACCCATAATGGTGAGGCCTAAAATCAGGCCGAGTTCGACCCAATTTGCTCTCTGACCTCGGGACAGTGCTATGGAGGACACTGTCACTGAGGTGGCCATTCCCAGCAGTATCCACTCGACATACAGCAGTTGTTTGAAAGGGGTTTGTGAGCGCCGGACATCTAACTTCATCAGAGGAACTCCACACTGCAACATGGGTCGACTATTGATTGAAGGATACTGGGGGCGGATGGCGGTCAGCACGGTGTCAACAGCTGTACTTCGCAACAGGGCCTATACCAACCTCTCCAGGATAGAGCTACAGATTGGCATCGAGGGCTATGGGGGCAAAGGAGAAAAATGTGTAGCCGAGTTTTAGAAAATCAGGATTATCAGAATTATCTGATGACTGCCCCATGCAGTTTGCAACCCGCATATTGGCAGCAATGTCTCTGCTAAGAATGTCTCTGCTAAGAATGATGCCAGGCTCGCGATCGAATTGACCAAGGTTGGAGTGAATAGGTTGCTCACGATGATTTGCCATCATCCCCGGCACCGCCCCTGCCGTCCCTTTTCTCGCTGGGCGACTAAGGACACAGGGCTCGGAGCAGACTGTCAATGATGGGTTCTGCAACTTGTGGGTATCAGGTAGCCAGCGGGGAAACAAGACAGAAATAGCTTAGTTAAGTGAGCGGAGTCATCCAGGGAACTCATTCAATCTAAGGGCAGATCTCACCTAACGACCAGTGACGAAGGTCCTATTTGCCAAGGGACCACCTAGGACAATTCTCCTAGGTGAAATGATGACATTTGTCTGAGCGCTTTTAGGAGGTTTGCTTCAGGTGCGATCGCAAGGGCTCTTCATAGGATGAACATAGCTCACGGGGTCGAGGCTCAACTCTAGAGAGTCATTCGCCCCTGAGAGTTGGCGTTCCATCCTCAATATTGGAGAAACCAAATGGTATTTCAATCGCTAGGGCGCACAGCGTCTAGACTGCTACTGCTAAGCGTCGGGGTGGGAGGACTGCTGCTCAGTACTCCTGGTATGGCGCAGAGTCAGGTCAACCGCGAGACTGTGCGATCGCTCAATCTCAGTCGGCCTCAGATGCAGCAGTTACGCGGCCTGATGCAGGGCTACAAGTCTGAACTTGGAGATATTTTGACCCCAGAGCAGCAGCAACAGCTAGAAGACCTGCAAGCCGCAGTGCAGGATGGGGCGGCGGCGGATGCTCGGCCCGATTTGGTGGCCGAGCTGAATCTCAGTACTGATCAAGCCAGCGAGTTAACCGCTCTGCAAGCGGACATGGCTGCCGAGTTAACGGATATTTTGTCGGCGGAACAATTAGAGCAGGCCCAAGAGTTGGGCTTCCCAGGCTTATAAGGAGTCTTCTTCGTTAGTTCATAACTCATACACACACATGACGCGGCACCTCTGGATGCTAGCCCCATGGCATTGAGAGGCGCTTGCTCAAAATTGAGTCCACGCTTTTCCGGTCCCTGCATCAGGGCATTTTCTAAGGGCCCAGTGTGCGATCGCCCTGGCTCAGCCTGCCCACTGGATATGGGTTCTACTGTTTTAGCACCGCAACCATGATGGATATTAATACCGATTCTGATACGGCCCTATTTGAGCAAGAGGCGGCAGCGATCGCCCCTGCTGTAATGACCGACTACCCCAAGCGTCGCCGCTGGTGGCTATGGGCGATCGGCATCTTGGCTCTACTTCTAGTGCTAGGCGTTCTGATCAAGCCGCGCGACCTGCGTCGTGCCCGTAACGCCCAGCCAACCCTAGAAGAGCTGACCCAACCCGTTGAAACAGCGCCCCTGACGCTGCGAGTCGAAGGCACCGGCAGTGTCGTGGCGGAAGATACTGTTAACCTCAGTCCCAAAACGACCGGTCGGCTAGAAGCGCTGTCTGTTGACCCCGGCGATCAAGTCCAGGCGGGGGATGTATTGGCGCAAATGGAGGTCGGCACCTTAACTGACGAATTGGCTCGCAGTCAGGCCCAGTTGGCCCAAGCCGAGGCCGATTATGCCAAGGTGTTGGCGGGCAATCGCTCAGAAGATGTTCGACAGGCGGAGGCCGCAGTGACGTCGGCCCAATCTCAGGTCACGCTGTCAGCGACCGAGCTGGTACGATATCGCGAACTCGCCGCCCAGGGAGCGATTTCCCAGAGTGAATTGGATCGGTACGTCAACGAAGCCAATAGCGCTGCCGCCAACTTTGAGCAGGCTCAAGCTCAGTTGGAAGCAGCGGCTAGCGGCTCTCGTCCAGAAGATATTACCGCTGCTGCTGCTGCCGTATCCGTCACTGTGGCCCAGGTCGCGGCCATTGAAACGCAAATTGAGGAAGCGGTAATTCGAGCGCCCTTTAGCGGGGTGATTACGCAAACCTACGCCACTGTGGGGGCGATCGTAACCCCGACGACATCGGCTTCGGCAACCGCGTCAGCGACCTCAAGCTCAATTTTGGCGATTTCCTCCGGGCTAGAGGTCGAAGTGGATGTCTCCGAGGCCAGTATTGCCCAAGTGCAGGTTGGCCAATCGGTGGAAATTGTGGCGGATGCCTTTCCCCAGCAGGTATTTACGGGCGAGGTGAAACGCATTGCCCCAGAGGCCGTGATCGAAAACAATGTCACTCTATTTCAGGTGGTAGTCACCCCTTTAAGCGGGCTTGATCAGCTCAAGTCGGGGATGACTGTGGATGCGACCTTTATTGGCGAAACGGTGGTCGATGCCTTGATGGTGCCAACCGTGGCGATCGCCACCGAGGCCGGTCAGTTGGGCGTACAAATTGCGGATGAAGCGGGTAAGCCCAGGTTTCAGCCAGTCACCGTCGGTCTTACTCAGGATGGCCAGACCCAGATTCTTAGTGGCCTAGAGGCTGACGATCGCGTATTCCTTGACGTGCCAGATTTAGACCGTGAGCGCCCTTCCTTTCCTCCCTAGGCTGTGAACCTCACCTCGCCTCTGCTAAGCCCTTTGGGCAGGCTTCGCCAACGCAAGGAGAGGGACCGGAGTTCTTCGGTTCTCTCTTAGCTAATGAATTCCAAAATCGTGATTAACCTCTCCTTTGCAAGGAGAGGTGCCGCAGGCGGTGAGGTTCTATCGCTCAAGCATTGTCCAACAAATGCTGGGCCACACTTGGCTCACCAGGACTAAAGACTGATAACGGCAGGCGTCATTTATGCAAACTCCCCTTTATTAACTGAGCACTATGGCCTATAACCTTTTGGAAAATGCCACCATGGCGGTCAAAACCCTCGGTGCCAACAAGCTTCGCAGCGGTTTGACGATGTTGGGCATCATTATTGGCAATGCTTCGGTGATTGCCATGGTGGCTGCCGGACAAGCGGCTCAAGAGTTTGTCACCCGAGAGTTTGAATCGTTAGGGACAAATGTCTTATTTATTGCCCCCGGCTCGGCCCAGCGGGGCCCCACCGCCGGGATTGGTCGGGCCGATACTCTGACCCTGGCCGATGCTGAAGCGATCGCGGCCGAAGTGTTGGCCGTCGCTGAGGTTTCCCCTGAGAAAAACCAACGCCTGCGAGTGACCTATGAAACGGCCCAAACCCAAGCAAACATTATTGGCACCACGCCCGACTATGTCCCCGTCCGTCAGATCAGCTTGGCTCAAGGCCGGTTTCTCAGTCCTGTGGATAGTCAGAGCGCTCTGCCAGTAGCGGTTTTAGGGAGTGAAACGGCCCAAACGCTATTTGGTAAGCAAAATCCGATTGGCCAAAAGATTCGGGTGAGTAACGTCAGGTTTACCGTCGTGGGGGTCGTCGCATCTCGAGGTTCCACCTTTGGTCAAAACCAAGATGAAACCGTTTACGTGCCCATTCAAGTAATGGTTAATCAATTGACGGGTCAAGAAGTGGGTAAAACTAGCCCCACCGTGCAGCTGATTGCCGCCTCGGCGCGAGAGGCCACCAGTGCCAGTGCAGCCCAGTATCAAATAACGAACCTGCTGCGACTGCGCCACGGCTTATTAAATAAAGAAGATGACTTTGTCGTGCAGAGCCAGCAAGATTTGCTGGACACAGCGGCGAGCATTACCGACATTTTGGTGCAGGTGCTCGGATACACCGCCGGTATCTCGCTGCTCGTGGGAGGCATCGGCATTATGAACATTATGCTGGTGTCCGTTACCGAGCGCACCCAAGAAATTGGCCTGCGGAAAGCCATTGGGGCAAAGGGCATCGATATTTCGGTGCAGTTCACCATTGAGTCGATCATCCTGGCGGTGATTGGCGGATTGATTGGGATCGGTGTGGGCGTTACCAGCATTGGGATCTTGACCCTGACGACCCCGTTGAGTGCTGGGATTAGTCTGTCAGCGATCGCGATTTCGTTCACCGTTTCAGGCAGCACCGGGCTGATTTTTGGCCTATTGCCCGCGCGCCGGGCGGCGCAGCTTGACCCGATTGTGGCATTACGGAGCTAGTGTGATGGCCCTCATTAATTTGCACCGCGTCAGCAAAACCTATGGCATGGGCAATGTGGAAGTTCATGCCCTGCGAGAGGTCAGCCTTGCCATTGACCCAGGCGAGTATTGTGCCATTGTGGGAGCTTCGGGCTCAGGCAAATCGACGGCGATGAACCTGATTGGTTGCCTCGATCGCCCCACCTGGGGAGACTATCGCCTAGACGGGATTCCTGTCAGCACTCTGGGGACTGATGCTTTAGCCGATATCCGCAACCGCAAAATAGGCTTTGTGTTTCAGCAGTTTTATTTGCTGCCCCAGCTCACCGCGGTCGAAAATGTCATGTTGCCGATGGTGTATGCCAATGTGCCGAAATCGCAACGGCGATCACGGGCGATTGCATCTCTCCAAAAAGTGGGCCTGGGCGATCGCCTGCATAATCGCCCTAATCAACTGTCGGGGGGCCAACAGCAGCGAGTCGCCATTGCCCGAGCCATTGTGAACCGCCCCAAACTATTGTTGGCCGATGAGCCGACCGGCGCCCTCGATTCTCAGACGAGTCGCAGTATTTTGGACATTTTTACCAGCCTTAACCGGGCGGGGATGACGTTGGTGATGGTCACTCACGATGAGGCTGTGGCCCAGCAGTGCGATCGCGTCATCACCTTCCGCGATGGTCAGGTGCTCAGCGATCGGCCAACGACCAAAGCAGTCACCAATCTCATGCTGAATTAAAATCACCAGAGTTCGAGTTCCACAAAGAGAGCTTTGTCAAACAGATGTGATTATCAAATACCTTGCCGCAGCAAAGACCAGACCTGCGGTCAAACCCGACAATGCCGTACCCAACAAAATTTGAAATGCCCGCTTAGGTGAGTAACGTTTTTTGAGGCTCAAGGCCGCTCCCGCGCCCAAAACGTTCATCACGACGAGCCAAATTACGATAAAGGTAATTGCAGACCTCATGAGCGAATTCATCATGTCAGGTGGAGCATGACCGAGGACCACTACAATAGCGCTCAGAAAACTTAAGAGACAAGCAGCCGCGAGAGCTATAAAAATAGCCACAGGCCAAACCCAAATCCAAGTTGCGGCCCAGGTCATTGACCAAAGGGCCATACAGAATACGGCCTGAACCACCCTTGCGCCGTCGATTTCAAGTTCAGGTCGTGCAGGGTCTGCGGGAATCATAATGCTGCCGTGAAGGGCATACCATCCAAAGACGAGGAGCAGCCATATCCAAACGGTCTGCCTACGAATGGTTTGAAATTTATGACCAAGACGCTGATGAGTAGGGAAGTTAGGCCCTGATCCTTCATCACTAGATTGGGGATTTTGCATACCTAAAAGTTAGACTTCGGTTTTAACTGCAACCTACGAAACAGAGTAAGGTGGGCAAAAACTTCCCCAGTACCCATCTTTGCTTTCCAGTCCACCTGCTTGCCCACCTGTTTTCGTAGAAACATTCAAATTTTGGCAAGTGGATAATGCAGATTTTTTGTTCAGTAGCTACAGGGATGCGTCAGATTTCGGTGGGCACTGCCCACCCTACGCGCTACGCGCTTATTCACCCATCCACGGCCCAAAGCAGGCACTGTACTGACTGACCAATCCCTTAGCTGTCTTGAGATGTCACTTCTGAGCGTGTTGGCCCCAGATAGCGAGTTAGATAAGGCGAAAAGACTTCGTAAATGAGCGTCAGGGGTTTGCCGTTATGCCAGAACAGATAATGGCGTCCCCAAAATGGCCCGCGCTCACCAAAGGCAATTTCTAACGGTTGCGAGTGACCGTAGTAAATGCCGCGAATGTCGCGGTACAGCTCCGCTCGAATGCGCGAAAGACTGGCCCAAATCGGCAGAGACTTGTTTTGTAAGTATTCATCGACGTGGCTAGCCTCCCACCAGGAGGTGGCGTAGGCTAACCGCTGTCCCGAAGCGGTGCGTAGCCAAACTTGACGGCGCAACCGGGGCCCCGGCACCGCATCAATGATTTGTGGGGCATGATCTGGAGCCATGCCAATCGCTGACATATCAATCACATCAACGTCAGTCCGTTCACGAGTTAGCAGTTGCAAATGCCGGGTCGGCGAGCCATCCCCGAGTAATAAAATTTGCCAAGCAGGCGAAAGCTGGTCATGGGGCAGTCCCTGCTTGACCACAGTGCCGCCACCTTGCCAGAGAATATCGAGGGCCAACCAGGTAGAAGAGGAGGAAATCGCTTGAGAGGGTCTGACAACCGAAGTCAAAATATTTACAAAAGTTAAGCTTCCTTTCTCAT
Organism: Cyanobacteria bacterium P01_F01_bin.56; assembly: GCA_039185935.1. Taxonomy (GTDB): domain Bacteria; phylum Cyanobacteriota; class Cyanobacteriia; order Phormidesmidales; family Phormidesmidaceae; genus Halomicronema. The sequence continues at coordinate 17,015 of JBCDAJ010000094.1, read as the reverse complement.
CATAGTACGTGCTTTCAGTCCAGGTCTGTCGACCGTGTTAGACGATCGCTAATTGAGGCGATTCTGTTGGGTATCGGGTTCTGGGTTCTAGGTACCAGGTTGAATGGTCCCTCTGAGAACAAAAGGTCACCGAAAAGATCCTGCTGAATCTTTAATAAGTCAGCGGAGATAGGGGTAGTCTGGTTGATTTTTTCAAGACTTGAGGTGGCCAAGCTGGTTAACGAGCCGGCTCTAGTTCATCATTACGAAGGTGAGCCTGAAAGGGACGTTTGACCCCCTCAACTTGGAATTTAACCACCACGGGAAAGTTGGCGCTGATAGGACGGCCTTTCCAATCATGTAAGACCTTAATGACATCGCCTTCCATGCCCTGAGCATTAAAGGCGATGTTGCGATGCTGGGGATGATGGTAAAAAATAACCGAATCTTTGATCCGTACGCGATCGCCAACCTGCATTGCCAACGATGCCTCCTCTCTAGTTCAAGCCGTTTGCCCTAAAGGGAACGGTCAACTTCTCTCAACAGCTTTATATCTTGACACAGGTTGTTACGCAAACTACCAAGCAACTGTTGCCATCTGACGCCGTTGACTAACCGTAGAATCCTGATAATTCAAGGTATTCAGGCATTGTCAAAGTGAGGCCTTACGGAAGCGATCGCGTTTTCAGCCAGGCGTGTCAGAGCCGTACAACCCTCTATCCATTGGTAGAACCTAGCGGGTCCAAGCTGAAGCCATAACATCATCACAACTGATACCGGTGAAGCCGATTTTGGCCCCTTCTGGCCCCCGCATCAGCACTTGCCGTTTGTCCATAAAAAAGCCCTCCTGATACTTGTGTAGGGCATCAGGAGGGACGGGTTTGACGTTGATCTCTTGGGATTTCCCGACAATGACAGTCTCTTCAGGGAACTAGCTGTCAGCTTCAGCGAGGATGCGATCGCGCAACTCATCCGGCACCGGATTCAAGTGGTCGTACTTCCAGTTAAAGGTGCCGACGCCCATGGAGAGCGATCGCAACTCTAGAATCAGGTTTTGCATCTCTGCCTCGGGAATGTAGGCCGAAACCACATCCCAACCTTGCCAACCGCCCTTGCCTTCGTAGCCTAAAATCTGACCGCGATGACTGCTGATTAGCTTCAGCACGTTGGATGTGAAACTGTTGGGCACGGAGATGGCTACGGCATCCACGGGCTCTAGCAGTACGGGTTCACACTGCGGCAGTCCTGTTTGCATCGCGATGCGGGCGGCCTGCTTAAAGGCCTGATCAGAGCTGTCGACGTTGTGGTACGAACCATTTGTCAACGTCACTGCCACATCCACCACCGGGAAGCCGAGGGGCCCCTGATGGAGATATTCGCGTACCCCCGTTTCCACACTTGGAATGTACTGCCGGGGCACGACGCCGCCGACAATCTTTTGATTAAAGCTAAAGCCTTCACCCCGATTGCGGGGTTGAATGTCGAGATAGACATCACCAAACTGTCCGTGGCCCCCAGTTTGGTGCTTGTAGCGACCGCGAATTTCTTTACTCGACTTGCGAATCGTCTCTTTGTAGGGCACGCGGGGCAGTTGAGTGGTCATGGGCAAGTTGTACTTCCGGCGCAGCCGATCCAGGGTGATTTTGAGGTGGACCTCACCCTGTCCCCACAAGATGACCTCGTGGGTGTCGCCGTGCTGCTCCCACCGCAAAGAGGGATCTTCTTCCATCAGCTTGGTGAGGGCATCGGTCAGCTTGACCTCGTCACTGCGCTTCTCTGGGGTGATGGCGAGGGCATAAACCGGAGCCAAGACTGCGGCTGTCGGCAGTTCAACGGCCGGAGTGTCTTCAGGGGTCAGGGTCGCCCCGGTCAGCGCCCCTTCTAGTCGCGCGATCGCGACAATATCCCCAGCTTGTGCCTTTTGGGTGCTATGTTGCTGTTGCCCCATGAGGTGATAAAGGCCACCCATGCGATCGCCATTCAAGCTGTCACCATCAGCCAGGCTACCCTGCCAAACTCGGACGAGGGACAGCTTGCCGCCCTGTGGGGTGTAAAAAGTTTTGAGTACTTGGGCCAACGTTTCGTCACCATCTGCCTCTAAGCCGCGATTGGCCGCTGTCGCCAGGGCATCAGGCGCTTCTTTCACGAGGGCATCCCACAGGGGACGGGTCCCAAAGTCATCTGAGGCGATGCCAAACAAAACCGGTACGATCAGGTCAGCCCCTAAATCTTGCTTGAGATCTCGCACAATCTCTTCTGGCGGAGGCTCAATTTCCTCTAACAACTCTTCGAGTAAATGATCGTCAAAGTCGGCTAGCGCTTCCAGCATTTCCTCCCGCGCTGCCTGCTCCTGCGCTTTTAACGCCTCCGGCAAGGGGACTGGATCAGCCGGGGCATTGGCGTGATAGTGATAGGCTTGCTCAGTGATCAAGTCGATAAAGCCCAGCAGTTTTTGATCTTCACGAATGGGGTATTGCTGGGGCAAGATGGGACGGCTAGAAACGGTTTTCAGCGCTGCCAACACTTCTTGAAAGGGAGCCGTGGCCCGATCCATCTTGTTAATCCAGACCACATGGGGAATTTCCCAACTGTCTAAAAACTGAAACAGCGGTGCCAGGGTGAGCACCCGGTCCGGATTGGCTTCACAAACGACGATCGCAGCGTCTACCCCGATCAAGGCATTGTCCGTTTCTTGCTGTAGCTCTACCGATCCTGGACAATCGAGAAAATTAAAACGAACGCCGCCATACTCAGCGCTGGCAGCGTTTAATTCAACCGTCATGGTGCGATCGCGGGCCTCGGGTGTGGCGTCTCCCAGAGTTGTGCCCTCTTCGATTTTGCCCTTGCGAGTGATAGCTTTACCCACGTAAAGCAAGCTTTCTAAAAGGGTTGTTTTACCACTAGAGTAGGGGCCAACAATGGCGACATTGCGCGGCCCCGCTGATACTTTCTGGGTCATATTTACCCCTTCCATTTTAGGTGAAACGGCTTCACCCAATTTCCCGTAGCGCTTGGAAAATCAGGCTTATCAATAACCAGTCAATTCACTGGCTTAGCTTCACATTAGCGCTCTAATAAACGCTGTGATCCCCTTCCATAGAAAAATTCATTGAGCTAAGAAGCGTAAGCCAATATTGCGAAAGGTGAATGTTCTTGAGAGGTTTTATTAACTCCCTGCTGTGATAAAACGGGTCAGTTAAACCTGAAGAAAAACCAGGTTTTTTTATGCAAAAAAGAAAACTAAAACTGAATAAATACTTAAGCTTTTTCGGTTTTTTATTGGTCGCCCTCGGGTGGTTGGGGGGATGGGTGAATGGTGGGCAGTCTGTTTGGGGCGGCGACGGCCTGTCCCCTGCCGAAACCGTCTCTCAAATGAACTACGAGGCCGCTCTAGCAGAGCGGCAGCAGTCATTCACGGTGCAAGGGGAGCCGGTGAATCCCCGCGCTGTGGCGGCAATGATGCCCTGGCTATCAGATCGGTTGCCAGGGGCGATCGCGGTGGATATCGAAGGCACCACTGCCGATACTAATCAGTTCTACGCTGACATTGCGGTCGATGAGGCGGGGCGAGTGACCGCTGCTTGGGAGCAATTTGGCGAACGTCGCTTTGTCGTGTATCAATCTATGGGCCAGTTGACCGACGGTACCTACGTGCTGAGAGTCTTTGTGAATACCGGTGGCAACGCTGTTTTCCCTTCTTTGATGTGGGTGAAGGCTAGCCTGGACGAAGAATTGTGGTGGAATGGTGAATCGCGTCCTCGATTAACCCTGCATCGACGCGGCGGACTGGTTTTAGGCGTTGGCTATGCGGGTGACATTACTGTCACAGGTCAATCGGTTACCCTGACACCAGCGCCGCGAAGTGGTGAAGCCGCCATGACGTTGGATTTGCCACCGCTTTAACTAGGACTGTCATTAATTAGAGCCAGACTCTTTACCCAGAAACGATTTCAGCCCTTGGTTAAATTATCGGGGTGGGTGCGCTGAGGGAGTTGCGCTTAAATAACATCCCACCGCCCCTGCTACCCATCCACCCTGCCACAGTCTTGTCCGGGTACTTTATTTTCAAGCCGAATTTTCAAGCCGATCCCTAATGTGTATCCCACCAGGTTTCTAGAATGACTTGATGACGCGCCCTCGGCAATTTTAAGTTAAGCCCGAAGAGAAAACTTGGGGCTGGCGATCGCGGGCCCGCTGTCCGCCAAATCGTTCGGCAATAATGTCGTCATAGGTGTCGGCGATCGTCACCACGGATAGGATGCACGTCTGCAGCTCAATGAGCGACATGTCGTCGCCCCCCAGCACACTCTCCGAAAAGACCACCTGTCCCGCATCATCAAGATGAAAGGCCCCAAACCGCATCCGGCGGTTTTCGGTTAGCAAAAACTGCATCAGCTCACAGTCCAGCGTGCTGCCTACTGTGACACAACTCGTCGCTCGTACCGTTGCCAGATCGGCCGCCTCCCACGGATGCACCTCCCACGGCAAAACCTCAATCTCCACCAGGGCCGAGCCATAGAGAATGTCGAACTTGGGGCGATCGCGATAGTCGCGCAGAGCCGCTTGAAAAAGTTCTGACCCTTGGAGGTAGTCGGCGACTTTTTGATAGGTCAGTGCTTGGACGGAATTGGTAAACGTGAGAGACATGCAGGTCAGGGTACCGGGTGGATGAGGCAACAGTGAGCGAAGCTTAGTCAGCAATTGGGGAGCATCAGGAATACATGACGTACGAATGGGCGGGCTACTTCCCGTCTATTGTGGCTGATAAGGCTAGGCGATCGCAGTGGGGTTTGCCGGCAACAGCATGCTAGAGCCTTGATGGAGTCAGACTGCTAGTTCTATTTTCTGCCTTTCGCAATACCGGCAATGAGAGGGCTGGTCGCTGTGGGTATCCTGACCTTAACTGATTTAACCTCCAGCGATGACCCAACAACCTCAAGCCAACGGCATCATTCGCTCCCATGTCTTGTGGGCGATGGGCAGTGGCCTCATTCCCATTCCACTCGTCGATTTTGCGGCAGTCACCGCCATTCAACTCGAAATGCTGCAACAGCTCGCCCAACTCTATCGCGTTGACTATTCCCCCAATTTAGGCAAGACCTTTGTTACGGCGCTCACCGGCACCACCTTGGCCCGGCTGGGCGCGAGCTTTATTAAAGCGATTCCGGGCATTGGCACGATGATTGGCGGGGCTTCCATGGCGCTCACCTCTGGGGCCTCGACCTACGCCGTAGGACAAGTTGCGATCGCTCATTTTTCCAACGGCGGCACTCTGAATAACTTTGTGGAAGATCAGGTCAAGGCTGCCTATGATTCCGCTTTTGAACGGGGTAGAGGCTATGTTTCTGATCTCGAAAACGACCAGGGCAATGAAGCTGCCGATGTGTACCAAGCGCTAGAAAAATTGGGCCAACTTAAAGAGCAGGGCATTTTGACCGACGAGGAATTTCAGGCCAAAAAGCAAGAGCTGCTCGCTCGCCTTTAAATTCCCTCAATAGGACTGCCAAGAAGGACCGCATCTGGCGTCAGTTGAGTTGTCAAGGTGAATTGCAAAAATGTTCGCAACAAGGGCGGTGTTCAGACTTAGGTGACAGCCACTCTTTATTAAAGATGAAAGGCTTCGATTGTTTGAATAGTGTTTTCCAGCTTCATTTCTAACCACTCAGGATCTGGCAAGTTCTGTTGCAGGGGTTTTGGTAATTGTTTAGATATAAACAGTAAGTGGCATGCTGGCATATTTTGCTGAGCCAGATGAGTGTGATAGCAAAAGACCCAAGGCTGAGACCAGGGCGACAATCCGACGCTTTAGGCCCAGGGTTAGGCAAAACTGGCTTAGGTATATGAAAAGAGAACAATCATGTTCTGCAAGAGGGATGGATAAAGTCAGTAAAAACTAGGAAATATCTAAATTATGGGCAGCCCAAAGCGCCGCTTGAACACGATCTCTCACATCAAATTGGTTGAGGCTTTGAAGGATTCGAGTGATGTAATTTTTCACAGTGCCTTCACTCAGATGGAGGCTTATAGAAATTTCCTGATTAGTTTTACCCTGGCCAACAAGTTTTAGAACTTCAAATTCTCGTTGACTCAAGAAGTTTTGCCAATGAACTCCAGATGAAGGAGATGGCTTCATCTGTGTAAAGACTTTAGGTGAAATAGTAGGACCTAATTGACTATACCCCATATAAATAGAGCGAATGGAAATTGCCATTTGCTCTGCAGGAGTCCGTTTCAATAGATATCCTAATGCACCTGCTTGTAGAGAGTCCCAAATATAATCGTCATCATCAAATGTTGTCAGAACTAGGATTTTCACCCAAGGAAAATCTTGACTGATTTTGCGAGTTGCCTCAACCCCGTTACAGATAGGCATCTGAACATCCATGAGGACAACATCAGGCTTCAATTGCTCAGTTAAGCGGATGGCATCTTGACCATTTTCAGCTTGACCAATAACCTCAAAATCATTTTCTAGGCTCAGCAAAGCTGCTAGCCCTTGTCGAAAAACAGGTTGATCATCCACGATCAAGATTCGAATCATAGCGGAATCTGTATTTTAATAAGAGTACCTTGACCAATAGTGCTACTAATTTGGAGGTTGCCTCCAAGCATCTGAATGCGCTCTGAGATACCTCTCAAGCCAAATCCAGTTGATGCTTGTTCAGGAATAAAGCCGATACCATTATCCTGAATTTCTAATGAGAGACTAGACTCGCTTACGCGTCCTCTCAGAGAAGTTTGAGATGCCTGAGAATGTTTTTGAATGTTAATAAAACATTCTTTTAAAATAAGATAAATTTGATGTCGCAATGTAGCCGGTAATTGTGGAATGACGACATCTACTTTAGTCTTTATGGAGGCACTACTTCGAAATTGACTGATTAATTGCTCGATTGCTTGGTTGAGGTCAAAATCAGTTCGCCGCATAGATGCCAGCGCATAACTGACATCTTCAATACCTTGTCTAGACAGTGTTTGGGCTAAATCAACTGCTTGGAAAGCCTGTTCTGGAGAACTATGACGCAGTTTTTGAGCTAGCTGCAATTGGATATCTAAATTAGTCAAGGTATGACCGAGTGAGTCATGAATATCACGAGCAATCCGCGTGCGTTCTAAATCTTTGGCAAGTGCCTCGACTTGCTGGAGTAATCTCTCTGCTTCTTTTCGACTTTTTTGCTCAGATAAGAGCGTAGAAAAAAGCAATATAATGAATACACTAGATCCTATATATATCCCCAAGAATGGTAGCCATGCTGCCAGAATATTATTGCCATTTGTAATGGCTGGAGCGTCAAAAATAATGTCACTGCTCTCATTCATAGCAGAGATAATTTCACTAGATATCCATCCAAATCCGACCAAAAAAACTATTAATATTGTTTCATTTAAACCTAGAAGAAAACAACTCTTTCCTAAATATAGGTAAAGCAAAAAATCAGTTGAAACATTCATGAAGTTGCCTATGACAGAAATTGACAACCCTAAATAGACATAAAGCCGAGAGCTCCAATTTGAAGTGTCTTTTGGAAACCAGAAACTAAAGCAAAAAAAGAGTATATAGAAGAGGATGTTTGTCGAGGATAGACCTTTTTCACCTGAGCCGATTACTAATACTGCATGAATGAGAATGAATCCCCATTCTAGAAATCTGATATTCCGTATAATCGAAGGTGACAACATAACCTGATCGACTAGTCAATTATTGAAGAGACTAGGCTGAAATCATTATTCAGCCTAGTCTCAAATAGACATGAGATAATGTGAACGAACCAAAAGAACAGCGATTCTTATTCTTCCAATGACTCATCTTGCGAGATAGGCCAGTAGCGACAGTGAGAATTTAACGGATAACTTTGGCATAATCTGTCTGTTTCTAGCGCATTGGCAAATTCAGTATTATGATCTCTTATTCTAAAGGCAATTAAGCGCACTAAGGCACCCTCACTATATCCAATAGTAAAAGTGCCTGATCTAATATCAAATTTTTCTGACAAGGATAGGTTGTCAGTTCCAATTATTGAACAGCCATTGTCTTGAATTAATAGATCATTAAATAGTGATGGTTGAATCTGGCAGCTATCAGGCGTGAAGGCAAGATATTCGGGACGAGTTGACACTGACTCATAGAATTCGAATACATCAAAGGGGATTGGAATGCCCGATGCCACTGCTTCGACTCCTCCATTTAATAACCCAGATAATAGCTCCTCCCCTTCGAATCTCTCGACATGGACAACAGACAAACTGATATCGCCAATAGTCTCTTGTTCGACTTCAATTAAAATTGACTCAGCGTCAGAACCTACTGTCTCAAGTTGAACGATAAGGGTTTGAGAATTTACAGGCAGATTATTTGAATTGCTTGAGATATAGCCTTCACAACGAGAGTTTTGTGGGAATTTTTGACAGAAATCGTTAAGGTCGACTATTTGGGCTTCTACTTTGTGTTCTGCAAGTGTAATCAAGACAGATCCTAGCCCTATCAGTCCTAAATACAAGTTTTTGTGTGTGATGAAAGATTTCACTTTTAATACTCTCCTATCCTGTTTGAGAATGAATTTGACTGAGATTATTTCATCACAATAAGTGGCAGCCTTTAGTAAATGAATCCACCCTGGTCATATACCTGCATGACCAGGGTCACATGCGTCAAAAGTGAGCCTTCGACTAAGCTGGTCGAAGCTAAAAGAGAGCTTCATCTAATTTCAAGTGTGTCTGAAAATGACCTGGCTAGTAAGCTTTTATGCTGCCTTGATATGATGAAGGATTTCATTTCCTATGTGCAATATGGAAGGAGAGAATCATGAGAATGATGCGAAGAGCGCTTAGCTTCCAAATCTTCGGCATTCCGGTTATTGGAACGATTGTCGGTAGCTTCTTGCTTATGTCCACTCTATGGATGTGGTGGGGTGCCTTCTTTAGAGATACTTTCCAGCTGCTCATGGGCGTTACGGAGGATCAGATCGACGCCGAAAGCCTTGGCATTTGGTACCCCATGGGTGTTTTGTTTTGTCTCATTCAGGGGATCGGTATCGCTACTGTGCTTAAGTGGCGAGGGTGGCCCAATGTCCTGATTGCTGGTCGCACAGGTGCAACTGTTGCACTGCTTCTTGGCGCAATGGTCTTCACTTATTCACTTGTCATTCTTCCGGAGCACAGTATCACACTGTTCCTTATCAATGCCTCCAGTCTGATCGTTGCCTGGACTCTAGCTGCAATGGCAATCAGTCTGTTTTATCGAGCACCACGTAGGTCACGAGCCACAAAGTCAAGCATCTTGCCTGGTTCTCAAGGTCAAATGACTGCAAGGTAATGTTTTGCCTCGAATACCTGTGGATTTTGTATTCCCATGTTGTTAGCGGCACTTAGTCGCAGTTGCTAAGTGCTGCACTTTCCCTTGAGACTCGAACACAAGCGGGCTTGCTTAAAGAGGCTGATATTCCTCTGCGTACCGCAGCAGTGCTAGAAGCATTGGCATTAGAAGATGAAAATCTACAGAACTTGAGTTCAAACCTGGCGGCGGAGCTATGGCAAATGGCTAAAGTCAAGCGTGCGATGGCCCCTGTTGCCGATGTTGAGTGGAAATCACCTCTGCAAGACGCTCAACATCGGCTTCATATCTTTGCGGATGATTATTTGGTTGGACTACTCAAAAGGCGATCGCAACCAACCTTTCGAGATCTCCGCCTAGTAGGAACTTTCGTTCTGCGATAAAGCCCCTATGTCATGGCTTCCATTGCTGTCGTTGCAGTGGACTCGATAGTGGCTCGCAAAAACGCTCGCAACAAACCGACTACGACCGATGGCGCTTCCACATGGGGTAGCACGCCCACATCTGGCACCACATGGACAGTTTGCAGCGCCCGGCGGTTCATCGCGGCTAATCGCTTCGTCTTTTCAGGACGATTAAAGCGGGCTTTTTCACCCACTACAACGGTCGTGGGCACCGTAAGTTGACCAATGTAGCGCGTCAAGTCAAAGCAGACATCACCTTTCAGCGAGGCTAAGGCGGCATACTCCGCATTGGGCTGTTGGGTGCAGGTGGTGTAAGCCTGCACGATTTCGGCAGTGAGGCGTTCCGGATGGGCAAAGAGAAAATTAGTGAGAAACTGCGCCACCGCTGCTTCATTCGCCGCCCCAAATTGATAGATGAGGCGATCGATAATGGGCGTGCCCGCCAAAATGGCCGGTAGGCTGAAGCCATAGCCTGCCCCAAAGTCATCATTGCCAGAGGGCGATACCAAAAAGAGCGCCTGGAATAACTCGGGCCGCTGAATCGCGAGTTGCACTACGACCCCGGCCGTTAATGAAGTCGCTGCCACGATCGCGGGCGCGCCTGCCACCTGTTCAATCAAGTGGGCAATGATATCGCAGTAGTCCGCGGGACAGTAATCGCGCTGGGGATGGGCCGACTGTCCCCACCCCACAAGATCGGGAGCAATAATGCGATAGTCTGCGGCTAGCGCTCCGTACACTTTCGACCATTCGTAAGCTGAGGAGCCCCCGCCCAGGCTGTGCAAGCAAACCAACGTTGCCCGATCAGGAGTCCCAGTCTCGGATATATCCCACATTCCCCCCGGGGCTTGCGTGTAATACGCCATGATGCCCAGAGTGGTTTCGGTAACTTTTTGCTCAAAGCCTGGAGGCAAAAATTGCAGCATAAAGAAGAAAACGAATGGCCACTGTTAGGGTACTGCTTGAATTGAAGATCTTGGGAAAAATGGCTGCATTATCGCCCGCCTGGCCAGAGGCCAATCGTTCCCATGCCATTGCCGCCCTAATCGACGTACTGAACGACCTGCTCAGTCTCAAAGCGCACCTTGGCCATGTCGATATACTTGTCGTCTTCTGCGCGATAGCCAGCGGTACACAATACGACCGACCCATAGCCCTGTTCAGGAAGACCGAGTAGCTCGTCGACCTGAGCTGGGACGAACCCCTCCATGGGGCAGGTATCGACCCCTAGCATGGCCGCACTATAGAGGAAAAAACCGAGCGCGATATAGACCTGACGAGCGGCCCAAGCATCGACATCGAGGGGAAAAGGGGGCTCCTTGAGAAAGCCCTGAATCACGTTTCCCAACCCTTGCAGATTTTCTTTGGCGGTTTGGCGCACGTCAGCTATGCGATCGATATAGGGAGCGACGTCGTCTGAGTTCACGCCCTTTTTGATGGCGAGGCAAACCAGGTGAGACGCATCGACAATCTGAGACTGCCCCCAAGCCATTTTCTGCAACTGTTGACGAATTTCGGGATTGCGAATGACAAAAAACTTCCACGGCTGCAGCCCAAACGAAGATGGCGCTAGCACCAAGCTCTGCTCCAGAGCCTGCCAGGTAGCGTCAGGAATTTTCTTGGCTGGGTCAAACTTCTTGGTGGCATAGCGCCAGTTCAACTGCTGCAAGACTTGCTGTGCATCTAAAGGAGAGGTAGTCATAGAGGAAGCAGATGTCATAGGTGGGATTTAACAAAAGAATTGTACGACTCAAGGCGAGACATTTAGCCTCTGTCGTCAGAGAGATATCGCAGAGTTCAGGAATCAGAGTTTAGGCATCGGTGCCCGCACCATCATCGTCACTGCTATCGAGTAGAGGCATGGGAGCGTAGGCGGTGGCGCGTTCCGTCGGCAATCGCTTTAACAGATCGGTGGCTACCAGCTTATCGAGAATGGGCATAATCTCGCTGAAGGTTTCCACTTTAAGCCTTTCTAACTCTGCCAGGGTAATGGTGTCGTCCGAGAGGACGCGCTTTTCTAGCACCATTTCAAAGACGTAGTAGTCTTGGGGCGTGAGGCCCGGTTGGCCCTTCAGCTTTTCGCGGGCGTGGGTGAGACCCGCTTGCAAGATTTCAGGTGTGATTTTGGGGGCTTCCAGGTCAAAGGCTTTGAGCAATACGTAGCTGGCCATGCGGTTAAGCCAGCGCGGCACCCCTTCGGCCACCCGACAGAGTTCGCGGGCGGTTTCGGGGGTAAAGGGGTGAACGGCGGCAACCTCGTCATTGGCCTCAATGGGGCGAATCCGGGCGCTAGCGAGGTAATTTTTCAGCATCGTATAGCTGGTCTCAGCATCCAACGGCCCCAGCTCCAGGGTGAGGTCAAAGAGCCCTCGGTCGCGGATCAGGTAATCGCGGGTAATGCCTGATGGATGGCCCGTAAGCATAAACCAGGCTCGCCCCTTGAGCAGTCCCTGGGCATTGAGCAAGAGTTGGCGGGCGACGGCGGGGTCTTGCTTGTCGAGATCGTCAATGGCGATAATCACCCGCTCATGTTGTTGCATCGCCCGGTCGAGCAGGTCATCGAAGCTGAGGTTGGGGAACTGTGGCGCTTCCGGATCAACTCGCTGTTCTTCCACTTTGGCCTGAAAGACCGCGCTGGCTCCGGCTGTGGTGGTGCGGTTGTAAAGGTCGCGATCGGGCCGTAGCCCCAGGCGATTGAGCTGGAACTGCGCCCAGTCGTCATGGGGCATTTCGCGGGCCAGGGCAATGAGGGCGGCGGTGGCCAAATCGGTGTTGGGCTCCAGCTTGATGGAGGCGGTAAGCACTTGGTTGCCGAGGTTGCGATCATAGCCTTCCAGCACTTCGCGAATAAAGGCGGTCTTGCCAATGCCAATCCAGCCGTAGACGAGAATCGCCTTGGCATCGCGACTGCTGAACTGGTTGATCACCTGGCTCAGCTCATCCCGCCGTCCGGTGAACACTTGACTCAGCTGCTGGAGCTTTTCGGCACTTTCTGCAAAGGGAATTGCCGTCAGATTCCACTGGTCGTACAGGGTATCTTTGGACTGAAATAGGTCGTCAAAGGTACTCATAGGGGCTGCTTTTCCTTTACCTTTTGGGCCAGGGCATAGGTTTCTTGGGCTTCTTGCAGGCGTTCCGGCTGATCCAGTTGGCGATAGAGGGTGCAGGCGGTGTCCAGTTCGGCCAGGGCCTCATCGACAAAAATGAGCCGCAGCAGCAGTCGCCCCAGCCCCGTGCGGCAGTTGGCCTCCCCCAGGGCATTGTCCTCCGCTTGGTACAGGCGCAGGGCATCGCGAAAGTACATACGTGACTTGTCGAAATTGCTCATCAGGTAGTGAACTCGGGCCATCTGCTGCAGGGCATCGGCGCGACCTAAACGGCTCTCCGCCTCGCGATAGGTTTGCAGACTGCCTTCTAGCTGGGCGAGCCCGTCGTACCAGGCCCCGTCTTGGGTGAGGGCAATGCCGAGCTGATACTGACTGTCGGCGGCCTTTTCGCGATAGGTCAATTGGCGATCGGGCCAGGGGGTGGTGTCGGCGGCGTTGCGGTAGGCGGCGGCCGCCTGGGCGAGATCCGGCGGGTCGCGGTGCAGGCTGTAGCGGTAGTCGAGGGCGGTGCCCAGGGTGTAGTAAATCCAGACAGAGCTATCGGTGCCGGGAGTAGCCACAGTGCCCGCAGCCTCCAGCGCAGTGATGGCTTCATCCAGGTCGGCGGTTTCCCCCGTGAGTTTGAAGCGCTCTAGCAGAGCTGATACTAGAACCCCTTGGCTCAGCGCCCAGGCTTGGGGCAAGGCGTCGCGGGTGCGAACTTGTAAGGCCGCTTCGTAGGCGGCGATCGCCCGTTCCAGATTGTCGGCCCGCTCTCCCTGAATGCGATTTTTGTAGGCATTGCCCAGGTTGTTTTGGGTCATCGCCCAGTCTTGGGGGAAGGCGTCGCGGGTGCGGACTTGTAAGGCGGCTTCGTAGGCGGTGATGGCTTGTTCAAGATTGTCGGCCCGCTCTCCCCGGATGCGATTTTGGTAAGCACTGCCCAGGTTGTTTTGGGTCATCGCCCAATCTTGGGGGAAGGCGTCGCGGGTGTAGACCTGTAAGGCAGCTTCGTAGGCGGCGATCGCCCGTTCCAGATTGTCAGCCCGCTCCCCCCGGATGCGATCGCCGTAGGCATTGCCCAGGTTGTTTTGGGTCATCGCCCAGTCTTCGGAGAAGGCGTCGCGGGTGCGGACTTGTAAGGCGGCTTCGTAGGCGGCGATCGCCTGTTCGAGATTGTCGGCCCACTCTCCCCGGATGCGATTGCTGTAGGCATTGCCCAGGTTGTTTTGGGTCATCGCCCAATCTTGAGGAAAGGCGTCGCGGGTACGGACTTGTAAGGCAGCTTCGTAGGCGGTGATGGCTTGTTCGAGATTGTCGGCCCGCTCACCCCGGATGCGATTGCGGTAGGCCGTGCCCAGGTTATTTTGGGTCATCGCCCAGTCTTGGGGCAAGGCGTCGCGGGTGTAGACCTGCAACGCAGCTTCGTAGGCGGCGATGGCGATTTCTAAATTGAGGGCGCGGTTGCCCAACGGAAAGTCTGCTAAATCTACCCCCAAACTATTGAAGTCGGATGCAATCTTCCCTTGGCCGCCGGGGTCAGCATCTTGAGTGAGTTCAGCAAAAACAGCAGGAATCGCGGAGCGGAGCGTTTTGTCTGCCAGTTTGTCTATGTTATCCCTGAAGCAGGCGTGGACGGCGGCTTGATCTTGTCCACTCTCGGCGGTAATCCGCAAAATCTCATGCAAAAACGCCACGGCCTCGGGCGTGGGGGCGAGTTGTGAGGGTAATGCAGGGTGAGCCATGGGGCAGGGGCAACCGTCAGTGCCCTAATTCTAAGCCACGGGTAAAAACTCGTTACGTAGGTGCGCGGCTATCTGAAAAGCGATCAGGACGGGTGGCCTGCAAAACGTCGCTGGTTTTACCGCTAGCCCACTGGGCAAAGTGCTGAGCCAGGGCAGGCACCAACCCAAAAGGACCCGTAAAGCCGGAAAATACATACCCTCCCGTCAGGCCAGGTACCGGCCCCGCCAGGGGTAAACCATCTTGGCTAAAGGCTACCCGACAGGCGTGCCATTGTCCCGGCACCTGATCAAGCGCGGGCACCAGAGGCGTAATGCCTGCCCGGATATGCTTTTCGCCTGTGGCGGGGTCTAACGTCGGTTCTAACGTGGTGTTGATGCGGCTGATTTGTCCCATGCGCAGGCGCTTGTCGAGAAACTGCACACAACCCGAATCGAGAAACGGCGGGCGAATTTCATGACCGGGCTCATCCCAGAGGGTGTAGGTGTTATCGTTGGTGGCTTCTGACTCGATCGCTGAGCGTGTTAAATCAGCGGGCATAATCAGCGATCGCAGTTCCCAATCTAAGGGCGGCGTTTCCACCAGTTCGGCATGGCTGAAATAGACCGGCACGTGAATGTCAGCGGTTTTGATAAGTTCGCGGGTGAGGCCACCGGCGGCCACCGCAACATTTCCTGCCGCGTAGGCTTGGGTCGGCGTGGTGACACCGGTAAGGCGTTCGCCCATACGCACCAGCCTCGTCACGGGGGCAATAATGATTTGCCCGCCCAAGTTTTGTAATCCGTGATTGTAGGCCTTAACGAGGGCAGTGGGGTCAACATGGCCATGGCGGACGACAAGGGCCCCCGCGATCTCGTCTGGATTCAGTTGCGGCTCCCGTTCAGCGGCCTCCGTTGGAGTAATGGGCACGGGGGGCGTCTCGACGGCGACATAGCGCTGGGCCAGCTTATGCGGATCTTGGTCAGGTTCTACCGTCAACAATAAGTCCAGTTCGCGGTACTGGGGAGCAATTCCCGTTTCATCGGCTAGCATGGCATAGCGGGTGCGGCTCTCGCGATACAGTTGCCGCAACAGAGCACTACTGCCCGACCAATAGGGCACCCCGGCATAGCTGTAACGAGTGGCCCCGGCTGGCGACACAGACCTTTCTAACAGCAGTACTGAAAAGCCCTGGCGCGCCAGCTCATAGCTGAGGGCCGCGCCGGTTAAGCCATTGCCGACCACAATCCAGTCAAAGGTGGGCATGACGGCTAAGGATGAATTTGAGCAAGAATGATGCGGAGGCGATCGTAATCGTCTTTGAGCTGCACGTTCAACACTCGCCCTGCCTGCACTAACCAATCGCGATCGAGCTGCCGCAACTGATAAACTTCGCGAATCACGGCGGCAATCAAACCATCCACGGGAGCGCCACGCATGTCCATCAGCGTGCGCAAAAAGTCTAACTGTTCAGTAAAGGTAACAACCTCGTCCGGCGGGCAGCAATAGACGGCCTGGTGCACTTGCGGGGGCCGGGGCGGTAGGTGCTGGTAAATGGTGGCATCACCAGCGGGGCAAAACCCCACGATCGCCACGCGAAACTCAGTTTTGAGCATGGCAAAGATTTGCGGCTGCTGCTCTCGCAGTTCTGCTAGAGATAGCCCCAAAGCCGTGGCTCGATGCACGGAATCTAAGGGGCTAGTGGTGGCATGGTAAACCACCCCGTAAATCTGGTTGCCAGAGTCTTCGTCTGCGGCCTTGACCCAACTGCCAAAGGCCGGCATTTGGGCAAAACTGAGCGCGTCCGGTTCAAGACATTGAGCCAAAAACTCCGTCGTTGATGTTTCAACAACTTCAGCGATGTGGCCGGGTTGAGGTGACGAGGTCACAAGCTGCGGTAGAGGCAATCGCATAAAAGACCTTTATAATGCGGGCAATGGGGGCTTATTTCTTGCCGCGGCGCTTGTCTAAGCCCTCAAGCTCTGAAGCGTTAAAGGTGACGAGCTTGTCCCAGTTGCCCCCTTCAAAGAGCACCGCTACTTTGCCGTCAGAAACACGCTGCACTTGCCCTTGAAAGCCGTAGTAAGTGTCATCCACGTTGATCACGCGGACAGCCGTACCGGGAAAAAGCATAGTCCTTAAAATTCCTGAAAAGACAGCTACTTCCCTCTTTTAACACAAAGTCGGGAACTTCTCTCTATAGGCGACTTTCAGACAGCAATTCTCATTTTGGAAATTCAACTGCTATTGGGTGGGATCTCTAGCTCAAGTCCCTGAAGCATGAAGGTGAGCAGATGGTCCCAAGGATCGAAATACATGTACCGGGTTAAGGCCCGCAAATCCTCAAAGAAGGTCTTGCGAGTGGGCAGGTGCGCTCGCAACAATTTGGACTTCTGGTCGAGCAAATCCAGCACAGTATGGAAGAGGAAGGACAAGATGTTGAGGGTGGCAAGCAATGAAGCGAGATGCTGTTGGCCATGGCCGAAATTGTGT
>JBCDAJ010000093.1:0-26498 GCA_039185935.1 Cyanobacteria bacterium P01_F01_bin.56 | reverse complement strand
ATTGTTTCCAAACCAATATTGGTATCACAGTAGTTACTGATGTATTCATCGATTGCTATGGCTGCTAGGCTGTTACCTAGATGCATCATGCTTGCTGTTCTATATTTTTGCGGATATATCCTTCCTAATCAAGAGCGCGATGGTAGGCAATACCTTATACAATAATATCAGTCTGATCTACTACAATATCGTATCGTATCGTAAATATTCACAATATCGCAATATCGTATCGTGACAAAATTCTTGTATTGTGACATCACTAGTGTGCGCGCACGCGCGCGTGTATATGTGTTATTTTGTGCTCCATGCTTCCTCAGGTACACCGAAGGATAAGAGAGTAAAATCTACCTAAACTTTTGAGCACGGTGTTCACGTATTTTTGACCCTGAATGCATCTATAGTAAGCATAAGCTGTTGATTTACAAAGCTGTGATTTAGGGCCAAAACCGCACTAAACTAGTCAGAAGAATCCATTACACCTCAGTATATATCATTTCCAGTAAAGATTAGAATTTTTCAAGTTTATGCTGTTATATAAACACTAGTAATGAGCTGTTCACTGAAAATTGTTACTGTACATTCCTAATCTGTGGCGATATTTGCAAATTTATAAAAGAATTATGTATTAGTCCGTTATATAAAGAGAATCATATATAGCTCGCGGTTTCGTTCGTTCTTCATCTTAGCATGTATGATTTTGTGGTAGTCAGGGTACATTGTGATGCCTTCATCAAATAATTCAACACTCACTATAGTCATTTTGTTATCAGTCATAAGTAGTAAACTGACTCCCATAATATTTGCGTAGCTAGCCACTCTAAATGATAGCAGAGAGTAGTTCTAAGTATGCGCCATTGATCTAACCACTTACCTCAGTCTCTCATGTTCATTTTTGGGGTAGACCAATTCATGTCTCAGCTGGAGAAGCTCAATTTTAAACCTGAACTTACTTGACACGTCTTTCAAAATTGGAAAAGGGGGTGTTCGCATCTGATTTCAAGCAGTGGAAGTTGGGAAAATAGCACTGTGTAGTAATTGCTAATTACAACGGAACTTTTTGTAAGGTCGTAGCTCTTGTAGTTAGGCCAAAGATCCAACCTTGACCTTTTGTATAGCAATATGCCTTATGTTCAATCTACATGCTGAAGCACAATTTATTTAACTGGATGGTCTCAACACAACTACAGATAGAGCCAATTTATAGAGTCTGATAAACAACTTTAGATACTAATACAAGCACACAGTTAGCCAGGATTGACCTAAAACACCCAGTATTGCAGCACTAAGAAAACACACAACAATCACTGCAGGTCAATATAAGCGGAGCTTACAATGCTTTGTCAAATTGGCTGTCCATGGAGAGCTTCTTTCAGCCAAATAGAAGCAAACTTGAAGACAAAGGGCATATGCAGTCACAGGGGACAGAGAAACACAAACTCATTATGGCAACTTTCACCGTCAAGCCTATTTCATAATTATAGCTCATGGAAATACAGTAGAGTAGTGAAAGCTGTGACAATGAGAATATAGTTTTATCATGCCCTACAGTATTACAGTGCATCAGAATTCCAGTGTTGTAGACTCAAAGGACTAATCCTGATGAGTGAAAGACTCTCAAAATGGTGGTTTAGTGGTAAAGCAGTGCAAATTTTGAACAGCATGATAAGGACATCATATGACTATTACAGATTTCTATCTCTATTCATATCATTAACCTGGCAAACCGTCCACTGGCTATGCCCCAGGACCCTGCTCCCAGGGTTCTATCCCATGGATCCCTTTGTTCTTGGCCACTGAGCCCCCTCTTATTCATAGTCACAGGTCGACAGGTATGTTCAGATCCTGCTGTCATCAGGTATAGTCATCAAGGAAACATGATTGCAAATATATATTCAGGTATTAAACAGCTGAAATCAGCAACAACCGCCAGCTATTCACTGCTCTACTAAGGTTGGAACAATCAGGTGCTATGCTCTTCAGCCAGTTTGCAGTGTAGCTAGTTTTTTTCAGTTTATCACTCAGTTGGTTACTCAGTTTACAGTTTCCATTCATGTTGATAACAGAGGCTCATGTCATAACCATATTAAAATCTAGATAACCATGATTCTATCAATTATTGGGGTGATGGATAAGGGGTACATTAAGAAATATATAACCAGAACTTAGCCACAACACTATCACTCATATCCAGGAACTTTATGAATTGAGGACCACTTGCCCATGATGGGTTATCAGCATACATTACAATAGTTCTGTCTGCCACCTCGAGATTATTGCAAGCTGATGTTGATCTTACCTGTGTACCGGAAATTTCAGAGAGTTAGTCTAAAAGGAAAAAATTGAGATAAGAGTTAAATCAAATTGAGAA
The DNA here is from genome assembly GCA_039185935.1 of Cyanobacteria bacterium P01_F01_bin.56. Taxonomy (GTDB): domain Bacteria; phylum Cyanobacteriota; class Cyanobacteriia; order Phormidesmidales; family Phormidesmidaceae; genus Halomicronema. The sequence goes on along the minus strand of JBCDAJ010000093.1, from coordinate 24,130 downwards.
TAGGAGTTCAAAGTAAAATACAATAGATAAGGAGTAATGCAGAGTAAATTGTGTTATCAACAGCTGGGTTAACAGGTGAGTTACAGCGGAGAGTGAATGTTATCAAGCTCAGCCTGTATGTAGCTTACTGACCCAACTGAACAACCCTACAACTCTGTATCGAGTTTTAGTATCATACATACCGTTACCTCTCAATTTGAGTATCGCAGTTGGATGGACCCTTTCAAACCTTGAACTTTGAATCTAGTAGTAGTAGTTCAATAAAATTTTGTACTTCAGAAGAATATTCTACAGCCACAAACCATAAGTGGTTTATTTCAGCTATATTTATTGTTTGAGATATTACGTAAATTAGTGTGATTAGACCACAGAATATCTGATGGCTCCGTTAAACTGGAACAACTTGCCTCTACAGATCGTGGTAGGAAATCACAGGTTCAGCTATTTGGACCTCAGTTAATTCATACCACTCATGGGTTTGCAGCATAACTACATGTATTTGAAGGGCAATTAACCTAGCATATGTTGACAAATCAAAAAGGGTGTAGAAAGAGTACAAGATGACGCTGCACCAAATTTGGACAGGACAATTTATTATAGAAATTATATTCCGTTGATATTGAATAGGGATTTATTCTGTATGTCCCAAAGAGAATTCATAAATCCTGTGCACGAATAATTACATGTAGATCTATGTTATTATTTTGCTGTGGTTGCCTGTCTATCTTTTTTGTTTTGTTTGTTTCCTTGGCTGCACAATTGCTCCGTTCCAAAAAGAGAAGGAAAAGATAAATTCCAAATTTATTCAAGGATAGCTTACTTTGTGCCTTTTCCATACCCTCTTTTGAGGAATGAATGATGAAAATAATACTAGCATTCATTTGGCATATCGAGCCTAATTTTATTTCCTAACTTTGTCAGGTACAACTGAAAATATGATAATAGAAATGCAGAAGCTAAAGGAGTGATGATCATTCCTTAAGTTAGTAGTATGTTCAATTATTGTGTGCTCCATAGATATATCACTAACTCAAATACATCTGGCATTGCATTTTCAGTGGCTGATCCAAAACCAGGGTGTGAATGCCGGTTCAGTTACAGGTATGATCCATAAGTTCACTTAGCAATAAAACATGCAGCCGTACTGAGATACGTCCTTATCTTTCGAATGAAGTCATCAAAGCAGATCTCTAGAACACAGTGGATTAACAGCATTAGAAAAATCAGTAACTTTTACTTTCCTGCCAATCGGCGTACCTGAGGACACCTGAGGGCAGCTTGTAAGTCTGCCCTCAGGCGTCCTCATGACTATTTAAGGCAGCTCAAGTGTACCTGATCAGTCCAGATCTCCAGTCTCCATGCGGCCATCGGGGCTAAAAGTCACACTACTGACCCCGGCGCGATGGCCCTCCAGTTGATTTTTTTCCTGGGCGCTTTGTAAAAGTGACCAAAGGCGACTCGTGGGGCCAAGTTTTTCGGCACCTACTAACTCCACATCGGGCAGGCGCTGCACCGCGTTGACGCTGGCAACCAGGGATTCCACTTGGTTGTGGGACAAAAAAAGCGCTCGTGAGGCGGTGCTGAGCGCTTGAATTTCGCTTTTCTCTGCCCGGATTCGTTCATGGTTCCTGGCCCTCGCGATGGAGAGCGTAAATAGTCCTAACACGGTGACAATGCCTAAGCCAATCCCAGTTATCGCCGTCGCTCGTTTTTGTAATTTCAGACGCTGTTCTAATGCTTCGTTCTTTTCTGCTAAGAACAGCGCGGCTTTCTCGTCTGATGCTTGTTTGGCTTGCAACGCGATCCGCTCGCGCTTTTTTGCCGCCTCCAACTCCGCCATCAACCCTGGCGTCTGCACATCTCGTACATAGCGCACCAGATAGTCATGCACTAATTGGTAACGCTTCTCCGGCTCTTCAGGAATCTCGAACACCAAGCCCGATCCGCTCAAGATTTTCAGCACCTGATCGAGCTGCTCAGATTCAAAGGGCATCTCCAGCAGGGCGAGTTCATATGCCAGTTCTTCCTGCGTTTTGAGTGGACGATAGAGGCGCTGTTCGCGATCCTCATCCGTCAGCAGATAGAGCACAATCCAGGCGAGACGTTCATTGGAGGGGCCGCAGTCGCGAACGACATCAGTGAGGTAGTTTTGCACCAGCTTTTCTTTCGGCATGTCACCGATCGCGGCGTACTGCTCCAGCGTGTGGATGTCTTCTCGCTGGAGCTGCGCCCCTACCACCTGCAGTTCGATCGGGCGCACATCCCCCGTTTCGGCAGCCAGATCCGTCACCAACCGGTGAATCAGATCATCCGGCAGGGGATATTGCGCCGCGCTGGTGAGTTGACGAATCACCGCTTCTGCCGCATCGGCACTGAAGTTTGCCAGGGCATAGCGCACGTCTTTGCTAAGCAGATCCCAGTCAGGACTGACGCGGTTGATGATGCGTTCTGCCTCTAATAAATGGTGCAGGTAATCTTCTCTCAGTGACAGCACCACTTTGATGTTGGGTAGATCCATGCACTGCTGCAGAAATTCATAAAACTGGCGGCGATCGGCGGGGTCGTCGCGGTCAAAGAAGAATTCCTCAAATTGGTCAAAAACGAGCACGTAGAAGCGGTTTTGTTGGGTGCCCGAGCGGAGTTGTTGAATGAGATCAGGTGGAAGGGGCGAACGGCCGTTCGCCCGTACAGGCGGTGGGAGGGGCGAATGGTCATTTGCCCGTACAGGCGGTGGAAGGGGCGAATGGTCATTTGCCCGTACGGAGTCGGTGAGGGCTTGGGCGATCGCGCTTGGCCAGTTGCCATAGGTTTGCACCAGGATGGGTTGGGTGGTGCGACCGTTGGGGTAAAGGGTCCGCAGGCGGGGAATGAGTCCAGCGGTGAGGATGGAGCTTTTGCCGACGCCAGAGGGCCCGTGGATAATCAGGATGGAGGTTTGGTTGCTGGCGAGTCGGTGGGTGAGGGCGTCAACATCAAGCAGGCGGCCGGAGGCGCGAATTTCAGCGGCCACTGCAGCTTGGGTAATGCTGTCGGGTTGCTTGGGCGTGGGGCGCTGGTGGGGCTGTACGGCTCCGGCTCCGATAAAGGCGCGAAGATTGTAGCGATATTCGACCCGGCGGCGCTCTTGCTTCACGTCAAAGGCTTCGAGGTAGCGGCCTAGTTCAAAGTAATGGTGAATCAGTTCATTTAGGACTGTGAGGTGCAGGGTGAGATCCACTTCGGGGTCGGTTTCCCAACGCGCCGCTTCGAGATAGGCGATCGCCGTTTCCGGTTCAGCCAGGTGCATCTGCGCCTCGCCCTTGAGAAAGCGATACCACCCCCGTTGAAAGCTTTGGGCGATTTCGAGGGCATTCGCCAGCTCAATATCTTCGGGATTTGCCGCCAGCGAGGTTTGGGCACGTTCCAAAATGGCGAGGGCTTGATCCGCTTCGTCCTGGGCAGTGAGCCAATCTTCTTTAATCAGGGCGACTTCGGCCAAAAAGCCGTGGTCACGGGCCAAGCGAATCGCATCATCGGTTTCTTGATGCAGGCGAATGCCTTCATTGGCCAGGGTGGCCAAGCTTTCCCAATCGCGCTGTTTTTGCAGCACTTCGGCCAGGGCATGGATAAAGCGGGCTAAATGAACCGTTTGCTCGCGATCGCGAAAATACTCTAGCAGTTGCTCAAAATACTGTCGCGCCTGTCGTAGCGATTGGTCATAGAGCACCCGCTGCACGACGGCGTTGCTGCGCCACCAGAGCCCCAAGTGCAGCCACAGGACCGCCTGTTTATCAGCGACGGTCAGGGTTTCGACATCAGCGTCAGCATCGGTGACTGCCGTGGTGTCTGCCTGACCCTGCCAAAAGGTGAGGCTACGCTCATACAGCTCCCGCGCCTCGGTCATTTCTAGGCGGCTGTGGGCTTGGCGTCCTTGCAAAAAGTCGAGGCTGGCTTGCAGACTAGGGTCGGGCACCAGATTATGGGCCATCAGGTCTTGAACAGCAAACTCCAATTCACTGCGCAAGGCATCACTGGCGTGGAGCCGGATGGAGGTCGACGTGAGTTCGCGATCGCCCCCCCGCTCCAAAATGTTGATAAAAAATTGCTGGGTGCCCGCCTTGAGCGAGTACCACAGTTCCGCCGGGGGCAGCGTGAACTGAATGGCCGAGGGCGCAAAGCTGCGAAAGTCAGTGGCGTGCTGAGCAAACTGCTGTTGCACGCGCTGATTCATCCACAGCACCACCGGCAAGGGTAGCTCTTGGCGAAAACCATCGCGCACCCGGTTGGCACCCTGCAGCACCCGTTTTAGCTCAACTTCGCTCAGGTAATCCAACCCCACGACCAGGACGGCGGGGGGCGTGGTGCCCGCCAGTTGCTGGTGCATCGTTTCCCGCAGGCTCATGAACTGCCTGGGCAGCCGAACCACTACCGCGAGACCCGCTTGGACCAGCTCTTGATTAATCAGCGTGCGCAGACGACTGTAATTACAGGCGGCGATCGCCAGCGAAAATTCATTGCCAGAAAGCTGCAGAAAGTTTCTCAGCTCCGTCAGCTTCGCCTGGTTATGCAGCAGCAGTTCCTCATCTGAGTGAGCTCTGCCTGCTAGTTTGCCTAGGTCTTCATCCACTGCTGATAGGCCTCGGTTTCCGCCAACACGGGGTTGATATCGACCCAACGCCCGCGCTCGTCGCGATACTCATACAAAAAGAGCTTCCGTAACAAACTATTGTAATCATCGTTGCCCTGCAGGGTACGGGCCTTTACGGCCTGAAATATCAACTGCCATTCTTGGTCGTCAATGATGGCGAGTAGATCATTCCGCTCATCGCGAATCACTTGTTCCAGCACATCACGCGAAATGGGTGGCCGTTGTTTGCGGAGACAGCCGTAGATAAAGCGCAGCACCCCCCGCACATGGCCACCGCTAATCAGACACAGCCGGTCGAGCGTGGTCGGGGCGTCAAAGATTTCCGGAATTTGCTGTAGGCGATCGCCCTCTGATAAATCAGGAAAGGCCCGGGCCATGACCATTTGCCGCAGCTTGGCTAAACTCGTTTCATTCAGTTGGCCGTCGAGATTTTTGACCGGCACCATCGTCAGCACCGAAGGCCGCACCCCAAACCGATTCATCAAAATGGGCAGCTCATCAGAAAACGCCAACATCAGGGGAATGGTGTAAATAACGTGGCAGTTCAGTCGTTTGAGCTGTTCCCCCCGATCGACAAACAAGTATTCCGGTTGCGATCGCCCGCCCGATTTGGGATTGGGCAATACGCGATCGAGGTTATCGACAATCGCGATTAATCCCGCCTGACCGCGCTTTTTGAGTTCAGCGATCGCCGGGTCGAGCAGTTCTTGATTAATGGCATCCAAAATGTTTTTGGTGCGCGGTTCCAGATATTGATGCAGTTGTGTCCGCAGATCAATGCTTTCTTTGGACTGGGCCGTGATTTCAGCAATGCCGACGGACAGAGTCACATCCGAGATCTCGATCGGCATCTGCAGCGTCTCGGTAATGTTTTGAAATAAGCGCTGAAAGTAGGTCGGTTTCAAATTAATGCCCGCCTGCTCCAAGCTGGCACTGATTTGCCGAGCCACCGCCAACAAAATGTCCGTCACCTCGACATCAGAGATTTCCAAATCATTGTCGGACAGGAAGTAGACCACATGAAATCCCGCCTGCTCCAACTCTTCCCGCAGGCGCAATAACTCTGTCGATTTACCCGAACCAATGTGCCCGGTCAACAATTGTGTGGTGGATTCTTCTGGCGATAGATACACAATCGTGCGGGCCAACTCTTCTACAATGTCGCCCCCCCGTACATCCGAAAAGTTGATGTAATATCGCGAGTCTTGAATCGGTCGACTCGGATTCGACGCTTGGTAAAAATTTTGCAGCACCTTGGGGTCCATCGCGATCGCCCACTCCTGACGGCACGCCCTTTATAGCACGCCCATCGAGTTCACTAATTTTGGAAGAAAATTTCTTCAGTGGGGGCGATCGCCCCCACTGAAGAATAACTGTTAGCAGTCAAGAAAAAGTATCAGAGCCTTAACAACGTGATGTGAGCAAAGTCAACGATCTCGTCAACGGGCAAATTTACTCCCAATAAAAAACGATAACTGGCAGGGGCGATCGCCCCTGCCAGTTATCGGCTATCAACAATCAGCAACGAACGTGTTGCAGTTTCAAATAGACTTACTACGACCCGGCCGCCGGTGGCATAGGACTCGGACAATTGCTAAAGCCTTGTTGATCAGTCAATACAGTCACGTCACTGCCAGCTAGATAGCGAGGTACCCAACCGACATTGCCACCGTAGATAGCAACCTTTATAAAAGAGTTGCCATCACGCGTACCATCATTCACCCAAACAGACGTTGGAGGATTGGTCGTAGCGTAGGCAGTGTCTCCACTGATGTAATCAGCAATCTTTGTCGCTCCAAATGACGGACTGTCGTAGACGTCTACAGCTGTTCTGATAGAGAAACAGTACGGCGTGCCATTCGATTGACCTTGGGCCGCTGGTGAGAACAGCGCTAGAGAACTAGCACACAAGCCTAGCCCAAGCAGAGTGAACAGTTTTTGCCAACGTCGAGAATGCCCGTGAGAGCCGAGTGGTGTTTGAGATCGAGTTTGTTGTGTCATGGGGGTAGATTTTCCTGTTTACTGAACTGAAAATGGCAAGGCGTATTCCCGCAGTGAGTCTGACGATATCTGGTCAAATTTCACGACTCTGCTCGATGTGAGGGGACCACATCTTGAGATTTGGGTTGCCTTTCATCCTGTAGTTCAATTCCAAGATGCCTGACTTTTTTTAATGAGTCGATAGGGAAAAGTTCAGCAAACTTTCAGGTGTTAGGTTGAAAAACTCATATATGTTAAGCTCTGTAGGGCTCAGACACTATCAACCTTAGCTACCTTGAGCACTAAGAAACCTTGCTATGGTGCAAAAGAGAAATCACAGACTTCCGGCAGGATACTTTTTGCAGAACATCAAATCGATATCCTTGCGTGGCTGATGTTTTGATCTGCTGGAACGATCGCTCCAGCAGACAGCACTGCCCTCAACAGCAGTTCTCCCTCAACAAATTCAGGACGAATATTAAAAGAGCGCCGTGACAATGATGATCGTCACTGTCACGGCGTTACTATGCGAAACTCTAGTTAGCGAAAAGGTGCTTTCCTACTCGCAATAGCTTATGCGAGTTCTTGGGCAAGCCCTCTAGGCAGGGCGATCGCACTCTACAGGCGGATAATCAACCAGATTAGGCGTGTTCAAGCCTTCTGGTTTGCGAGGCACCCAGGCCTGATTGCCGTCATAAATATCCACCAGGATAAAGGCATTGTTACCGCCTTCCACAGCAACGTCAGTAAATGGAAAGGTGGCATAAGCAATATCGCCGGCAACATACCTGGCTTCAATAGCAAAATCAAAATCCGGACGTGAATAAAGATTAGTTGGCTGTTGCACATAGAAACAAGTTCTATCAAGGCCACTCCCACCAGGAAAACCAGCCGCATTCACGCCCGGATTAGGACAATCTTGCAGGTCTTCCATAACCGCGATATTGGTCCCTTGTTCAAAGCGGGGCACCCAACCAACAGTCCCCTCATATCCGGCGACTTTAACAAATGAGTTGCCGTCATTCGTAAAATCTTTGAACCATAAGGAATATATTGGGTTAGCCGTGGCATAAGCAACGTCGCCAGGATTGTAGTCACCGATAACCTTTGCCTCAAATGATGGACTCTCATACATCGCTGTCGCTCTCTCTATAGAAAAGCAGTAGGCCAGATGACGGTGGCTCTGGGCGGTCGGTGCAAGTAGTGCTAAAGAGCTGGCCCAAAAGCCCATACCCATGAGAGCAACAGATTTTCTCCAAGGCAATTTCGTGATATTCATGTGATGGTTCTCTCTACAACATCAGAACGATTGAAGTCAGTGCTATCAGCCATACTTTGGCCAGCGTGATCTTTCTTAGAAAACTCAGCCCTGGCAGATATGTGCTGTGACAAATCAACGAACAAATCGAGAATCTGTCGAGGGATAGTCATCTGTAGGGAAAGGAATCAAGGCACTGCAAAACGAGCCGATCGCGTCGAGCCAAAATTGCCTTGTTGAAAACCGATTATTCAACCAAAGCCGTCTCGACAAGAGCACAAATCGAATCAGATCAGAAATTATTCAACAGTACACGGGCACTGTTAACCAGCAAGAAATTCTGCTGTCGGCAGATATTTTTGATTACACGACTATATCCAGCATTCCGGATTTCCAGCAACCGAAAGCAAATAAATTAAGACTGTCTTCAGTATTTTCATCTCGCAAAAATTAGAACAGAAAAACTACTAAACACCCCCTTTTTTATCGTTGACACTATGGTAAGTCTGAACTCATTTAGTTGTGGTTAGCGATTGCCCTGTCAATTGAGGCTAGAGTAAAATTTAGCTATTAGTAATCAGTATCCCTTTCACACGAGGCATCTCAGCTCATGACTAAAGTTGCTGTTGATTTGCCATTTAGGTGTTGCTGACTGAAACGTAACCTTTCTGAGCAGCATACTTTGATTGAAAGTTATTTGCGCCTCTCTTGCTTTTAGTAATTTTGTTCTAGATAAATCTTAGAAGATTTTGATTTGGATAAATTGCTAGTCAACCTAGATAAAGCTAAATAAATAGGATTGAAGTTGATCTGAAAAACTACAAAGTTTGGATGTTTTTGAACGACTGAATATTGATAAAAGTTGACATGAGGGTGGAAGTTGCGATCGCCAGGCGCCAAGCACTCAACGATTGCTAAGAGCGCGTGATGCAACGCCAATGATCAAGCGATCGCTAACCTTTGCAAGGCATTCACCAATTGTTGAATCTGCAGCGGTTCATGGGTTGCCATTACCGTCATACGTAGGCGGCTGGTGGGTACAGTTGGTGGACGAACAGCCGAGACTAAAAAGCCTGCGGCTTTCAAACGTTGCCCCATCTGGGTGACCGTCGCCGCATCCAGCACTTCGACACAGAAAATCGGTGAACTAGACGGTATTAGCTTCGTCAGGCTGTCGGCAGATGCCTCAGTGATGAGAGTTTGCAGACCTTGTTGCAGCAGTTGCACATTTTGCCAAAGGCGATCGCGCCGCTGTGGTTCGGTTTGCACAATGTGGATAGCGGCTAGGGCGGCTGCCGTATCGGCAGGGGCAAGACCAGTGGTATAGATCCAACTGGAGGCCCGGTTGCGGAGATAGTCGATGAGAGGGGCGGAACCGGTTACATAGCCGCCAAGACTTCCCAAGGCTTTGCTCAAGGTGCCCATCTGAATTAAGGGACGGTGGCGACAGCCAAGCGCTTCTACAGCTCCCGATCCAGTGGCCCCTAAAACCCCTGTACCGTGGGCTTCATCGACCATCACCATACAGTCGTCATGGTCTGCCAAATCCAGGATTTCTGGTAAGGGGCAAAGGTCACCATCCATGCTAAATACGCTATCGGTCACGATCAGGCAGCGCCGGGCTTGCGATCGCTCAGCAGCTAGCTGTTGTTGCAAATCTTGGATATTGCAGTGCTGGTAGGTTTGGCTCTGGGCTCCACTTAGCTTGGCCCCACTAATCAAGCTAGAATGATTGTATTGGTCTGCGAGAATTAAGTCGCGGCTACCCACCAGCGCGCTCAAGGTGCCGATATTAGCCAAATAGCCAGAGCTAAAGACGATCGCATCTTCGGTGCCTTTCCAATGGGCGATCGCCAATTCCAACTGTCGGTGCAGGTCACGATGACCACTCAGCAATCGTGAGCCCGTACTGCCAGTACCATGGGCTTGAATCGCGGCGATCGCCGCCGCTGCTAAACGCGAATCACCAGCTAAGCCCAGATAGTCATTGCTCGCAAAATTCACCACGGGCCGGTCCTGACAAGTCATCACCGGCCCTGCTTTGCCATCTAGCGGCTCAACCGCCCGATACCAATGGGCTTTATGAATGGTCTTGAGTGACTGATGAAGCCAATCGTAGGCGGCACTGGCCATCGTTATTTTGGGTCCGTTAAACGGTAAACCGGCAGCGACAAACCCCAAATAATAGCGGCTAACCGCAGCCCCATAATGGTCATCATGCCAATCAGGGCGGCGAGGGTTTCTGCCAGTCCTAACATTTGGAGGGTAAGGTAAAAGGCGATGCCGACGATCGCGGCGGTGGCGTAGATATTGCTGCGTCTCAAAATGATGGGAATTTCGACCAGCAAAACATCGCGAATCACACCGCCCACGACACCAGAACAGGTGCCCATGAGAATCACCACTAAAGCATGAAGTTGAACGGCTTCGGCAATTTGCGCACCGCTAATGCTAAAGAGCGCTAAGCCTCCGGCATCCGCGATCAGCAGTGCCCGCTGAGGGGGTTTAAGGAAATGGGTATACAGCACCGTTAGTAACCCCGCTGTCAGGGCGACTAACAAACAGTCGGGCTGCTGTATCCAGAATACTGGTGAGCGATCGAGGAGCAAATCTCGGAGAGTACCGCCCCCTAAAGCCGTGACAACGGCAATTACCAACACTCCTAATAAATCCAGATGTTTGCGTCCGGCGGCTAAGGCGCCGCTAACGGCAAATACCGCGACGCCCAACATATCGAAAATAGACAGAATAATCCCAGGTTGCATAACAAGATAATGGTCGATTGTTGGCTAATAGAGCAGTTAACTTGCCCCACGTAGAGCAATTAGTTTGCCCCAAGGACGATATGTTTGAGGGGTGTTGGCTACTTCAGCGGAGTTGTTGTACCGACCTATGTGCGCAGGATAATTTTCTCATACGGTTTCAGTTTTGAAACGTCCGAGATACCGCAAGACGTTGAGCTAGATTTTGAGATCAGGAGTGGTGTCAGCCAGATTGTGATCTAGTAGGAAGAAGCTGTTGCATGGCGAGAGCTGTTGAAAGCGCAGAAACAGTTGAAGCCGCGATCATGAGTGCAAGCCTTGTCTGTGCTCAAAAGTGGTGAAGCGACCTCGATTACCCAAGCCGCTCGGATTGTGAGCCATGACTGCTCTACGGGGCAGCGCTGGTTACAGAACTATAAACAGTTAGGACTCTCAGGCTTACTCAACATTGGCCATAGCAGAGGGCGGCAAGCCGCAGTTCCATCTTGGACTCAAAACTTAATTCGCATGAAATTAAGGATCTCAACAAAATAAATCTCACCACGAGACCGAACTAAATACCCAATCAAGTCTTAATGGAAATCTACCGAGTCTATTTTTGCTCAGGCACCTCGAAGGTGATTCTCTCTGTGAGACTTTCTCGGCTTCTTGGTCTGTTGTTTGCTCTCGACTTGTAGGTCAACAAATGAGTCGGGAGAGCATATGCAGCCCCCGGGATAAATACGATCGCAAACATCCTAAACGGCAAAGATAATGCTAAAGATTGACAACTACCTACTAGATGGTAGATAATTAACTCATGCAAGAAACTGCTCAACAAATTTTAGATGTGGCTCAAGAGCTCGTGCGTTGCCGGGGGTATAGTGCCTTCAGTTATGCCGATATCTCTAAGCAGGTGGGCATTCGCAAAGCCAGTATCCACTACCATTTCCCCTCTAAGGAAGAACTTGGGAAAGAATTGGTCAAGCGCTATCACGCCAACTTTCAGCACAGGCTAAACGTGATTGAGCAGTCTGAGTCTGACCCACGGCAGCAACTGCAACAGTTCGTCGGACTCTACCGAAGTGGACTTAACGAGTGTCAGATGTGTCTGTGTGGCATTCTATCTGCCGAAATTGAAGTCCTTCCCGAGTCCATGCAGGACGAGGTTAGGCACTTTTTGGCCGAGACCCACAACTGGCTCGCACGCCTTTTGACAACTGGGGTGGCGGCCGGTTGCTTGCAACTACGCCTCGCTCCTGAAATCGAAGCCTCACTCTTGCTGGCGACTGTGCAAGGGGCACAACTCATGGCCCGGGCCGCAATAGATGGTCCAGCGATGTTTGATGGCATCGCCAAACCGCTGTTAGCAAGCCTTTGCATCGCCGACTAATTTTTTTGCTCACTTATCTACCTACTAGAAAGTAAAGGGATAAAATCTCATGACTCAACAATTTGCTGGTCAGAAGCTGATCGTCATCGGTGGCACTAGCGGTATCGGCAAAAGTGTTGCCCAGTTAATTCTGCAAGGGGGCGGCTCTGCGGTGCTGGTTGGTCGACAAGCCGGCAAGCTCCAGAACGCTGTTGATGAGCTGCAAGCGTACGGTCCGGTAGTTGGCGAACAAGTCGATATCACGAATGCTTCGGAGCGATCTGCTCTCCGCGATCGCCTCATCGCCAAGCATGTCGATGCCACCTTATTGGTCAATGCGGCTGGTGTCTTTTTGCCCAAGTCCTTTTTGGAGCACAGTGAAGCCGACTACGACCTGTATCTCGATCTCAACAAAGCAACCTTTTTCTTGACTCAAACCATCGTGAAAAATATGGTCGAAAATGGTCATGGTGGCGCGATCGTTAATGTCGGTTCTATGTGGGCCAAACAAGCCGTCCAGGCCACGCCCTCATCGGCTTATTCCATGGCAAAAGCGGGTCTCCATTCCTTGACTCAGCACCTAGCGATGGAGTTGGCGGGCCAAAATATCCGCGTCAATGCGGTGTCTCCCGCTGTGGTCGAAACCCCGATTTACGAAGGGTTTATCCCCAAAGATGAAGTTCATAGCGCATTGCAGGGCTTCAATGCCTTCCATCCCATTGGTCGAGTTGGGACTCCCGAAGAGGTTGCCCAAGCGATCGCTTTTATTTTATCTGATCAAGCTGCTTGGGTCACCGGAGCCATTTGGGACATTGATGGTGGCGTCATGGCCGGGCGTAATCAATACAACTAAGCGAATATCTCCGGGAGCGGCAGTCACCTCGATCCCGGCAGACACAGACCCGTGAACAGTCCATCCATATTTAAGAGGCTTAAGCCATGAAAATCCATGCTGATTTACATCAACGCGCTGTTGTCAATAGCGCAGACCTACCCTGGGTCGATTCCCCCATGCCCGGTGTGCAACGCCGCATGCTAGAGCGAGATGGTGCAGAAGTTGCTCGCGCCACATCCATCGTTCGTTATGCTCCCGGCAGCTATTTTTCGGCCCATACCCACGGCGGCGGTGAGGAATTCATCGTGCTAGATGGCGTATTCTCTGATGAACACGGTGGCTTTGGCCCCGGCACTTATGTGCGAAACCCGGTGGGCTCTAGCCATACGCCGTACAGCAAAGATGGGGCCACCATTTTGGTAAAGCTATGGCAAATGGATCCTGCCGATCAAACTCAGGTCACGATTGATACCCATCAAGCCCAGTGGGCTCCTGGCTTAGTAGACGGATTGCAGGTATTGCCCCTGTACACCTACGGCACAGAAAACGTAGCACTGGTGAAATGGGCACCGGGAACGAAGTTTCAAACCCATCGCCATTGGGGTGGAGAAGAAATTTTTGTCCTAGAGGGCACCTTTGCTGATGACCACGGGGTATATCCCCAAGGCACCTGGCTCCGTAGCCCTCATGGCAGTATTCATACCCCTTACAGCGAAACGGGCTGTCTCATCTACGTAAAAACTGGACATCTGGCTAACCAGACAACCGTAGGAGGTGCCGCATGACTGCCGTTCGCGTGGTTTCCAACGATGCTCGCTATGGCCAGGATGTGCCGATTCGCTAGTTCCACCTTATGGCCGATGAACCGCCGACTTTAGGCGGTGATGATACCGGCCCCACCCCCTTCGAATGGATTTTGACCGGACTTGGTTCCTGCAAAGCCATCACGCTAAAAATGTACGCTGAGCGTAAAGGCTGGCATCTAGAACAGGTTGCCGTTGATGTGACCTACAAGTCTCACGATGGCGTTGCCGTCATCACCGCTCACCTATCCCTAACGGGCGATCTCACCCCAGAACAACAGGAACGATTAAGGGAAATCAGCGATCGCTGCCCGGTACACAAACTCCTCGCTAATCCCGTTCAAATTCAAACCCAATTGATCGCCTCTGAAGGAAGGGAATAGGGATGTTCTAGGCCTATGAATTGGAGCAGAATTAAGCTGCCTGCTATCGGGTCAATATCTTCCGGGAAAGAGTCCATCATCTTCTAGAAGGATTAACCGATACGCTCTTGAATCTCGTCAAAGCCCATTGCCAATATTCGAGTTAATGCGGTTTGAGACTGAAATAGATGAGATATGGCGTGACCAACTGCTGCGCTTCAACCGTAATACATACAGCAGCAGCATCCAGTTCGGTGTATCGAGTGATTTCCTCATCGTTATCTAAGGTTACTCAGAGATGTTTCAGTGCGAATTGCCCACAGATAGGACAAACAAACACTTATTCCATAGCTCTCAGATTCTCATTAAGAGGAAATGTCAAAAACCTGCTTGGATGCTGCTGCCTTTGATGAAACCAAATCAGACGCTAAATCGATATTCAACCTCCTATTTAACGTGGACTTTTGGTTTGTCTTTCGAACTCAGAGCTAACTGCTCCTTAATGACTAATATAGTCCTGGCAGGTTTGATTGTGATGACATAAAATCAATTTTTGTGATTTCGTAAAGGAATGTTCTCTTTGGTTTTATTCTGTACAAAATCACTGTAAATAATTCTTCCTAGGAGTATAGATCTTGGTTTTTACGGTAATTAGAGATGCGAGTATGCCGACTTGAAACTTCTCAGTAAAAAGGTGATGAAGACGATCTAAGAAAGTGACATGTTCATCATATTGTCTGTTTTCTATCTAACTCACAGCAGCTGTTGAGTAATTTCAACAGCTGCTTTAAAATAGAATTCGACTGTGTAGTGATCTTGAAAATGATAACAGCAGCACCTAGAGCGGCTTCCTAATTTTTCCTCTTCTGTTGACAGAGTAATTAGAGTTGCTTTACAACCTGCACGTGATTGTTTAGACACGCAGTATTGATTGCATTGCTCTCAGCTTTCATGACAGGAAAATGTCAAAAACCTGATTAGATGCTGCTGTCTTAGACGAAATCGAATCAGACGTTAAATCGATATTCAACCTCCTATTTAACGTGGACTGATCTTTTGATCTCAAACCGGAGTTTTCAACTCCTTACTAATAATATAAACCTAGTTTTTTCTGATTCATAGCTAATGAGACCAAACTTTATGGCAAGGTTAACGAGACTACTTGTAATGTTGCAGTTCATGTAGAGACCGCAGTCGCCACTCAATTGGCATCGCATCTTGCTGCACAATCCATACAACCAATACAACAATGATTGGTGTGGGCAGCAGGGCGTTGTCAGCACCCACGACTGATATTTAGTTTTCGCAAGAGCACGCAAACAGCTAGAACATTAAGACCTATGGCAGAGTGGCAAATAGTAGAGGGTGGCGTCACTGCACCCAAAGGATTTCGAGCGGCTGGGATAGCGGCTGGATTAAAGCCATCTGGGGCGGCAGACTTGGCGCTAATTGTCTCAGATGCTGATGCGATCGCTGCCGGTGTTTACACCCAGAGTCAAGTGCGAGCTGCCTGTGTCGACTATTGCCGCCAACGGCTAGAGGCCAAGCCTTACGCCCAAGCGATCGTCATCAATGCCGGACAGGCAAATGCTTGTACGGGTCCTCAAGGATGGCAAGACGCCGTCACCACCTGCGAACAAGTTGCTGCGGCCTTGCAAATCCCCGTAGAGTCGGTGCTGGTCGCTTCGACCGGGGTGATTGGTCAGCGCATCAAGATGACTGCGCTGCAGGCGGGTCTGCCCAAAGTGGTTGCCGCCCTGTCAACAACTGGGTCTGATGCGGCGGCTAAAGCCATCGTCACAACTGATCTAGTCCCTAAGTCGATGGCCTTGGAAATGTTTTGGGATGGTCGTCCGGTACGAGTGGGTGGCATCGCCAAAGGGTCTGGCATGATTCACCCCAATATGGCGACGATGCTGGGATTCATTACTTGCGATGCCACCATATCACCCTCTTTGTGGCAATCGATGCTGAGACGCGCGATCGCCCATAGCTTTAACCAAATCACGGTAGATGGTGATACCAGCACGAATGATTGTGTATTGGCATTAGCCAATGGCGAATCTCGGACCCCAGCCATTACGGCCTCAGGCCCCGAGGCTGCCAGGTTAGAAGCGATGCTGACAGCAGTCTGCGACTATCTGGCTAAAGCGATCGCCCGCGACGGAGAAGGGGCGACTTGCCTACTGGAGGTGACCGTTACCGGTACTGCTGATGACGTTGCTGCCCGACAAATTGCCAAAGCGATCGCGGGCTCATCCCTGTTGAAATGTGCCATCTTTGGTCATGATCCCAACTGGGGGCGCATTGCAGCGGTGACAGGGCGAGCTGGAGTCCCTTTTGACCAAGGCGATTTGCGGATTCAGCTGGGCGATTTTTTGCTTATGGAGCATGGTCAGCCCCAACCCTTTGACCAAGCTGCTGCCAGCCATTACTTGCAGCAGGCCACGCAGGGCGAATACCTGAAGACTGACACCGTCAATATCGACGTCAGTGTGGGGCATAGTGCTGGACAGGGCATCGCTTGGGGGTGCGATTTTAGCTACGACTATGTCCGTATTAATGCCGAATATACGACCTAATGAGCCGAGCACTGGGAATTTGAGCCGATGTGGTGATGCCATGCCGTGGAGCAACACACTCAAACTTTATGCTGGGCAGGGGTCTGTAAAGCCTCGATGAACTCTCGGCAGCCTTCCGGATAGAAAGCTGTGAGCGACGGTTATTGGAATGGTAGATGCACCCTGATTCCAAAATCCTGCGGCTTTAGTCGTAGGATTTTTTTTTCGCTGCTTGCAATGCTCTGAAGAGAAAGCGAATGATCCCTCGTCTGCGATTGCATCGATACCGCACTCACAATAGACCGGCGCGCTGAGCCTCCCTCAACTCAATATCGGGAAGATTTTGCCATACCGTATCCCACGTAGTGTGGCTTTGTAAGGTCGCAATCACCCTGGGTAAAGGGGCTGGGAAAATGGTTAAGAAAGTTGCTTCTTCAGGCAATTGTGGCTGGAATGCCAAGTGTTCTAATGGAGGCGAAAATTGAGCATTTACCCCATCTTTGTTACCGCGTGGATCAATGCGATACCAACCAATGCTGGGTAAGTAGACCGCGTTGAAACCATGCAAGCTGTAGGGCGCGCCTTGGTCATCAATGCTTAGTCGCTGATAACAAAACCCTGCCGGAATTTGATTTGCCCGCAGCAGCGCCGCCAGCAAGTGACTTTTGGCAAAGCAGTATCCAGTTTTGTGGTGCAGTACATCGGAGGCGCGCCAGGTGACTGGATTCATCTGATAGTCAAAGCTGTGGTGGATTTCGTCGCGTACCCATTCAAAGCAAATTTGGGAAATCGCCTCAACCGTGGCTTGCTCTAAGGCCAGCTGTTGAGCCCAAGCTAAAACTTCTGAATGTCGCCAATCGATAGCGGTGGTTGCTTGTAAATAAAAGGACAGATTCACTTCTAAGGGCTGATGAGCCTGTTGTTGAGCTTCGACCATGATTTTCTGAAGGGGTTACTTGAAAATAATAGGACTTACGTAAAAGCCTCCTCACGCCCCAAATCTGGGGCATATTGCATCCGATTTTCCCGGTATTGGGGATGCAAGAGCCAAAATCGGATGCAACTGCGTACGTCCTGAATAATATCTCCGCCGCCAAGTCTTCTTCTTTTATGCAAGCGTTACAGACATCAGGTTGGCGTGCACTCGGCTTCTGGCAACGCGATAGATCAGAACTCGCAATGCGCCCTTTAAAATGAGACCAGTCATCTATTTGGACAACCCCAATGGCCGATCGCTCCCTGATGTACGAAGAATCGTATTTTGTTTTGCTTATGCCGGGGGCCGCTGAAGAGATTTTGACCGCCAAAGAACTGCACGAACGAATGGCAAGGATCTTGCGCGATCGCCAAGGTAACCTGCCTCATGATTTAACGCAGCATGCCACAGTCGAAGCTCAAGCTCAATATCTGCTTAACACGGCCTGCGACTTTGAACTAGAGCCCGGTCAAATCATGCAGTGGTTTGCCATTCGTCTGGAAAAATAGAGAGCCCCTAAAACGACTGAGTCCCTAGAGATTCCTGTTTCAGTCTCTTCCCATTGCCAAAAACCTTGTCCAGTCAGTCTTTGAAGTTTGAACTGGGCATTCTGTTGGACGACGCTACCTTTCGGAAACGCGTTCGATCGCTGCGCATCTAGCGCTTCCCATAAAGGCATTCCGCACTTTGCCAGATCACCTGGCCTTGGCCATGGCCAAATCAGGAAAGGTTTCTTGCACCGCTGGGTAGACGATTTTGCCAGCTTGGACATTGAGTCCTTGAGCTAAAGCTAAATCTTGCTCCAGGGCTGCTAGGCCATGATTGGCCAGCTTCATCACATAAGGAAAGGTGCTGTTATTTAACGCTTGAGTGGCGGTCCAGGGGGCGGCACCGGGCATATTTGGCACCCCAAAATGCAGCACTCCCGATTCTACATAGGTGGGCTGACTGTGGGACGTGGGTCGCAGCGTTTCAATGCAGCCACCCTGATCCACCGCAACATCAATAATGACGGAACCCGGCTTCATCTGAGATACGAGAGCCTGATTTACTAAGGTTGGGGCTTTGCGCCCTGGCACCAGGACGGCCCCAATCACTAAATCAGCCTGAGGGACAACCCGCTCAATCTGAGCCGCCGTGCTATACAGCAGCTCGACCCGTGAGCCAAAGATTGTTTCCAGATAAGACAGGCGATCAACGCTGATATCCAAAATTTGTACCTGTGCGCCCATGCCCACGGCGATACGGGCTGCTTCGGTACCGACAATGCCACCGCCCAGAATCGTCACTCGACCGGCGGGGACGCCGGGAACGCCGCCTAGCAAGACTCCGCGCCCGCCTTGCTGCTTTTCTAAATAGCGCGCGCCAAATTGTACTGAAAGGCGACCCGCGATGATGCTCATGGGGGTCAGCAGCGGTAGTTTACCGTCGGGGGTCATCACGGTTTCGTAGGCGATCGCACTAATGCCACTGTTAACGAGTGCTCGAGTCAGCTCATACTCTGCGGCCAAATGCAGATAGGTAAACAGCAACAGATCTGGCCGAAAATGTAGATATTCTGACGGTTGAGGCTCCTTCACCTTGACTACCATCTCTGGCGCCCAAGCCGTTGCACTATCCGCCACAATTTGACCACCGACGGTTTGATAATCCTCATCCGGAAATCCGGCTCCTGCACCCGCTCCAGTCTCAATCAAAACTTCGTGCCCCTGTTGGCAGAGCTCTTTGACGCTGGCGGGAGTCAAACCCACGCGAAACTCCTGATCTTTAATTTCTTTCGGCAGACCAATTTTCATGGAGAAAGCACACCTTTTTAATCGTTAATTGCAGCTTTGGAAAAGGCGATCGCTATTACAGCGTTTTTGCCGCAGTGATTAACCTCTAATAATGTATGAGCAACCTGGATACTGCGATGTTTGAAACTGACACTCTGCCATCCTATACAACCTTTGCAAGCCGTGCACGAGCGCAACTTTCTAGATATTAGGCCGGGTTCATCAGTGAAGCTTCGGCTGGCGATGAGCTTAAAGCTTAGGGCTGTTTGGGCTGCTTCCTCAGACGACCGCCTTTACTGGTCACTAGCGTCGAGTTATGGGGGACTCCCCAAGTTTTCACGCTGCTGACTTCCCACCATAAAATAGTGACAAATCCAAAGTCTTCATAAATGCTCCACTGCTTCATAATTACCGAATTATCGACTCAGCCATCGCCTGCCGCAAGGTCAAAGATGACGAAATGAGTGAAGATGCGATTTACTCTTAGGTATCAAATCTTTTGAGGGTGTTTTGTGCTGTTTTTAGACTTGTTTTTCATCTTTTTGATCTTTTCGTCGATTCAGCCGCTCGTTCAAAAGCGCCTGCTTGCCAACAAGCGGTTAACCGCACTCAGAGCCTTTGAACAAAAGCGCGGTAGTCGGGCGATCTTGATGATTCACCGGCAAGAGTCCATTAGTTTGCTCGGCATTCCCCTGTCTAAGTTCATCAATATTGAAGACTCAGAGCAAATTTTAAGAGCGATTCGGCTGACGCCTTTAGAAGCGCCCATCGACCTGATTTTGCACACCCCTGGGGGATTGGTGCTCGCCACGGAACAAATTGCCCGAGCCTTGATTCGGCACCCGTCTAAAGTGACAGTGTTTGTGCCCCACTATGCGATGAGCGGTGGCACCATGCTGGCAATGGCGGCAGATGAAATTGTGATGGATGAAAATGCCGTTTTGGGGCCGGTTGATCCGCAATTGGGCAATGTGGCTGCGGCCAGCGTACTCAAAGTGTTAGAAGAAAAGCCGATTGATAAAATTGACGACCAAACTCTGGTGACTGCAGATGTGGCTAGAAAAGCGATCGCTCAAGTCAAGGCCTTTGTTCGAACCCTACTGGAAGACAACATTCCCCAGCCAAAAGTTGCCCTCGCCGACATCGATAACATCATCGAGCGACTCACTACCGGGCAGGTGACCCATGACTGCCCCATCCCCGTGGAAGCAGCTCAAGCTCTAGGCTTGCCTATCACTGTCGGTTTACCAATCGAAATTTACAATTTGATGGAGCTATACCCGCAGCCCATGACGGGCCGGCCATCGGTGCAATATATTCCCCTACCTTACCAGACGCCGCCCTCGCCCCCTGCAAAGACGAGTTAACAAAGACTGTTTCATTCTTCTATGGGTTTGAGCCGCGATCGCACTCGCGGTCTATAGTAATGAAGAATCATGCGCGTCTAGAAGTTAGGCCCTGCGACAGCTCTGCTCGCGTTTGAATTCAATCGCAAACTTGTCGACGGCGTTAGGAGTCAGCAATTATGCGGCAGCTCAACTTTGTCGTTATCTTCGTTATTTCCCTCGCTCTGGTTTTGTTTGGCATTGAGAATACCGATCCGACAGTCATTCATATTGTGCAAGGCGTCGATCTCGAAGCGCCTCTCTGTGTCGAACTCATTGTGGCCATGGGGGTCGGGGCCGTTCTCGCCTGGGTGTTTAGCGTTTGGGTGCAGGTGCAGGGCTACTTGGGGTCTGGCAAGCAGATTGAACAACGAGAATTGCGCATTCAAGAGCTTGAGCAAGATGTCGAACGGTATCGAGTCGAGCTAGAACAACAGCCCATGTTGCCAGCTTCGAAAAATGGCGATAACGATGCGGAGTCTAGTGAAGCCTTTGTCAGCTAAGGCGCGTCAGTAATTGATCTCAGAACTTCAAAAGCAATATGACGGTATCTCTGGCCCAAAGCGCGATCGCATTCTTAATAGATCTTGCCGAACAGGGAGAAATTGACCCCTGGGATGTGCAGGTGATTGACGTGATTGACCGCTTCTTAAAAACACTCGATATTGGCCCGGTGGCTTTGCCAGAGTCGGGCCGTTCACCCTATGAAAAAAGTCTTTCAGAGTCGGGTAAAGCTTTTTTGTATGCCTCGATGCTGGTGCTGCTTAAAGCTGACACCCTCGTCAGGGCAGAAATGGAAGCCGCCCAAGCTGAACTAGAGGCTGAGGCTTTTTTAGAAGATGCCGACGATTTGGTGCAGATGCCACTTCCCCGCAATTTGGAGCAGCACTTGCACCGTCGGGCGATCGCGCCGCCGCCTGAGCGGCGTCAGGTCACCCTAAATGAACTGATTGAGCAACTCGAAACGATTGCGGCAGTGATTGCAGACCAGCCTGTCAGAGCCCGCTCTCGTCGAGCTACAGCGATGCCCAAGCGGCATGCCGTACGGGCGATTACTCAGCTAGCCCACCAAGAGAATCTGTCAGAAATTGCCGACGCGCTCGAAGCCTTTCTCGACCAATATTGGGACACCCTCGAAGAACAGCTCAGCTGGCTCAATTTTG
This sequence comes from Cyanobacteria bacterium P01_F01_bin.56, assembly GCA_039185935.1. Lineage (GTDB taxonomy): Bacteria > Cyanobacteriota > Cyanobacteriia > Phormidesmidales > Phormidesmidaceae > Halomicronema. The sequence continues at coordinate 2,292 of JBCDAJ010000093.1, read as the reverse complement.
AAGAACTATTGGTGGCATGGCCGCAGCATAATCCGGTTCAAGATAATCACGTTGCTGAGTCGCCTGCAGCGGCTGAAATCCATGAAAAGGTCGGGGTGTTTTGGGGCTTGCTATACCTCTCTGCCCAGTCCAAAGTTGAGCTATCGCAAGCAGAACTGTACGACGAACTTTGGGTGCGCAATCTCAAACGATTACCGGATGGTCAGGAAAACGACATTCCGCCTCATGTCCTACCGGATTAATGAGACCGCGATCGCTACACGGCGGCATTTGTTGAATCGCCTGGATCGCAGAATGCAGCAATCCCAGGTCGGAATCCCCTTTGGGAAGGGTAAGGGAGCGGCTTGAAAATAAAGTACCCGGACAAGACTGTTGCAGGGTGGATGGGTAGCAGGGTCGGTGGGATGTTATTTAAGCGCAACTCCCTAAGCTCTACGGAATGCAATGCAAACCAAATATCGGTTTCAAAATCCGAACGGTACATTCCCCTTAAGAACCCCGTTTGTCAGTCCAGATAATCATCGGAAAAAGCCGGATTTCAGAGTCAGAGGCCAAGCCATAGGCGGTGTTTCAGCGACCTGTAAGGCTCTCGGCCGTTGATCAATAGCGGTGTCGCTTGAGCCAACTCTTTGCCAATGATGAAGATTCTGTTGCGTCTCGCTAAGCAAATCGCTCAGATTTGAAATTCGTCGGTATGCTGTTGCAAAAGGTCGCGAAGATCTACACGGCGAGACCCTCACAATGAGTCAACAAAGCCAATTGATTGAGTTTCTCCAGCAAGAGTTAGCCATCCCGACTGAGGCGATCGCCCTAGGTCTACGTCGATCAGCATCGTCTCCCAACTTATTGCCAATTGTTTTGTGGCAGTACGGTTTGGTGACAACCCACCAGCTCGATCAAATCTATGACTGGCTAGAAGCTAGCGCCGTGACCTAGAGCGAGTCATTAATTAATCGCTACCTATTTACTCTTGTCTCCAAATGAATGTCGGAGTGGGTACGGCAGGCTGCTGCTTGATGCTGAGAGTCCCCAAGCGATCGTCCTCAGTCGAACGCCGTTTTTGAAATTTTTAAGCGATCGCAAGCGGTAGTTCTGCAAATCACTGCAGCCACCTATCAGAGTCGCAGACACTTGCCTCGATCTGTTAAAACCCTATGATCCCTTCACCGCAGACGCATTGAGGCGGAATTTCTGCGGTTAGAGACTACACACTACTCGAACCAGGCACAGAAGCGACAGTCGCCATCGATCGCACTTCTCCTCGAGCCTGACCTTGTGGAGTTACATCAGTCACCAAACGGTCAACATTAAACCGATAGCCAACATTTCTGACCGTCTGGATGACGCTAGGTTGGCGCGGGTCAGCTTCAATCTTTTTTCGTAGAGACAAGATGTGAGTATCGACTGTGCGAGGGTTATCGATGGCATCTGGCCAAGCCCGTTGCAGTAGGTCGCTGCGGCTCAAAGGTTTGCCACCTACTTGAGTTAGCACATAAAGCAGGCTGAATTCTTGCGGAGTCAGGTCGATATATTCGTCGCGATAGCGCACTCGTCGCTGCACCAAATCAATATACAGCGAACCGTAGGTTAGTGACGCCGGCACACTTAATCGGTTAAGACGCCGCGCCAGAGCTTCTATTCGGGCCAAAAACTCACGCATACCAAACGGTTTGGTGAGATAGTCATCGGCCCCAGATTTCAGGCCAGCGACAATATCTGATTCGGTGTCACGGGCCGACAGCATCAGCAAATAGCTATTACCCTGCTGCGCAATCCATTGGCAAAATTCCAAGCTATTACTGCCGGGAAGCTGCGCATCCAAAATTACCAGGTTGGGCTGATGGACTTGATAGGCTTCGCGGGCTCGCACCAAATCAGCCGATTGATGCACACGATAGCCAGCTTGCTGCAAATGCCAACCCAAAAGCGATCGCAAATGAGGGTTGCCCTCAATAACTTGAATAGTCGCTATACCCACCAGTTTTCTCTGCCCGGGATCCTAAATTGTTATTCAAGATAACAAAGCGTTAATTAGGTTTTTGTAACGGCAACTACGCATGGTTCTACATAGGTCATGTGAACTATGTTTAGCCGCCTCAGAGGCAAGAAAATCCAGATTTCTCTTCTAAAGCCGCTGTTCTTGCTTAGGTTGATGCTTGACAGGTTAAGCATTTCTTGAAATAGTCAAGTCCCATATGCAAGGGCTTCTTAGAAGAATAAGCACTAGATATGGATTCAGGCCAAAATACCTGCTCAATGAGTATATTTACTCATTGAGGCTGAAAGACTGAT
>JBCDAJ010000092.1:0-26659 GCA_039185935.1 Cyanobacteria bacterium P01_F01_bin.56 | reverse complement strand
CCGTATTCGCCCGATTTCAATCCGATTGAGAACCTGTGGTCAAAGTTGAAGGGGTATTTGAGAGCCGTTGAGGCACGCACCGCCCAAGCCTTACATGAGGCGATTGCTCAGGGCCTTTCGTTAATCTCCTTGCAGGACGTCTGAAGCTGGTTTACCCATGGTTGCTACTGTGCTTGACAAACCTGCACGCCGCTATAGGACAACATTTTTTAATGGCCCACCAATGGGCTCCATAGGTACATTGGGAGGATGAATTGCCAATGCTGCTGCAATGGATTCTCTGACGCCCCGAATTGCCCTCCTAATTGATGCTGACAATGCGCCAGCGTCGAAAATTGAGCTGGTGTTCGATCGCCTCGGGCTGCTAGGGACCATTCGCGTACGTCGAGCTTACGGCAAATTGTCAAAGCGGCTTACAACGTCAATCGCTGGGCCAGCTTTTACAAAAAATACCCGGCCATGTTTGAAGTCCAAGAACTTGAGGGTAAAACCATGGTGCGGCGGTTAGCTGACCCGTCGTCGTAGCCTTCGTCTCAGGGGCTTTTAAGTGCGACTCATGAGGTGTCGCTGATGGGGTTCCTGCCAGGTCTCTGGGTCTGGCCCCAAGGGAATAATGCCGCCAGGATTGAGGGGAAACAAGTTGCCGTAATAATCGCGGCGCACAGTATTTAAGTCGCAGGTGTCGGCGACGCCTGGTTGTTGATACAGGTCACGGGCGTAGGGCCAGAGGTGAGCATAGTCAGCTAACCGCCGACGATCGCATTTAAACAACCCGTGATACACCGCATCAAATCGAAAGAGTGTCGTGAACAACCGCACATCCGCCAGGGTGAGGCGATCGCCGCAAATATATCGCTGGGTCGCGAGCTGTCGATCTAGCTCATTCAAGGTTTCAAACAATAACTTACAGGCCGCTTCGTAGGCTGCTTGCGACCGAGCAAAACCACAGCGATAGACCCCATTGTTAATGGCGTGATAAATGCGATCGTTCCAGTGATCAATTTGATCACTTAACTCAGCGGGATACAGATTAACGCCAGGTCGGGTCGCGAGATCATTGAAGTCAGCATTGAGAATTTTGATGATGTCAGCACTTTCGTTATTCACGATGGTGCGGTTTTGGCGATCCCACAAAACAGGCACGGTGCTGCGCCCCCGGTATCCTGCCTGGGCTGTTTGATAGAGTTCGGGGAGCGATCGCCACTCCAAGCCTGGATCATCAAATAACCAAATGCCCTCGTTAGGCGATGGTGAGACTCGCCAGAGAGGAATCGCGGCTTCTAACCCCTTTAAGGCTCTTGTGACTAACGCCCGATGTGCCCAAGGACACCCCATTCCCACAATAAGTCGATAACGACCCACCTCAGAAGCATCGTTCTCTGACTGCTTGATGACCGCACGAAACTCACTGTTAGGTCGAGTGTAGGCACCCTGTTCATCGCTGGGAGCTAGCCGTGACATCATGACCTGCCACATCGTATGCCATACCGTTTTACCCACCTGCACAATCAGTCCGGGAGGCAAACTAGCTTTAATTTTTTTCGAGCGAGCCATAGGCATGAAGGAGCGACTGCAGGTGATCAGCAGTGTTGCATGAATTTTGAGCAATCACTCATCCACCCGACGTCATGGTCTATTCGCGATGACTTAGCGATAGCTCGCTCGCCTAAGGAGATTTCTGTCAATGAACATACCCATGCGGCGGTTCATTACGCTTCGCTAATGACACCCTACAAGCGGTACATTCTTTCCTGTAAATCTCCTAAGTTTCTGAGGGCGAAGACGAATCACCTAATGTCGAACTCAAGTAGGCGACGAGAAACCCGATCGCAAAGCCAGCCACATTACGCGTGAGGGGAATCCAATCGCTGGTGCGAGTCACCACTGGCCCGACCCCAAAGGCGAAGAATAAAATGCCCCATAGCGGTGAGAAAATGAGCACCCACTGCCAGGCAATGACCTGTCCCGGCTTACGAGGATGAGCCGCAAAACCACTAATGACGCCCCCGACAATGGAGGTCACTAAAGTTAAGACCCACTGCTCTTGGGGAAGTCCAGGCACCACGACACAACCATTGCGACGTAAACAAGTTTCAATCGAGCCTAGGGCTTCCAAAATCGCCCCATTTTCGCCATTATCACGGACAAAAAACTGGTTGCCATAGCGGGTTTGTAGCTCAATCCAGAAGGTCCGAGGCAGCAGGTCAAATAGGGCATCACCAACGCTGAAGTTAAGGAGATTGCCGCCACGAGGGTCAGCAATCAGCAATACGCTGTGATCGTCTAGCCCCCAATATTCCTTAACAGCGCGACCTGGGGTGCGATCGTACTGGGTTAGGACCCGCATTTTCCAGCCGCTTTCATCTTCGAAGGTCTGAATCTGCTCGTTTAACCGTGCTTCTTCAAAGGAACTGAGAGAGTTGGCCAGGTCAATGATGAAGGTCGGTTCTTCGGGCAACAAGTCAGGATTATCGTAGGCGGCAGCAGGTGGCGTGGCCAAACACCAACACATCAATCCGACCCACACTGCCAACACCCATCGCAGCGATCGCTGCTTGACCCACAAAGCCATCGAAGTGACCATAAACCCCACCGGAAATCTTTTAAGTCTTTGAGAACTCTTTTAGCACAAGTTCTTATCTGTTTACAGATGTTTACTTATTCTAAGGGATTAATCGAGATGTTCTCAGAAAAAGGCTCTGTAATATCAGTTTTTCAGTAGAGATTAGGGAGCGGCTTGAAAATAAAGTACCCGGACAAGACTGTGGCAGGGTGGATGGGTAGCAGGGTCGGTGGGATGTTATTTAAGCGCAACGCCCTTAACTGATTGGAGTTGCAGCCGATGGGAGCCAGGGAGCGGCGGGGGTAAAGAGGGGTCGCTGGACCTTGGAAAACCGGTGTAGCAGAGTGTAGGACGGAGCGTGCAGAAACGAGCCCCCCGCTGAACAAGCGTTTCAGCAACCTGAAATCGCCGGAATTACAGGCGGCTGACCACATAGCAGAATGCGGCATTGAGAGTGCGGGATGCGGAGTTGAGAAGTCGACGACATGGGCATTTCAGAGAATTGAGCGATCTTGACCTGGTGGCGGCTTGCCATATCAATTGAGTCTAACGCCGGACTGGACGCTCCCCTTGCTCTACTGCTCTCCGCCACAGAGAACGGTATGCCCATCGCCGCCGCACGGTATCAGACTAATCAGACATTACCTGAGATGAGGAGCCATTAACCGTTGAGGTTTCGCTGGAGGGACTGCCTTTGTCGCGATCGCTCTCGTTGCGTTCCTTTAGGCCCTCGGTATTGGCTGTATTAATCTCCTCAAGATGATCAGGGGCATCGCTCGCTGTCGCGATTGAGTTATCTGGGTGGCGGGGGGCAGGCTGACGATGGACCGTTGGTGAATGCTGGGGGCGATCGCGCTTGCCAGAGGCGGCGGTTTGGTGGAATGTCGTCCAGGCCGCCCCCAGTCCTGTCATCAAGCTGCGTGTATTCATGTGGGCGCGCTTAGCTTGACTACGCACGGTATTCACGCTTTGATCGACCTGCTGCGCTACCCGTCCGGCATTTTGTACGCTAGCGTTCACATCGTCAGTTAGGCGCGTGATTTCTGCCGTTGTTTGCCGTAAAGAGTCGAGGGTGGGTGGTAAGTCACGATCAAGAGTGTTGCAGAGCTTTTCAAAGCTGCGGGCAGCACGGCTCAGTTCTACGACTGCGGGTATGAGCACCACAAAGACTGCGGTCAAACTCACCGCTACCAGCGCCAATGAAAGGCATAACCACAGGACAGGATTATTCACAACGCACCATCAACGGCATTCCATCTAACTGTCGTAGTCGTTAGCAGAGTGCTCTTCCTGCGCTACCAGGTCATCGTATTCTCGTTTTGAAGCTTCTTGCCCTGCGGCGATCGCTTCCCGCAGGCGCACCAAAGTGTCTTCCCAACGCCGCAGCGAGCTTGCTGATAAGCGCCCGGTCTGGAGCTGTAGCGAAGTGGTCAGATCTTCCACCAGTTCGGGTAGGGCATCGGCGGACTTGCGCAAAAACTGACGGGTTTCTCTGCCCGGTCGCGGAGCTACTAACAAGCCGGTCACTGCGCCAATCGCTGTACCGATGACCACGCCGCCGAGAAAGGCTCCAGATTTATTCTCTGCCACTGTTTTTCTCCTTGTGTTACCCGTTGTGGGTCTACTCACTGTACGAGCAATGCCGCTTGAGATGCCCTTTATTTAATCACTTAGATGCCCTCGGTCACTGTCAAGAACGAACGCGCCGCACGAACCGCAAAATCGTGGCTGTTGCGGCAAAGATCTGCTGTAGCTGCTGCAATTGCTGTCGCATGCGACGGTAGCGGGTGCGCACCAGCACCAGGGCATCGCGGCCTTCTAAGAGCTGGGCTGACGCCTGGTCTGGACCGAGCGCTGACCGGGTTGCTTGCTCCAAAGTGTCGAGTGCGACTGTTGCTGACGTTAGCGTTTGCCGCAACTGCCACAATCGCCAAGCGAGCCAGAAGCCGACTAGGGCGATCGCCACATTCAGTGCAATTACCAGTTGGATCACGATCCTTTCCTCAAAGACTGGCTTGAGCATCGTTTGCAGTTTAACCCTTAAGGGGGGGGTTCCTGCTAAATGATGTCAACCTGATTGCTGGTTGCTTCTGTTCAATGGTTTCAGCCGAGTCGACAGCCAGGTCATGCGGAGTTGATTAGCGAGTTGGGAACCGCTGACCTGCAGTAAAATTTGGCAGCGTTATCCAGCCCGACCAGAGGCAATGGCAGAGTGAGTTTTTATGGCGCTCCTATCGCCCCTGGACGAGCAATCAGGTGCTGGATAAGGCCCTTCCTCACGCCTTTGACCGGCTCATGCCCTATGACTCCACAGGTGCTCTACGTTAACCCGCAACAGGGAAGAGACGATCTTGATGGTCGCTCACCCACGCAACCGCTCAAAACCCTAACCCAGGCTTTGCAACGCCGTCGCGGCGAGACGCGGATACAGCTCGCGACCGGCACCTACAGCGATCGTAGCGGTGAGCAATTTCCTTTAAAGATTCCGTCTGGTTGTGAGGTGCATGGAGCGGTTGTGGGCGATCGCCCAGGCGCCACTCTGAATGGCGGTGGCCAGCTACAACATCCGTTGTTGGGTCAGCAATCGGTGACTTGTCTATTGGCCGATGCGACCCGGCTGCACACGGTCACGGTGACCAATCCGGCCCCTCAAGGCATTGGCCTTTGGCTGGCGGATGGCCATCCCCAGTTGCAAAGGGTCGTCGTGCGTCAATGTGGTCAGTATGGCGTTGTGGCTCTCGACCGCGTCTTGCCCACCCTGCAAGATTGTCGGTTGGAGGACTGTGACCAGGCGGGGATGATCTTTTTTACCCAGAGCAAAGGGCAGCTAGAGCGCGTCTGGAGCCTGCGCAATCGAGTGGGTCTGCGGCTGCATGATGCCGCTGCCCCCTTGCTGCGCGCCTGTCGGTTAGAAAGTTGTGAGATCGGCCTCGCGATCGCGGATACGGCAAATCCGGTACTTCGGGCAAATCAGATTCGCCTCAATCAGATTACTGGCCTGCATCTCACCGAACTAGGGACGGCGGATTTTGGCCAAGCTCAGGATCTGGGCCTGAATAGCGTGCGGCAAAATGGCCAATTCGATATCGATAATGCGACGCCGCGATCGCTGATTTCCTGTGGGAATGATGTTGTGCCCCAGCAACTGCGTGGTCTGGTCGACTTGGTGGCTAGCGAGTTGCCTGATCCCAGTGCGGTGCCACCGCTGCTGCTCAGTCGACAACCTGACTTGCCCCGTCAGGAGACTGAGCAGCAAGCCCCAACCATCGACTCAGAAACGCCCGCCAGCGACCCGTCTAGTTCGAGCCAATTCACGGATATGACCAACCACTGGGCCGCCCCCTTTGTGGATGGTTTAGTGACGGCTGGGGCGATCGCGGGTTTGCCCGATGGCACCTTTCGTCCTCATCGCCGGGTCACCCGCGCGGAATTTGCCGCCTTTGTGACGGCGAGCTTTGCTGACCAACCTCGACAGCGATCGCCGCGTCGATTCAATGATGTCCGCAGTGACTTTTGGGCATATCCAGCCCTGATGCAGGCCTACAGCACCGGATTTCTCAGTGGCTTTCCTGACGGTTCGATGCGGCCAGATGCGCAGATCACTCGGATCCAAGCCATTGTCGCGGTGACGAATGGTTTAAGGCTTGCAGGCGGGCGGGTCGATGATATTGGCATCTACCGCGATCGCGCTCAGATTCCCAGTTATGCCGTGAGTACATTGGCGACAGCGACCCGCCAGCGATTGGTGGTGAACTATCCCGCTCCCCTCGTGCTGCGTCCCACTGAAGCGATGACTCGCGGTGAAATGGCGGCATTGATTTATCAGGGACGAGTCGTCAGTGGCCTCGCAGGACAAATTCAGTCTCCCTACATTGTGCGGCCAGATACCACCCAGCCCACCTTTCGCGATCTGAGTGGGCACTGGGCGACTGAGTTTATTCAGGGATTGACATCGCTCAATTTGGTCAATGGCTACAGCGATGGTCGGTTTGACCCCAATGGCCCGATTACGCGGGCACAGTTCGCGACGCTTATCGTTAATGCGTTTGCCCCCCTGGCCGTGAGATCCCCCACTAACTTTGTGGATGTACCGCCCGATTTTTGGGCGGCTGCCGCCATTCAGTCTGCCTATCGAGGCAACTTCCTGACCGGCTTTCCCGATCAAACGTTTGCGCCTGAACACCCGTTGCTACGAGTCCAGATTTGGGTGGCGTTGGTCAATGGGCTATATGACCTCAATGTGCCTGCTAATCAGGGGGCTCTGAGTACCTTTCCGGATAGCAAGACGCTGCCTCAATACGCCCGCCCACAAACAGCGATCGCGCTGACTAAACAATTCATTACCGCAGCACCTAGCGATCGTCGATTACGCCCTAACCAAATCGCCACTCGGGCGGAAACCTGTGTCGCAGTTTACCAAGCCCTTGCCGATCAGCAGCGAGTCCCGATCATCGAGTCAGACTACCTACTATCGCCCGATCGCTAGTGAGACCAGGAACCCCTGAGCTCCATTACCGTCATGCCAGCCCCAGTGCCGACAGCCACCAACAGCAAGACGTCCCAACCTAACCGCCCTAAGGGATCGGCTTGAAAATAAAGTACCCGGACAAGACTGTGGCAGGGTGGATGGGTAGCAGGGTCGGTGGGATGCTAACCAGCAATGAGGCAACAACAACGGCATGCCGTCCGCAAGCGTCACCACTGAACTCACATTGGCGGCAGCGCTTCGGGTGCCGTATTCGCGGCCATTACCAGCCTAATTTCGCCAAGGCAATGGGCTGATGCCAGTCTGCATTTAGTACGCCGCTGGTCGGTGACGCTTTAGCACACGCTACTAATGCAGATACTATGATTTAACAATTGATTTATCTCTGTAGATGAGGTCGGCGGTTTGAGTTCAGTATTGCGTCTCCCCAAACAGGCCCGGTCAAAGCGATCGCAAACGACCCAGCAAACTTGGGTGTTCGTGCTGGCTTTTTTCCTTTTGGGATTAGGTCTCAGAATGGCCAATCTGCATCTTAAAACCGCCTGGATGGACGAGGTCAGCACCGTTATTTTTAGCTTAGGCAACAGTAGCTTTTTGTTGCCGATTGACCAAATCGTTGATCTCGACGGCTTGTTGCAATCCATTCGGGCGAATGCGGCAGCCACCCCGATAGACTCGGCGCGATTTTTGTTGCAGGAAAATAACCATCCGCCGCTTTACTTCATGCTGGCCCATGTTTGGATGGATGTTTTTTCGACCAATGGCGTGACCGCCTCCCTACCAATCGCGCGACTATTCTCAGCGCTTTGGGGGGCGACCTCAATTCCGGCGATTTACTGGGCGACGAGGCACACCTTTCAATCTCAGTTGGCGGGGATACTCAGTGCCGCCTTTGTCGCGGTGTCACCATTTAGCTTGTTTCTGTCGCAGGAAGCTCGACATTATGGTTTAGCGATTACGCTTGTCAGCCTGTCGTTAGGGTGTTTTGCGATCGCGACCCGCTCAGTGCTAGCGGCTAAAGCACCGAGCTGGCTCCTGTGCCTAGGGTGGCTCGTTGTCAATGCTCTCGGTTTTGCCAATCATTACTTTTCCGCACTCACGTTCACTGCTCAAGGGCTCGTCTTGGCGGCGATCGCTTACCAACAAGCGAGTCGCGATGGCATGGCCGTGCTACAGCAACCGCGCTGGCGACGCATTTATGCCGTGACGCTAATGACGGCTCTCAGCATCTTGGCCTGGTTGCCGGTGCTGCTGAATTTTTACGGTAGCCCCCAAACCACCTTTTTGCGAGAAGCAGGCTTCTCGCTCATGAAGTTCATTAACCCGATTGCCCAGACCTTTGCGGCATTTATCACGAGCTTTGTGACTCCAGCCAATTTCTTTGCTCAAAAGCCCTGGCATTTCAGCTTCATTGGGGTCACGATTTTACTGACTTTGGGATTCATTGCAAAATTTGTGCCCGCTATGGTGCGCGGCGGGCAACAACTCAACCGCGACCCGGAGGGACACCAGGGACTAGTTGTCATGGGGGGCTTTTGGCTCGTCATGCTAGCCCTCTTTGCCTTTATTTGCTATGTCCACGGCTCCGATATTACGCGAGGGTTGCGGTACATGTTTACCTACTACCCCGCCATGATGATCGTGACCGGGGGCATTTTTGCCAAATACTGGCAGGGGAAATCGTCTACGGGTGCGCTCAGCCTAACGATACCGTTTAGCCAGCGCCATCTGAGTGGTCGGCGGTTTGTGCAAGTGACCTGGGTCGCCGGGCTATTGAGTGCGCTGATGATTGTGAATAATCTGGCGTTTCCCAAATACTATGCTCCGGATCGCTTTATTCCCTTTATGCAGGCTCACTCGGCGCATCCGATCGCGATCGCTTCAACGGAGAAAATTTTTGCGGAACCCACTGTGATTGGGGCCAAGTTGCTGAGCTTAGGGTGGGAAGTTGAGCGCAGCTTTCATCCAGATGACCCCAGTAGCGGTTGGCAGGTACCCCCCGTCTTTTTTGCCATTAAACAGGGGGATAGCGTTGAGCGACCCGTCACGGAAAGTTTTGCCCACATAGTGAGCCAGTTCACCGAGCCGACCGATCTTTGGGTCATTCGCCCGGAAATCGACCCTAACGATCCGCTCATCACCGCCAAACCTTCCCTCTGCCAACTGGCATCTGACATGCCCCAAGGCAACAAAGGCGGCTATCTCTACCTGCACTTTAGCTGTCGCGGCGTTTAACTCGACGGGAATAACGAGCCTTAATCTGGCTTCTGCCGGTTGCACTCGGCTATGGATTGGGGGCGAGAGTCGGCTTCTGAGTCAGGGTTCTAGCGTTGCCAAACGCGGGGCACAGTCGCCAAGGGGCCGCCGTAATAGGGCCTTAGCAACTGCCAAACCTGCACAAACCAGCGCCGGGCAGCACTGGTCGACTGGCCCCGATAGCGGCAGAGCAACCCCCGCTGCAATCGCGTCACGCCGGCTTCCCCTTGGGGGTTGGGCAACGCTGCCCAAGTTGAGCGCGCCGCTTTTACAAGGTCAACGGTGGGGACATCGCCCACCCAAGCAAGGGTACCGATCACTGGGCAGCCCTTTAACCCATGGGGACTCTGCCACAGCGTTTCACTCCCCACCAACCGTTGCGGGTCGAGCCAGATCAGTTGGCCGTCGTGCCACACTTCAAACTGCGATCGCACTTCACCCTGGCAAAATTGCTCGCCCCGCGCAGTGCGTCCCAACCGCAGAATATCCCACCCGAGCCAGTGGGCTTGGGCCGCCAAGTCAACGCGCCAAGTTTGGTGATATTGAGCGCCCTCAAAGACGATCGCTTCTTGGGGCAACCATTCTAACCAGGCCCCAGACTCAACGCGAATGGTGCCATCGATGCGGGCGGGTTGGGGATGATCAGTGTAGATTTTGGCGGCGGCAGCGGTGGTAATCAAGGCGTGCGTGTTGGCCTCAAGGTGCAGGTTATAGCTGAGGCGATCGCCCCCCACCATGCCCCCGGCAGTGTGCAACAGTACCGACTGACAGACTGCTGGCCCTTCTGGATAAAAGGGTCGCTGCACTTTCAGCGGGGCTTGAGTTTGGGCTTGCGGCACTGTGCGATCGCCGCGCTGGGTAAACGTGAGTGTGGCCTGGCCATGCCATGAGCGTCCCACCGTGAGTGGTGAGGGTTCTGCTTGATTAATCACCTCAGACCCCAAAATGGTTTCCTCTGTATGTTGCATGGCTGTCAGCATAGCGGAATCCGGCATTGCTGAAGCGTGTATTCCCATCCTGAGAAATCGCCAACAGCTGTTTTTCCGATGCGGAAAAGCATGGGCAAGCGGGCGAGAATAATGGCCAACGCCGGGACGCGATCGCCGCTCGCAGATATCCTCCAGGCAACAAGCCGGTAAAGGGGGCAGGAATCCCTATAATGAGTGCCGTAATCGATTATTAAACCTGCCAACACGGCCAGTCTGGAGCTAATTCCGCGTATGTCTACCCCTGAGCATGGCCTCCCTGGCGGTTCCTCCCGACCGTCGACCATTCGCCCCATTGGAGTCTATGCTCTATCTGGATTAGCGACCGATGGCGATCGCCTCTTTTCCATCGATACCGTGCGAGGCTATCTGGTTGCGATCGATCCTCAAACCAACAACACGGTCATCCTGAATCCACATCAGCTCGAAGATAAAGACTGGATGGACGTCGTGGGTCTGTCCTTTGCACAAGATACCTTTTGGTTCGCCCAGGATGAATCGGTTTTTCGGTGCGATCGCGACACCTTGAAGCCGACTTCTTTTGCCCGGCTACCTTACCCGGTCGAAGGCGTTGCCGTTTGGGAATCAATTGTTTACGTCAGTTCCCAAAAATCGGGCTACATTCATTTGTTTGACCAAGGCAGCGGAGCCAAAATTGGGAAGTTTCGGCAACCCGGCGTCGGACCAGAAACCCTGGCTGTCAATGACGCGGGACTATGGGTGTGTGATCAAATAGAGCAAACCGTCTATTGTCTTGATCACATAACCGGCGCGCTGCAGTTCAGCGCCCTGACACCCTACAGTTCTCCCACAGGCATTACGTTTTATCGCGCGGCTGCGGCTAGTGAACCGGTTTGCTACGTCGTTTATGCCGATGAGGAACCGTACATTCGCGATAACCCTAATGATGAATCGCCCTATGAATTAACCTTTCGCGATCGCACCTTCATCCACCCCCTGTACATCTACACCAACCAGGACGAGTGCTATACCCTGTCGAATGGCTACCTGGTCGAGATGTCTTACGTCGAAGAACTGTCGCAACTCGATGCCGTCACCCTGGACAATGTCGAGTGGCGCATTGCGCTCCCCGCCAATACGTTGCGCCAGCAGGTTCGCCATGTGGAACCCATTGGTCATCCTTGCACCGTCGAAGAGCAGGATGGACAGCAGGTAGCGGTCTTTCGCTTTGACCGCTTGCAGCCTTTTCAAGGCGGTCTCGTGGGGTGGAAGGCGATCGTCGAAATGTACAGCCTGAAATATTTCCTCACGCCGGACGATATTGATGCTGAACAATCCCTACCGTCAGGGTTTCAACGGTATTTAGTGGATGATGATGACCTCGCGATGGACACACCCATCATTCAAACGGCGGCGCGTGACGGAGCCGGTCGGGAAACCAATGTGTTGCGCAAGATGCTACGCATTCGCAACTATGTGTACGATCGCCTCTCCTACGGCATTCAACCGACGATTGATACGCCGGATATTGCCTTAGAGCGCGGGGTCGGCTCCTGTGGTGAATATGTGGGCGTGTTGCTGGCCCTGGCTCGCCTCAATGGCATCGCCTGTCGCACGATTGGTCGCTATAAATGCCCAGCCCAGCCAGACTATCGCCATTTGCCTTTAGAACCCGATTTCAATCATGTCTGGTTAGAGTTTTATGTCCCTGGGGTGGGCTGGTTACCCATGGAGTCCAACGTGGATGACGTGATTGAGCGGGGTCCTTATCCAGAGCGCTATTTTATGGGGCTCGCCTGGTACCACATGGAACTCGGTAAAGGCATTCCCTTTAGCAAAATGAATGCCGACAACAAACCCGAAAACCTATCCGTCCGACATTTAGCGATCAATCACGTGCGCTTTCAAATTTTGGATGAATTGGCCCCAAAAGCCGCGATCGCGGCGGCAGACAGTTGATGGTCACTGTTTCCTGACATCATCAGCCATCCTGGCGCAACGACAGATCCTCCAAAAAGGCTCCGTTGCGGCCTTGTTTGTGATCCAAGCGAGATTCAGTGATTAGGGAGTTGCGCTTAAATAACATCCCACCGACCCATCCACCCTGCCACAGTCTTGTCCGGGTACTTTATTTTCAAGCCGATCTCTTACCCACTTTCAGGGGAGCCCTATCAACCGGGATAAAAGTGTCTTAAGATTTATTTTATAATTTAAATCCTAAGCAAAATTTCTCGCGACCAAGCGGGTCACACTCATTCATGTCTAACGCCTACTCTCTGATGCTCCATGGCGGATCAGGTTCCCTCGAAGATTTGCAATACGAAGCTGGTGAGGCGGAGTTTCGTCAAAGCATTCACACCATTTTAGCCAAGGGGCGACAGCGCCTAGCCCAGGGCGATCGCGCGATCGATGTCGTCGAATATTGCGTCACCCTGCTAGAAAATGACCCGCTTTACAATGCCGGCCGTGGGTCAGTGCTCAATGCCAAAGGTCAGGTAGAAATGGACGCCGCTCTGATGAGCGGTGTGGATTTGCGGGCGGGCTCGGTGGCCTGTGTGAGTGAAATCAAGAACCCCATTGCCCTCGCTCGGCAAGTGCTAGAGCATGGCAAACACGTATTCCTGATGGGTGCAGGCGCGATAGAGTTTGCCAAACTGTGCGACCTAGAGCGCTGCCCCAAAGACTACTTCATCACCCAAGCGCGCATTGAGCAGCTCAAAGCAGCCAAAGCCGCCGGACGCATCACCCTCGACCACGAGCGCGTCAGCCCGTCGGAAAAGCTGGGCACCGTGGGTGCAGTCGCCCGTGACGTCTATGGCGACCTCGCGGCGGCCACCTCCACTGGCGGCCTGGTAAACAATCACTGGGGCCGCGTTGGCGACACCCCAATTATCGGCGCTGGCGTGTTTGCCGATAACGAATCCTGTGCGGTATCAGCCACGGGCTACGGCGAGGAGTTTTTGCGGACGGTGCTGGGCAAAACCATTGCCATGTTTGTGCAATGGCGCGGCTTGGATGTCGCAGCGGCGGCTCAAGCAGGCATTGACTATCTGGTTGACCGGGTGCAGGGCGAAGGCGGCGTCATCGTGATCGACGCGGCAGGGCGTTGTGCTTCAGCCCAATCGACTACCGGCCTCATCTGCGGCTGGATTGAGCAAGGCGGCGAGGCTTACTGCACCTTGGGATAAATTGAGACTCTGTCAGGTTTGACTACAGCCAGTTCACTGGTTGCATTATCCCACTGGAACTCAGAATTCATTAGGGCGAAAGCCGACGCGACTTAAACCGACTATTCAACAGAAGCTCGACGTAAAGTTTTCAGAAGCTTCCTGAAAGACATTGGCACGCAAGAAGAGGGAACTGTAGGGATGATGCAGGATCTCTTTAATCTGACCATAGTACAGTACAAATGTACTAGTGCATAGTTTGCATTAGTCGATGCGTCTCATTCGTACCCTCGAAGCGGCATCTACCCTATCGGATTTGGTGAACCTTATAAGGGGGAAAAATGAAGATAGTCTTACTCAGTCTTTTCTTGAGCAGCTCTATGATGCTCCACAATGGGGCATTGAGCCGCCAGCAATCCAAATATATTCCAACCCAGGATCCTTACCCAGTCCCCCGTGGACCAGCGACGATAGCAGTCTCCCATTCTGCCTGAATATCTAACAGCAATCTATGCCTTTGAATCTACTAAGGGTAGATTCCCCGCTGTTCTGCAGCGAGAAGGAAAAATTGTAATTCAAATCTTTAGGTTCGAGAGCAGATCTGCTTTCATGCCCCGTCCGCTTGCGGCGAGGGTCTTTGAGTTTATAGCGGCATGCAGGCTAATCAAGCACAGAGGGATTCCACATAAAAAGGCATCGAAGCTTGAAAGTGTACTTAACCAAAGTGAACACCGCTATATGTAGCAACCCTGAATTAGGCTTTCGCTAATTCAGGGTTCTTTCTGTTTATCTTGCGCAAGAAAATTGGGTCACACAAGGATTTTGAGCATTCTACAGCTTCTAATGCAAGCGAACAGCCTTATCGCAAATACCCTATATCCTTGCAGTTGCAGGTTATAGCAACACATAGGTGGTTGAATCAAGTTCCCTATAGTCTTTCTTTACTATTTCCGTGTACAACAGATAGACAAAATTTCCAACCTCTCATTTCCCCGTTTGGGTTGAGTTTGGCGAAGCCCAGCGTCATTTGGCAAACTCAGGATGAGTGATTAAATTGAATCTTTAGAGCTATGCTTTTCCTTTCGTCGCATACAAGTTTGTAGGCATAACGTGAAGTTTATAAACATTTTCCTGACTCTTCGTTAGTGGAATAGTTGAAGTATGAAGTGCCCTACCAGTACATGCAAATAGTACGCGCGAACTATATTGATGTTTCGCCATATCAATATGTTTGTCCGTGCTTACCTATCGAACTCAATAACCTGAAGGGGTAAGAAAATGATTCCTTGTTGCCGATTGTGTCTAGCATTAACAGCCCAGAAAATACTACCTGGCTTGAATCCAGGATTATTAATGCAGAGAAGATCGATTGTCTATCCGCTGACACTCTCTGCTCTTTTGCTGCTGCCGCTATTGCAATTACATAGCTATTACGCAAATCTTTCAAACTACATACCTGTTCAAAATACAGGATCTCCGAGCAGTGGACCAACAACAACGGCTCTATCTTTGCGACTTATAGGAGGATAACTGAAACATCCCTCCTTTTGTCTATTTCTAAAGGAGGGATTTACTCTATCTTCCACTCTAGTCGAAGATCAAGTCGTCTTACTAAAGTTTTTCACTATAGCTTCCACTTCAAGATACAAACTACTTTGTGTCGCATATAATATCGAAAAAATTGGCCATCGATTTTCATGGCTAGTCGTCTTGCCTGCCTCGTTCCTTCACCCTCTCTTGTATCTATGCTAGAAACAGTCATGTTATTTAATGAAGACAGCTCATTTTCTATAATGAGTTCATAGAATTCCTTTGACCACTTACCCAAGACGCTGATTTTTGAGGTCTTAGGAGAGTGTTTCCCAATGTTGCAAATAGATTCTTCTAAGAACCGACATAAGTCTCTTTTAGTATCATGACAAATCTCAATTCGGATAGGATCAAAAGATCTGATTTTTTTGGCTGACCTGAATACAGGGAAGTCTCGTTCTAAAGTCTCTGAATAAACCAAATAGAATAGTTCATGAAGCTCATTATTGAGATCTAAAGTACAATCTTCGTTCAGATAAAGACTCTCTTCACTCTCTAAAAAATTCTGCTCTAGATTTTTTCCAATATTCCGAATATCCTGACTTAATTTCTTTAGTGGTTCTGTAATATCGGGAAATTCTTTATTGTCTTGAAGCCCTTTAAGCATAATTGAAAGCTCTTGAAGTGGTCCGTTGTGAATGGCTTCAAAGGCTCTCTCAATTGTTCTTTTTCGGTCATCTGCTCTTGCACGTTCTGTTTCTATTTTGAGTGTTTCTTCCATACGAATTCGCTCTCCTGCCCTCTGACTATAAATTAGAGAGTACACAAGATTCCACAGCAACATAGTGATTCCCTGAGGAGCCAAAACCAGCCAGTACCCAAAGCTTGCGAAGCTGAAATAGCCAATAGAAAAGAATAGTAGAAAGCAACCTAATGATGAGATCAGGAGAACATTTGGTTTGATTTTAGAAACACTTGTTGCCACTATAAAAAAAAGTCCAAAAAGCCCGAATAAAACATATTCACAAACTTCTTTAGAAGCTTTAATTAAGGGTCTATCATCTAAGGTCGA
The DNA here is from genome assembly GCA_039185935.1 of Cyanobacteria bacterium P01_F01_bin.56. Lineage (GTDB taxonomy): Bacteria > Cyanobacteriota > Cyanobacteriia > Phormidesmidales > Phormidesmidaceae > Halomicronema. Next base: position 10,638 of record JBCDAJ010000092.1, on the reverse strand, counting down.
ACTAATAATTTGACTAATGAAATGGGCAGATACTTCTAGACTATCCACTTGGGAATTGAGTGGTGTCGAAATGGAAAATCTCAGCCTTGGGATAGAAGTATCGATAATGACGATCTTTTCTGTCAAATCAGAAGGCTCAAACTGTTTAGTCTTGAATTCCTGTAGCGAAACCTTTTTGAACGGAGTCTGTCCGTTTCTATAGTTGACAATTGCTTGAACACCACCGTTATCTATTTTGCTGTATCCACCGGTATTAGGATAGAGTCGCGGAATTTCAGTATCACCGAATTGCATCGCGCTTTCATCGACTTCTCCATTGATTAACTTGTGCCCTCTCGCTTCGAGATAATGCTTGGCCAATAGTAAGGTGAAAGAGAACTTGAATGTATCCTCTTTGACATCCCTAGAACCGAGCAGCGATCGCCTTAACTTATTATCGCGATCAGGTAGTGCATCAACAAACCCAACTCTACTGTCATCAACTTGGCTAAGTGGGTAGATAAACGGCGGTAAGATTTTTTCCGGGACGATGATGTTGTCTTGTTGGGCAATTAAATCATTAAGTGCCTGATTTTCTGGGCCATCCTCGATTAGATCAGTTAGCACTTTAAAGCCGATGACTGCTGGCTCATAGGTTTGAATTTCGTTGAGCAAGTTAACCCACTCCTCAGTGGGTATTGTTGAGGGGTTGCCCATCGCCGCCATATCATCTTCGTCAATATTGATCAAAAAGAATCTCTCGTCTTGCGCTTCGGGCAAACGCAGATTCATGAGTAAATCAAAATAGAAGAGCTCAAATGGCTCAAGCAACCCTGAAAACCTTGCTAGGCAGACTGCAATGACGATTAAAAAACCAGGCAAGAGATAGCCAAAACTCTCGGAGTTTAGACTAAAGGGTTGACGCGGAAACCTTTTTTTCATGGTGATTCCCCTAATCTATTAAGCCCATCTTGCGAGCAGCGATGCCCGTTTGCGTACGGAGGTTAATTTGCCCGTTGCAATCTTCGGGATAAATGCCTAAAGCATCTTGGAGTTTGGTGAAATAAAGCCTTACCGTGCGCGTCGAAACAGACATTGTTTCAGCGATCGCTTTATCTTGTAACCCCTCTTCAAAGGCTAATTTGAGGACTTGTAGCCATTCTGGCCGTAGTTCAACCCCTGTTCTTAATCCTTTAATATCTTTGGTATGGGTAATGCCTTGAAGCGACCAATTAACTCTTTTAACTGTTTCGTTAATTGAGAAGTTTTTGTCGACGACGGTAAAGCCACCGGCATGGTTTTCAATCTCACCGACTATGGTCACCAGTCTTTGAATGTAGCTACTTAAGATAGTAAAATTAAGACTCTCATAGGTTTGCATGAGTGACTTAAGCAGCTCTAGACCCACCTCAGTTCGGGCATGACCACCCGGTTCTTCAGGAATAGACAGGTCCAGTAAAATGAGGTTGGGCAAACACTCATCTAGATACGAATGGGTTTGTTGAACAGAAGCTGCCGTTTGAATGGCAGCTTCTGTAAAAAAATCCTGCAGTTCAGAGACAGTCCCCTTAAGAATGAGCGCATGGTCATCAACAACCAGAAAACGCATCTTGGGTGACTGTAAATTAGCCGATTTCATTGGTTATTTTCAGGGGTAGCATTCAGTCAAATTGCTAGTTCTCCACCACAACATGGAAGTGTAAGTAAATACACTTCATGACTTGACCCGTTGATGGAGAACACCCTGTGGCAGTAAAGAAAACTATCTGCATCTGTGAGGATGACAGAAGTTGATTCGAAGACTCTTGATCAGTTCAAAACACCTGAGATGCACGAAAAGCATTGAGTTATAGACTCAATTGTGTTGATTTTATGAAGTTGTCAGCCGCATCTTAGCTCATGCAATTCTGAAATGGGAACCTCTAACACTTCACATCTTCAGTATTTATACTCAAGTTTTGTTGCGATCGCCCTTGTGACCTTTCGTGGTCTGATGAAAAGTCATAGTATTTGTAGTTAAATTCCTTCTGGATAGGCGCTTCAGACGCTTATGCGACTTCCAGCCCTAAGAGGGGGCTTGAGCAGTTGCATAAAAGTGCATTCAACCTTTCAGAAATGAGCACCTGATATTTCTCGTAATTGCACTGAACTCTTCATAAAGGGTTGATGAAGTGGTTTAGTGCTTCCCCGTAGTATCTCCATATCCTTAACCGGTTTTCGAGGGAGCAATCTATGGGTATCCAGACACTCTTTGAACAGACTGAGGACTTTTCTTTTAAGGGGCGCGGCCGTGTTGTACAGACAATTAATGGATATTACTCGGGGCGAATTCGTTTTCAAGCAACTTATTGGCCAGCGAGACTTTTGCAACCCGAGATCAACTGTGTACTCGCTCCAGGTACTTGGGTTGAAGTGATTGAGCGCGAAGGTCTGACTTTACTGGTTTCACCCTTTCCAAAATCAGAATAGACTGCCTGGACATTGATGGTGTTGCCAAACAGAATGCTTCCTCGACCGGGTGCCCCAAAATGGGGCATCTTCTGACTTTAACGATGTGTGATCTCATGAACTAAAAGCTTCAGGACTGACGCAGTTGAATCCGATTTTGACTCCTGAATCCCCAATCCTAGTGAAATCAGATTCAACATCTCCAGATTTGGAGATTGAGATGGCTTTTGCGTCAGTCCTCAGCTTTGCCGCCTGAGCATCCTATATCAACGCAATTTACAAAAGCAGGGCCAATTTCTCTCTATTTCGCAATGCCCGATTAGGAGATGCATGAGTACAATCTCCGCAATGTAGAGTCCATCATCTCCATAAGTATGGGTGAGATAAAAGGCTAGCCCAACCCCATAATGTGTTCTGCGATCGCCAATTTATTGGCACCTCAGATAAAGGGTGACGATAGCCCTTGAGGCTTCATGCCATCGAACGGCCCAAAGGGAGCAGCTAGCCACTCTTTTCATCATTTATCGGTTGACAGATAAGTGTAATGGTTGAGGCTGTGTTCGTAATGCCGGAGTAGCAACTGTGCCTCTTGAATGGTAATCTCGCCATCTTGTAAGGCATGCTCGGAGCGGCGACGAATATGTTCAATCAAATCTTCCGAGTCATACTGCACGTAGCTCAGCACTGCCGTCATGGTGTCACCTTTCACGACCTGCTCAATGTGATACCCCTTAGGGGTCATATGAATGTGCACGGTGTTGGTGTCGCCAAACAGGTTATGCAAGTTGCCCATAATTTCCTGGTAGGCACCGCCGAGAAAGAGGCCGAGATAATAGGGTTCCTGTGCTCGCAGGGGATGCAGCTCTAGGACGGATTTGACGTCTCGCAGGTCGATGAATTTCTCAATTTTGCCGTCGCTGTCACAGGTGAGGTCCGCTAAGGTCGCCCGATTGGTGGGTTCCTCATCTAATCGGTGAATCGGCATGATGGGGAAGAGCTGATCGATCGCCCAGGCATCGGGCATCGACTGAAACACGGACAAATTGATGTAGTAGATTGACGCGAGGTTCTTTTCGAGCTCTTCTAAGTCATCGGGTACGTAGTCTTCGTGACTGAGAAGCGTCAAAATCCGGCGGCAGCAAGCCCAGTAGAGGCGCTCAACTTTCGCCCGCTCGGTCAAACTCAAATAACCAAAGTTAAAGAGGCTAACAGCTTCGTCCTTAAATTGAACGGCGTCGTGATAGGCCTCTTGATAGTTATTGATGGTGACATTGGCGTAGGTGTCATAAAGTTCGCGCAGCAGAGCATGATCATCGGCAAGGGGGGCCTCAACGGCCTCTAACCCTGGGCGATCGCTGGTGCCCAGCACGTCAAACACCAATACAGATTGATGAGAAGCGATCGCCCGGCCGCTCTCACTAATCAGCGTTGGCACCGGCAAATTTCGCGCTGAGCAGGCTTCTTGCACCTCAGCAACGACATCATTCGCGTAGTTTTGAATGCTGTAGTTTTTGGAGGCGTAAAAGTTCGTCTTAGAGCCGTCGTAGTCAATACCCAGGCCACCGCCGACATCCAGATATCCCATTTGAGCACCCAGCTCAGAGAGTTCTACATAGATCTGGCAAGCTTCTCGCAGGGCATCTTTGATCACGCTGATGGCAGAAATTTGCGAGCCGATGTGAAAATGCAGCAGTTGCAGACAATCCAACATGTCAGCCGCTTTGAGCTGTTCCACTGCACTGAGAATTTCGGGAATAGCGAGGCCAAATTTGGCGCGATCGCCGGCTGAGCCACCCCAGCGGCCGATGCCTTTACTGGTCAGCTTGGCCCGCACACCGAGCAGAGGCCGAATCTGTAACCGTCGACTCGCTTCGATCACCAGGGGCACTTCGTCCAACTGTTCCAGCACGATAATCGGGGTGTGGCCTAGGCGCTGGCTCAGCATCGCGGTTTCGACATATTCGCGATCTTTATACCCATTGCAAATCAATAACGCTCCGGGATTGTCGAGCGTGGCCAGCGCAATCAACAATTCTGGCTTGGACCCTGCCTCTAACCCAAATTGGTGAGGCTGGCCAAAGCGCACGAGATCTTCCACCAGATGGCGCTGCTGATTACACTTCACCGGAAAGACCCCCCGATACACTCCGCTGTAGCTATAACGGGCGATCGCTTTGGCAAAACATGCATTGAGCCGTTCAATGCGGTCTTCCAAAATATCCGAAAACCGGATTAGGATCGGCAACCCTAAGTTGCGCTGCTGCAGTGCCGTGACTAATTCATAAAGATCCAATGAGCCGCCGCGATCGCCACGCGGCGCTACCATAACGTGCCCAGCCGCATTGATCGAAAAGTAGGGATCGCCCCAACCGTGAATGCGATATAGCTCTTCGCTATCTTCAATTGTCCAAGGAGCTGGATTAGGGCCGTTGCCATTATGCTCACGCTGTTCAGCGCTGACCTGCGATCGCAGCGCCTGCAGCATTTCTTCACTAGACGGCCGAGTTGTTGACATCTCATCTCTCCTCTCTTGCACTGCGCCCTGATGCCATCGGGATGAATACCTTGAAAAATTCGCCTTACGGGGGCATCCCGTCAAGCGTAGCAGGGGAATTGGTCTCATCCCCATCCTCCGTAGACTAACCCCGCGCCAAAATTATCGGCCCTTTGGAACTGCCAGAGCGGTTACTCAACTGGATTAGAGCACAAGATCCAGGTCAGGATTGTGGGGTCAGTGAATTGCCGACCAAAACCGACATTAACCGTTCACATCCTCCACACGTGAACCAGACAGTCCATATCCAGCAAGACTGACACACAAGCCCCTGATATCTCCACTGGCCAGGTAAAAACAGGGACATCTGGGGCCGTCACGAGTCGGTTTCTCCAAGTTTAAGAGTTCGCTTTATTGCTATCCCTGCAACGTTTGGGAGTCCGATCTAAGATGGTGCCTGCAACCGATGAGGGGTTTTTACTTGATTGGGGTGAGAGGTTGAGTAACCCAAGGAACGATTCCGGACTAAGCCGCTATGGGGCCGACATAAAGACCTTTTACCGCCTTGTCACAAAATCTGGCTGATGGAGACACCAACGGCCAAGCCGGAAAACGGCTCTGAGCCACCAGAAGCATGTTTTATTTTGTCATGATTGTTAAAGAATGTTTATCAAGTGCATAGACTCAGCTCACTTGACCGCGAACGGTGAGACACTGATAAAGACCTGACGTGATCGAGGTTTCATGGTTGCCACTGTTGCCCACTCCATCATGGATCGCCTGCCTGAACTTATTGACGATATGCCCCCCCTAGCCGGGTGGAGTGATCGCATCCAAGCCACCATCCAGAACCCCGAACCCGTTTACCTAGAGCGCACCAACCTCAGGCTGGCTGATATCTCTGCGGGGTTTGCGATCGCCCTGCACATGCACCAGCCCACGATTCCGGCTGGACATAATGGGCAGCTAATTAGCAACCTTCAGCATATGTTCGAGCACCCCTACGACGGGGACAACCACAATGCCGGACCGTTTGCCTACTGCTATGCCCGCATGGGTGACTTTATTCCCGAATTGGTCGAACAAGGCTGCAATCCGCGCGTCATGCTTGACTACTCAGGCACGCTGTTGTGGGGATTTCAGCAGATGCAGCGTGACGACATTTTAGACAAGCTGCGGCGCATCACCTGCGATGTCAAATATCAGCCCTATGTTGAGTGGCTTGGCACTTTTTGGGGTCACGCCGTTGCGCCTTCGACCCCGATTCCAGATATAGAATTGCACATTCGCGCCTGGCAGCATCACTTTGCGGCCCTGTTCGGGTGGGATGCTTTATCGCGGGTACGAGGCTTTTCGCCGCCAGAAATGCATTTACCCAACCATCCCGACACGCTATTTACCTTAGTCAAAGCACTTAAAAACTGCGGCTATCAGTGGATGATGGTGCAAGAGCACACCGTTGAAACGGTACAAGGCCATGGCATTTCGCAGCCCCATCTCCCCCATCGGTTGATCGTCAAGAACTCCCAAGGTGAGACGGCAACCATTACGGTGCTCATCAAAACTCAGGGGTCAGACACCAAGCTTGTGGGGCAAATGCAGCCCTTCGCTGAGGCTAAAACCTTACAACCGGTTAACCTAGGCGGGCAAACCATACCGCCGCTGGTGTCACAAATCAGCGATGGTGAAAATGGCGGTGTCATGATGAATGAATTTCCCAGCATGTTCAAACGCTGCTGGCATGAGATGCGTCAACATGGCAGTGGTCGCGTGGGGACAGTCGGTTTCCTCGGGACTGAGTACCTCGAGTTGTTGGCTGCGGCTGGGGTTTCCGAAGCCAGTTTCCCCACTTGTCAGGCAGTTGGCCAGCATCGACTCTGGCAGGCCGTCGGCGATCGCCCCACGCCAGCGTCAGTAGAATCGGCAATCGCAACCATTCACGAGACCGATGACAACTTTCACATGGAAGGTTCATCTTGGACGAGCGATCGCAGTTGGGTCGCAGGCTATGCCAACGTTATGCAGCCCATGCAACAGCTCAGTGCTCGCTTTCACCAAGCTTTGCAAACAGGTCGGTTAGCCGATGAGCGATCGCCGAAGTATCATCGGGCCTTGCTCCATAACCTGTTGTTAGAAACCAGTTGCTTTCGCTACTGGGGCCAAGGAGCCTGGACAGAATATGCTCAAACCATTTATCGCCGTGGCTTAGCGGCTCTCACTGGAGACTAAAGCGGACGTCGAGCGCATTTCGAGACCTGAGGCCGGTGTGCGGGGAAATCGAGGCTTGCTTGTATTGGCGATCGCTATTGGTCAGGCCACAGCAAACCGCGTGTGTTCAGACCATTTCAGCTTAGGGATCGGCTTGAAAATAAGGCACCCGGACAAGACTGTGGCAGGGTGGATGGGTAGCAGGGTCGGTGGGATGTTTCGGTGGGATGTTATTTAAGCTCAACTCCCTTAATGTCGATTCACCGCCTAGAGCGCATCCCACTTTTGCTTGTTAATCCTGCTTGCGGGCAAAATACCCGCCCTAAAAGCATCGTATGACTAGACAAATCTGGGATGTGCTCACTGCCAAGACCAAAAACCGTAGCGGCCAGCATCGATGCTCTCACCCGACAATGATGCGTCTTGGTTAAAGTGCTTGGGGCTCGCCGATTAAAATCTGATCGGCCAATTCTTCCAGCGCAAATTGCAGAAACTGAGTTGCCACTTCGGCACTCTCATCATGGGCCGAAAACACGAGTAGCATACTAGAGTCTTCGCCGCCGACATAACACAAGATGCGGAAAACACCGTCGTCAAAGTATCCTGTGCGGTCAATATCACCGGCTTGATTGGGAACGTTCAATTCGCTAATAAAATCGTCGGCGCGGCTGAGACAGGCTTCTTGGCTGACCCCTTCAAGCCATTGATCACCACTGGCAATTTCGGGACGAGCCACTGCTGGTAACGCTAGAGCTGCTAAACCTAAACTCAAAACACTCACCGAAAAAAGTCTTGAAACCATTGAATTAATGCAACAGAACTAAATAGAGTAGACGAACAAATCAGGACTCAAGTTTCTCAGCCCAGACTGGGCATCAGTTTCATGCCTATTTGCTTACTCTCAATAGCCTACCGTTACCGCTTATCAATTGACTGCGAACTTAACAGACTATTCCGTCTATTTCGTTAGCTATTGAGAGTATCCCTCTACGCGATCGCCACTCCTAATTCCGGATTTCACTGCCGTCATTGCCCTCAAGTCCCGCTTTAGCCGCATGCCAAACAGACAAATCACCAAGATAATTAAGAGAGCTATCACCACCCAGCTAGAAACCGATAGCGTTGTTGGCAAACTGTTCTGATCAAGGTTGAGGAAATGCCGGATGTTGATTGCACCAGGATTTGAGCAGCGATCGGTCGTAACCGACTTGGGAACGATCGCCTACGCAGCACCGCAACCCGAGTTTTGGCCGGTGGCGACTCAGCCAACACAAACTTTAGTATTCTTTCACGGTTTTGGCGGTGGGTCTTCATCGTATGAATGGTCAAAAGTTTATCCCGCTTTTGCCACTGATTATCGAGTGATTGCCCCAGATTTAACCGGTTGGGGGAATTCTGATCACCCCGCGCGGAATTACCAACTAGACGATTATGAAAACCTCCTCGTTCAGCTACTACAGCAATTGGCTCCACAACGGGCCATTGTGCTGGCTTCCGCCCTAACGGCCGCCATCATGGTCAAAGTTGCGGTCCATCATCCTCACTTGGTTGCGGGTCTGGTTTTAGTCACGCCTGCCGGACTCTCTGACTTTGACAAAGATTTTAGTCAAGGCTTATTGCCCCAGATTTTACGCATGCCCTGGCTAGACCAAGTGCTGTATCAAACCGCGATCGCCACGACCGCAGGGATTCATCGCTTTTTGACTGACCGCCAGTTTGCCAACCCAGACCTCATCACAGATGAAATGGTGGCAGCATACTTGGCCTCTGCAACCCAACCCAACGCCGCATACGCGGCTCTGTCGTTTGTTCGGGGTGATCTATGTTTTGACTTGGCAGAGTGGTTTCCCCAACTCACCGTGCCGACGGTCGTATTTTGGGGCAGAGAAGCTCAATTTACTGGGGTTGAATTAGGAGAACGATTAGTCGCGCTGAATCCTGATGCGATTCGACACTTCGAAATCATTGAACATGTCGGACTCACTCCGCAGCTAGAACAACCCAGTTTGACGATTGCCTTGATTCAGCGATCGCTCCAGCAGTGGCTGGTGCAGCAGGGTACAGTCGCCATCAGTGGCAGCTAAGCAAGCTGCCACAGGGACCCAGGACTTGCAGATTATTCGAGTGATTCTAATAAACCGGCAATGATGATTAGGCTGATTAACGAAGCCGTTAGCCGCACAAAAAATGGCATTGCGGTTTGTACGAGTACTGCGACCTGCACAGCAGGACCAAAGGGTGCTAGAAACAGACACGCACAGATGAAGCCAGCGAACATTAGCGCGAGGAGTTTAAACCCTTCGCAAGCGGCTCGAAAGAGAAAACTATGGTGGTGAGATCGTCTCATGGGTCAACTTGAATACAATTGTGCAGCAATCACCAACTGCAGTGGAGACCTTAACTGAGCTTGTTACAAAGACAAGCCGCATGCTGGAGGACACCACCGCTAAGGCTAGCGATCGCCCGAAAAATCGGGGCTGGTAAATGGCGTACACGCATCGGCACCGCGTGACGCTCTACGTTGCCGTGAAATTAGTACCGTACGGCGTAAATTTGCATACCGTTCTCTAGAGCAGAGGGGCAGTGGTGCAAGGGGAGCTAGAAACTGGAACGGTAGGGCAACTTCTACCACCGAGTACTCGGTCGCGCTTTTCCAGGTCGCCACCGCCATTTGCCGTTAGGTTCCCATGTCTAGAAAAGCCAAAGGCTTAATCCTGCAGCGGTTGCACGTGTGAACTTTGAACTTTGATTTTGCACCTGACGCGAGCTCTCCAAGCGCTACCGTAGTGGCAAGCCATTACGCCGGACAAAGTTCATGGGCGCAGCGAACATACGATGTTTATACTCAAGCCCTCAAGGCAGCTAAGCTCGTTGAGGCTTAAGTCATTACAGCACTAAAACTGCTGTGACCAAAAAACCGCCGATCGCAAAAAATAGTTCGCCGATACCGGCTTGTTTCGGCACTATTGTGTCTTCGGTGCCTAGGTCACGTTCAAAATTGCAGCTCAAACACTGATAGACACCGCTTTGGTGGCTAACGATGGTGTTCTTGCCACATTTAGGACATTCAAGTGAAGAGGACAGATTTAAGACAGGAGATGACATCGTTGATAAGGGGGTAACAACAGTAAGCCAGTTCTGCTGACCACGTTTTCATGATGTCTGATATTTTTTGATGAGTCGATGGGGAAATCTTCAGAAAAACTTGGGTCAAATTCAGGAATTGTTCAGTTGCGCCTTCCTGAAACTTGGTGCGCCCGCACAAAACTTAGATTTTGAGGACTCACACACTCTGGCAATGCGAAGTCTCTCTAAGTACGACAATTCAACTCTGACGAGTTAGCGCTCTCGCTAATTGCCATTATGAGACTAGTACTCGATGGCATAAATGAGCACAGCCATTATGAGGTCAAAGGCTTGCCCGTATAGTTCCATTTGAAGGGCTTGGCCATGGTGCGATTGAAGTAGTCGATGAAGTCGAGAATTTTGGCCTTGAGATGAGCTTGACT
>JBCDAJ010000091.1:0-26852 GCA_039185935.1 Cyanobacteria bacterium P01_F01_bin.56 | reverse complement strand
TATGCCTGCCGTAAGAATTTTTTGACTCGTTGTCGTGAGATGGCGCTCAGTTGCTTATCCTGACGAGCTTGTCCAAAGGTGAGGGAGCGCGCATCAATTTGATTGCGATCGGCCATGCCAATCCACTTGGGAAAGTCGATGATGGTTGGCTGGTATGTCTTTATTAGTTCGGTGAGCCGACTGTTCTCCGTTCCGGCCAATACCTCGTCCCAGTCCTCAAACTCATTACGGCCCCAGTTACGAACGATGACATGTTGTACCCGGCCCTTGAAGTAGTCCAGAGACTTGCGCATTAAGTTGAGAGAGTCATAACCGCCATCACTGACAAACCACATCACTGGGGTAACCCCTTCCTCGTCAGCGATATCGAGTAGGTCATTGTCCTCAAACCATTTGCGCATGGCTGGAAAGACTTGGGCCGGAAGATTGACCAGTACTCGCTCAGAGGTGGCGGTGTTAAACACTTGATTAGCGGTGTCTTCGTATTTTTCACCTTCACTGAAGACGGCTAGACGGCAAGGAACGGTTTCGCCATAAATGCGAGCCAAGTCGGGGTTACTGCGATCAGTATCGAACAGGATAAAAGGAAGCTTCTGGTCAATGAGGTATTGGGTGAGAGCCCGAGCGACCAGGGATTTCCCAACCCCGCCTTTTTCCCCACCAATGAAATGTAAATCAGCCATGGTTTTACGCAGTAAGAAGACGACAAAGTGGGTATACGGGCGGTGTTAGAGAATTGGCAGCGCCAGAGTGTTTCGCAGAAGTCTATTTGTGAATCACAAAGTCCCAGGGATTGTTATTGGCTGGGTCTGGGATATCGAGCTTAGCCCGTAGTTTTTTGTGCTCTTCCAGGGGATAGTATAGGCGAGTTGATTGCAGCCTATTTTTTCCTTTATATTTATGCTCGTTCAAATATGTGTCAACGAACGGTTCGATATTTTTATCAAACGGCAAAGAAGCTTTCGTCCTTAGCCCAGATTCAATATAGTTCTGTTCACGATACAATTTGTACTTCATGATATTGAGTACTTCTGAAGGTGTTGATAACCTACTAGCCCATCGCTCCTGGAGCCATCGAGTGTATTGGTCACGGTGCCAATCTAACTTTTTCCTCATAAGGTTGGCTGTTCCGTATTTAAAGAATCTTTCCATGCAATCAATTTATAGGAATTAATCTAAAAATTAAAGGGAATATATCACCTTTATCTATCGCGCTCTTTCATCATTTCAATGCTTTTCATGTAAGAGGAATCGTGACCGACTGTCTGGTGTTGGGTGTTTTCGCGGGGTTGCCTGTGTTCTTGCGGTTTGAGTCGTTCTTGGGCCTTGTCCACGACCTCTCGACCATACTCTTGTTGGTTTGACTGATCGATGGCACCAGGACTGTTATCTGCTACAGATTTAGATAGCTCATTTGTTGTATTTCTATCAGTTCCCCTTTCCTTTAGGACTTTCTCGCAAATTGCAATATCTGTCTCTTTTTTACTCACTGCGTTAAGAGTTTTTTCGATAGTCTTGTCAGCGTCTTTTTCAGTGCTTATATTGAGGTCGTAATTCCGCCAGACTTGTTCTCCTGACTCTTTTTGATAGTGCTGCTCTACAGAAAGATCGCGGTTTTCAGTTTCTTCATGTTGTTTGAAGACTTCTAAATTGTTCAGTGCTTTTTCTGTTTGTTCTTCGCGTTTGGAGTTAGCCACGTCATTGCGCGCCTCAATAACAACATAGGTGACGGTTTAGTTGTCGCCATAGCCCAGCTCATCTTTCATGGCCTTTAGGACTTCGCCTGGAGTCATAGTTGGTTCATCTGGACTATTAGGGGCGAGAGACTGGGGAGTGACGGCGGTATCAGACTTTTCCAGTGTGAAGTTGGTGAGTTGGGGAAGGGCAACCTGTTTCAGCCCAGGCGGCAGACAAAGACGTTCTAAGTCAGCTTCGATCCACGGCTTTAGGCGTTCATAGTGAGTCGGTGCTGCCATGAAGTTCATGGAGGCGGGGCCACTGCTGCTTAGCAGCTCACTCAGTTGTGTGGGACTGTAGGAAGTTTTGTAGATGAATTTGCCGGTGTAATAGCCAGTGAGACCGGTATCTCCCTTCTTGGGCTGCGGCAAGTTGAGGAATTCTGCGGGCATAACAGCTGGCTTGCTGCGGATGCTTTCGCCCCGGCCTTGAATATTCTCGCCGTGCCCCGTCCGATCGATGTTGATAGTCAACTCGGCAACTTCAACCTCACCGATTTGCCCTGACATCCACTGAGCCGTTTTTTCGTCCTGGGCACGGAGCAGACATTTATTCTTAAATTGGCCAATCAGAGCATTAGCCTCTTGTTCGCCATAGACGGCTTCAACAGCGCTGTAAGCTTGGAATCCGACTAGAGCCGAGATCCCTTTGGATCGCCCTTGTTCCACCATTTCCTGAAATCGGTCGATTTTTCCAGCCCCTTGGAATTCATCAAAGATGACGAAAGTATGCGGGTCATCCACATCATCCTTGTCGAGCAGCATGTCAATTGCTCGAACAAAGATCAGTCGATTTAGGGCATCAAGAGATTCAGCGGCGCGGCGGTCTTTGCTCAAGACGAGGATGGATTCAGAATTGATCCATTCTTTGAGACTGATGCGATATTGGGCATTGTGCCAATAGGCTGCAATTAGGCGATAGGGGCGCATCTTGGCTGCGATCGTGCTCATGATATTGGCTGTGGTACCTTGCGTTCCCAGTACCCCGAGATGTTGCTTTAATTCAAAATCGGAAGATAGAAACGCCTTGATGAATTCCAGATTGCTCATGGCGATTGCCACATCGCGCAAAGTCCAGTTGCTTCCGGCGTAGAGCATCAAACCTTTAATAACGCCGGTAAGCAATTCTCGTGAGGTGTCCAGCCAGAATGGCTCTTCCTTAGCCTTAGGGTCTTTGGGAAACAAAATATTGACCGTAGCTTCGACATCGGCGTACGACTCGATGTCTTTTGCCATATCCCAGGCAATACAGCGATCATCAAAGGGATTGAGCACGTGAATCGGACAGGTAACCCCCATGCCCTCCAGCATCGCTATGGTGTCGCGCTTTGCATCATAGACCAGAGCTCGTCGCTGGCTTCCAGGCTGAATAGTGGGCAGGATAGATTGCATAAAGAGCCGAATAGTCAGGGTCTTGCCCGATCCGGCAGCGCCTGCCACTAAGAAATGGGTCATGGCTTCACCTAGAGGGCGTTTGACCCCGCCCCACAGGATGCTAGTGCCAATCATGCGAACCTTTTCGTAGTGGCGAAAGACATCTTGAAAGTCGGCTAGCTTTGTACCACGCAGGAACCGCTCATTGGCATAGCGAGAGAGGGCGCAATCGACCATGAAAACGCCCATGACACACGGAATCATGGCCCAAGGCCCGCCAATGCCCAGGATAATAGTCATGATGAGTAAGCCGCCGCCGAAGAGATACCAATAGTTGCGTTGTTTACGTTGTTGGCGATGAATCCAAAAATGGTGCATTCGCCAACTCATGGGGATGAGGAGCAATATGAGCAAACTGCTTGGTGGGGCCAGGATCTCAGCCAAGATGGCCCAGATTAGTAAGATGGTGCTTGCAAAAAGTTTAGCTCCCCAAGGACTTTTGAGAAGCCGTGTTGGGAGGGAGTCGGTGTAAGCCATAACAATGTGTCCTAATGAGGGACAAGTTAGCGACGAGTATTAGAAGCAAAGCTGTTGTAACGCTGGTGGCTCATCAGTTCACTGTGGGAGGGCAATCCCTCTTTGATCCAGCACACTAAGCGGTACCAGGACGGCAAATTGAAGACGACAATATCGTTCCTACACTGCAGTTTGCGACCGCCTATTTGACTCCAGTGCTGGCCGGCAAGGAGAGCCTGCCAAATATCTTCTGATTTACTGATAATCCGCTGAGGGAATTGCTTTTGCATCGCGATGGGCCTCCGATGTGACATAAGAGGGGCTTGATACAGAGAAGGAGATGAGCCGAGCAGCGCAGGTTTACTCCGCATCTGTGCTTCTGTTTATGTCAACGGCAGCTGGACGTAGGAATTATGCAAAATCGGTTATGAAACTACAGAAGGTGTTAGTAGATGGGGCTGTTCAAGTCTTTGAGCACTCTCGCTTATGTCCACGTAAATGCGTCATGCGCGAAAGTGCTCGTGGCAGTTTACACTCGCCTGTGTTCTACAGACCGAGTGCTGTTCTGAGCGATGCAGAAGCAAGGCTTAATTCGAGATGTTCAGCGCTCTCCAAGGCCCACTTACCGGCCTTTTTGAGCCGCTTGAACGTCCTCGAAGCATTGTTCCGTTGTGCAGCCATTTCTGCAGTTGCAATCTCATCCGTCGCATCTTCTTGTTCGGCAGTAACGGCACTCTTTTGCATGGCCTGCTTTAGCTGCCCTAGTTCATTAGCCAAGCCCTCTAATTCCGAGTCAGCAGCTGTGTAGCCTTCTTTGGCACTCTTAAAGATTGAGTCAATCGACTCTTTATCTTTATCTAAAACTTCGACAACGACTGCTTTCAGGTCGTCTTCATCAACTTGCTCCACGCTTTTGTTCGTTAGCAGTGTGGTGAGGGCTTTCATGTACACATAGCCAGCTGCGATTGTTACGCCATAAACGGTGGCACTGAGGACGGCATAGGAGGCAACTGTGCCAGGGCCAGGGAGGAATTTTAAGGCTGCACCTAGGCTAAATACGGCTAGGATTGCAGCATTTGATGCCAGATTGGTTAAAACTCCGGTAGCCAGGCTGCGGATAATATTTTGGGCGAAAGGAAGGTCGAGTTCCCTGTTGATGCGTACATACATCGTCCAGGTATTGCCAGCAGCGGCTAGAAGACCTGCACCGGGAATTGGAACAAAAATACATCCGACGGCGATTCCAGCGTGCAGTTTTACTGTTCTAGCAAGTTTGCCTGGTAAGTTTTCATCTGCCATCCGATTAAGTACGCTTACGAGTTCAGTCGCGGCTTGGGTCAAGTATCCGTCTTTTGAAGACTGGTTGTTTGTCATGTTTTTGAGACCGTTTGTTTTGGAAGAGAAATGGGCTATTAGACAGGGTGGATGTCTCCCTGTGGCCTAACTTAGGGCTAAGGGAGTGTCCGAATAGAAAGTTTTTCCATCAGATGTTCGACACCAGAGGACTTTGGCCTTCTGTTTATGTCAACGGCAGTGAAGGGCATGAATTATGCAAAACGGAGTAAGCGCTCTCTGAAAAGTTCGAGACTTTCAAAATTCGACTGGATGTTGCTGATTCAGACGGCTTACTTGAGCATCACTGCGCAACCACCAAACATGAGAATGACGAATCCTAAGGCCATCCAATATTGCATCTGTTGTTGCTGTTTGGTTTTGCCATTGCGAAAGAGGAGGTCTTCTAGCTCCTCCACATCAACCGGCAGGTGTTGAGCTAACTGGCCACGCGTTCTCTCAATCAGCTGCAACTGAATATTGGTGTGGGCGATCAGGCGTTTGCCAATGATGGAGTGGACACGCAAAAAGAAATCTAGGATGTCGCCTGCAGCTGGTACGAGACCAATTCCGATATCCAGGAGGGTGAGAGCGAAAGTCAGAATTTTTTCCTGCAAGCTTGTTCTCACCCTGATGCATTGAAATAAGAGCCAGAGTCCGCCAAGTCCTGTGTATGTGCCTCCAACGCCAGGAAGAAGACCGAGCAATCCATCAAGGCCGATTTTTCCAAAAACCAGCCCCTCAGAGAATTTTATGAAAGCTTGCAGCTCATCTTTGGATTGCTGCAAAGTTTTTTCGTGAGCCTCAACTTTGAGAGGTAGAGAGGATAGGGGAATGTGCTTCTGGATGGTCATGGTATGAGCAGTGATGCTTTAGACAGCCGCGAGTGAGCGCAGTTGTATCCTTGCTGTATGGCTACCCAACTGCGCTGGTATTCATTTCAACGGCTCTGAGGTTGATAAATTATGCAAATTTGTCACGGATTATTGTGCTTCTCAAAGAGGGGAAGTAGTGAGCCAAAAGAACGAAATTATGTGCAACTTGCATAATCCTTCTCTCTGTATGCCGTTGAGATGAATGGGAGAGGTATTCAGGGGTAGAGAACAATGAGAACATAATGAGATATCCTCAGAAGTCAGCATCTCAGATGTGGTTGAACATACATCAGGAGAATAAATGCTTCTATGGATGAGTTAGATCGCCAGCTTAAGGAGCTGGCAGCAATAGCGAAGGCATATTCTCCAAAGAGCTTGCAGCGTAATAAGGTGATGCAACGCTTACTTCTGTTGATTGAGCGCTCTGGCCAGCTTTCCTATAAATGGAGAGGGAAGTATCCAGGGCTTTACTCTGATGCCTTACAAGAAACGCGGCTTTATATTGTTCGAAAAATCGATACCTATGATCCGACCAGGGGAAAATTTATGACCTGGGTGAACTTTAAATTAGAGCGTGAAGTTTTAGGCAGAATAAAAGATGATACTGATGCTCAGAAAGAGAGTCAAGAAATATCACTTTATCAACCTATAAATCGAGATGATCAAGAATCTAGAAAGACACAAGAAGATGTTTTAAGTAACCAAGAACATATATTCTTGTCTGACCAAGTACGTCAGATTATCGAAGATGATCCAGATGGATTCTTGAAAAGTAGATATATTAGAGGCCGCCCAGATGTCAATCTTCAGATAGTAGTGATTTATTTAATGAATAACAAAAATCTTCGGAAACTAGCAGAGAATTTAGGCGTCAATGAACAAACAATGTACAGCTTCTTTGGGCGATCTCGTAAAGAGCTCCGTTCTTATTTCGATAGATATTTGAAAGATAGCTAAATGAACTTTCCTCTACACGTGAATTCACTGGTGAGTAGACTTACTGAACATGACATTTCTAGCAGAGCCTCTGACTTTTACATCTAGCTTGACGAATTCTTTTAAGCGTCAGGCACAATCTTTTAGTCTCGAACAAAGGGATCCTGAGAAAGCGCGGCAAGTGTATCTGAACACCTTAGCTATTCAGGCCGTATGCTTTTACTGTGACTGCATGGGGATTGAGACTGACCTTGAGGCTAGTGAAAGCTGGAATCTGGTTAGTCGAACCTTGATGGATGTAGCTGACTTGGTGATTCTGGGGAGGGGCCGCTTAGAGTGCCGTCCGATTTTGCCTGGAGAAGAGGTTTGCCTTTTACCACCTGAGGTGCAAGAAGATCGCCTAGGCTACATTGTTGTAGCTATTGATGAGGAAGCATACGAAGCCAAGTTATTAGGTTTTAGCCCTGTGTTTCAGAGTCGGTTAGTTGTTCGGCAGCTTGCATCTCTAGATGATGCGTTGGACATGCTCATGGATGAGAAGCCGATTAGTGAAACGACTTCACCGGGTGGGTTGGTTCCTTCACTGTCCAAGGGCATAGTGTACCTCGGACAGTGGTTTGCTGATCTTTTTGATGAGTTGTGGCAAGAGCCGACGCTGGTATTAGCAGCCAGCTACCGTGGAGCTGGTACTGTTCAGGAGTCTAATGCTGTCGTTTCTAGGAAACGGGCAAAGCTATTAGAGTTTGGCGACTATAGGCTTGCCATTGTCCTTCAGGTGACGCAATTACCCGATGCAGAGTTAAATATCCTTCTCAGGATCTGTTCAGCCGATAGGAATGTCTTACCCCAAGGACTTACTCTACAGTTACTTGATCCTGATGGTGATGTTGCCTTAGAAGACCAGACGAAACAAGCTGACAACGCTAAAGAGTTTACGTTTCAAATTGATGTCGATAGCTCGTTCAGTCTGCGTCTTAGCCTTGGGAATATCAACATTACTGAAAACTTCCAGGCTTAGAGAATCTGGCTAAACTGGAAACTGGAAGTCATCACAGATGGGAACGATGTTTGCCTCTGTGTGTGAGTTTCCTAAATTTCAGAACTTATAGAATCGTAAGTTTCCATACCGATGGCAAAAGTTGAATTGGATTTGGAGGTGTCTGCTGATACCGGTAACCTTAAGGCTAAACTGAGGATTGTCGTTGGCGAACAGGATCATGCAAACAAATTTGCTTATCCACTTGCCCCGATTCCTCAGGAACTAGGTCAAGCGTTTGAAAACTGGCGAGGAGACTTTGACATAGCCGCTAAACAGTTTGCTCTTCGGGGTAAGAGATCGGGACTGAAAGGTCTTTCTAAACGTACTGTGAATTGTGGTGAGAGTACAAAGTTCCTTAAAGATGAATTTACTGATTGGTTGAAGTCACAAGACAGTTGGCAGCGTCTGCAAGATTGTCTCAGAGAACACGTTTCGAATAATGAAGAGATTCAACTAAATATTGAAACAAGCGATCAGCAATTGCTGCTGTTACCTTGGGGAGAGATGTTTCTTGAAACCTCACCCTATGCCGAAACCTCTATCAGTCTGACACAGCAATTTGAACGCCTTAGTGATTTACAACCCAAAGCACAGGTTCGCATTTTGGCTGTTCTTGGGCGCCAAGATACAGAATATGAATCAGGGAGTAATGAACAAGGTCAAAAGATTGATATTTCCTTTGATTCTCAGCAGTTGAAGAATACACGCGGGCGTGGTGGCTATATTAAAGTTCTGGAGCAGCCAAGCGCTGAAGTCTTGAAAACTGCCTTGCGTGAAGTCAAAGGGTGGCATATCTTATTTTTTGCTGGTCACAGTAATAGCTTGCCCGATCGTTCAATCGGTTCAATTGAGCTTAATGCCAATCAGAAGCCGCTAAGCATAGATGAACTAAAAGCTGACTTGTCTGTTGCTATTAATAACGGGTTACAGCTAGCAATTTTTAACTCCTGCGATGGTTTAGGTTTAGCTGCTCAACTGGCGAAGCTGAATCTTCCACAGAGCATTGTGATGCGAGAGCGAGTCCCAGATGAGGTGGCCAAAGCTTTTCTACAGCAGTTCCTTGATGCCTTTTCCTATAACCATTCATTGTTTGAGTCTGTACGACGTGCCCGTGAACATTTGCGGAAAGAGTTTGATCGCAAAGAGCAGCTTCCTGGTGCCAGTTGGTTACCGACGATTGTTCGCAATCCGGCTGTCCCTCTGCCGTACTGGAATGATTTCATTGCCGATTCCCCGCTGTCGTGGCCTTGGTTGATGTTGATGGTCTTGGCCGTATTAACGGTTTCAGGGAGTCTTTTCTTAAGTCTCTTCTTTGAGTTTCAAGGGTTTCAGGTAGAGAGTGTACCTAAATATATTCATTACGCCCAGCTTTATCCGCACATTGTTCTGTATCCCTGCTTATTTTTATGGGGAGGATATTTCACGTTATATAAAGCCTGGTGCCAGATCAGGAGTAGGCCTAAGCTGTGGAGACAGATGTCGATTGCTTTCGCGATTGCACTCGTTTTTCTGGGAATTGAGCTCAGCTCTAACCGAATGATGCTTTTTGAAATTAGAACAGGGGCTGAGTCTGTAGTAAGTCCCCCTGTGTCAGAATTGAGCAGTATTTCCCAAATACCAGTAGAGATTCTTGATGTTTCTGAGCTGATAGACTCAAATGCCGGGACACTGACAGTGCGCAAGGCTGATCTAGAGATAGCCTTAGAAAGGTACCGT
The DNA here is from genome assembly GCA_039185935.1 of Cyanobacteria bacterium P01_F01_bin.56. GTDB lineage: Bacteria > Cyanobacteriota > Cyanobacteriia > Phormidesmidales > Phormidesmidaceae > Halomicronema. Next base: position 17,328 of record JBCDAJ010000091.1, on the reverse strand, counting down.
ATATTTTCATCGAACGGTAATACGTTAAGTGATGCCGAAAAGAATGGCTATCACACGTTTATGTTCCGCGGTCTGTCTTATAAAACTTGGCATGGAACAGGAGGATTTTCTACTAGCCGAATCTTTTATGCTCTGGCCTTTATGAGCATCATTATCATTGTGTTGATGTCGGGAGTTTTCTGGGCAGAAATTAATTCGAAATATGTTTATAACAGCATGAAATTTTTGCGATATATTGTTGCAACACAGCTCATAATTCTACTTTGGCTTCCTTTAAGGATTTATCAAAATCGTGTTATTAAAGATATGATTTTTGGCGAAAATATACCAGTTAGTGGTCTTGATGTCCTTGCTTATCCAGCAATTCTCACTTTACTATGCATCAGTATCTATCGCTCTTGGCGATTTGAATCCAGCTTCTTTGCTGGTGTACTTTCTTTGTTGACGGTATTAGGGTTCATTATTATCGGTGTTTTTAACTCAAATATGGTGGATATCACTTTTGGGTTACAAAGTGATCCTGCAACTTGGGTGATGTGGCCGGTGATGTTTCTGATAATTATCTACGTGCTTTATCGGGATATCTTTGCGAAATACTCCACAAGATAGAGTGTCTGTGTGGTTTTCTCTAGGCCTGAATTTGGCGTTGTTTAGATGGAAAAATTGTCTGTGGAATTCCAGATCAGACATTCTAAAGCTCTCTTTCTCATAGGCATATTCTATGTACTGATACCTGCGGCAATCGCCTTACGTTTCATTCCCTTTGAGCTGCGCTTCATCTTATTGATGGCTGTTACGCCAGTCTTGTTCTTCTTAAGGCCGTCAAAGAAGACGCGAAATGTGGATTTAGGTATAGAGCTAAAGAACGCTATCAAATCAATTATTGATTTAGTTCCGATCACCTTTGCCCTAGCGATCCTGACTGTCGCGATTGCAGCGCTCAATGAGCCTAGGTATGACAATTCTGAGCTAACGATCTTTTTTTATCTCTTCTATGCGCTGATTTCATGCCCGTTTCAGGAGTTTGTCTATCGTGGATATTTGTTTCACGTCTTGGATGTCTTGCAGATCGGTAAATGGGCTCGAATCATCGTGGGAGCCATTCTCTACAGTTTTGTCCATATCATCTATGCCGATCCTTATATACTTCTGTCCACCTTCATAGTGGGTGTTCTGTGGAACATTCACTATGACAAGCTCAGGAACCTAGCTGGGGTCACTGTTAGCCATGCTGTTCTCGGGGTTCTGACTATTGTCTTAGGGCTGATCTGAGACGAATCTTATATGTCCTAACAGGTGTTTGCATAATTCTCTCTCAACAGTGCCGTTGAACTGAATATAAGGCACGTCGCTTGTCGTAAACGACTTAGAGACTTGGTATGCCTTGTATCACTGTTGTTCTCCAAACTTCCTATGGAACTCCTGCATCAAGCATTGAAACGTAAGCCTTGGGGGGTACCCACGTATTGGGTGCTATCTACAGTTGGTTGGGTTGGATATACTGCCACCACGATTGTACTGGGACTGTTCCTCATTGTCCCGTTCATATCATTGGCAACTATTAAATGGGCAGAAGATCTACCAGGAATTGGTCTATTCCTTATGCCCTTTACTCTTCTGTTCAAGATAACGACTGGTGCTGTTGTTACTCTTGTAGGAATTTTCTTGCAAAGCTTGGGTCTGATTAGCTCTCGTCAGAAAAACCAGGTAATAAATGCAATCTTTGATCCAGATGGAAATCCGTTTAAGTGGTGCATTAGCCAGGTTCTTGCCTTGTTAGGATTGATAAATTTTGAACAGGCGAATGCAGAGAAATTCAAGCTCGCCCAAATTCCATTCATGTTTTTATTTGCTGGAATTTGGAAGATTTTTCCGAATCCTTGGACATTCTATTTTAGTCCTATAACGATAGTTGCAATCATCTGGATCGGCTTTCTAAATGCTATGAATCCTCAGCCCCAGTTAGCGTATGAGCAGCCAGTAGATAATACGTTGGCTTCGCCGATAGCCCCACCCACACAGATAGAACCGCCAATTCGAGAGAGTGATTCTCTCTCAGATGGGCCTTGGCAAGGCACTGGGACTATGCCCTTACGCCCCGGTCTATATCAGGAGGAAGGAGCAGGCTACTACATCCTTGCTAAACAGGGTGACCGTTATTGTATGAGCTATGAGCCCGGTGAATTTCAGCCAATATCGGTCTTCTCCTTAGATAGTGAGCCCGATGAGAACGGGTTCTATATGTCTAATTTTGCCAAGGATGTCATGTTTGCTCAGATTGATGAGCAAACTCTAAGGTATGTAGATCAAGTCACCAGCTATGACAGCACTTACTCAAAAGAATATTCTGAGGAAATTCTAGAAAACTTGAATGATCTTACAAAGCAATGCCTTTCTTCTAATGGCTATTATTTGGAATCCTATCAACCTATGGACTGAGCAGTTTAATAGAAATTACTTAGAATATAGTATTTTCCTTGACGAGCTTGAAGAATTCGATCAATGAATATCATTTTCTTACGAAAAAGGATCGCTGTAATCAATTGTTGACTTATCTAAATTGATTTGACATTCTCAATGAATGTCAAACTCAGATTATTTAAGCACTGGAAATTCTAATTTAGATGCGCTTCTTGATGCGTGCGCCCTTGGAAAAATAGATTTAAACGAAATAACACGATCTACTGATTACCAAAATAATGTGCTTCGCTCTGACATAGAACAAAGTGTGCAACAGGCTGGCGTTGATATTCAGGTTGATGGACAATTGCTGGAAGATGTGCGTACGCTTGCTAAGGCGCAGAAAATAGCACAAAGTCCAAATGAGGAAAAAAGTTTTCGTACTGCTGAAGATGAATTCCTTAGTGGGTCTAAGCTTGAACAAAGTAGGGCTATTGAAAATCGAATGGTAGAAGCAATTACATCAAGATGTCTCGCTGGTGGCGATATTGAGAATCTAGGAATTTATTTGGATGGTGGTTTGGATTATTGAGACCACTCAAATTAGCATGGAATTTAAGTTTGCAGCAATTTTAAAAAGGTTGATAAACTCCATAATATACTACCAAAGATTGATAGAAACGTTGACCATTATTTCTGATCGAGAGACCGTCTTAGCTTGCCTTAAAAAATATTCTAGATAGTAGAAGCTATATACATCAACTACTGTAGATACTTTTTTACCGTATTATAGGATAGTCCGGTTTCCCTACTCATTTGACCTTTTGAATATCCGACCGCCTGCATTTCTATTAACTTTAAATGCCATTGCTCAAATTTGCTTGGTCGGCCCAAGGTTTTACCCTGTGCTTTGACTCGTTGAAGACCTGCTTTTGTTCTATCCGAAATCTTCACGGCCTCCTGCTGCGCTAGGTATGAGAGCACGCCAATCACAATATGGGCAACCAGTTCGTTCTCGGTGTCTAGTAGCGGCTCAGTCAAGCTTTTGAAGCGAACACCATAGCCGTCAAGTTGCTGTAGATAATTGATGGTTTTCCGAATTCCCTCACGGCTAAAACGGTCTAATGACCAAAACAACACCAGGTCAAATTTGCGCCGCGCTGCATCCTCGAAAAGGCGGCTAAACTCTCCCCTCTCCCGCTTACCCTTCCGGCCAGACTCCTGATCGACGTAGGTGTCGGTGATAATCCAGTCCATGCGATCGCACAGCTCGTTAAGCTGCAGCAACTGGTTATCGGTTTCTTGGCCCTTGTCGGTTGTAGAGACGCGCAGATAGATCGCAACGCGGGTCTGCTTCTCATTTTTGCTCATGGCAAGAGGGTATCAAAAAACGACCGTTTTTTGATACCTAAAATTGCTCTCCCCTACTCTGTCGTCAATCCCTTTGTTTTCAAGCGTCTCAGGCCAGTCTCAAAACTGCCGCCTAGATACCCCTTTTTTGATACCCCTACTAAGCGCGTTAGCGCCTTTTGCAGAACTCCGGCAGGAGATCCCCTTGTGATGATGAGCGGTGATCGCTTAGAGCTGTGGCCAGTCCATGAGATATGACTAATCCACAAAGAATTTGGGAGGTGAAAAGCCACCTCCCAGAGTTTTTAAGCGCAAGCGTAGGCAACTCGCTTGCTCACTAACTGTGTCAATGTTCGCTAGGCAGCAGCAAGATGGGCTTTATAACCCCTTCGATCTCCCCGTATTCCACCCACACTGTGATTTCTTCCAAGGGGAAGTCTGTGTATGGAATATCCTTGCTGAAGACGATATTATCATTGCCATCCTCGCAAGCTAGCGTTGCAGCCTGTTCGTTAGTAACTGTCAAATGCCAAACCTGAAAAGGCTCGGCACAGATGGCTGGCTGATCCTGCACAGAAATGATTTCTGTCAGCAACCAGTAGCAATCAGCATTCTCGACTAGGTATTTGATGCCATCGGTGTAATAAGCGAGAATCGCCTGACCAAAGCGATAGCGATACCACGTTTCTGTACCCGTGAATTGTGCAAGTCCGGCTTGCAACTGTTCTGGACTAAGCAAGGCATAAAGCCTCCTACGATAGTGCCTGCGTAGGTTTCAGTGCTTAGCCCATAGGTTCAAGGATTAGTAAAGTTCTAGCTGTTCGAAAAACTGAGATAGTTGCATTTTGGTTGGATTGTATCTTTGGTTTTTGCGTACGCAAAAATTCAAATATTCTAATTTGTACTCAAATACAATAAGGCTGACATTCAGAAAGATCTTGATTCCGACTGCTGGTTGCGTAGCATCCACCGCATGACTGCGGACTTGAGCATTAATGATCTGTCTAGCCTCCTTATGGTGCTGTTCACCTGCGTCATTACCGTGGCCAATATTCTGCTGTGGTTAGCAACGCGCCGGACTATTAAACTGCAAGTCTCCAGCAACTACAGCCTGAATCATCAATCGATTGTGAACGGCCACCGGGATTTGTTTCTAGGACTGCTGCACCAACCCGATATCCTTCAGAAATTCGCAAAAGCCAATAATCTCGACCCAGAGCAGTGGGAATTACAGATCATTTCCTCCTTTTTCATCAACCATGCGTTCATTCATTATCTGAACTTCAGCAATAGAACACTGGACAAAACCTATCTGGAAGGATTTAAGCGAGATGCTCAAGAATTCCTCTCCTTGCCAACCATTCAGGCTCACTGGCAAGCCGCGCGTCTCGGTTATTCAGCCGCTTTTCGCAAATTTGTCGAGGAGGAACTGATGGCAGCAGCATCTGACACGTCAGTATCTACGCTTCCTCCTGCGCCTGTAAAACCTTAAGCGCTGCTGGCTTAGGCGAGCCATCCCCATTGAGGTAGTTGTACAGCGTGGCACGAGTAACGCCTAACATGGCAGCAATATCCGTGGCACTAGTATTGGACTCTGTCATATAAAGCATGGCCTGGCGGATCATCTCAGCGGTCATTTTGCGAGGTGGCCCAATTGTTTGCCCTCGGATGCGTGCCTCAGTCTGAGCTTTTAGGGTGCGCTTACGTAAGACTTGTGTTTCTAATTCTGTTAAGGCAGCGATGATGGCGATCGCCAGTCCCAAGTTAAGCCGGTTTGTATCCAGGACGGCTCCTTGTCCTGTCAGCACTTTCAGGCCAATGCTGCGTTGCTGAAGACTTTGCAAAAGCTCCAAGAGCTGAGATCGATTGTCTACCAAGCGATCCAGCCGCCAAGTCAGTAACGTGTCTCCAGCCTGCAAGGTGTCAAGACAGGTTTGTAGAGCCGGTCGTTCCGCTTGATCTGTCTCAACATCTCGATAGATATCAGATGCATCAACCCCTGCATTGAGCAGTGCTCGATGCTGATTATCCTGCACCGCCTCATCATCGGTGTCAGAAACCCACTCATAGCCAATCAGCACCCGGATTTCCCCTTTCCAGTAGCCGACAAAGCCAAATGACCTTGTATTTGTGCTGCTACTCTATCGGGCCGCTGGAGAGGAAAGGATGGATTCTGACGATGTTGTCAAATAGGTAATGACTAATTTGACAAACAACAAAGGCTTTCCATACAGTAAGGAGAGTTTCCCCTGTCCGGTTATCGTTGTTTCGCACCTTATTTCAAGGTGAAGGAGTCGATCGTGTCTGAACAATTGGAAGTCCTAATTAAGCCCTGTGGTAGCGGCACTTGCCCGGCTATCTACAGAGATGAGCAAAACCGACTATTTATTCAAGGCAATAAGCTTGGAGTCTCGGCTCGACAAGGCATCGACGTGGGTAACCATGAAGAGGTGGTTGAAATCTCTGGCGATTTGCTGGAATATCTCCGCACGCTTTAGGGTGCTTTGTGATTGAGTCACAAGGATCTGTATGGATAGCCCCAGAATGCCAACACTTGCATTCTGGGGTTTGATGTAATCACGCGACTGGGGGACTTAGGTTGCCTTTCCCGAGCAAAGTTGACTAACGGTCGTGGCGACATAACTAATCTATCAAAATTTTGCGTACGCAAAATTTTGAGTATCTTTGAGGCGTGCTGATGTACTATGAAGCTGGTTTTTAACGCTTGGCTCTAGTACAGTCTCTCCCATGTCCAAGTCCCCTACCCTGTTCCCTGAAGAAGAAAATTACTTTGCGTTGCTTGATGGCTTGAAGCAACGCATCCGTACGGCTCAGGTTAGGGCGGCTTTAGCCGTCAATCAAGAGCTGATCCTGCTCTACTGGCAAATTGGTAGTGAGATTTTACATCGTCAGGAGCAGGAGAACTGGGGAAGCAAAGTTATCGAACGCCTTGCTAAGGACTTGAAGCGAGAGTTCCCGGATATAAAAGGCTTTTCTCGCTCGAACCTTATGTATATGAGGGCTTTTGCCCAATCATGGCCTGATGAGCAAATTGTCCAACGCTGCGTTGGACAATTACCATGGCGGCACAATATCGCTCTCTTAGAGAAGCTAAAGGATACCGAAGAACGACTTTGGTACGCCCAAAAGACAGTCGAGAATGGCTGGAGTCGGAACATCCTAGTGATGCAGATTGAAAGTGGCCTTTATGCTCGCCAGGGTGGAGCGGTTACCAACTTTGCACGTACCCTGCCCCCAGAACGATCAGACCTTACGCGCGATTTGTTAAAAGACCCCTATAACTTTGACTTTCTGACTCTGGCCAATGACGCACAGGAACGTGATTTGGAACGCGGTCTTGTTAATCACATCAGAGACTTCTTGCTGGAGTTAGGCATGGGGTTTTCGTTTCTTGGGAGCCAATACCCGCTGGAAGTCAGTGGAAAGGAATATCGACTCGATCTGTTGTTCTATCATGTCCATCTGCACTGCTATGTGGTGATAGATCTGAAAATGACTGAGTTTGAGCCGCAGCACTCTGGACAGATGAGTTTTTACGTAGCAGCAGTTGATAACCTCATGTGTTCTGAACTGGACGCGCCGACGATCGGCATCATTCTCTGTAAAAGCAAGGACAAGACCACTGTTGAATATGCCTTGCAGGGCACATCCCAGCCGATCGGTGTTTCCACATATCAGCTATCACAGCTTCCTGAACAGGTGAGAGGGAAGCTACCCACAGCTGAACAGCTGGAAATGGAATTGGAAACCGCGATTGCAGAGCTGGAAAGCACAACAGGTGAAGAGGAATAAGGCACTTTGAAAAATCAAGGTTTTGAATACGCAAAATTCCAAAAACTCGACTATTCATTTTATCGACTTGGATGAGCTAGGAATAATCTTGCCCCCTGCCCTCTTCTATGGCTTGATAACCGCGTTGCTTCCGGCGCTTGGCAATAGCTGCCAATTCTTCTAAACCATCTTCATAGCTCTGGCAGAGCGTTGCCATCGTGCGACCACGCCTGCTATGAATCGTTCCCCAGCGGCGAATGATAACCCACTCTCCGAATAAATTTTGCTGGAAAGAACAGGTATAGTAGCGACCGTCAGAGCGCCGCCACAGCATTGCTTGTTGAGGGAGTGAGGCAGATTCAGCCATGCGGCAATAATAATGCGTATGCAAAAACTTGAAAACTTAAATTTATGAAAATATGATTTTTTGAAAACTCAGACTTTCAAAGTTTCGGAAATTCAGCATAATGAGTTGATGCGCGAACGAATGTTTGGAATTTTGCATACGCAAAAACTTGAAAAGGGCAATAAAGCATGATTATTACCGTGGCCAGCTTTAAGGGTGGGGTCGGGAAGACGACAACTGCTATCCATCTTGCGGCCTATATGAACAATCTAAAGCCAGCATTGCTGGTTGATGGTGACCAGAATCGCTCAGCAATGACTTGGGCTGCTCGTGATAAGCTGCCGTTCAAGGTTGTGACAGATGTGCAGATGGCCAAATATATCCGGGCTTTTGAGCATATTGTCATCGATACTCAGGCACGGCCAACCAAAGAAGATTTGGAAGAGCTCGCTGATTCGTGTGACTTGTTAATTCTGCCAACAACGCCAAAAGCCCTCGACCTCGATGCACTGCTACGTACGGTAGATACTTTGCAGGCGATGAAGGCTGACTTCAAAGTGCTGCTAACGATCGTCCCACCACCGCCCAGTCAGTCGGGGCGGGAAGCCAAGGATATGCTTCGGGCAGAAGGCATCCCAACATTTGAATCGGAAATCCGCCGTTTGGTGGCCTTTGAACGGGCACCGCTGGAGGGTGTAATAGTCAAAGACTATGCCGACCCACGGGCACAAGTGGCGTGGGCTGGATATGAGGCATTGGGTAAGGAGATTGCAGGGTAATGGCTAAAGACAATCGATTCGCAGCCTTGCGTGAGTTGCGAGACAAGCGCCAGGAAGAGGAAGTCCAGGAGCAGACAGAACCAACAAACCTTGACTCTGAGCCTGTGGAAGAGGGGACAGTAACCCCACCAGTTGAACCGCTGCAACAGAAGAAAAAGCCGCCAGAGAAGTCCAAGGTTGCTGTGGAGTCAAAACCCCAAAAAGCCAAAAAGCGCGGCCCTGGCCGTCCCCGAGGCCGCCGCAGCGATCCAGACTATACCCAAATCTCGGCCTACATTCCGCTGGAATTGTTGCTTGAAGTCCAGGATGAACTGGCCGAAGAACGCCGTGAAAAACTCAAGCGGACACCGCGCCCAGTCAGTGACCTGATGGAAGAGCTGCTGGCTGACTGGCTGAAAAAGCGAAAGCGTAAAAAGTCGGGTAGTTGAAATTTTGCGTACGCAAAACTATGAAAACTTAAATCTTTGAGTGATTGATATCAATGCCGTTAATTCAATAGAAGCGATTGGTATCAAGTGCGTTTGTATCGTTTAGGATTTGGTGATAAAACAACAAAACCCTGCAACTTTGGCCGGGAGCAGGGCTTTGCAAAACTGATTCGTTTTATGACAGGAGATCTATGTGAAGCCCCCGTCACATACCCAAAATAGACTACTAAATCTTGCAGTGCAAGTTCAAGAAATTGGATACGAGCCGGAGAAGGCCTTTGTCAGTAGGGAGATGGTGCAGGCAACGCTGCCCCATAAGAATCCTGGTGAGGTTCCAGCATGGAGCCGGGTCAATGGCAATTATGCCCTCACCATCCAGCCAGGGTGGGATACCTGGAAAAAACAATCCTACGGCTATCCCTATGGCACGATTCCGCGTCTGCTGATTTTCTGGCTCACCACAGAAGCCCTCCGGACAGGGAATCGTTCCTTGGAACTGGGGAGTCACTTGGCCGAATTCATGCGCAAGCTGGGGCTCGACCCGACCAGAGGCGGGAAACGCAGCGATGCCAGACGCTTGCGTGAGCAAATGGAGCGGTTGTTTCGCGCCAAAATCAGCTTTGAGTATCGTGACGAGCGACAGCAAAGCTGGCTCGATATGCAAATTGCCCCCAAAGGGATGGTGTGGTGGCAGCACGATCTGGTGGAGCAGCCGACACTGTGGGAGAGCTGGATTGAGCTAGGCGAGGAGTTCTACAAGGCGATCACGGCGCACCCGGTACCAGTCAACATGGATGCGCTGCAAGCGCTCAAGAAGTCGCCTCTAGCACTGGATTTATACGCTTGGATTACCCACCAGGCCTTCAGAGCCTCGAACAATGGTAAATCCCGCCGTATTACCTGGCGAGCCATCCACGGCCAAATGGGGGCGGAATACAACGACATTCAGAACTTCCGCCGCAAGGCGATCGATGCCATTCGTAAAATCGAGATTGTCTATCCGGGGCTTAGGCTTGAGACCATTGAGGGCGGTCTGGAAGTCAAACCCAGCCCCACGGCCATTGCTTCCAAGACTAAGCCATACCCGAGCGCAGCTAAGAAACCACCGGTTTTGGAGGCAAAGCCGGTGCCAACCACGGCCGTTGCAATCAAACCAATGAAGATCGGCTCAAAGACTTGGGCCAATGCCCAGGCGTTACTGGATGAATCGGGTCTCAAGCTCGACCTACGCAGCATCGAGCAGGAGTTCCATGAGTATGCGGCGAAAAAAGGGCGGCCCAAATCCCCTAGTCGGGCTTTCTTGGGCTTCGTCCGCAAAAAAGTAAAACAACAAAGCCAGTAAGACTGAGTCTCTAAAGCTATCGAGGCAGAGTAGCTGTAAGCTCTGTGCATAAGAGTTTTCGAGCGGCAGCGTTAACGATATTGGCTTAGCTCAAATCTTCTAACGCTTCTCGTAAGACACCTATCGCATTGATGAAGGCATAAGCTTGCTCAGGATTACCGGTTTCTGGGTGCGTATCGTAACCGTCCGTTCGTCGTAAACAGTCATCAAAAGTGATGCGCTGAGCAATGAGTAGCAGCGCATCACTTTGTTCTCGGGGAATTTCGATAGTGACTGTAGCCTGCATGACGATGACCTTTATCGAGAGTGTTTAGGGCAATTGAACCAATCTTGTTTACGAGCCGTTCAAGTAGGGGCGTTTCTGGCTCCACGACGCTTGTGGATAAACAGCAGATTTGTGCGACTTATCCACGCTGAAACGGTACACCCCCTCGTAAAATAGACTCCCTGCAAGGGCTTTAGAAGTAAATATCATTGGATAACAATCAGTTATCCACGCTGAAACAGTACACTCTTACGCTGAAACGGTATAGTGCCCGAAAGTTATCCACGCTGAAACGGTACACTCTCACACGCTGAAACGGTACACCCTACCTTTATATACACCTTTAATTTAAAAACACCTTTATTAGACAAGCAAGCAATTGTGGATAACACGTTTCACAAGCGCATTACTCCCTCCGGTCGTCGTCGCGAAAAAGGCGCTATCGCGCTCATGAGTAGGATTGGCAATAAATGACTTGTCAGTTGGCCTGCACAAGTTCCTTTCCCGGCGTTTTTAAGTCCGTCTGATGCGATACAGCTATCTGAGGAAGAAAAGAACCTTACCTGCTGTTCTATGGCAACCTGAGACCTTTCAGTTTCATGGTTAGCTTGGATGAACTATGCGGTATTTTCTTGCGATCGTTCTTCTGATTTGTCTAGCTAGGCCAATCTGTATGAGACCTAGCAATGTCTGGTGAATCTTCCTCTGGCTTAAGCCCCACCCTTGAACAGTTCAGCAGCTATCAGCTGACCTATGACTATTTTAATGAGAAGCTGTTCGATAATGAGCTGAAGCAATGTCACCTGAATTTCTCCCGCCGTGCCGCATCCGGTGTTTATTTTCGGCCCAACTACTGGAAACGCCAGAATAATAAGCTGCTCCATGAAATCGGTTTGAATCCATCCTTCCTAGGCAAACCCTTTACGGAAGTAATGGCTTTGTTGGTGCGAGGGATGGGGTTTCAGTGGCAGTATGATTTCGGCACCCCCTCACCATCAGCTGGATACTGCAATCGCGAGCTGGCTGAAAAGCTGAAGGCGATCGGTTTGCAACTTACCGAAACCGGTGAATTTGGAGGACGCGAAACCGGCAAATGGCTGAAGCACATCATCATTCTTGGTGAGCCATTTGACCAAGCCGTGCAGGCGATGCCAGAAGGCTACAAGCTGCCGTGGATTTCTGAGGGCATCCGCATAATTAAACGTCCCAAGGACAAGATCAGCTACACCTGCCCTGAATGTCTGGCTCAAGTATGGGGGAAGGCTGGGCTCGCCTTTGGCTGTATGTGCGATCGCAAAAACGGTGAGAAGTGGTTGCCAGAGACTGAGAAAGAAACGGCTTGATTTTACGAAAATCCTGATTGATAGTGAGAGACGCTTAAAATTTGCAGAGTGAGCTTGTGTGATTCGTACGAATCACATCCTGTCAAAGCCTCACAGATTAAATTCTCCCGTCAATTCTTCCTGGCCCGGCCCTTCTGACAGTGATGTTTTCTTTGCCTGCGTGGTGTCAGGCTTTTTCGTTTTTGTTTTGGACTGCTGTTGTCGATCAGTGTCAGCCTTGCCAGAGGAGGGCGCTTCAAATCCCCATGTCTTGCGATTATTGCTGCCCTTCACATGCTGTCGGAGAAACGCCTCCAGATCGTTAGGTGTTTTCAGATGCACCTCAGTGCCATTTTCCAAACAAGTCTGAATCGTTGTAAAACCGATAATGCTCTGCCGAGTGCGCTGCTTGCGCTCTTTTTCTCGCTCAATAGCTTTGGCCTGCTGTAGCTGTGCCTGCAAGCGCTCAATCTTCTGTTCCAGCGTTTCAACACGTGAGGCCATGATGCAACTCTCCAGCGTGTTTCTCTTCTCAAGTATATGAAAAGTTGTAGGTATTGTGTAGGAAAAAGGCAATCTGTGTCGGCTACAATCCTGTTAGGTGATGCGGCGAAACAACGTGAGCTAAATTGCCTAACAGCGCAGTTACGCAAACAAGTTTGCACTGCGCTCCTCAAATGGCGGAGAGCCTTATGACAGCAGCGTCTGGGTACTACCGTTGTTCCGTACGTCCTATTGGTCGCAGCACTGGAGGTAGTGCGACTGCCGCTGCTGCGTACCGCGCCGGGGAGCGCATCCATGATGACCGCACTGGGTTAACGCATGATTACCAGCGCCGGACGGGTATCGAGCGAACCGAGTTCTTCACCCCAGAAGCTGGTCAGTGGATTCAGGATCGCACGCAGTTATGGAACGCTGCGGAACAGGCCGAGCGCAAAAGTAATGCCCGTGTCGCCAGAGAAGCGATCGTTTGCTTTCCCCATCAGCTCTCTGCTGAAGAGCGTTATATGAGTGGTCATTCACTCGCAAAATGGATGACGGAGCAATATGGCGTTGCGGTTGATGTTGCATGGCACTATCCCGACAAGCATGGCGATCAGCGTAACTATCACGCTCACCTACTGTTCACCACCAGAGAGGTGACGGCAGAAGGGCTGGGTAAGAAGACCCGTGTGCTGGATAGTGTCAAGACTGGCCCGGAGGAGGTTCACAAAATCCGCGAGCAGTGGGCCACTATTCTCAATCAGTCACTGGCTCGCTGCGGCAGTGATGTGCGTGTTGACCATCGTAGCTATCAGGATCAAGGCCTTGATATCAAACCAGGAATTCATTTGGGACGCACAGCAACAACCCTGGAGCGCAATGGTGTGCAAACAACGCTGGGCGACGTGAACCGTGCGGTTCAAGCTGATAATGACAACATTCAGCAGTGGCAGCAGGAGCTTGATGTCCTGCAAAAAGAACTTGCAGAAGTTCAGAAAAAACAGCGAATACAGCGTATTGACCCGCCCGCTGCCGCTGCCAGTGTTATGACCAAGGAACCCGTTGATCGTACCTATATTGCTGTCTCCCGTCAGCTCAAGGGGATGGGCGCAGACCGCTACGACATTGGCGTGCTGCTGCCTCCTAACAAAGACGGTGATCGCAAAATGCTGCGACGGTTCTGGACGGCAGAGCAACTTTCAGAGCGCGCCCCTGAGACCGGCCAGCGTAAAAAATTGGCTTGGCTCAAAAGCCAAAACCGAAAGGGTGCGGATATCTATGTCCGCCCTGACCCGAGAGCGGGCAACAATCACGGGCTGATATTGATTGATGATTTGGAAGGCTTCAAGTGGGAGGCCCAGCTTGAACGAGATGGCCTGAAACCCGCTGTCGTTACCCAGACCAGTGATGGTAATCGCCAAGCCTGGATTAGAGTAAGCGATCGCTCACTTGATTCGGCAACCGCGACCCAAACTGCCAAACTGCTGGCCGCCCGCTACCGAGACTATGGTGCCGATCCGGCCAGTGCTGACTGGATGCACTATGGCCGTCTAGCGGGCTTTACCAACCAGAAAGGAGAACACGTTCGTAAGGATGGCCGCCAGCCGTTTGTGTTGCTGGAAAAATATAACGGCAAAACGGCTGCACAAGGCGCTCAGTTGCTTCAGGAGGCCCGGTTGCAGGTGGAGGCTACCAAGCTCGCTCAAACCAGCCTAAGTAGCGCTGAGGCGATTGTAGTGCCTGAGAATACACCCTCTGAGAAAGCAATCTCGCTACGAGACTGGTATGAACGGAACTGGGATAAATTCCGAGCCAGTCTCGGCGACGATGACAGCCGGGTTGATTTCCACATGTGCCAGGCCGCGATGCGCAGAGGTCATAGTGATAACACCGTTGCCTGGGCCTTGCGGTATGGCAGTCATGATTTAGAGACGCGGAAAGCAGGACACGTAAATGACTATGTCGATCGCACCGTGCGGAAAGCGCGGGCGTGGCTGGAAGTGCAGCGAGAGCAGGGAAGGGACACAAGTCACCCTGCTGCTGCGCAGAGCGTAGAGAAAGGGCAGGGCAAGCCTGCCGAAAAAGATGTGAATGAACGATCACAAGCGCCTCAAGACCAAGCCGATCAGCGTCTGCTGATTGAGCAATGGCAACAACTGCGAGACGACCGGGAACGAAGTAGGGGGCGGGAACAGGCTCCAGAGCCACCTATGTTCCGCCCTGAAAAGGCCCCTCTTGAACAGCAACCTATTGATCCCAACCGAACACGCATGGTGCGTTCGGTGAATGTCTTGTATACCTATCAATCTGAAGGGCAGGGAACATCACAGTCGAAGCCTGACCACGAACCTGACCGTGAGCGTTGAAGCCTAGGGACGTTGCGATTTCTTACGTGATAAGAAGGCAGGGAGTTTAAGGTTCAGACCCAAGACCCTTGGTGACTGATGTTTCGGTTGTGGGGCTGCAGGTTTTTGGGGCCGACCGCGCCAGGGTTGCTTCTTGACTCGGCGAAACTCAAACTCTTCAATTATTCTCCTTTTTTCGTAATGCTTGATAGTTTTACAAACCTTGCTAAATCGCCGATCTGGAACATCTTTGAAATAGTCCAGGCATGCTTTGAGAACAAACATGTTGTTTGTCCTTTGCATGATTTCTAAAAAAATATTTCTAGCATCCTTGGTGCGGCTTATTTTCATGATGTGGATGAGGACATCTTCGTGTTTGATGACATCGATTCTGCCCTTTCGGTAGAGATTACAGAAAACTTGGATTTTCTTGATTTGTTCTGTGCTTGGTGTCTCGTCTTCAATCTTACCAGTCTTCATAAGGATAGCAACCGCACGGTCTGCTTCTAACCAGCCTAAAATCTCCCCTGTGACTGATGCCCAGAAAGCTATATCAATCACGACACTTGTCGTATATTGGTAAATCTGGCCAAATATTCCACGACCAAGATTGCAATTTGGGAGCTGGCATAGGCTCAGATCAAATGAGTCTAATAAACCGAATGTTCCCCCATCAATGACGGCTTCGAAGAGCAGAATGACAATATCTTTATACTCTAGATTCTGGAAGATATGTATTGTCAGTCCAGTACTTATGCATACCCAGATGAAAGCAAAGCAACAGACAAACAAGATGTTATAAAAAACGATGCCCCAGAAAGAAAAAACGGTCAGATAATACTCCCCTTGTGTGTAGGCATCGATGAGATTTTGGTATTCCTTGAAATAGAGGCCGTAATACACAACGATGGCAACCCAGAGGAGCGCTGCAACTGTGTACGCAGGCCATAATATCTGTTGCTCAAGGAAAGATAAGCCGATCGCTAACAGTAAGGTGATGCTGACAAATGGAATGACTGCGAAGTGGTGGTAATAAAACAGCTTCAGACGTCTGTTGAGCCATCGTTTCAGCGCGTAAATCTGGTGCATGGCCTACATACTGGCGATGATGAAGACTACGAGAGCAATGATTCCTAGCCATACTAGGCAGCCCATGAGGCTAGAACTAGACCGCTTGCGCTGCTTTTCTTCTGCAAGCCATTGTTCATGGCATGACTTGCAGACTGGCTTCTGACCGGCACGCAAAGCTTTAAGACTTCTCGATGTAAAGAGCTTGTATTGACCGCATCCTGAGCAAAAAAAGCTGCTATTCAGGTTTGGCCCTTGAGGAGCCTCGATCCGCCCACCAAAAATGGACGTAAAGCTACTGTAAATAGCCTTTAAGATGCTGCTGACTATGTAAAACCCGATAGCAATGGAAGCGATTCCGATAATGATTTCCATAAGGCCCTCACATTGTTGGATGGTATGAGCAGGCTGTTATCCTGCTCTATTGAGTTCAACGGCAGTGATGGGTAGGAATTATGCAAAGAGAGTGTTAGAAGTATGAATCTCCCAACCTGCTTTAGTTGTAAGCCTTACAAAGTGGATCGTTGTCGCTGAGGATGCCTTCTCTACAATCTCGGCGGTTTTGCTTCTCAATCAGCCATTCAATTTTTTCGGAATTGTCTGTGTCAGAGCTAACTTGGGTCATGTAGTGGGCAAGTTGAGTCACGCATAGGAAGATAAGCATTAGCCACACTAGCCAGTCTCCAATGCTTTTAGCGTGTTTGGGTTTGGTCTCGCTGAGGCAACTTTCCAGGGTAAATAAACGTTGACTCAGTTCGCTCGATTGTTGGGTCAGGCTTCGCCGGGTTAGGTCGAGAGTCTCGCTCAACAGTTTGTTCTCGTGCTGCAGCGTGCTGACGGAGTTCTTGAAGCTCGTCTCTGACAATACGGAGTCGGGTATCGACTTCTCCCAGGTATTGCTCAATGCTTTGAAGGTAATCGTCAGTTCGCCGAGTAGGGTTGTCAGTTCGACTATCCGTATGGCTTCGCTTTCCAGGGCTCTCAGAGTTTGTAAGTTGGTTTTTGTCCATTGGTCTAGGCGTTCGCGGAAGATATCTAACCGAGGGGGAATATCCTCGATGAGAATTTGTACTTGTCCGAGGGCAATGAAAATCAGCCAAAACTCGTCTTCAGGGCTGACTCCCATCTTCAAAATCAGATTTAAGACCCTGACCTTTTCCTCATCACTACGCCCTGCAAGGGCTTGGTCTAAAAGTTGCGTGTTTTGCATTAGGCTGATTTGCTGGAGGGCAAGTCATTGAAGATGGCAGCGCTTTCAAAAGCTTCGTATGCCTGCCGTAAGAATTTTTTGACTCGTTGTCGTGAGATGGCGCTCAGTTGCTTATCCTGACGAGCTTGTCCAAAGGTGAGGGAGCGCGCATCAATTTGATTGCGATCGGCCATGCCAATCCACTTGGGAAAGTCGATG
>JBCDAJ010000090.1:0-27100 GCA_039185935.1 Cyanobacteria bacterium P01_F01_bin.56 | reverse complement strand
GTGCCCGAAGCGTACTTTGGTATGATGCAGGCAACATATTTTATTGGGGGAGGCCTGAAAGCTTCCCTATTTTTTTGCCTCTCTATTTTCTCAAAGCTTTGTCCAGCCTACTTTAGACTCGCCTTGTCACCCGCAAAGCATCTTCTCAAGCGATCGACAATTCACTCTGCGTACTTCGTCACTGAGAGCAACTCCCTCACAAAGCAATTGCGCCAGCCAACAATCCACAAGCATACAAACGCACTGATCAATGGCACTGCGATCGCATCCAAAAACCCAGGGCGATTTTTTAGAGGCTTAAACACCGTTGGCCTAAATTTGGCCCAAAACGGCCACCTGTCACACACCTCAAACCCATATTTCCTCGTTACCGCAATCACCCCAAACCCACTGGTTTCAGTTGAGTGGTTGCGACCTTACGCAAATATTCGAAGCAGGGTATGAACTCCCTTAAAACCTAACAAGGAAACAGGATAACAGCCTGTTAGGGCTAAACCCGCAAACTCTTAATGAATTCAGATGTCTAAAAAACAGGGCAAGGGCGGGCAATTCCATATCCCTGTAAGTAATCTATCCCCATCTGGGCTAACTGGTCTTGGAGATCTAGGTTTTCAACCCACTCAGCAATGGTTTTAAGCCCCATGACATGACCTACATGATTAATCGACTCTACAATCGCATAGGTCGCTGGATCACTGATGATATCTCTCACAAACTTACCGTCGATTTTTAGGTAATCCACCGGCAGGGTTTTGAGATAGCCAAACGATGACATACCACTGCCAAAATCATCTAAAGCAAAGGGGCAACCCAGTTGCTTGAGTTCATTGATAAAAAGCATGGCCTGATCTAGGTTGGCGATCGCCGCTGTTTCAGTAATCTCAAAGCCAATCGCATGGGGTGAAACATTATGTTGGGCAAACTGTGCCTTTAAGAAGTTCAGAAATTGAGCATCCCCCACACTGGCCCCAGAGAGGTTAATCAGATGCAACGTCTCTGGAACATTTTCAGAAGTTGGGCACTGTTTAGGTTGGGCACCCTCAACATGGGCAAAAAATGTCTGCACGACCCAACGATCAATCTCGGTCATTAATCTATAGCGCTCAGCCGCCGGAATAAACACCCCTGGCGTAATCATTTCGCCTTGCTCATTCAGCATGCGCACTAGGATTTCATAATGATCAATTTGCGCTTCATCAGAATTGCTCGTGTGGACAATTGCTTGGCGATAAAGGCAAAAGCGATTATCTTCTAGCGCTTGTCTAATGCGGAGACTCCATTCTTGTTCGCCTTGCTGTTTGGCTAGTTCAGAATCATCGGCTTGGTAGATGTTGATGCGATTTCGGCCCCGACTTTTTGCCGCATAACAGGCAGCATCGGCAGCGCTTAGCACTTCAGATAAGGTTTGACTATCGGGTTGCAAGGCAACCAAACCGATGCTGACACCAATCCGAAAAGCCTTTGCCTGCCAGAGAAAGTGATAGTTTTGGACTGCTTCACGCAGCTTTTCAGCAATGCGATTAGCTTGTTCCAATGAGCACTTTTTGAGCAACAGTCCAAATTCATCTCCCCCCAACCGCGCCAAGATATCTGTAGCCCGGATTTGACTCTTGAGGAGTCGGGAGACCTGGCGTAAGAGTTCATCTCCAGCGGCATGACCACAGGTATCGTTGACAATCTTGAACTGGTCTAGATCCAAGTAGCCAAGCACATGAACTTCTTGACACTGTTGCACTTCTTTCAATGTTTCTTCGAGCAACTGCTCAAAGTGCCGTCGATTCGTTAAGTCAGTTAAGGCATCATGGCTAGCCTGCCACGACAATCGATGCGAGAGTTGGCGCGATTGGGTGACATCATGAAAAACCATGACAGTACCAATCATGCGACCCGCGCGATCTCGAATTGGCGCAGCAGAATCTTCAATGCAGTATTCTGTGCCCTGGCGGGAAATCAAGACAGTATGATTGTCAAGCTCAGTTGTACAACCGTCTCTCAACACCTGCTCAACTGGATTTTCAGCCGGTTCCCGCGTGACTTCATGCACAATTCTGAAAACCTCCATCAACGGCCTGCCCTTGGCGGCGGATGCAGTCCACCCCGTTAATTGCTCAGCGACTGGGTTGAAATACTCAACTTGTCCCTGAGCATTGGTGGTAATTACTGCATCCCCAATGGAATGTAAGGTTACCTGAGCCAGTTCTTTTTCACGAAACAGCTCTTGGGCCATGCGCTTACGCTCTGTAATATCAATACATGAGCCAATGTAGCCAGCAAATTTTCCATTCGGCAGAATGCGAGGGGCCGCAATATCCAACATCCAGCGATATTCTTCGTCATACCGCTGTAGCCGATACTCTCTCTGGAACGGTTGACAAGCCTCAAAGGCCTTCAGATAGCTATCCCGATAGGCTTCACAGTCTTCTGGATGAATCCCCTCGGTCCAGCCATTATCCAACTCCTGTTCCAGGGTGCGTCCAGTAAAGATTAATCGGCTCTGATTAAAGTAAGTAAATCGCTTATTTACATCAGAGACCCAAATCATCATGGGTGCCGTATCTGCCATCGTGCGGAATCGTGCTTCGCTTTCTTGTAACTCAGCAGTTCGGTTGGCCACCAACTCTTCTAGATGTTGTTGGTATTGATAAAGGGCGGCGTCAGCATTGCGACGCTGGAGGGCATGGGCAAAGATTTCACCCACAGTTTTCAACAGTTCAATCGCTTTAAAGAAACCACTGGATACCTGGTCTGGTAGGGGAACCTCACAGGGCGTGTGCGACCGCTTTGATGCACAACTAACCCAGCCCATCACATGATTTTGATAGCGGATCGGAACCGTCACAAGGGAATGTACCCCTAAGGCTTGCCAGTGGGTTTTATCCATTGCCGCTTCTGTCGGCAAATCTGCAAGGCTGGCAATGCAAATCACCTGACCCTGAAGAATCTGGTGTGTCATCCAAGGTAAGGCTGACAATGACGGATTTTGAGGCTCGGAAGGGTGAGACTTGGCCCCCATGGCCATATACTCGTGCGTGATCTGAAAGGTCTGATCCGTTGACGAGAGCTGGGCCATAAAACCCGCATCCGTCTCCGTGAATACCGCAACGTCTTGCAACGTCTGTCGGATGCCCCCATCTAGTTCAGTAGAGGCTAAGTTACTAAAGCGGCTAGAAATTTGAGCCACGAGTTGAGCTTGGGAAACTTGATCTGCTAGCGCGTCTTCAATCTGCTGCCGCTTAGTTATGTCTTGGAAGGTACCGATTGACCGCATCGGATGGTCAGCACCGTCATAAAAAGTCTGGCCACGGGCGGATATGTGTTTGATGCGGCCATCGCCCATGCGTAGGCGATGGGTAATTTCGTAGGCGGTCTGTTTTTTAACTGAATCAACATAGGCTTGGTTGACTTGAACCCGATCATCGGGATGGACGGCACTTAGAAATGCTTCGTAGGTTGCTTTAAACCGCTGAGGATTAATTTCAAAGATGCGATAGGTTTCATCTGACCAGAGTAAGGTATTGGTCTGGAGGTTGAGTTCCCAGCTGCCAATATGAGCAATTTTCTGGGCTTCGTTTAAGCGAACTTCGCTGGTTTTGAGAGCTGACTCGGCCTCTTTGCGTTCTGTAATATCTGTAACTGTGCCGATATAGCCGATGGTTTCACCCTCGGGGCCAATTTCTGCCACGGCTTGCCCATAAACCCACGTCACCAAACCCATGCAAGTTTGGAAACGATATTCGAGCCGAAAAGGGCATTTAGTTTGAGCTGCACGATACCATTCTGTTGCAACCAGTTCTCGATCCTCTGGGTGAATGCTTTCCACCCAACCCTTACCCATGGCTGCTCCAAAGGTTATCCCAGCGATGCGACACCAGCGACTGTTGACATACACACAATCGCCGTTTGCATCTGTCTGAAAGATGCCGACGGGGGCCGCTTCAGCTAGGCTGGCATAGCGCTGCTCACTCTGATAAAGGGCGGCCTCAGCCTGTTTGCGATCGCTGATATCTCGCCCTTCTGGAATCAACAATTTGACCTGTCCAGTCTCATCTAAAAGGGGACGTAGGGAAAAATCAATCGTGGCGATCCGATCTACCCCCATCACATCTACTTCATAGCGGACAAACTTCCCCTGGGCGGCACGGGTGATCGCGCTTTTCAGTTGCTCTTGAATTTCAATCGAATTCATCCACCAGTGTGTTTCCCATAAGGGACGGTTAATCACCTCTTCTCGCTGCAAGCCGCCAAAATCGAGGGCAGTCTGGTTAGCTTCAATTACAGTGCCGTCGGGTTCGAGTAAGCCAATAAACTGAAACGTCTGATTAAAAATGGCGCGAAATCGTTCTTCACTTTTCTGCACCTGACTTTCGAGATCGAAGGCCCGAGATTGCAACCACTGGATTCGTTCATCTTTCAGTTGCTTGACCTGATGTTGCAGTGCCACAACTGTTTTCTGCATTTCTAGGGGATCTAATGCGGTTAGGATACTGGTTTGGGTCACGATGCCAACTAAGGCTCCTTGGGCATCGGCAACAACCAAACGCCTGACGCGCATTCGGGTCATGGTTTGATGGGCATTCCATAAGGAATCTTCTGGACTGAGGCACACCAGTGGTGTGCTCATGATGGCTTGGGCTTGCAGGGTGCTTAAGTTCAGTTCTAGCGCCTGAAACTGAACGATATCCCGTTCAGTCACAATGCCAATTGGGGACAAACGGTTGGTGGAGATGGCGTTTCCTGGCTGCGTAATCACCACACAGCTCACCCGATGGGTTGCCATGAGTTGTGCCAAATTAAGTACGGTCGACTCAGGGGCAGCATCAATCACTTGGGTCGACATCATTTCTTCAACCCGGCGCAGCTTATACAGATCAAATGGTTGCAATACGCTACGGATATTGTCTGGTGTTGCTACCCCCAGCACATGTCCCTCTTGATTCATAATCGGCAGATGCCGAATACGGTTTTTGCGCAAAACACTTAACACGGCAAAGGGATCTTGCAGATCAGACTCAGGCAGCGTGATGAGTTCCTGAGTCATCACCTCAGCGACTAGGGTCGTGGTGAGGTTAATCTCTTGGGCTGCTAGCTTGACCACATCACGCTCAGTCAAGATGCCTACCAGATGCTCCGCTTCCATGACAAGGGCATAGCTTGAACGCTTAGCGTGATTCTGGGCAGAATCTGAAGTGGTGTCCTGGGGGGCTCGGGCACAATTGTCGCCTCCTTGACCCATTAGCGTGATCGCGGCTAAGAGTGACGTGTCAGGAGCAATCTTGAGCAAATGACAATCAAGGGCTGCTTTCAGAGAAAAAGTTTGAGTGTCATTCATAAATTCTAAAATCTAAGTAGAACCAGCGATAACATAATGCAAGCAATTTAAGACGTTGCTTACTGCGCAAAGCAGATGACGCTTTCAACCCATAATTCAGCAAAAGGAACATCTGCTACTTAGCTCTTTGCTGGGAGACTGATGGGTATCGTCAGGATATTTTCTAGGCTCAATCAAATCAGTGAGATGTTGATTTAATACCTGCCAAAAAGGCTTTCGTACCTTATGTAGAGGGACTCAACACACTCAAACAATGATTCCCGAGCCTAAGTAGAACTGAACAGATTGCAGGAGGCGGTCTTGAACCGCCGACACAAGGATTTGCAGTCTCCCGCTCTATTTCCTACCGAGGAAATGTTAACGTTCTCACCAAAAAGGTAAGAGCACTTACAATTAACGCGACCGTTGCTGAAATGAGTAACCCAAAGGAAAGTTGAACGACCCAGCGCATCCCTCGCTCGTAGTTGTCAAGACGCTCATCAAACCGTCTCAAATCTGAGGTTAATTCACTGATAGCCTCACTGTTTTTCTCGACTAGAGCCTCAATGCGGTCAAGACGATCGCCGCCGGTTGTGGTCATAGCTCACCTACCTTCGCCGTTTTCATTATTGTGCATCGGTGGCCGGGGGCGATCGCTTCGGTTAACGAGTAAGTCGTAGACCTGCTGTGTCTGCTCGCGCTTTATCCAGCGCTGGTAAGTGTTGGTATGGACTTCTACGCTATTCCCCATCTGTCTTTCTGATAGCTCCACAGACCAGCGATACAACAGGGTTCGGATAGCCCAAGCATGGCGCAAGTCATAGGGGGTAAAAGGCAACTTTGGTGAGAGGTAATGAGATACTGAAGTCCCTCTTTTTTCGTTTGATCGATGGAGCTGCACTCGTGGAAGCTGGCGATCTTGTAACTGCCATGCTTTAGACCATTCAGGGTAACAGGGCCACACTTCCCTTAATTTGATCTCTGTATATCCAGCAGTGACTTGTTTTCAGTTTGCACCTAAAAATTGGGGCTAGTTTAGAGGCTAAATATCGCTCGGCACGAAGATTCTCAGCCCTGCTGATTTACCTTGATTGCCTTCGCCGGACATAAGGCGGCTCACTCACCGGCCAGGGCTTCAGCGCCGCGATCCCTGCTTGCAAGGGAATCCAGGCTAAGTCTGCCTGCCGTTTCCCGTCATTTCCCACCCCTGGGCTAAAACCCGATGCGTTACTTTCTTGACCAGCCTTAAGAGAGCTTAAGGTCGCTTGCCTTACTATTGAGATACCCTCGACTCCAGCGCCATGCCGCCGATTCAACCTTGATGACCCTCACTCTAGATCTCCCACCCCAAATTGAAACCCTACTCCGCCAACGGGCTGAAGCCACCGGGCAAGACATGCAACACATTGCGATCGCGGTACTCACCTTGGGCCTAAGCCTGGATGACGAAGACTTCTTTGCCGCCATTGAGGGGATTCAGCAGGGTCTTAATGACTTTGAGCAAGGGCACTTTTCCAGCTTTGAAGATTTCATCACAGAGCAAAATACAAAGCATGGCCTGACCCTGGAAGCATGACCTACCGGATTGATCTTTCTAGTGTTGCCAAAGCCGAGGCTGACGCAGCTTTTCTTAGCTTTGCCCAGTACACCACCGATGAACGTGCTCAGGAGTGGTATCAAGGGCTGATCAAAGCAATTTCTGGACTCCAAATCATGCCCCGGCGCTGCTCTATCGCTCGCGAGAACGCCTTCTTCAGCCAGGAGATTCGCCAACTACTTTACGGCAAGGGCAAACATCGCTACCGCATCCTCTTTACCGTCCTTGATAACCCACCCACCCCCAGCGTAAGAATTTTGCATATCAGGAATGTGGCTCAGAAGACACTTGGTGAGCCTGAATAGTTAGAGCAATAAGGGATTTACATTCAATTTGAAGGGTATGCAGATGGAGAATGGCTAACGAATGCCTGGGGTACTGCGATACCTAGAACAGGTGAACTTCTCGATCTCTGAAACGTATGCCAGGATGCGGGCTTGAACCGCCGATACGAAGATTTTCAGTCCTCTGTTGTAGGGGGCCGGGGACGATCGCTCCCATTCACCCCCTTCTGATAAATCTGCCAGTAGACTCCCTCGTCAATCCACCGCCTGTAGGTGCGGCAGTGGACGTCTGGTGAGTGCCCCATCATCTTGGCCCCAAACTCCGGTGAGTAGCCAAACTCAAAGCATCGCCGTGCGTAGCTATAGCGCACATTCTAGGCATCACAGGGCATCCGTTCAAAAAACTTCGCAGTCTTTGTCCCTAGCTGGCCATTGGTGTAGTTTGGGATATCTACAAGCTGTGGCAGTATTCGCTCACTCAACTCCCATCTTTCAGCCCATTCCGGGTACAGGGGCCAGCAAAATCTAGCCCCTGTTTTTGTGTCTGGGGGCACTCGCACGGTCGGAAAGTCCGTCAGGTCGATTGTGTAGGCTTCATGCCCCCGCAATTCATAAGCTGCAAGGATGCCAAACAACCAGCGCCATCCAGGGTCTTTAATGCCAGCCCGCATCGTGGCGATCGCCCTATCAGTTGGTAAATCCCTCAGGTCTACTTCACTGGCTGAATAACTCCCCTTCAAGCCCTTTAGATCGTCTGTAGACAAGTTTGCGTACGCCGCCAACTGGCGATAGGCATTGTCTGCCCGTAACTGTGCTCGACTATTAGGTCTCGCCTGTTTCACGCCTTCAAGGGTCTGTCTCAATAACTCCGCTGTCAGGGGCGCGTTTTGAGGCAGCTTATTAAAGGGTTGCTGATAATCCGTGCGCCAGGTCAGGTCAGCCCCTTCAAATTGTGTACAAAACCTTTTAACCCAATCTCTGACCGTTTCTGCACTCTCACCTCGATAGTCAGCCCGATCAAATGAAGCAGCCTCTAGAGCCGTTCCCGCTTCCGAAGATTCAACACTTTTAATAAAAACATTCCAACAAAATAAAGGCGACACCCGGATTCGAACCGGGGAATGGAGGTTTTGCAGACCTCTGCCTTACCACTTGGCTATGTCGCCGTATCAAGTTCCAAGCATATCAAACCTGCTCACAATTTGGCGTAGCAAATTCTAGGCAGAGGAGAGATATCGACGGTTGCAGCGCCTAAATACGTAACCCTATGGAAAGTTAAGTTAAGTGGACATTGGTGAGGACGATCGCCCGGCATAATCCTGTTCGCCACTTTGGCGATCGCTTGCCACAATATTGAATGTTGCTTGGTGTGAGGAGAAGATGGCAATGGCAGCGGCCAAAAACGTCTTGGGTGGACCGTTAGAAACCTGTTCGACTGACCCCATGACAGGATTTTATCGTGACGGTTGTTGTAACACGGGGGCGGGTGATTTTGGTTCTCACACGGTCTGCGCTCAAGTAACTGAGGGATTTTTGAGTTATTCCAAAGCCCAGGGCAATGATTTGAGTACGCCGGTGCTGATGTATCACTTTCCAGGGTTAAAGCCAGGCGATCGCTGGTGTGTCTGTGCTGCTCGCTGGAAGCAAGCCTATGATGACGGCGTCGCGCCGCCAGTGGCGTTAGAGGCAACCCACGAAGCAGCGCTACAAGTCATTCCTCTAGAAATTTTGCAAGAGTGTGCCTTGGATAAAGAAGCTACTAGCTAGGGCAGTGTGGCATCAGTACTTAATCCGCATACTCAAATCTAACCAAGGCGATCGCGTGATCGGTGCACTGGTAGATATATAGTCAACACCCGTTTCAGCAACGGCCCGTAGGGTGTCAAGGGTCACGTTGCCCGATGCCTCAATTTTGACATGAGGATGAGTCTGGCGAATACGTGTGACAGCTTTCGCCGTCTCAGCCAGAGACATATTGTCGAGCATGATGATATCCACATCAGCGGCTAAAGCAGCCTCGACCATCGACAACGATTCTGTCTCAACTTCAATCGTGAGGGGATACGGCAACCCTTGACGAATGTGTGTCACCGCCGCCTCAATGCTGCCAGCCGCCGCGATATGGTTGTCTTTGACCATGACCCCATCGTCCAACCCTAGCCGATGATTGCGAGCCCCTCCGATGCGAGTGGCGTACTTTTCTAACATGCGGAGGCCAGGAGTGGTTTTGCGGGTATCCACCAGTTGAGCCGACAGGTCCACAATTTTGTCTACATATTGACGCGTGAGGGTGGCGATGCCGCTGAGTCGCATGGCGAGGTTCAACGCTACCCGCTCACCCGTGAGCAGAGCGCCGAGCGGGCCAGTGATTTCCGCGATCGCTGTCCCCGCTTCACAGTGACTGCCTTCAGATACCAACGGCGTTAATTGAGCTGCATGATCTAACAGTGCAAACACCCGCTGCGCGATGGGTAGGCCCGCAATGATGCCTGGGGCTTTGACTATCCAAATCGCATGATGGGACTGATGCACCAGAGCACCCAGTCCGGCTGTGGTGCGATCGCCTCGACCAATGTCTTCCTGCAGCCAGCTTATTAACAACGGATCTAAAACCACGTAGGGAGGTATCACAATCGATGTCCTTGCTTAATCGCAGTGACTGTGGGGACGCTACTGATACAGCAAAATCAGGCGGGCTTCAATTATGGCATTCAGAGCCCTGGGAAAAAATTCGGTTTTTAAGCGTGAGCAATGCCGATTTTGGAAAATTTGTGTTAATTTAACCGCAGTGCAGCCAAAGCGTTGCACCGTCCACCTAGAAAATACCGTCTAGGATTCAAGGAGGTGATGCCCATGAGCGATAGTAGTAAACGCCTGGGTCTTCAAGTTGAGGTAAGCCGGCTGTGCGCCGGGGCTGTTCGCTAGGAACCAGTGTCAATCTCGTTGCAGATTGCCTGACCGATTGAAACTGGAGCCTGGAGTCCCTCCCGGCAGTCTGGTTTCAGCTTGAGACCCGCTACACCGCCCCTACTCTCTGAAGGTTATCCTTCCACGAGTAGGGGCGGATAGTTTTTTAAAGAGAACAATATTGGTCAGAACCTACAAAAGTTCCCCTCAATCTCCCAACTCCGGGGGATGTTGCATCCGATTTCCCCACAGTTGGGCATACAGAGGCCAAAATTCAGATTCGACTGCGTAAGTCTATTAGTGATGGTCGGCTTCGACATCAATACAGTGGAATGACGCCACAGTGGAATGACGCCACAGTGGAATGACGCCACATTGAGATGACGCCAAGGCTCGGAAAAGGAACTATTTCGCCACAGCAATTAAAATGACCGCGTCAACGCTAAGGTCAGGATTGTAGAAATGCTCTAGAAAGGTCATCCTGATGTCTCCTTTATTATCAGCAGTCGAAATTCAGAATCAGCTACAAACTCTGAGCCATTGGCAGCTCGATGGCAAAACCATTCAAACGGTAAAAAAGTTTGACGGTTTCCCCAGTGCGATCGCTTTTGTCAACCGACTGGTTGCGCCAGCAGAGGCAGCGGGGCATCATCCCGATCTCGCCATTGCTTATAACCAGGTAACAATCAGGTTAAGTACCCACGATGCCGGCGGTCTGACGCGCAAAGATTTTGACCTAGCTCAGCAAATTGACGCCCTAGAAAACTGAAGACGCTGCTGATATCGCTGTCGCGATCGCATGAGTTTCCTTGGTTAGTTGATCGACAATCAGTCAGGTCAGACACAAGAGTAGTGCTGCAGCACTACTCTTGTGTCGCGATCGCTGGGCAAATCAGCAAGGCCTATAAGAAGAAGATGCTATTCCATAGCAGTGTGCCAGATCTTTTAATGGCTATGGGCTAGTGTGCTGCGAATAGATCTGCTAGTATTTTGCTGTGTAATAGAGAAGTGTGCGAGCTATTAGCCGTATCAGTGTTCGCTATTACATTCTGTTGGGAGTAATCTGACAGAGTTTTTTAACCTTTACCTCAAGGTGTGAGGAGAGTGTAGGGTAAATGTCTAATAACAAATTGTGGAAAGTATTGTTGGCAAGTCCTGTGCTATTAGGCATGGGTTTAGCCGGTTCGGCACAAGCTCAGGTGAGCACTGTTGACGAACTTGTTGATGTATCTCCGACTCCAGACAACTGGGCCTTTGGTGCTCTGCAGTCTCTCGTCGAAGACTATGGCTGTATCGAAGGTGACCTCGGTACTCGGACTTACCGTGGCAACCAGTTCATGACTCGTTATGAGTTTGCAGCTGGTTTGAACGCCTGTTTAGATTCCATCCGTTTCTTGATTGCTGACGGTGGTATCGACCCTGAAACTTTGGCTACCATCCAGCGCCTGCAAGAGCAGTTTGCAGCTGAATTAGCAACTCTACGTGGTCGTGTTGATGCGTTAGAAGCTGAGACTGCTGAGCTGCGCGCACAACAGTTCTCGACTACCACTAAATTGCGTGGTCAAGTTGATGCTAACTTGGTTGCTCCCTTTGATGGTGATGTCGGTACTGATGACAACACTGCATTCACCGCTCGGGCGCGCTTAAACTTCGATGCTAGTTTCACTGGCGATGACCGTTTACGGATTCGTCTGCAAGCAGGTGACGATGATATTGGTCTGCTATCGACCGCTGGTGGTTTGGCTAATTCTTCCGGCACTGGCTCTCTTGACGTTGACGTTGACGACCTTTATTACAGTTTTGGTGTTGGCGACAACCTTGACTTCATCGTCGCAGCCAACAGCATTGCAACTGATGATTTTGTCGTGAGCACTATCGTTCCTTTTGATGGTCCTAGTGTGGCTGACCAAGGTGGTCCTGCACTCTATGACTTCGACATGGGTGGCGGTGGCTTTGCTATCGGTGGTAGCGTTACCCTCGGTGACAACTTTGTCATTGACGCCGGTTACTCTGCTGACCAAGGTGGTAGTGGTTCAAATGACCCTAGCGATGGTGGTATCACTGGCGCTACAAGCCAGTCATACATCGTCCAAGGTAGCTATATCAGCGATGGTCTGATTGATGCAGCTATTGTCTACGCTCGCGGTAATGCTGGACAATCTGCTGGAGAAAATGATGCCAATGAGTTCACTGATACCTTTGCGGGTCTGTTGAACCTCGACTTTGGTAACTTTTTCGTGGCTGGTAGTGTTGCTTTCCATGACAACGGTGACGACGATGACTTCTCTTGGATGGCCGGTGCTGGTCTTCAAGATTTGGTCTTCGAAGGGTCTGAGTTCGGCGTTTACTACGCTGATCGGCCTGACTACGGCGACAACGATCCTCAGATGCTGGAAGCTTACTTGGGTATTCCCGTTAACCAGTTCCTCACTGTGACTCCTGCCATCATCTACGGTGACTTGAACGAAGGCAGTGATACTGACCAGTGGTACGGTGCTATCCGTGCAACTTTCTCTTTCTAAACAGCTAATCTTTTGTTTAGTTAGAAATTAGAAAAGGGGGCTCAAGGCCCCCTTTTTTCATGGCTCATGATTTTGAGCAGAGAAGCTAAGTAGGTGGGTTGAATCTTTTATAGAACGAGCTTATGGTGACAAAAGCCTTGCGAGTGTTGGGTTTCATTCCTCAACCGCAACCTACATCATTGGAAATTTAATAACGCCTGCCTACTGAGAGACATCCGTGATTCTTAAAGCTGATGAAGGCCATCACCATCAAAGCTCAGTAGACCAGCCTCTACAGAGAGGCTGCAACAAGTTCGCCCAGTGATCTTGGAATCCTGCAAACCCGACTGGAGAACCGGGGTTATACTGTAGTAGCAGACTTACCGAATCAAACGCCTGTGGAACTGTCTAGCAAAAGTGAATATGCTCTGTTGGCCTTACTTGAATTGGGTAAAGGGTTTGCCAATGGAGAGCCGATGCAGATTCGACAAATTGCGGCTCAGCAAAACATTCCAGACCGCTACCTAGAGCAACTGCTAGCCACACTACGACGGGCCGGGTTTGTGAGAAGCCAGCGCGGCGCTAAGGGCGGATACTTGCTGGCCCGATCGCCCTGGCAAATCATGCTCTACGATGTGGTGAGCTGCATTGAGGGGTTTGACGTAGTTAAAGAATCGGCTACCGCTCCACAAACCTCAGAAGGTTTAGTCATTGCTGAAGTTTGGCAAACGGCTCGACAGGCAGCTGAAGAGATTTTGAAAAAGCAAACCTTGCAAGACTTATTAGACCAGTGCAAGGCCAAGCAACAAGTTGACCTGATGTACTACATTTAGTGCTTATGCGTATCGCCGACAATGTTACCGATCTCATTGGTCATACTCCTCTGGTGAGGCTAAACCGTGTACCTCAGTCAGCAGGGTGTCAAGCTCAGATTGTGGTCAAGCTCGAAGGCATGAACCCCTCAGCCTCGGTAAAAGATCGTATTGGCATTAACATGATTAATGCGGCAGAGGCCGCAGGCAAAATTGCCCCAGGCCGAACAACGCTTGTAGAGCCGACCTCTGGTAATACCGGCATTGCTTTGGCAATGGCAGCAGCAGCTAAGGGCTATCGCTTAATTTTGACGATGCCTGAAACGATGAGTGGTGAACGCCGGGCGATGCTCAGGGCATTTGGCGCAGAGCTAGAGTTGACCCCCGGCACCGAGGGCATGTCAGGCTGTATTCGCTGTGCCCAAAGGTTAGTTAACACGTTGCCAGATGCGTATATGCTGCAACAGTTTTCTAATCCTGCGAATCCCGGCATTCACCGTCAGACCACCGCTGAAGAGATTTGGGCAGATACTGATGGCACCGTAGATATCGTGATTGCCGGGGTCGGCACGGGGGGCACGATTACGGGTGTGTCTGAGGTGCTCAAGGCGCGTAAGCCCGAGGTGCGGGCGATCGCGGTTGAGCCCACCAACAGTCCGGTATTGTCTGGCGGACACGCCGGGCCTCACAAAATTCAAGGTATTGGTGCGGGCTTTATTCCCGAAGTCTTAAACACTGACATTATTGATGAGGTCATCACGGTCAGTGATGCCGAGGCCATTACCTACGGACGCCGACTGGCTCGGGAAGAAGGGTTATTGTCAGGCATTTCAACTGGGGCCGTTTTGAAAGCGGCGATCGCCGTCGGTACTCGCCCAGAAAACGCGGACAAGCTGATTGTCATGATTCAACCGAGCTTTGGCGAGCGCTATCTCAGTACGCCATTATTTCAAGATCCGGAGTTGGTAGCGCCCATCAGCATCAATTAGAGTAGGGCTTATACAAAAGACTCCTGAATTCCCCAAATCTGGGGGATGTGGCATCCGATTTCCCCAGCATGGGAGATGTAGAGGCCAAAATCAGATGCAACTGCGTCAGTCCTATAGAGATCGCCTTTCACCTCCAAGCAATGAACCCAGCCACTCTGTGATCAAAAACTGCATGGCAACTTATGACGCGTCTGTAGCGGGTAACCGCACCAGATTGTAGGTTTCAGTGGTGACAAGAGGCAGCGGCGACGCTGGCCAGTTAATATCAGCAATTTCATTTTCCGTGCCGACCACAAGAGCCGACTGCATAGACTGTTCGGTGAGGAGAGTTTGGCGTAACTCGCTGGGACGTTCAATATAGGTGACGGGCGCTTGGGTGTAGAACACCAGAGACGGCTTCATAAAGCCCACCATGTACAGCACTTCATTAGACTGTTGCTCTGCGATCGCAGTCGTTGCAATCTCCCGCAGAGGCTGTTGTCGCACCTGATCCGCAAGCTGCAGAGCAGGCAAAATTGATAACAAGATAAAGCTAGCAAAGGCCATCAAATTGACCGTCCAAAGCCAGCGTTGACGATGCCTGACGAACAGCCCCAGGCCCACGCATAAGGCGATTCCCCAAATCAACGCCGCGCGCATCATCACGCCTGATGCCCGCACTAAATTTGGTAACCCTGGCATCGCCGGATCATTCCCCATCCAGTTGGGGCTATACCAAGCAGCACCCGCCAGTACTGCAAAAATCAATAGATTCAAGCCATCGCTCATCGCCAAGGCCAACCCTGATTGCGATGAGGGCTCACGAGGTGGGCAGAGGCGATCGCTCCAGCTCAGTCCAACTAAGATAGCGGCGGCGGGCATCAAGGGCAGGACGTAACTGGGGAGCTTGGTAACAGCAATGGTAAAGAAGCCAAAGATGACCCCAAACCAGGCTAGTGCAAACAGCCCCAAGTGAGACGAACGCGGTTGCGTTTGCCACCATCGCAGGCGATAGAACTGTAAGCGCGCGATCGCCCAGGGTAAAAAAGGTGACCATGGCAAAAAGCCCACGGCCACGACCAGAAAATAAAAGTACCAGGGTGCAGCATGGCCATTGACTACGTTGGTGAAGCGTTCAACATTGTGATAGCCAAAAAAGGAATCGATATAGGCACGTCCGTTGGCGGCAACAACTAAAACATGCCATGGCACCGTAATTGTCAGAAAAATGAGGGTTCCCGGCACTAGGTGGAGTTCTCGCAGGACTTTGCGAAACTGACCAACAAACAACAAAAAGGTACAGACAATCAACCCCGGCAAAACCATGCCGACCGGCCCCTTCGTCAAGACAGCCAGCCCGAGAAAAACATAGGTCGTGAGATACCAGTTGCGTTGTCGTCGGGGAAAGTCAGGTTGGGCGTAGCCCAAAAAGAAGGCCAATAGGGCAATACCGATGCAACTCGACAGCAACATGTCAGACACGCCAATCCTTGCCCAAACAATGGTTTCTGGGTGTAGCGCCATAATCGCCGAGCCGATAATCGCTGACCAAAACAGATTGGTTTGACTGAGCCGCGATCGCTGCCAGCCGTTACCCTTCACCTCACCCGTGACAGCGATAGCCAGCTCTGGACGCGAAAAGCCAAATCGCCGCAGGGTATAAAACCCCATGCTGACTAATGCCGCTGCAGACAAAGCGGAAGGCAGACGCACCGCCCATTCCCCCACGCCAAAGACTTGAAAACCGATGGCCATTAGCCAGTAGACGAGCGGTGGCTTATCAAAGCGCGTCGTGCCATTGAAATAGGGCGTGACCCAATCACCCGTTGCTGCCATTTGGCGCGATGCCTCAGCAAATAGCGGTTCGGTTTCGTCCACTAAACCGACACTCGCCAGACCTACCAAAAAGGCAATGCTGCAAATGATCACAACCCACGCAATTGATGTCAGAACCTCATGCTGAACCAGTGGCGCGGGTATGGACGATAAGGATGGAACCGGAGGTTGCAGAGTAGAACGCTTCATGTCAAGGTGCCAAGCCGTAGGGATGGGAGCCAGTCTTCTACATTACAGCGGTTTGTCCGAGGAAATTGATCAAGCACAGGCAGAATGGGAGGTGGCATAGGTGAGGAGGGTGAGTGGGTGGCAGAGCTTGAGGGTGACAGGGTGACCAAGAAGTGAAGGTCAGTCAGTGGGATTGGGTGAGGTAGAGTCGTGAGTGGGGTAGATGAGAGCCGTGGGGAAAGTGGGATTAGGTGATAGAGCGGGGGTTGGATAGTCAAGTACTGCCAATTTCCTATGCCCTTTCTGGACTCTGAATGTTGCATTCTGTTCCCGACGCTTGATTTCCGACTTCCGACTTCCGACTTCCAAATTTGGCTCCGTCTTTGCATCTGAGAAGGGAATCTTTCACAATGGGACAGGGCGTCATCTCGCACCCATGTTCCCGCAAGCTGTTTGGATGCTGCTATGACTATCTCGGCTGAGACCGATCATTACCACACATTAAAGATCGCCGAAACAGCGACCCAGCAGGAGATTAAGCAATCTTATCGGCGGCTAGCAAAAGCGCTGCACCCAGATACGACACAGAACACTGAAACGGATGCAGAGAGTATTAAACAGCTCAATGCCGCCTACGAGGTGCTGGGAGATCCCCAATTGCGATCGCACTATGATCGTGAGCGGCGCGTCCAAAAAGCGGGATTCGAGTCAGAAAGTCAAATTCGCGATCGGACTAATCGCACTGCTCAGTCTCAGGAACAGTATCGCCAACGCCGTCAAGCGGCCCAAGCTGCTGACGATGCCTTTGCGGTCTGGGTGAGCAAGGTCTACAACCCGGTTGACCGCCTCATCGCTAAAATTCTGACTCCCCTTAAAAATGAAATTCGCGCCCTCTCTGGTGACCCTTTTGATGATGAGCTGATGGAAAATTTTCAAACCTATCTAGAAACCTGCCGCGAACACTTAGAAAAAGCCCGCAGTAAGTTTCAGTCAGTTTCTAATCCATCCAACACTGCTGGCGTGGCTGCAAATCTCTACTATTGTCTCAATCAATTAGAAGACGGCATTGAAGAAATGGAGCGCTATACCTACTGCTATGAGGAGAGCTATTTGCACACCGGGCAAGAACTCTTCCGAATCTCGACTAAGCTGCGAAAAGAGGCCAAGGAGCAATTAAAGGTAGCGAGTCGTTGATGGAGCCAGCGGCAACCCAATTTTGAGGAGGTTATAGCAGTGCTTGCTCGTCATTAGCCTTTGAGTAGGCCACTGCATAAAGCGACTCTCTAACAGGAGTCAGTAGGCAGGCGTTATTAAATTACAAATGATGTAGGTTGCGGTTGAGGAACGAAACCCAACACTCGCAAGGGTTTCATCATCATTGACTCGTTCTACACAAGATTCAACTCACCGACTTAGACACCATAACGACTAATCATTTAGCAAGTTTTCCATACCAGATTTACACAATCAATCGCTGATCTCTCAAAAGAGATCAGGTAACAAAACGCAAAGAATCCGCCTCTCATATTCAGTCAAGCTGGCCTGAGCCAAGAGCATAGGAAAATGTTTGATAATAGAAGTGGAATATGTAATAAACTGATAGACCCATTTTCGAAGATCATGTCGTCGGCTCATACTCAACTTAGTCAACTGGGTTGACTCTAATATTTTACGATGCTCTTTATAAGGTTCAATTAAGACTAGCCAGGGCCGTATCGGCCTAGTGGTTTTCCAATATCGCATAACTGTAGTATGACCAAAAAAATTCTCTGCAATTCGACTAATAATATTCATGCCAGACAAATAAAAGACTAAATCTTGCGGCTGTTGTCTGACATAGGTGCGAATGAGTGTAGTCGCTTGGCGAGGGCATATCAATTCTGAGAGAAAACTGCTTTGACAGTGCGTACAACCCAAGTCTTTTAGGAACTCTAACTGATCAAAGTTTTCAACATCTTGGACTAATATTTTAGTAGATTTTTGAGTTGTCGAGAGTGTCTTGCGGAAGGAGTCCCGTATATCTAATTCACTAGCTAAGGCTTTTATGCTGCCTTTGCGGAGCTTAAAGGTGTTGACTGGCATATCTTTCCAAAAATCCGTGAGAAAAATAGATAACTCCAAATCATCAACACAGATTGAGAGACCCATTTTTCTGGCTCGAACCATGAAGGCCTTTGCGATAGATTTTTCTTCAAGTATCCAATCAGCAGAGAGCTCTAATTGTATGTTGTTAGATACGAGTTTTAGCTTATCTAAAGACTGCTCAACATAATCTAAAGCGTTCACTTTATATAACTGCTTAAAAGGCACATCAATATTCAGTTTTAAAGGAAGGTTAGCCAAATAATAATTCTGCCATTCTCTCATTTGCATACAAGCTTCATGAAAGAGCAATTCGTAGAAAGATAACGTTAATTGAGATTCCTTTACTAACTTGATAGGGTTTTCAGAATATATCTGAGCTCGCTCTGGTTGCCAGGCAATCAGAGCTTCAAAGCCGTATAATCTTTCTTGATCAAGAGATAATATTGGTTGATAGCAAAGTTGAAATTCTTGCTTAAAGAATTTCGACAATAATATTATTTGATCAAAATCATTTTCCATAGTTGCTTATTCCAAGAAATATTCTTGTGCATAGTTAGCAAATAATAATTAGTTGCAATACATGCAATCAATGCTTATCATTGACTTATATAAATATTTCTTATATCTTTCCTAAAGAGTCTTATTTGACAGATTATTCCCAAGTTCTAAAGATGAATTTGAGTTATGAGTGTGTTGATTTATTTAGTGTGGTCAAGAAAAAATGGCTTTCCATTCTTCTTCTGATTATTGAGGATTTATTTTGATGGTGGCCTAGGATTTTCTGATCAAATAAAAATAAATTGATTTTTGTCTGGATCAATCGGCCAATTTTCTCGTGTTTGTTATGTCCATGGCCTTCTCGTGTTGACCGCCGCTGACTGCCCACACTGTCGCACCACGGATGTTGTCAAAAATGGTGAAAGGAATGCAGGTGAACAGCGTGTCGCTAGAATAGGAAAATCTCTTCATCACCCCTGAGCCTGAATCCATGCCGCTCCCCATTGTTGCTATTATTGGTCGCCCCAATGTGGGCAAATCTACCCTGGTAAATCGGTTGGCAGGGGTGCAAGAGGCGATTGTGTTTGACACCCCAGGGGTGACCCGCGATCGCACCTACAAGACAGCGTTTTGGCAAGATCGAGACTTTCTGGTCGTTGATACTGGGGGCTTAATTTTTGATGACGATACCGAGTTTTTGCCCTATATTCGCGAGCAAGCGATGATGGCATTGACGGAGGCGAGTGCCGCCATTATGGTCGTTGATGGTCAAGCTGGCCCGACCGAGTCCGATCGCGAGATTGCGCAATGGCTCCGACAACAGCATGCGGTTCCCGTCTTTTTGGCTGTGAATAAGTGTGAGTCGCCGGATCAGGGTTTGATTCAAGCGGCTCAGTTCTGGGAGTTAGGTCTGGGTGAACCTTATGCCGTCTCGGGCATTCACGGCAACGGCACCGGGGAACTGCTGGATGAACTGGTCACCCGCTTACCACCGCCCGCCGCCATTGATGAGTCAGAGGAGGTGCGCGTCGCCATCGTGGGACGGCCCAACGTAGGCAAATCCAGCTTGCTAAATGCCTTTGTGGGCGAAAATCGCGCAATTGTGAGTCCAGTTTCAGGTACCACACGGGATGCGATCGATATGCTGGTCGAGCGAGAAGACAAGCGCTATCGCTTGATCGATACGGCCGGCATTCGCAAAAAAAAGAACGTGAACTATGGCCCCGAGTTTTTTGGCATTAACCGAGCATTTAAAGCGATCCGCCGAGCCGATGTCGTGTTATTGGTGATTGATGCTGTGGATGGGGTCACTGAACAGGATCAGAAATTGGCCGGACGGGTTGAGGAAGATGGTCGGGCTTGCGTCGTGGTGGTAAATAAGTGGGACGCCGTCGATAAGGACTCTCACACTATTTATGAATACGATCGCACCATTGGCAACAAACTTTATTTCATGGAATGGGCCAAGCGTATTTATACCAGTGCGTTAACTGGGCAAAGAGTCCCCAAAATTCTCGACTTGGTTGATCAGGCAGTGTTGGAACATCGACGTCGCGTTACGACCTCTGTAGTCAATGAAGTGTTGGAAGAAGCCGTGAGTTGGCATACGCCCCCGACCACGCGCCAGGGGCGTCAAGGACGAATCTATTACGGTACGCAGGTGACATCGCGACCACCGACCTTTGCCTTATTTGTGAATGACCCCAAACTGTTTGGCGAGAGCTATCGCCGCTATATTGAAGGACAGTTTCGCCAAAACTTAGGGTTTGAAGGCAGTCCTATTCGGGTGCTGTGGCGAGGCAAAAAAATGCGCGATCTAGAACGTCAAAGCTCCAATCGCGCGACCAAGGTTTAACGGCTGACGGAGGGCGCTTCCTACACTGGCTTCCTACACTGGCTTCAGCCGCCTGCAGCAATGAGTCTTCGCGCCCGCCTTCACTCCACGGCTTAGTAACACATTTGAACGCTTAATCATGACAGCCCCTAGAGCATGGATCTGCTAAAAACCCTGCCCATTGGCCTTTATCTCGAAGAGCCTGTCACTTGGTTACACCGGTTAGACCCCCGTGTAAAGCTATTTTGGCTGTTTAGTATTTTAGTTAGCCCGCTTTTGGCGAATGCTCATTGGCGCTTCTTTTTAGTAGGCCTGCTGATGTTTTTGACGATCGCCGCTCTTATTCCCCTACGGGTGTGGCGGCAGCAAATGGGGTGGTTGCTTTTTCTCTGTACGCTGATGCTCGTGTTAACGTCGCTCTTACCAGATGGGTTAGTGATCGATTATCAAGCACCGGTGCCTTCGTCAGCAGCCTTACAGCAAATTAACCCTTTCCCTGATCAATTTCCCCCTGCAGCCTTTAGTCAACCTCCCGCAACGGGATATCAGTACATAGTATTGGAAGCGGCGCGCTTGCGCATAACACAGCGATCGCTAGAACTCGGCATTCGCCTGAGTACTTTGCTGTTCACGCTGATTTACGGAACGAATTTGTTTTTGCTGACCACAGCCTCTGAAGAGGTCACCGTAGCGCTAGAGGTACTCATGCGCCCGCTGCGATCGCTCAAAGTGCCGGTGACCGAGATCGCCCTCACAGTAACCCTGGCGCTCCGCTTTATTCCCCTCGTGCTCGAAGAAACTCAAAACTTGATTCGTTCTGTGCAGACCCGCGCGATCAACTGGAAGAAACTAGGGTTTCGAGGATCAGCTCAAGTCTGGATTGCAGTTATTGAGCGGTTGTTAAAAAATCTGCTGCTGCGAGCCGAACAAACAGCCGCTGCCATGGCCGTACGTGGTTTCACTACTCCCAACACCCACCGAGTGAAATGGTCAGAACTGCGATTGGGCAGTGCTGATGCCGTGGCGATCGTAGTGTTAGTCGGCTTTTGGTACGCTCGCATCGTTTGGGGTGGCGAAGGAGGCTAATGCTGGCACCGTGGTATGTGCGATTGCGCCCCCTCGACGGCAAAACTGGAGCCGAGATTTTTCAAGCGCTCTATGGACAGTCGTCGTCGACAGCGGCAACTTGGCGTCATAGCCAGGGTTGGCAAGCGATCGCCACTCTCCTCGAAAGTCCTGCTCAGCTACCGCCAGAGACTCCCCAGGCGCGCCTAGCCCGCTATTCCATCTGTGCCGGACCACCGCGCTGCGATGGCGATCGCCCACGGCTGTGGACGCCCCCAGTCGGGCAAATTTTATCGATGCTCACGGCACGCCTGACCACCCCCCAGCCTGACACCATGCTGCTCGATGAGCAGGGTTGCCCGTTGTCATCGCCTTTAGAACCGTTTGCCGGAGGCTGGTTAGGGTGGCTGGGCTACGACCTGGCTTGGGAAATTGAAGCCCTGCCGATCAAAAATTCCGATCCGTTACCATTTCCAGTCGCATTTTGGTACGAGCCAGCGACCTTCGCCATTGTCGATCACGCTGACCAGCAACTCTGGCTAGCAGCTTCAGACCCCGACCAATTAGAGGTCATGGAGCGGGCGATCGCGATCGCCACCACTGCCCATCCGTCATTCTCCACGGATACCCCTGCCGTCCAATTAGAGTCCTCACAAGCGGCTTATGAAGCGGCAGTGCAGCGGGCGCAGGAATATATTCGGGCGGGTGATATTTTCCAGGCAAATTTGTCGCTCCGGTTTGCCACGACAACGGCGACGGACAGTTGGGCCATTTACCGACATCTACATCACATCAACCCATCGCCGTTTGCGAGCTACTGGCGCACCCCCTGGGGAGCGGTGGTGAGTTGTTCTCCCGAACGGTTGGTATCACTGCGGGGCGAGCGCGCCGAAACTCGTCCCATCGCCGGCACTCGTCCTCGTGGCACCACGCCCCAGACGGATCGAGCCTTGGCCGAAGAACTCCTGAATAATCGTAAGGAACTGGCTGAACACGTCATGCTGGTAGACCTAGAACGCAATGACCTGGGCCGCGTGTGTACTTGGGGCAGCGTCGAGGTAGACGAACTGCTCGCGCTGGAACCCTACAGCCATGTCATGCACCTGGTCAGTAATGTCGTAGGCACCCTCGCACCAGACAAAACCGCCATCGATTTGATTCGCGCCACGTTTCCAGGTGGCACGATTACCGGCTGCCCCAAGGTGCGCTGCATGGAAATTATTGAAGAGTTGGAACCCCTGCGACGGAGCCTGTTTTATGGCTCTTGTGGCTATCTCGACTGGCGGGGACATCTTGACCTCAACATCTTAATCCGCACGTTACTCTTGGCTCCCGCGGCCAATCAGACGCAAACCGTTTGGGGACAAGTCGGCGCCGGCATTGTGGCTGACAGTCAGCCCACACGCGAGTGGCAAGAGTCGTTACAAAAAGCCCA
The DNA here is from genome assembly GCA_039185935.1 of Cyanobacteria bacterium P01_F01_bin.56. GTDB lineage: Bacteria > Cyanobacteriota > Cyanobacteriia > Phormidesmidales > Phormidesmidaceae > Halomicronema. The sequence goes on along the minus strand of JBCDAJ010000090.1, from coordinate 3,802 downwards.
AGCCCAGTTGCTAGCGATCGGACTCACAGCCACCGCCACCACTGATAGTCATGAAGCCGCAATTTTTTGAGAATTAACTGCCAATTATGGATTAATTGATGCAGAAAAAATGACCTATTTGATGTCCTCAACATCATTACTTAACGAATGCTTAGGCTTTTCACCGAGATAATGCTCTAGTGTTGCGGCCCGTGATGACTTAAAGTGTGTTGATGATTGGCGATGCCGTGATCCACTTCTTTGCACTGGATGAGTACAGAAAATTACATTAATCACCCCACATTTGGATTACTCTTCCGGCTATGCCTGGTTGCCGAAGGACAAGAGTTATTTGCAACCCTGTATGCTCAGCGGCTCTTTTTTGTCGTCACTACCACCATTCCTAAAGGGTTTACCTTCGACTCGATTGGCCGCAGTGACGCCCGGCAGAAATTTGAAGAGCGGATGCGGGCCGTGCGCCGACTTGGTGATTATTCGGAGTACGATCGCCTACAGAAAGTCTATAAACAAACCTTTCAATGACCGCTTCTTCAACGACCAATCCCATTGTTAAGCGCATTACCGCTATCCAGCATGAGCTACCGCCACAAGTTCGGCTGATTGGTGTTTCTAAACGGCAGCCAGCCAGTGCCATTCGAGCCGCCTACCAAGCGCAACTGCGGGATTTTGGCGAAAGTATGGTGCAAGAAGCCATCACCAAGCAGGCCGAGCTAGCAGACCTCAAAGAGATGACCTGGCACCTGATCGGGCATTTGCAAAGTAATAAAGCCCGCAAAGCACTAGAGCACTTTGATTGGATTCATTCTGTCGACAGTCTCAAGATTGCCCGGCGGCTCAACCAAATTGCGGCCGAAATTTCGCGATCGCCCTATTGTTGTCTGCAAGTCAAGCTGGTGCCTGATCCGGCTAAGTTTGGCTTTTCACTAGAAGAATTGTGGTCCGCCCTACCGCAATTGAATGAACTAGAGCATTTAAAAATTGTGGGGTTGATGACCATTCCGCCTTTAGAAAGCTCAATGGCAGAAGTGGAAGCTATCTTTCAGCGGGCCAAAATGTTAGTTGATCAAATCAATCAGCAGGCGTTTGATCGGCTGCACTTATCAGAACTTTCGATGGGAATGTCAGGAGACTATCCAGTTGCGATCACAGCTGGTTCAACCATGATCCGACTAGGTACAACTCTCTTTGGCGATCGTCCTGCTTAGGTTTCAGCGATCAGTGACTTGAAGCCTCTCTTCAAACTCAGTTGATCGCTAATTGCTGACAGTCATCAGAAAACCTGATCGAAGCGATCGGATCGGCCGTCTCCAAAAGACGAAATCAAGCTATAGTAAAGCTCTCAAAGTTTTTAACTAATTATTAATCGGGATGTCCTTTGAGAGATTTCGTGTATACTGTGGACTCAAATTCCGCAAACTCGATTAGAGTATAAGCGGTTCAACGAACGACTCGTTTTGCAACTGATTCAACCTCAGATTCAGATATAAAAACGACGCCCCTTACCTCCATAGTTCGTTTCTTCACTCACACAGTCGAAACTACTAGACGAGGTCGTTGGCATTTTCTCTCAAGCTGAGCAGGTTGATCGCCTGCAAATTGCTGATTGTCATGGAGTGTAGCTGTGAGCAACTTGTTTAACAAATTAAGAGACTTTGTCGGCCTCAATGACCCTGCCGACTACGACTATGAGTATGACGAGATAGACGCTGGTGAAGAGTACCAGACCCTCTATCAAGAAGAAAACTCATCACCACAACCCCCGGCGATGGTGGCTCCTCAGCCCCAACCGGTAATGCCAGAAGAAGCGCGCGCCCGGCGCCGAGTCCGTGAACGGATGTTGTCCAATGAAGCTGGAATGAACACCATGGGAAGTAATGTAATTGGAATGCCTGGAGCAATTAACGGAGCCTCCGAAGTTGTGGTGATGGAGCCACGTTCGTTTGAAGAAATGCCGCAAGCCATTCAAGCGCTGCGAGAGCGGAAGTCGGTAGTGCTCAATCTGACCACCATGGACCCTGACCAAGCTCAGCGAGCAGTTGACTTTGTCGCGGGTGGGACTTACGCCATTGATGGGCATCAAGAGCGCATTGGCGAAAGCATCTTCTTGTTTACTCCCAATTGCGTCCATGTGAGTACGCCCACCGATGTCGAAGAGAATATGCCAGTAGCGCCTCAGCCCCCCATGGTCGACCCTCGCAATGTGCCACCCACTCCTGTATGGGGTGGCGATCGCGCCGTTGGTCTCGGTTAAAACCGTCAGCAATTGAGCTGAGAAAGCATGTCAACTGACGGTCAAGCAGCCGTCAATGAACTGTTCGTTGAAAAGGACGTTAGCTAGTTGCCAACCCAGCTATGCGTTTTAGGCGGCGGGGTGATGGGTGAAGCGCTCATCTCCCGCCTAATTTCATTAGGCATTTTTGCTGCTGAGGCGATCGTGGTAGGAGAACCCACGACAGCGCGTCGGCAGTTTTTAGCAGCCACCTACGGCGTACAGACGACGGCCCAGAATCAGACGGCACTCACCGAAGCTGAAGTGGTATTAGTCGCAGTTAAGCCGCAAATATTTACTCAAATTGTGCCCGATCTACAAGCAGTGGCTAAGCGCCAAACTTCGCTACTGCTGTCGATCATGGCTGGTACGCCCCTCTCGACGCTAGAAGCAGCAGTAGCGGGCTGGCCCGTGGTACGAGCCATGCCTAACACCCCGGCAACTGTCGGTGCCGGGATGACGGCCTTGGCTCCAGGGCAAGCGGTCACGACTGAGCATCTGGCCCGCGCGAAAACAATTTTTACCGCCGTCGGGGATGTGGTTGAAGTCCCTGAACATCTCATCAATGCGGTCACGGGGTTATCAGGCTCAGGACCTGGCTATGTCGCCATTATGATCGAAGCGCTCGCTGACGGTGGGGTAGCTGTCGGCTTGCCTCGCGCGATAGCATTAAAGCTAGCGATTCAAACTGTTAAGGGCACTGCTGCCCTCCTGCAAGAAACAGATTTACATCCAGCCGTCCTCAAAGATCGAGTGACGAGCCCCGGGGGCACTACCATCGCCGGTATCTCAGCCTTAGAAGCTGGGGGAACCCGCACGGCTTTGATCGAAGCCGTGCGAACTGCCTGCGATCGCGCGAATGAATTGGGATCATAACCCCCCTCAGAGGTCAGCTATGAATCTGACTCGCTTATTTGTTCAAATTTTAATTGCGCTGGGGTGCGCTGGTTTGGCTAGCTTTTTGCTGCCTCGGCAAATTCCTGGCAAGGTGTTTGGCCTAGCCCTCATTGGCTTGGCGGGTGTATGGCTTGGCGAATGGGTCGTCCAGTACTTGGAAACGACTTATGCCCTGCCCATCCCCGAGTTTGTGACTTGGGATATTCAAGGCGTGCTGATTTTGCCAGCTGTCGTGGGCTCAGCAGTGATTTTGTTTGCGGTAACCAGCTTTTTATCCTGGGGTCGCTATCAACGCTGACGTGTAGCAGAATACGCAATTGAGAGTGCAGAATGCGGAATTGAGAAGCCGACAAAATGGGTGCTTCAGAGATGTGAGCTATTCTGACCTGATTGCCGATTGCTATGGCACAGCCAGCAATAACCCATGCAGCCAACATTGCCTTTCGGCACTCTGATGGCTACATTCTGCCTTCGGGTAAGGGAGTCGCGCTTAAATAGAGGCTGCTGAAAAAGTCTAAAATCCCCAATACACAAGAGACATAGCCGTTCTGAGTGGCATTTATGTGCAAGGCAAATTCGCTGAAAGTCCCATTCTCTCGTCAACAAACCTTGCACTTCATCTGTCATTTGTTGGCT
>JBCDAJ010000089.1:0-27260 GCA_039185935.1 Cyanobacteria bacterium P01_F01_bin.56 | reverse complement strand
TTCAATCATTCTCCTAAACGGGATAGGGCTCCCCCTTCACCAATGGTCTATTCGCTTTGCCCCAGAACCAAGCTCACGTACAGGCACGCACGCACCAGTGACTGAGCGGTTTTAGCTGTCAGAGCACCTTAGTAGTCTATAAGCCCGAAACGTGAGAGTGCCTGGCTATAGAGTTTCTTTCAGGTTTATCGAACAGCGTCGCTGTTCGTGAAGGGCTCAAATGAGACAGTAGTTCTCAAATTCGCGGTTATCTGAGAAAACAGGCGTGGTGTACCAACGGTTCGAATGATGGTTGCAACTCACGCCCAAACCTTAGTACCCTGGAAACTAAGTTTCTTGAGGATCACAGCGGTCATAGTTCGATCCCCCGCTGCCGCCGCCCCCTTAAAAAAGGGGCTATTCAATCCCTGGATGAGGATGCCCCCTTTTTAAGGGAGTTGGGGGATCAAAGCTCCGTCAATAAAGGGGAAAAACTTAATTTACGCTGTACTTGGTTTATCGTCTCCTCAACTTGATGCCGAGCGCCCCGATGCGGGCCACTTTGCAGTGTTTACTCGCCTTATTTCTGGAGTCACAGCGTCCGCGTCCCCAGCGCAGCCAAACGAAGTCCGCAGCGGCCTTGAGTCGCTTTCTGAATCGCTATGGTTGGCCTACCGGCAAGGCGATCCGAGCCACGCGGCAAAGCTTAAAACGTCTGATTAACAGCTACTTGAAGTCCCATCGAGGCCGCTTACCGATTGTCTATGCGGTGGTGGATTTGACCTGCTTGGAGAAGACCGGGAAGTATCAGGACCTCAAAGGGTTAGTGCGCCGCTACAACGGCAAACGGGGCGTCCATGTGGCATTGCTGTATTTGGCCATTGGCCCTTTTCGCTTTCCTTGGAGCTTTCGGGTCTATCGGGGCAAAGGCACGGCCACCCCCACCCAACTAGCTCTGAAACTGTTGGGCCAAATCCCACGGTCTTGGCGTGAACGCTTCAAGATTCGGGTGTTGGCCGATGCCGGGTTCAGTACCACAGCCTTGATCCCGGGGGCGCAAAAGCTGGGCTTTGAGGTGTTAATGAGTTTGTGCTGTGACCGCCGACTCGCCGATGGTCAAGCGGTCAAAACGGTTGTCAAACGGGGCCAACGGGTCACCCTCAAAGACCTTGACATCCCCGTGACGCTGTCCTGGTTTTGGCGCAAGCATGAGAACACAGGCGTGCGGGAGCCGCATTTTGTCGTGGCCACCGAAGCTTTGAGTGGGGCCTACATCGTGCGCTTGGGCAAGCGACGGTGGGCGATTGAAGCTTGTTTCAAAGTGCTCAAGCATCAGTTTGGCTGGGATGCTTTTGGCCAAGGGACACGGTTGGGCATGTACCGTTGGTGGATCCTCGCCTTCATCAGCTATCTGCTAGCCCACTGGCAGTTTTTAGCCTCCAAGCAGACCACCCTCGATTGGCAACAAGCGGCCCATCAAGCGCGACAGCAATGGTTCCCCCAAGAAGTTTTGGCCTGCTTTCTACAGGAATTGGCTGAGGTGCGGCCCATCCTGGCAGAGTTGGGAATTGACATCACGCTGGCTCGTGTCCCTGTCGCAGCATGAGACAGCTTTGAGATACTGCAAGATCTGAGTTGAACACATCAATGAGTGCTTAAAGGTCTTCCGCCTTTTGGCTGGACGCTATCGCAATCGTCGTCGTCGCTTCGGACTGCGCTGCAACCTAATTAGTGCTATTTACAACCACGAGTATGCAAAGGCGCTGAACTCAGTTGGTGAAAGTTAATTTGCAAGAGGTCTAATAACCGCGATCGCTTGATGCCAGGTGATTAGAGCCGGTCATGGGACTGCCGAACCCAGAGAAATTTCTAATTCTTTAAAACCGACTGTGAGTGACCGGTGTACCGATAACAGACCGACATTCACTCACCTGTTTTGGAGAAGACCCATGAATTTCTTACTCACTAACCTCGTCAACCTCATCATCGGCGAAATCTTTGAGAATGCCCCCGGCATTGAAGACCTCGGCGATATTATCATCGGCAGCACTGGCAACGACCAAATTCAAGGCAGTGACCAGGATGATCTGATTTTTACCTTAGCGGGTCACGATTTTGTTGCCGCCGGGGCGGGCAACGATTTCATTGTGTCGGGTTCCGGCAATGACAATGTGGTTGGTCAGACCGGTAGCGACGTTGCCCTCTTAGGAGCAGGACGTGACCGCTTCATCTGGAATAACGGCGACGGTAGCGATTTCATTAACGGTGGCACCGGCTACGACGTTACAGAGGTCAACGGTGCTGACGGCGCTGGCGATGAATTTGAGTTAACGGCAGTAGATGGCCAGGCCATCTTTAACCGCCTCAACCTGGGACTCTTTACCCTGACCAACGAGCACATTGAAAAATTTGATATTAAGGGTCTTGGGGGTGATGACTTCCTCACCGTGGGTGACCTGACCGACAGCGCTGTCAGAAAGGTGGTCTTTTCTGGTGGTGAGGGCAACGATACGCTGGATGCCACCGCTAGCAGCACGAAGATCAAAGCTTCTGGGGGTGGTGGTAACGACTTATTGCTGGGCGGTTCTGCCGCTGATAAGTTTAGAGCCGGAGCCGGTAACGATATTGTGGTCGGACAGCGCGGCAACGACTCTGCCCGCCTAGGTTCGGGGCATGATCGCTTTATCTGGAATAACGGCGACGGCAGCGACTTTATCAATGGTGGCAAGGGTTTCGATGTTACCGAAGTCAACGGGGCCGATGGGGCAGGCGATGAGTTCGACCTCGCCGCAGTAGACGGACAAGCCATCTTTAACCGGCTAAATCTCGGACTCTTTACCCTGACCAATGAGAAAATTGAACAGTTCGAAATCAATGGTCAAGGAGGCGATGATTCTTTAACCATTGGTGACCTGACCGGCAGCACCGTGGAGACAGTCGTGTTCTCCGGCGGCGACGGTGACGATACGCTCGATGCCAGAGAAAGTTCAACAGCCATTGAAGCCTTTGGTGGCGACGGCGATGACCTGTTACTGGGCGGTTCTGCAGTGGATACCTTCTATGCGGGTGCGGGCGACGACATCGTGGTCGGTCAACGGGGCAATGACATTGCGTATCTGGAGGCAGGCGACGATCTCTTCATCTGGAATAACGGCGACGGCAGCGACTTCATCGATGGTGGTGAAGGCTTTGACGTGACTCAGGTGAACGGTGCCGATGGTGCCGGTGATGAATTTGACCTCGCCGCAGTAGACGGACAAGCCATCTTCAATCGGCTGAACCTAGGACTCTTTACCCTCACAAATGAGGAGATTGAGCAGTTCGAAATCAACGGTCAAGGGGGCGATGATTCTCTAACTGTTGGCGACCTGACCGGCAGTACCGTGGAGACAGTCGTGTTCTCTGGTGGCGACGGCAACGATACGCTCGATGCCAGAGAAAGTTCAACAGCCATTGAAGCCTTTGGTGGCGACGGCGATGACCTGTTACTGGGCGGTTCTGCAGTGGATACCTTCTATGCGGGTGCGGGCGACGACATCGTGGTCGGGCAACGCGGCAATGACATTGCTTATCTGGAGGCAGGCGACGATCGCTTCATTTGGAATAACGGCGACGGCAGCGACTTCATCGATGGTGGTGAAGGCTTTGACGTGACTCAGGTGAACGGTGCCGATGGTGCCGGTGATGAATTTGATTTGGCTGCAGTGGATGGTCAGGCCATTTTCAATCGTCTGAATTTGGGTCTGTTTACCTTGACGAATGAGGAGATTGAGCAGTTCGAAATCAACGGTCAAGGCGGCGACGACTCTCTCACTGTCGGTGATTTGACTGGCAGCACAGTAGAGTCAGTTGTGTTTTCCGGGGGCGACGGCAACGACTTCCTCAATGCCAGCGGCACCGCTACGCCGATTGTGGCTGATGGTGGCGATGGCAATGACATCCTTATTGGTGGTGCCGGTGACGATATCCTCATTGGCGGCGCGGGTGTCGACTTACTGATTGGTGGCGGGGGGAACGACGTCCTCATTGGGGGGGATGGTGCCGATGTCTTTGCCTTTGGCACTAACCAGCCAGGCATCGTTGTCATCCAAGACTTTAGCGTTGGCGAAGACAGCCTCTCGTTTGACACGAGCATCTTTGCGGCCTTAACGATGACGGCGGATGGAATGCTGGACGCCAGCGAATTTGCTGTGGTTAACAGTGCTGAAGAGGCCGCATTGAGTACTGCCAAAATCGTTTACGGCGCGACGACCGGGGCACTGTACTACAACCCCAATGGGGATGAAGAGGGCTTTGGCAATGGCGCTCAAATCGCGACTATTGAGGGCGCGCCCACGCTCGATGCCGGTAGTTTCACGCTGCAAGCCTAAGTGCTAAAACCGCTATGGATACTAGGGGAGCTCTTGTTGGCTAAGGCTCCCCACCCATCGTGGGTTAAGACACGTAAGCCTTGTAAAGTTGAATCCGGTAATCGCTCTCTAGGTCGCAACTCTTGGGGCGATCGGCTTCAACTTTTCCGCCAATTAGCGGCCATCCAACCTTGGCGCAAAAGCCTAAAGCCATGAATTGGCTCCCGTGTAGCAGCATAGTAATCTCGGTTATAACCGTGTTGATGCAGCGACCTGTTATTTCCCATGATCCATGGCTCGTATTTCTGAAAATGCTTCCGATGCTGAGCTTGTTGAGCACTTAAGAAGTGGCCAACAAGATGCGCTGAGGCTGTTATATCAGCGTTACAGCAGTTTGGTTTACACTATTGCCTTCAAAATGCTGAACAGCGCTAATGAGGCCGAAGACTTGACTCAGGATGTATTTTTGAACTTTTGGAAGCAAGAGAAGTTTGACCCCAACCGGGCAGCCCTCAGCACTTATCTTTGTGTCATCACCCGGAGTCGGGCTTTGAACCGGATCAAGCATCGAGGTAGTCGGCAGCGATCACTCGACAAACTCCAAGCGATGCCTCCACCTGAGTTAACGGCCTCGACACCGCTCGAAAATGCCTCCTTAGAAGAGCAACAGCAAGCCCTCAAACGGGTAATGGCTGAACTGCCAGATCAACAACGGCGAATTCTGGAAATGAACTTTTATCAGGGTGTCAGCCAGTCGAATATTGCCCAGCAGCTCAATTTACCATTGGGTACAGTTAAGACGAATGCTCGTCAGGGACTGATCACCCTACGAAGACTGCTAAACGGCGCGGTCGAGCGAGTGGAAACAACATGACACAGTCACTATCCAACGAAGAGCAAGCATTAGCCGCCGGGTATGTCTTGGGAGATCTGACTCCTGAGGAAGAGCAACAAGTGGCGCAACTGCTGGACACGAAGCCAGCCATGCGAAAAGAAGTAGACGCCCTACAAGTGAGCTTACAACTCATTCCTCACGCTGCGGATATGGTCATGCCGCCCGCCCATTTAGAAGATCAAGTGATGGCCGCCTATGAGACCAGTGAAGCTAGTGCGGTCGCCGCTGCCCCGAGTCTTCCCGCTCGTCGGTCTTGGTCTGGGGCCAAAATTCTGGCGGTGTTATCGATTCCGGCGCTGCTGTTGCTGGCGATGGATAACTTGCGCCTGAGACGACAATTTAGCCTGGCGCAGGGCGATCGCAATCCCGAAGTTGCGACCATTTTGCAGCAGCCTCAAAGCCGTCTGGTATCCCTTCAAGGTAATGATTCCGGGGGGACGCTGCTATTTACGCCGGGTCAGTGGGAGCAAGTGGTTGTCTCGGTGACGGATTTGCCGCCGCTGCCCCCCGAGCAGATTTATCGCATGTGGCTCACCCTCGACAACGGGGAACTGTTTTTCTGCGGAGAGTTTACAACCGACGAAACGGGCTCGGTGTTTATTACGCTAAATCCTCCCGACAGTATTCCGCAGGGGGTCAAGGCTCAAGAGGTATTTGTGACTCAAGCCGCCGTGACCGCGCCCCTAGACTCGGTCGGCGAGCCGATTATTGTGGGTGAAATATAAGCTCCAGTTGCCAACAAGGGGCGACGCTCGCTTTTGGAAATGGTCCTCTAACCCCGGTTTTTGGCTGCCCTAACGTTGCTGCTGGATTGGATGCAGATAAGGAGCGATCGCTTCTTGCCCCACTTCACAAGCTCGCTCATCCACTGCCAGCAAATCATTGCCAAAAATCACTTGCCCAATCGACATAGCATTGCCCACATCGGGACGCCAGTCCCGGCTGATAAATTTTTGGTCGCAGTCCACCACCGCCCCATCAAATAGATGACCAATGGTGAAATAAACGTCCTGCAATACTTCCGGTACGGAGGGGCGATGCAGTTGGCCACGAGAATGGGGGCTGCGGGCTTTGTATTTGGCCCGGGGAAACAGGCCGTACAGATTTTTGAGCGAGGCTGAGATCAGCGATCGCTCCTTCAGGGTCGTTTTCTTGAATGCGCCAACCGAAATGCGACAGTCAACGGTTTGCAGCAGTTTCGGGGCCCACAGAGTTTTGAATCGCACTGGGGTGGAAGCTTGATTGGGATACTCCATCAGCTCCAGGGTGTCGGCATCCAAAAGCTGCATCCCTTCATCCAGCAAATCGTAGACGCCCAACTTGCCCATAATGTCGGCAAACGATACTTTTGAGCACACCCCCTCCACAATGAAGATCTCTGCCTGCGGACTAGCCTGCCGTAGTCCCAACAACACTTGCCGCAGCACCGCCATACTCACGGTGACAGGTGGCCCCACCGGATAGCCCAGGTTGGGTTTGACCACAATAGAGCGAGCATTGATCGCCGTTTTGGGAGGGGTGTAGACCAACTCAGCCGTCGGAACGGTGGTGACTGGGGCGCTTGGGGGTGCAGATGTAGCAGACAAATCGATCAGCCTCAGAAGTACTTGTACTGGTTCTCCAGAATAGCGTTACGGGTCGGAGTGGAGGGCGATGGGGGCTCGGGGACAGAGGCGCAACAATAAGTTTGGGGCAATTCTGGTTTTGACCTCAACGCTGACGGTGCGCAGCGATTTTCGGCCACGGGTAGTCCGCCGAACCTTCTGTAGCAAGCCGCAGTTTGATCAGGCTGCTCTCATCGCTGAAACTACAGCGAAAGGCAGAAGGCAGAAGGCAGAAGGCAGAAGGCAGAACTAAAAGCTTTGCCAAATCCGGGCTTCAGCGATCTACCCTATTCAAACCTAACTGCGACTCGCCATAACATCTGATCGGCATTGCAATTCCGAATTCCGACTTCAGCATTCCGAATTCTGCGATGGCCGGTAACGGCATCAGTCCTGTTTTAGGGAGACGGCTCAGCTGAGCCGGAAAATTTTGCACTTCATGAATCCTTATTTAGCCCTGCTGCTAGCCGCTTTATGATTGGGGCATGCAAGAATTGACGATCGCCCGACCCGATGACTGGCACCTGCATCTACGAGACGGAGCGGCTCTCAAAGCGGTGCTACCCCATACAACACGGCAATTTGCCCGCGCCATCGTGATGCCAAATTTGAAGCCACCCGTACGTTCGGTGGCGGCGGCGGCGGCATATCGCGATCGCATTCTGGCAGCGATACCCGCTGGTTCACCATTTGAGCCGCTGATGACGCTGTACTTGACCGACAACACGAGTCCAGAAGAAATCATGGCGGCCCGCGCCACCTCGTTCATCAAAGCGGTGAAATATTATCCCGCCGGGGCGACCACCAACTCCGACTCTGGGGTTACCGACATTCGCAAGTGCGATCGCGTGTTTGAGGCCATGCAGCAGGTCGATCTGCCCTTACTGCTGCACGGCGAAGTGACCCATGCTGGCGTCGATATGTTCGATCGCGAAAAAGTGTTTATTGAACAACACCTCGTCCCCCTCAAGCAGCGGTTTCCCCAACTGCGGGTAGTGCTGGAACATGTGACCACGACGGAAGCTGTGGACTTTGTCAAAGCGACCGACAAAGTTGCCGCAACGATTACTCCCCAGCATTTGTTATTCAGCCGCAATATCCTGTTTCAAGGCGGGCTGCGGCCTCATTTTTATTGCCTGCCCATTTTGAAACGAGAGCGGCACCGAGAGGCCCTCTTAACGGCCGCGACTTCAGGCCATCCCAAGTTCTTTTTGGGCACCGACAGCGCCCCCCATACCCGTGATGCCAAGGAAAGTGCCTGTGGCTGTGCAGGATGTTTTTCGGCCCTGCATGCGATCGAACTCTATGCTGAAGCCTTTGAGAGCGTTGGTGCCCTTGACCAGTTAGAAGGGTTCGCCAGCTTCCACGGGCCAGATTTTTACCAGTTGCCTCGCAATACGGCCAAAATCACGCTGACCAAAACCCCCTGGCGCATCCCGGATGAATTGCCCTTCGGCGAGTCGGGATTCGTCCCCTTGCGGGCTGGAGAAGAAATGACCTGGAAAATGACATCCCCCGTCAGTGTATGAAATGGGAACAAGGCAAGTATCACATTAGGGATTGGCTTGAAAATAAAGTACCCGGACAAGATTGTGGCAGGGGGGATGGGTAGCAGGGTCGGTGGGATGTTGTTTAAGCGCAACTCCCTTATCGATCTAGCTGGGGCAATTAGACAGGGATGTGATTCATCAGTTTTTGAGTACTCAGTCGTATTGGGCGCAGGGGATTCCACGAGCCGTGGTGGTGCGATCGCTCGAAAATGCGCTGTGCTTTGGGTTATTCCGAGCACAAAAGCAGATTGGCTTTGGCCGAGTGGTTACAGATCGGGCCACTTTTGCCTATTTGGCTGATGTATTTGTGCTGACCGCCGATCGCGGTAAAGGACTGGGTAAGTGTTTAGTAGAGTGCATTTTGAGTCACCCTGATTTGCCAGGGTTACGGCGCTGGATGCTGGCAACTGGTGATGCCCACGGCCTCTATAAACAGTTTGGCTTTACCCTCAGTCAGCCGGGCCTCTTAATGCAGAAAGTCAATCCACAGGTGTATCGTCACGTCTCTGCAGAAACCGATACAACCGAAAGCCCGTTGTAAGCTGTTTAAGTGATGCCTGCTTTCAAAAGTACTGAGATCCGTCAGTCAGCATGTTGCGGCAGTGCTCTGACCGCGACCTGCCGAACGTCTCAGCTCGGCAATTTTTGTGCGATCGCGACTGCCAAAAGTCCCAGGCCAACCGCTAGGATGGAATGCAGGTAATTGAAACGTTAAGAGAACATCGTGGCGGTAAAACCAGATTGGCTTCGAGTCAAAGCTCCGCAATGGGAGCGAGTCGGCAACGTGAAATCTCTATTGAGAGATTTGCAGCTCAATACAGTCTGCGAAGAAGCCTCTTGTCCCAACATTGGCGAGTGCTTTAACGCCGGTACCGCCACCTTTCTGATCATGGGGCCGGCCTGCACCCGCGCCTGCCCCTATTGCGACATTGATTTTGAAAAAAAGCCCCAAGCGCTAGACCCAACCGAGCCTTGGCGCCTCGCAGAAGCCGTGAAGCGCTTGGGATTGAATCACGTGGTGATTACCGCTGTCAATCGAGACGATTTGCCCGATGGGGGGGCTTCGCAGTTTGCCCGCTGCATTCAAGAAGTGCGCAAGTTATCTCCCCAAACCACGATTGAAGTCCTGATTCCCGATTTGTGCGGCAACTGGGATGCCCTGGCTGACATCCTCGCGGCTCAGCCCGAAGTGCTCAACCACAATACGGAAACCGTACCGCGTTTGTATCGCCGCGTGCGGCCGCAGGCTAACTACAACCAGTCTTTAGAACTCTTGCGCCGCACGCGGGAGTTAGCGCCCTGGGTCTACACCAAATCTGGCATTATGGTCGGCTTGGGTGAAAGCGATGACGAAGTGCGACAAACCATGGCCGACCTGCGTCAGGCCGACTGCGACATCTTGACCATTGGCCAATATCTGCAGCCCAGTGACAAGCATTTGAAGCTGCAAGATTTTATCCCACCAGACCAGTTTGAAACTTGGCGGGTCATTGGTGAAGAGATGGGCTTTTTGCAGGTGGTGTCATCCCCGCTTACTCGGAGTTCTTATCACGCCGAGCAGGTGAGGGCTTTGATGGCGCGGTATCCTCGAACGGTTCCTGTGTAAGGACGTACCCATTTTGCGGATCAACCCGGTAGACCTTGTCAAAGTTGTTGAAATTGATGGCGCGGCGTCCATCTCGCGTCCACCCCAAGACGTCTTTGAAGCGAAAATTCCAGAGCACTTCGTCAGCCACAAACGAGTGACGGGCATGAATCGTTTGGGATAGGTTTTCGTCAATGCCAGTGATGATGACAATGATTTCGGCATGTTCGCGCCGCAGCGACTCGGGACTTGCGCCGTAGAGCGGGCTATTTTCATTAATCGGGTGCAGGGCCGTCCACGTCAGAGCAAATAGAGGGGTGTGAGCCCGGATTAGCTCTAAGTCGTAAAAGCGACGAAATGAATCACCCTCTTTGGTGAATTCATCTCGTACGAGGGTAACCCAGAGTTGCGCTTCTAAAATGCGGTTGCGGCGTTGATTGGCCGTGCGAAACATCAGACAGGGGGTGCCATTGAAGGGGGCAATCAGCGCGTAGTTGCTAAACATAATGCGGGCTGTCGGCACCGAAAACCGCGCAAACACGACACCTGTGGCCGTGGCAATAAACAGCAGCCCAATGAAGGATTCCAACACCACCAGAAAGTTGGCATAGTCGGTTTGGGGATACATGGCCCCGTACCCGATGGACGCCATGGTCTGCACGCTAAAGAAAAATGCGTCTAAAAAAGAGTTGGCATCGGCGTTGGCGATCGCATCTTGTCCGAGCCAATAGGCCGTGGCAAAAACGCCATTAATTAATAGATAGACCACCAGCAAAATGGCGACAAAGCCCGTCCAAGAGATGGTCAGCAGCAGATGATAAATATCGCGCCAGGGAGAATGCGGATCCCCCAGGCGAATAATGTCGGGAAATTCGCCGTCGCGTTTAACAATCCGTTGCGGGGTCGGGCGGGAATAGGGATGCTCCATCGGACTCTCCTGATAACACCACTGCTGACTGCTGACGCGATCGCACAAAAGATGGGCGGCGGTCATAAATCCGGCGCTGCTATCGACAACGTCGGCTCGCATTACTTTAGGACTGATGCAAAAGCCCCCTTAATCCCTCAAATCTGGGGAAGGTTGCAGCCGATTTCCCCAGGTTTGGGGATGTCGGGGCCAAAATCGGCTGCAACTGCATAAGTCCTACACTTGATGAAACTGTCAGCGCCAACTAACTCAGTAGGCGTTGTTGGCCAAGTCCTCCTCAGTGTACAAAGCCAAATTGCCGATTGTTAAGGGGAGTGGATCCTAGTTTTACTAGTTAGTCTTGCTTGCGGGCAAGATGCCTGGCCGAAATGCGTCGTGTGGATTGACAAATTTGGGAGGCGCTCTTAATTCACTCCATCATTGAGTGACAATGGCGACTTCATCCCCAGTGCAGATGTTGCCGGGCTGCAACACGCGGGCATAAACGCGACTGCTGCCAGGATAGTGTTTTTGGCTAATGCGGCTGTAGCGCTTATCGGCAAACCAGCGCATGTTTTTGCGACAGGGGGCGGCATAACTGGCAATTTCTAACCGCACTGCGGCTCCTAATTGCAGTTGCACACCGGGAAGCACCTGAAGCCAATCCAGCCCTGAGAGGGTAACGTTTTCGCCCGCGTAGCCAGGGGCAAAGTTATGGCCTTCTTGCTGCAGCGTTTCGATCACTTCAAGCGCCCAGAGGCAAATGGCTCTTTCGGGGCCACCGTGAATGTCAGGCGTTTTTTGGCGATCGCCCACCAATCCTGTCTTGGTCACCGCCGCCTGCGGCACTGCTGTTTTGGGCACCCCTCCGTTAGACAGGCTGATTTGCACAATGCGCGCTGACATTCTTGTCGTTCTCTCCCCGTTGGCCGCTCCTTAGTTTAGCGAACCGGCTACTGATCAACGCTGAATTCTAAAGTCAACAAACTCACCTGTGGCGCTGCTAGAAGTCATGTCTAGTCGCTTCACTTCAGCCGTTGGCGGTCCTTGCCGCACCCATTCCAAAAAGGTATTTAAGGCACGTCGTTCGCCCTCGACCTCAATCTCAACGGTGCCGTCAGGCCGGTTTTGCACATACCCGGTGAGTCCTGACCGCTTGGCTTCTAGCTGGGTGTGGTAGCGGAAGCCCACGCCTTGAACCCTCCCCTGCACAATGATGTGTATTCTCTCCATGACAACCTTGTCACAATGCACAATTTGTACCCGATTAGCGTAACCCATTAAAAAAGCAGGACAAAACTGCCCTGCTTTAATTTGAACTTTAAAGGACTTGCTGATCAAACCGATGCAGTAAGACTCCCGAATTACAGTCACGATAGCCTCAATCTAGGAGCCTTGCTAGAGCATCAGATAGTCAACGTTATGCGAAAGCTAAATCGCTGGTGGCTATGGTCATACCATCCCGGTTGAACCGAACGAATTCGATATCAATCAAGGTATCAGTACCGTCCCGATTGCTGGTAGCAGTGAAGTTATCCGCCGTGCCTGAGAAAGTGAAATCACTCATCGAGCCACGATATTCCACCACGTCAGCAATGACGGTGTAGTCAACACCTCGCTGGTTAGTAAACTGAGTCTGGCGATCGCTGCGTCCAACTTCACCTTGACCGTCAAAGATGTTGTCTTGGCCATTGCCAATAAAGCGATCGTTGCGCTGCGTCCCGATGACATTTTCGATGCTGCGGACGATATCCGTCCAGATCAGCGCGTTGTTGGTGCTGGAGTGCTTGAACTTGCGAGTTCTCAGGTTGGCATCCAGACCGGCCACTGTACCGAACACACCATTAATGGCTAAATCGGAGTAGTCAGCCGTATCAACGCCGCCGCCACCGTTGAGGTCATCGTTGCCGACACCGCCGTTAAGCAGATCGTCACCGCTATTAGCACGGAGAGTATCATCACCATTCTTACCAAAGAGGACGTCGTTATCGCCCCCGCCGATCAACAGGTCGTTCTTGCTGCCGCCAAAAATCGTGTCATTGCCGCTGCCGCCGCGAATCTCGCTGATGTCACCGTCGAAGTCTTGAAAGCGATCGACGCGATCGGCGGCTAGGATGTCATCTCCTGCGCCGCCACGAATATTGTCGCCGCCACGACCGCCTTCGATGGTGTCGTTACCACCCCGACCGCGAATATCGTCATCACCATTGTTACCCGCAATCACATCGTTCTCATTCGTACCCCGGATGTCGTCATCATTCCGGGTACCGTTGATAACGTTGGGCTCACTTGCGGGCAAAGACAACGCCACCAACAGCGGCTCGTGGTCACTGGCGCGATTGGCGGTTTCCGCAAACTCAGCGTTGACGTGGACCGCATCAAACTCGGCTCCTTCTAACAAGCTATCACTGACCAGAATGTGGTCTAGCGACTGCGAGTTGCCCTGAAAAATGAAGCTATAGCGCTCATCTTCAGGCAATGTATTGGTCAGATTATTCAGACCGCTGTTGGTTTCCAGATCGACGACAGGGGAGACAAATTCAAATTCGTTAAAGTCCCCAACCACGACTACGTTGGCATCATCAGATAAGCCATTGACAAAGTCTTGAACGGCCTGAGATTGGCGCTGCCGCTCATCTAGGGAGCCATTGACATTCACCTCTTCTTGACGGGCATCAAAGGGCTGCTCAACGCCCAAAATGGGTGCGCTGCCACCTTTAGACGAGAAGTGGTTGTTAACGACGGTGACGTCCTGGCCGTTGAATTCGAACGTTGCCACCAAAGGCAGACGGGCCCCTGCAAACGCTTCCCCTGCCCCTTGCCCCCCAATCGTTTGGATAGATGCTTCATCAACGGTGACTCGATCCGGGTTATAGAGGAAGGCCGTCCGGATATTGCCGCCGGGTTGACCACCACTGGCTTCATCCGTGATAAAAGTGTTGTCGATGAATTCATACTCAGGGCCACCGGCGGCCACGATCGCATCAATGAGCGTTTGCAAGGTGACATCGGCGGCGATGATATCATCCACAATTTCGCCACCTGTGTTGTCCTGCACCTCTTGTAAACCAATGATGTCGGGCGTGTTCAAGTTGTTGACGATTTGCTGAGCGATCGCAGCAAAACGACCGTCACCCAGATCATCATCAACATTGCGCGCTTCACCGTTATTAGTGTTGGCCTGCACTTCCACAATGGGGTCGAGGTTCAAGACGTTATAGCTAGCGACAGTCAACGTGTTTTCGTCACCGACAATCGTGCTCACTTCGGGCTGTAACCCGGCCGCTTGAATATTGCTAGTGAAATCTTCCGTTGGCAGAATCTCAAAGTTGCCAAAGCTGTAGCTGACGACCCCAGTCACATCGCCCAAACGGTCACCCACATTGACGTCTGGAAAATCAAAGTTAAAGACCCCAGAGTCTTCATCAATCTGAATCTTTTCAGGGTTAAAGTCATCGGGGCTGATGTTCAGCGTGCCACGTTGGCTAATACCCGTGGCATCGGCACCGCCATTCGCCACGGTAAAGATTTCGCCAAAGCGATTAGTGCCTGCTACAGCCACTAAATCTTGCCCCGTTACCCGCATTGCTTCCAGAGACTCAAAGAAGTCAATGCCGTCAGTGGTCGGCTCAAAAGCGCCAAAGGCATCATCATCAATAGTCTGATTGGGAGGAATGCGACCACCTGGGCCCAAGATCATTGCATCCGGTAGTGGGTTGCCAGTGCTGAGGATGCTGATGTCAGCAACGCTGCTGATCTGGGTGGTCGAGAGATTACCCGTGGAGCTTCCCCCTGGGGTGAATTCAGAAACCGTACCGGCGACCGCCAGTTCATCGCCAACATTGACGCCAGGAGCATCGCCTGTGAACACAAACAGGGCATCGGAAGTCGCAATGTTGTCGTCGCCGACGGCATCTTGTAAATAAAACCCGTTGGTATCGACTGCCGTCACAATGCCTGTGGTGGTGACCGCCTGCCCCACTAATGCAGAGGTATGCGCTTCACCCTGGATAGTGTAAATCTTGGTGATTTCAACCGGCGGGGGCGGTGCTTCGTTCGAAAAGCCTGGTGTATCCGTAGCAAAACTGCCAAAGTCTAGCGGCTGGAACGTGCCTGTGCCATCAATATCGCGGGCAACCCCAGCCGGTGTGAAGCTATTGTCTGAGACCACGACGGTATCGCTGTAATTTTGATCAGCGGTGCCATCAGTATCACTCAGCGATATTGAATCAATTACAGTGCCGATCGCGCTGTCCAAGATGCCATTATCATCGGCATCTAAGTCAGCAGCTTGATTGCTGGTAAAGTCACTCACTAACAAGAACGTAGACGGCGAGCCAAAGAAGTCAAATTCCTCCAGCAAATCATTTGCCTCAGTTACTGCCTGAGAAATCGCGTTGACAATGCCTGGGTTTGCTACCAGCAGCAAGCCATCTTCGTCGATGGTGAGACCGCTTAAGTCAAACGCAAAATTGACCAAACCAGGGTTAAACTCACCGGAAAGCGCTACCAGCGAGACACCATCCAGAGAGGTGCCCTCAGCCCCAAAGATTTCGACAAAGTTGCTGTCATTATCAGAATCGCCAGACGAGGAAATCCGTAGCTCGTTAATGCTGATGTTTGACGTTGGTGCGCCGTTGTCGATGGTATGGCGGCCCAGGCCATCAAAGGTGTTATTCGGAAAGCTATCCCATTCTGCGGCAGCGTTGAAGGCATCACTAGGATTGGTATCACCTGCAATGACGCTGGATTTACGGCGCAAAGTTACGTTGGCACCACCACCCGGCCAAGAAGCGCCAGGATTCGCTCCAACTTGCCCGAAAACATCGACAATTTCATCATTCTTTTTGAGCGTGATGGCATCATTACCATTAAAGAAGCTACTCGTAGGTGTTAGATCAGCTTCAGCAAGAATCGCTGGCTCAGCACCATCATCAGCAATAACAAAGACATCTTGATCAGCAAGCGTTCCACTCAGTTGGATGCTTGTAACAGAGGTGCCGCCATTGAAGGAAATTTCAACAGCATAGTCATCCAAGCTAACATCATCATCAGTGAAATTTGCAATTTCCAAAGCCTTGTTGAAGCTACTGCCTTCAACGTATTCAGAAAAGAACAGATCGTTCGCTACCATGCGATTGCTCCTTAAAGTTTGTGAATTGAGAGGGATGGAAAAAGCTCAACTTAAATTGAACAATCTCCATAAACAGGCAGAAAAGAAAACTTAGTCTTGAATCAGTCGCAGATACATCAGTCGCTGCGAATAAAACAGGTCGAGTTCGCGGCACTCTCAAAAAAATCTACGGAAACCGTATCATCAACAACTTCATAAACACATGTGATCCACACGACATCAGACACAAAAAGTTGATCAACTATTTTGTTCGGATATTTTAGCTATGTGTTCACGTTCTGATTCTGGTCCAAATGCCAGCGTGATTCAGAACTAGACCAACTAGCTAGCTATGTTTACTGAAAGTGGCTGAATGCCTGGGAATTTAAGTGAAGCTTTCTAAGCTAGGCATAACAGAACTATCATCCAGAAAAGATTGACTTGGATGATTTTGATTTCTATTATTTCAAGGAAGTTTTTTGTCTCTTGAGACTAGATAAAACTGATCTTTTCCCAGCCTCAAGAGAGCATTGCCAGTAAGAGAGAGAACAGCCTTTCTTACTAGCAATGCGTA
Organism: Cyanobacteria bacterium P01_F01_bin.56; assembly: GCA_039185935.1. Classification (GTDB taxonomy): domain Bacteria; phylum Cyanobacteriota; class Cyanobacteriia; order Phormidesmidales; family Phormidesmidaceae; genus Halomicronema. Next base: position 10,704 of record JBCDAJ010000089.1, on the reverse strand, counting down.
ACAGCTTATGCGATTTCAACGGAGTTGATGGTAAACACCAAGTCATTGAAGTCGTCGTCTGAGTTGAAGAGTAAATCTTCAAAGCTCCAGATATCCCCTTCGCGCGTGATCTTGCTTGAGCCCAGGGCGGCATCATCGACGGTCGCGAGATTATGCACGTTGCCATCGATGATAAGAGCCGGAGCATAGTAGAAACCGCCTTCAAGGGTGATGGTGGTTGCCTTTGTGGTCAGGTTTTCCACAAAGAGCTGAGGCATTTCTAGCAGGCTATCCCGCACCGCATCCTCATACCCGGCCTCACCGGGGTTGATGCCCGCGATCGCACCGTTGGCATCGGTGATGTAGAACTGCAGCAGGTTATCAAACTGTGCCTCTCGATCTAAGGTCACATTGGCCGTGACGTTGCCATCAATCCCTGTCAAATCAAGGATTTCAGCAACGGGCTCAACGGGCTTCTCGGGGGCGGCGAATTCGTAGATCGTGGTGGTGCCACTCACTTCGTTCGAAACTGCCAGTAGCGCTGCGCCAGTGGGGCTGTCATCGGCCGAGATAAAGGTCAACCCTTCAGGACCCAGGTCGCCCACTGCCGGATTAGTGCTGCCATCGGCCAACTCTGCTTCCACGTCGAAGTTGCGATTGTTGAGGTAGTCAACAAAGCTCGCTTCTGCTGGATTGGTGATGTCGTACACCATGATGCCGCCAACGCGCTCAAGGCCGATAAAGGCAAAGGTGCGGCCATCGACTTCGCCAATTACCACGCCTTCGGGTTCGGGGCCTTTGGCGTCACTGCGGCTGTCGAACGAGCCGTTTTCGTCATTAGTCGAATTGAAGAACTCAGGAATCAGGTCAGCGGTGATTTGCTCAAAGTCGTCGCCACTGTCGAAGACCCGGTTGCCCTCGGCATCAAAGATGGTGAACGAGCGAGCGCCGTAGGCATAGAGCGCGTCGAAGTCGCCATCGCCATCCGTGTCACCGTCGATGGTAGACACTTCCAGGCGACCCAGGTTTTCCTCTAGTTGCAGTTCAGCCGCATTGGGAAAAGCGGTGGGATCAAGCACGAGGTCTTCAACCCGCGCATCTTCGTCGCGAGCGTCGCCTTCGTTGGCCGTCACAAAGTAGTTAACGCCGCCGAATTCGTAGCTGGCGATCGCATCCGGCATGAACAGACCCAACACCGGATAGGTGGCGATATTGATGGCGTCGTCGCGATCGCTGGCATCGATACCGTTGCCTTCCAGGCTATGGTCTTTAACACCCAGCCCGATAATGTCGGTGACCGCTTTATTCGCGATGTCGACCACGGCCACGGCATTGTTTTCCTGTAGGCTGACGAAGGCTTGAGTGCCATCAGGAGAGACCGCAATGTATTCGGGCTCAGCGTCTTGGGAGAAAGTCGCACCGGGAAAGATGCGCACGCCCTCAGCTCGCAGCGCATCTTCTTGACCGTCAAAAGCAGTGAAGTCAGCCGTCTCAACGGTGGCATTGTCAACCCCGTTGCTCAGGTCAATGATGCTGATCGAGCCTTCAGGGTCAACGCTATCATCCGGTTCCCCTTCGTTCGCGACCAACACCTGGGTGCCGTCGGGCGTAAAGGTCACCATGTCGGGCAGGGCACCAACCACCACCTCACCCAGAAACGCACCATCCGCGTCGAAAAAGACGACCTCACCGTTGTCAGTAACAACTTCGTTCTCAATCGCCACTGCGACGATGCCATCCTTCACCGCGACGCTGTTGGCCCCAGCTCCAAACGCGGTCGCGTCAATTTCACCGATTTTGGTGGGGTTGGCCGGGTCACTCAGGTCGAGGATGTCGATGGTAACAGCGTTGGAGTTAACGATAAACAAGCGCTGACTGTCAGGGTCGTAAGCGTTAATCTCAGCGGCACCGTCATCAAAGACACCCGTTTCAAAAGTCCCTAAGACACTAAGTGCGCCGTCTGTCGGCGTGCCGCCGTCATCAGCCAAGACCGTGTCTTCGCGGAAGTCCAGGTTTTGGATGCGCTCGTCGAGGTCGCGACCCGTGTCGGCTTCATCAAACGGGGTCTCGCCAAAGGTATCGAGCAGATACTCGGCCAACGCGTCTTGCTCAGTCCCGTCGTCGGCAAAGGTCGCATCGCCAGTTTGGACGTCTTCTTGCTCTAGAGAAAGGAGATTGACTCGTGCCACCACATCCGGATCACCGAGTTCACCGGCCTCTGGGTCAGTATTCGTATTGGGGAAGGGATAGCCGTCGCCACCACCGGTGAATTCACCCGTCACATCGTCGAAACGCGGTGCCGCGAGGAAGCCCAGTGTGACAATGCGGAACTCTTCAGTGGGGTCGCCGACGATTTCGCCATCTCTGACCAGCTCGGTAACCAGGTTGTCATCTTCATCGAAGATGGCGGCGCTTTGAAGGCGATCGCCCTCAGGTTGATTGGGATCAAAGGAGAATTTCACCCCAGCAATTTGCGGGAAGGCCCCGGCCACACCGGGCAGAGCACCGACCCCATGCTCAAGGACGGCGACCAACTCTTCTTTGGTTAGCGTCAAGAGGGTCAGATCGTTGTTAAACGCCAACGTCGTCTGAATGTCGTTTTGGCTAATGCCGCCTGCGGGCTTAACCACATTGCCATCGCCATCAACCACTTCGGAATTGACCGTCCGAATGGCTGCTGTCCCACCCGCCGGCACCACGGTTTCACCGATGGCAGCGCGAATACCGCCCCCGTTTTTAAGCGAAACCACCACTGTCGGGTCAGTGGCTTTCGCCACGGCCAAATTGGCATCCGCCGTCAAGTTACCCAGATTGGTTTCTTGGGTGCGTACACCGTCGGGGTCATCGGCCGCGTCAGTCCCGGCACGGTTGCCGTTAAGAAAGACAGCCGAGGTGCCAAACACATTGGACTCAGTCGAAATAATCTGCGCTTCGATCGCATCGGCAATCTGCTGAATTTCTGGATCAACCAGACCTTCAGCGCCTAAATCTGCCACGCCTTGAGCATCGGTAGCGTAAGCACCCGAGACCTCAGAGTCATAGCTACCCTCAATGAGATTGCCGTCAGCATCAAAGTCGATGACTAGGCGACCCACATACTTGTAGCTACCATCGGTATTCACCACAGCAGTCGTGGTGCCACCGGCATTCGTGACAAACTGAGGATACTCACCCTGATCGCTGTCGCCATCCCGGGGGCGATCGTTCTCGTCAAATAGACGCGTGTTAGAACCACCGGCAACGATGATATCCACGCCGACCAAACGCTCCGCCAGCCCCAATTCAATACTGAGCTGTTGCATATGAGCCAACACCACCACCTTATTTAGCTCAGGATTGGCCGCTAGCAACGCATCGACCTCCGCCTGAATTGCTGCTGCGAGGGCATCTAGCTGCTCAGGGGTCGGATTGCTGTCAAACGGGCTCGGAGAGATCCCGACATCCCCCGGACTGGAAATGCTGGCTAAGGTGGGGGTTGTGGCTCCGACGACACCAATGTCCTCACCATTAACGTCAATCACAACGGCAGAAGTAACCGTACTAGCCTCGGGAGCGCCACCGCCATCAACCGCTAGGGGCGCTAGAAATGCATCCGTCGAAAAATCCAAATTAGTGGATAAGTAAGGGAAAGCGGCTCCCGTAAATGCGCTGTCGAAAATTGAGCCAATAGACTCCGGAACGGTATCAACAAAGCCGTCTTCCGCATCGCTATCGTCAGTCACATCTTGGCCGGTAATCAATTCCGAGAGGACGCGAGTGTCAAAATCGAACTCGTGGTTACCGAGCGCGATCGCTTGAATGCCCAATTCGTTCTGAATCTGAATATCAGCAATCCCTGGTGCGCCAAAAACCGGGCCAGACGCATCGTAAAACAAGCCCGGAATAATGGCATCTCCGGCAGACAAAAACAAGGTATTGTCGGCTTCGCCATCCGCCCCCAAGTCTTGATCCTTGAGTGCCTGGACGACAGCAGACAACCGAGGCGCATCTGATACCGCCGCTGCCCCCGCTTCCTGATCCGCGATGTGTAGTAGTTCGAGCGTAAACAACTCGGCCATATATCCCTCTTAGGCGTAAAAATTAGACAGCATGACGAGCTAGAGCCGGCTCATGAAGCTGACTCCAACGTCTTGAGAAAATCGAGATCAGCCCCTGCCTTGGCATGATGCTGATTGACTGGTCGTCCCGAGGGTGCGCCTGAGCCGCACTCCACCAACTCCGTAACGTTGGCAGGCGACCCCAATACTTTTGAAGGCAAGAGGAATGTCACCTCAGACTTTCAATGTGATGGGACCCCAGTTATCGGTCATTCAAATTGTGTTCACCAGTAACTTTCTCAGGCCAAAGTAAAGCGACGGTAATGGGAGTTTTAAGGCTTCGTATAATCACGGATACTTTATCAATGCTTGATAACTGGCAAATCTATTTCATCTCTGCTTGATAAAGCAAAGATCTTTATCTGATGAAAGTCTGACTACAGAAGGCTCGTAAGTGATTCGTCAAAGCTATATTGTTCTGGAAATAGAGGCGGGAGCATCAACCGAATTGCCGTCTCTGTGCCTTATCGCACTTGACCATTACGGGCCAAGGTTAAGCTTTGACTAAGCCCTGCCGAGGCGTTAAGGATCGGCTTGCAAATAAAGTACCCAGACAAGATTGTGGCCTGACTTTTCCCATCAAGTCCTAGGAGCACCAATTATAAAGGGTTTCAGGATGGAAGGTGACTCGCAACAAGAAGTCTCTATTGAGAATTGCCAACGAGTCTTCTAGCCTCTAGGGTGGTCATGTCCAACAATGTTTTTCTCCCAAAAAGATAACGGGAAAAGTCAGGATTGTGGCAGGGGGGGATGGGTAGCAGGGCAGGGGGGATGTTATTTAAGCGCGACTCTCTTACATCAATCACAGACGGCTGAGTATCGCCACTTCTGGGGCCGCTACTTGAGCGTTCACTGCCTTTGTCGAAAATGCCGTTACCCAACCACCGTTATTCAAGCGTTACAGGACTGACGCGTGGGCATTCGATTTTGGCCCCGGCATCCTCAAATCTGGGAAAATCGACTGCAACCTTCCCAAATTTGCGAGATTAAGGGGGCTGTTGCGTCAGTCCTACGTTATTCAACTAATGTGGTTAGCAGTCTTTCCCAGAGTCCCAACCTTAGCTAAGGTCAACTCCATGCAGTTAAAGACCGAACGATTGTTGATTCGTGATTGGCAACCCGACATGGATGCCGCTGCCGCGATCGCGATTTATGGCAATCCTCAAGTGACTGAGTGGATTGGCGATAAGTCGCTGGATCAGACAGTTGCGGCCGTCCAAGCCCGCTTGCAACGCTATTGCGATCGCGCCGCCGCCTTTCCAGGCCTGGGTTGCTGGGCCGTCGTTCAGCAAGATACGCAAGCCATTATCGGCACGCTGTTACTGATGCCCCTTCCTGGACAAGACAACCAACCGAGCGGCAAAGTCGAAATCGGCTGGCACTTTCGACCCGAGAGTTGGGGTCATGGCTATGCCACCGAAGCCGCCTATGGGGTGCTCAAAATGGGGTTCACCGCGCTGGATCTACCGGCCATTTACGCGGTGGCGCTACTGGAAAATGAGCGCTCTATGCGGGTGATGCAGCGACTCAGCATGGCCGATCTAGGGATTAGTCACGACTATTATGGGGGGCATCCCCTGCGCTTGTTCCGTCGCACTCGCTTTGCAGTGCCTATCCAGCCTCCGATTTGAGCAGGGCTTGGGCCGATCAATTAACCTACGAATTCATCTAGGACTTGATTTACTGCCATTGCCCATCCTTCGGGAGCGGGTTGGGGGGCAATCGTCCAGCCGCGATCGCTCAGCTGCGGATGCGGGCCAGAGGTGCCGGGGAGGACGATCGCCCGATCCACGTTTGCCAACATATCGAGATCATTGGGGCTGTTGCCCAAGCCGATGGTGACAATCGGCTCACCCGCTGGAAACGTGGGGGTGTAGAGCTGCACTAGTTGGTGGACGGCAATGCCCTTGCCCGCTTCGCCCCCAATAAGATGGGAAAAGCGATCTCCCACCACCACTTTGAAGCCCATGGACTCCACGGCGGCGGTCAGCTTTTCTGGCGGCGTGTTTTTCGGCGTGAGAAACGGCTCGGTAAACTCTCGCATCTTGGCCTGATGGGCATCTGCGGCGGAGAGGCCGGTTAACTGCTGCACTTGCTCCACCGACAAATCGCCAAAGCCCTTGAGAGAAAGCCCCAACTCCTGCGCGATCGCTTTCAATCCGGCGCGGGCCATGACATAGGCCACCCCTAACGCCACCACTCGATAAGGGCCGTCATCTTCGCCCTCGGGTAGAGCAAAGGGGCAGGTTTCACGGGGAATATAGATCGCGCTGCCATTCTCGGTCACAAACGGCGTTGTCAGCCCGATTTGTTGGATCAGCGTTTCCACCTCGGCCCGCGTTTTACTGGTGACAGGAATAACGGGAATGCCTTGCTGTTTTAGGGTTTCCAGTACCGGCAAAGCCGCCTCGTAGGCATAACTTTCGCCGTTGAGTAAGGTGCCATCGAGATCTGTAAAGAGAATGAGCGCCGTCATCGTTCAACCCCAGTCCTCAAATATCGCCCTTATCATCTCAGGAACGTTTAATTGTCGCGCCCTCCTGTGGCAAAACCGTTGCAGAACTCCACAGTTTGACGTTGACGTAGCCCAGATAGAGAGACCAGTGCCTGGGCTGAATGAGCCTGACGCTGTTGAATTATTTGGCGACTCAGAAAAAACTTGGTATTTTCAATGAAATAACGCAATCCCATAGAGCGATCGCGGTCTCGATTCACTGATTCCCCTTGATTTGGCTGCCGTATGACTTTCGCGCAGGATATCTTTATCAGCTTCACCCATATTGATAACCAGTCATTAAACCCGGACGAAGATGGCTGGATATCAGTCTTTCACAAGGCTCTAGAGATTCGGCTGTCGGAACTGCGGGGCAAAAAACCACGAATTTGGCGCGATCGCAAACTGCAAGGCAATGATTATCTCGACGACGCCATTTTTGACACCCTTACCCAGGCGGCACTGCTAATATCCATTTTCTCACCGGGCTACCTCAAGTCAGACTGGTGTATGGCAGAGCTCCAGCGCTTTTGTCAGGCAGCGAATAGCAGCGGCGGTTTGCGCGTCGGCGATACCAAGGCGCGGCTGTTTAAGGTGATCAAGACCCATTTGCCTTTGGAAGAGCACCCTCCAAATGTGGCAGGCGTTTTGGGCTACGACTTTTTTGAATTTGACGATGCCGGGCGGCCCCAAGAGTTTAACCGAGTCTACGGGTCAGAGCAGGGGCGGAAGTTTTATGCCAAGTTGAATGATTTGGCCTGCGACATCCACCAAACCCTGAAAATTTTGGATGCTCAACCGGGGCAGCCCCTATTGTCGCCTCCGTTATCGGGTGAGGGATCGGTGGATCGCAAGGTGATTTACCTGGCGGCCACAACCCCGGATTTGCAGGAAGACAGAGATCGCATTCGCCGAGAGTTAGAACAGGCGGGCCATCGAGTCTTGCCGGAGCAGCCCTTGCCCAGTGAGCCAGGGCCTTTTACCCAGGCGATATGTGAGGCGCTAGCCCAGGCCCAACTGTCGGTACACCTGCTGAGTCCGCATTCAAGTCAACTCCCGTTAGGGCAGTTGCCCACACACGAACAGAGCTATCGCGAATGGGTTACTGCTCGCACCCGGGATCAGGTGACCCTGGCGGCGCAATGTGGACAAGGGCGGTCCGACTTTTCGCGGGTGCTGTGGTTACCTCCTGATCCCGACGCGGTCATCTCGGACGCTTTTATCACGGAGCTCCAGAGCGACCCCGATTTCATCCGCACCAATCTAGAAGCGTTGAAAGACCTCATCCACACTCGCCTAACTCAGCCCGTGACTCCGGCCTTTGAACTGCCGAGCGATGGGCGGGTGCAGGTTTATTTTGACTGCGACGATAGCGATTTAGACAACCCGGCGCTGGAGCCGCTGTACGAATGGCTGAGCGAGCATTTCGCCGTGGTTTTATCGGGCGATCAGAGCACCCTGAGCCGCTCGGAGGCGGTGATTCAGCAATGTGAGGCGGTGCTGATCTATTACGGCGAGGCCAGCGCCCTGTGGCTGAGGCGTCGCCTGAATGCGTTGAAAAAGTCGCTGTATGGCCGCCCGAAACCGCTCTTGGCCCAGGCGGTGTACGTAGCGGACCCGGCTAAGCAGAAGTTTTCCGCGCCGGAGGTATTGATGATTCCCGGCTATCAGGGCTTTCAGCCCACGCTATTGGCAGAGTTTGTGGCCTCGTTAGGCACCGCCGGAGGGCAGGCGTAATTATGGTTATCGCATCGCATCGCACCAATCCGTTTCCCGGTCTGCGGCCCTTTGAGCTGGACGAAGAACATCTGTTTTTTGGTCGCGAAGGGCAGTCCGACGAGTTGATGACGCGCCTGCAGCGCACCCGCTTTTTGGGGGTGGTGGGCACCTCGGGCAGTGGCAAGTCCTCCCTGGTGCGAGCGGGGTTGCTGCCCTCGCTGTACAGCGGCTTTTTGCCGGGGGCCAGCTCTAGTTGGCGCATTGCCGTGCTGCGGCCCGGCAGTGCCCCCATGCACAATTTGGCGGCGGCGCTGAATGATCCCGAAGTTTTGGGGGTAGACACGGCCCCCGATGAAGCGATTATTCGCGTGGCCCTAACGGAGAGTACCTTGCGGCGAGGCAGCTTGGGCCTGGTAGAGGTCACCCAGCAAGCTCGCCTGGCCCCCGCCGAAAACCTGCTGGTGGTCGTCGACCAGTTTGAGGAACTGTTTCGCTACAAGGCCCAGGCTGAGACCACGGGGCAGGGCTTGGCGGCGGAAGAGGAAGCCGCGGCCTTTGTAAAGCTGTTGCTGGCGGCGGTGAACCAGCGGGCGGTGCCGATTTTTGTGGTGTTGACCATGCGATCGGACTTTTTGGGCGACTGTGCCCAGTTTCGCGACCTGCCAGAAACCCTAAACGATAGCCAGTATCTGATTCCCCGGCTAACGCGGGAGCAGTTGCGGCGAGCCATTGAGGGACCGGTGGCGGTGGGGGGCGCGACGATCACACCACGTTTGGTCAATAAGCTGCTGAACGACACTGGGGACAACCCCGACCAGTTGCCGATTTTGCAGCATGCCCTGATGCGGACGTGGGACTACTGGGAAGACCAGCAGACGCCGGAATTACCGCTGGACTTGGAGCATTATGAGGCGATCGGCGGCATGGCCCAGGCCCTCTCTCGCCATGCGGACCAAATCTATGCCGGGTTGCCCAATGACCGCGATCGCTATCTGGCAGAAACCCTCTTCCGCTGCCTAACGGATCGCGGGGCCGACAACCGCGAGATTCGTCGCCCGACTCCCCTGGCGGAAATTTGTGCCGTGGTCGGTGCCCCCGCCGCTGACCTGGTGCCCATTCTGGATGAATTTCGCGCCCCTCGCCGCTCGTTTTTGATGCCAACCTTAGCGGTGCCGTTAGTGGACAGCACAGTGATCGATATCTCCCATGAGAGTCTGATGCGCAACTGGCAGCGGCTCAAGGACTGGGTAGAAGCGGAAGCCCGCTCGGCCACGATTTATCGCCGCCTGGCGGAAACGGCGGCACTACACGAACAAGACCGGGCGGGCTATTTGCGCGACCCGGAACTGACCATTGCCCGGACCTGGAAAGGAGAGCAGCAGCCCAATGGGGTGTGGGCCGAGCGGTATGCGCCGAACTTTGATCAGGCGATGGCGTTTTTGGCGGCGAGTGCCGAGACAGCAGAAGCGGAAACGGTGGCGAAGGAACGGGCGCGGAAGCGGGAAGTGAATCGCCTGCGGGGCTTTTTGGGCATTTTTGCCGGGCTGTCAGTATTGGCTGGGAGTACGGCCGTTTATGCGTTTATACAGCAACAAGAAGCCCAAGAGCAGACTCAATTAGCAGAAACGCGAGAGGAAGAGGCGGAACAGCAGAGAGCAGTGGCAGACCGCCAACGGGAAGAGGCCGAATGGCAGCGGCGGGAAGCCGAACAGCAGCGAGCGGAAGCGGACATAGCGAAAGCTACGGCGGAACAGCAGCAACAGGCTGCCGAAACTGCCCAACAGGAAGAGGCCGAACAGCGGCAGGTGGCGGAGCAGGCGTTGCAGCGGGCGGAGGTGGGAGAAGCGGAAGCCAACCGACAAGCGCAAATTGCCCAAGCCCAGACCGCCATTGCGGAACGGGAAACGTTAGCCGCCAATGAGGCAAAAGAGCAGTCAGAAAAGCAAGCTCTCAACGCTGAAATATTAGCGCAAAGCATTGTTACAGATAACCTGTGGCTGTCTAATTTCAATCTTGAAGCTTTAACGAACGGCATTTCAACTGCTCAAAAGGTCTTAAGTGAAGGAGCAAACATTCAGCCCGATAAACGTCTGCGTACAGCCGCATCGCTACGTCAGGTCCTTTACGGCATTCAAGAAAAAAACCGTTTCGAAGGCCATACGGCTCGTGTCTTGGACGTGCGCTTTAGCCCCGATGGCCAAACCCTCGCCAGTGCCAGTGACGATGGGACGTTGCGGCTGTGGCAGCGCGATGGCACCCCCCTCGCCACCCTCGAAGGCCATACGGCTAGTGTCTTGGACGTGCGCTTTAGCCCCGATGGCCAAACCCTCGCCAGTGCCAGTTCAGATGGGACGGTGCGGCTGTGGCAGCGCGATGGCACCCCCCTCGCCACCCTCGAAGGCCATACGGCTCGTG
>JBCDAJ010000088.1:0-27617 GCA_039185935.1 Cyanobacteria bacterium P01_F01_bin.56 | reverse complement strand
TTAGGTCTCTGGCTTTCAATATACTTTGTCGAGGTTCTCACTTCAGGTCTCGACACTTATTCGTGCCAATTCCCTTCAGCGCTTTACCAATATAACGAAGCCCATAAAACCTGTCAATGGCCTTCACAGGAATATACTTGGATTGCGCAAAAGAACTAAACCGTATGAGGTTGGGAGACTATAACGTATTCCAGATTTGTCAATTCATAAAATGTGTTTAGGGCGGGCATCTTGCCTACAAGCAGGAGCAGCAAGCCAAAGCGGGATTTACTCAAGGGTTGCGCATATGCTTGGATTCTCGCAAACTCAAGGACTGCTTCGACAGTTTATTAAATGTGATTGATTGGATTGAAGCAGATTCTAAATCGACGCTCAAGAAATTTAGCAATTCTCAAGGGAGCAGACAGCATATCTTGCCTCTAATTTTGTTGAGAGGCACCAAACCAAACTGTCGACTGTCGTTGCTTTCGAGCTTGTTATCGCCCTGTAAATAGCAGCGACCATCTGATTCGACGAACAGGACACGTTTTACAATGCGCAGACCCGGCTGTTGTGGATGGTCAGCGATTACAACATCACCAGGAAAGGGATGGGTGTGCTTGTAAGCTCTGGGATCAATGAGAGTCTCTTGCTGAGGTTTGAGGGTTGGCAACATTGAATCTCCCTGTATCCGGAGTCGAAGATAGCGACGCAGTAGCCACAGACAGACATCTTTGGTGGTGGCGTGCGGTAAAGGATTCATCTGCATAGGATCAAAAAAGACGACCACTACTGAAGTGATCGTCTATAGATTAAAACCTCTTGGTGGGGCTTAGCTAGCTGTGTACCAGGTTATGTCCCGGTTCTTAGTTGCCCAGAACATTTTGTGAATCTTCTCCACGGCTGCCATCAATTCCTGAGCATGCTGTGCACTCACTTCAACTTTACATGCAGAGCACAACTTAGCAGCCTTCCAGAAGGTATCGTGCAAGTCGGGAAACTGCTCAAGATGTTGAGGCTTGAAGTAGTCAGTCCAGAGGATCAGAAGTTCATCCTTCGTAATTTGCGCCTGCTCTTCTTTAATTGCGACATAGCGAGAGAACGTATTCTCATATGCAGGATCACCAGGTTTAGCTTCAATGTCAAGTAGCTTCTTGGTCATGGAGACGACTGCTTCTGCAGCAACCCTGGCGGAAGAGGGGTCATAAACTCCACAGGGGCCATCGCAGTGGGCGCTGACCGTATCAGCGGGAAAACGAGTTTGGAATTTGGAAATGATTTGCTTCAGCATATTGCCTTGCGTCGTGATAGTTTTCAAAGCTTTTGGTAAGCGTGTTTGGAGATATCAATGCGCTTGTGTGACGTGAAATGGATAATGGCACCGGTTGCAGTTATCCTGAGCAAGACACACGAGACATATCTCTATCTAATAAACATTTTTAAACATCTATGGTCAAGGTGGCAACGCACAGCCACTAATCTCTATTACAAAGGGCCAGCAGAAATACTGGCACAATTCCCAGCAAGGGCATGAAATCATGGAAAAGGTCTAAATAACGGATGCACTCGACAGCATGAAAGGTAAGGTACTTTATTGGCATGTAATTGGACTGGCATTATGTCTTGCTGGCGGCTGTAGTTTACTACCCATGCAGGCAGAATATCTACTTTTAGATCAAACAGACGGATCTACCCTGCCACCCTGTATAGATGATGATTGCAACTGTGGTGATTTTCGAGAGCAATCTTTAGCACAAACTGTTTTGGAAGCATTCCCTGAAGATCCGTTTGTGTTGGATCGAGACCAAAATGGTTTTGCTTGCGAAACCCTACCGCTGGAGGTTGAGACGTTTAGTTCGGCAGAGGTACTTACTGATAACGTCCATCTCACTTTTGGAAACCCCAGCAATGCTAGCAGTACAGATGATGCCAATTTCAGCAATTTTTTGTTGACCCGATCGCAATATGCGCTCTCTTACAACCGCGATCGCGGAACTGCTAACTGGGTAAGTTGGCAATTAAGTGCTGATTGGTTAGGTGACGCAGACCGACAGGATAACTTTCGTCAAGATGGTGGGTTGCCATCTGGGGTCTATCAGGTCACACCTGACGATTATCGGAATACTGGATTTGATCGCGGGCATATTGTGCCTTCAGGCGATCGAACTCGCAGTGCACAAGACAACAGTGCAACTTTCTTAATGACCAACATTTGGCCCCAGGCTCTAGCCAACAATCGAGGCGTCTGGCGGGAACTTGAAGAGTACACTCGCGACTTGGTGTACGAGTTTGACTGGACAATTTACGTCATCGCAGGTGGTTATGGTGAACAAGCGCAGCTCGCATCGGGGCAATTGACCGTGCCGTCAAGGCTTTGGAAAGTTTTGGTCGCTCTGGCACCGGGAGAAAGCTTAAACGAGGTCAATGATAATACTCTGGTAATTGCTGTAGATGTGCCTAACCGAGACATAATCACGAATGACTGGCAGGCTTATCAAACTACCGTAGATCGGATTGAATTAGCCACGGGATATGATTTGCTCTCAAATCTGCCGTTGGAGGTACAGGAAACACTAGAAGCGTCAGAACCTGACCCTGAGTCACTCATATTGCAGTAATGAACCCATCATCAAAGCAACTGAGCTGTCGTTAAGGGAGCAGGCACGTGAGCTCAACGAATGGTTTAAGCCACCATTGTGAAAACGATACAGCCTCGAAAGGTTGCGTCTAAATCGGCTCAGCAGACTCTACAGCAAGCCAACTAAGTGTAGCGGCCCATGACCGCTCAGTAGCTCGACCATAAGAGCCAAAAACCCAACCATTGCCAATCGGCCATTCCAGACTTCGGCGACCGGAGTGAGTCCCCAAGCAGAGCGCTCTTGCGGATAAATTTTGACTTTTTTATCAGGCTCAACGACGTCAGAGAACAAACGACGGGGAGCGTCTAACGCCTCCATCACCATCTTAGCCAGATCATCAATAAAGCCGGCATGTGTGTTCAAAGCCGGCACCCGACGAAAAGTTTCGATGCCAGCTTCTTCAGCAATTTCCCGGTATTCCATATCGATTTCTTGCAGGGTCTCAATATGTTCGGACACGAAGCTAATTGGCACAACTACCAGATCATTGACGCCTTGCTCGGCCAACTCCTCAATAGCCTCTTCGGTGTAGGGTTGTAGCCACTCCACTGGACCGACTCGACTCTGGTAAGCCAAGGTATGTTTGTTCGATCGCCCCAGCGCTTTCATAATGAGGTCGACACAATGCTCAATGTGTCGTTGGTAGGGATCACCGGCTTCTTCAACGTAGCTAACGGGCACACCATGAGCACTAAAGAATACATGTCCCTTGCTGGGGTCAGACAATTGATCTAACTCTTGAGCAATCAGCTCAGCCATCGCCTTTACATAGCCAGGGCGGGCATACCATGACGAAATGACGGTATAGCGAATACGCTCTAGGGAGGGGTCTTCCTTCCATAACTGCTGCAACAGACGAAAACTGGAGCCACTAGTGCTGATGGAATATTGAGGATACAGGGGAAGAATCACCAGTTCTTCAATCCGATCGCGCTTGATACGAGCGATCGCCTCTTCAGTAAAGGGGTACCAATAGCGCATCCCAATATACATTTCACTGGACTGCCCCGCCGCCGCTAAACTCTTTTGCAACGCCTCGGCCTGTTGCTCAGTAATACGACGCAGAGGAGAACCCCCACCAATTTGGCTATAGTTTTGCTGCGACTGCTTTGCTCGGCTATTCGAAATCAGCCAGGCCAAAGGCTTCTGCAGCCAAGGCACCGGCAAACGAATGATCTCGGGATCGGCAAACAAATTGAACAGAAAAGGGCGTACATCCTCTAGCTGTTCTGGCCCACCCAAGTTCAGTAACAATACCCCTACACGGCCCATGACAGTTCTGATCCTAAACGTCTAATGATTCTTAAACTTATCGTAACAATTGATTTACCTTACGGACACACTCGCAACAAAATGCAGCGTTGCCAAACAAAAATGAACTGTCTAGCATCCCAAAACGCTTACTGCGAGACCATTCCAAACCTCCCAATATTTTTTCTATGCCTGACACTCCTTCAATTGACTTGAATCAATCATTCAACCTTAATGTTCTTTGCAATTCCCTTCCACGCTTAGCGATCGCAGTAGGGGATCCCGCTGGTATCGGCCCAGAAATTGTGCTGAAGGCGATTGCCAATTCGGCCTTGTGTACTGCAGCAGAGATTACTCTGGTGGGTAGTTCTGCGGCTCTGAAACAAACCCTAAAATATCTTAGTACGACAACCGGACTAGCGCTGGATTTCAATCAAATACCAGTGATTGAGGCGAAGGAAATTGCCTTGGATTTGGATGTCATTCAGCCTGGCAAACCCAATCGCACCAGTGGTCATGCCGGCTTTTGCTGGTTGAATCGGGCGATTACCGGAGCCCTTGAGGGCAAGTTCGATGCCGTAGTGACCGCTCCCATTGCCAAATCAGTCTGGCATACTGCTGGTCATCATTATCCTGGCCAAACAGAAGTACTGGCCGAGCGAGCTAAGGTGAGTCAGTTTGGCATGATGTTTGCTGCGCGATCGCCCTACACTGACTGGCCTCTCCGTTGTCTACTGGCAACTACTCACATCCCTCTAAACCAAGTGCCCACCGCGCTGACTCCAGAAGTGATGGATCGCAAGCTCAGCCTCTTGGTGGATTGCTTGCGGCAAGATTTTGGTATTGCTGCCCCTAACATTGCGATCGCGGGCCTCAATCCCCATAGTGGTGAAGCTGGCAAACTAGGCACTGAAGAAGAGACTTGGCTGATTCCCTGGCTGGTCTCGGCGCGGGAACGTTATCCTCAGGTACGGCTAATTGGGCCAATTCCCCCCGACACCATGTGGGTTAGTGCCGGCCATGCTTGGCACAGCGATGCCCAAGCGAGTCCATTTAATGCTTACCTAGCGCTATATCACGATCAGGGCTTGATTCCAGTGAAGTTGTTAGCCTTTGACCGAGCAGTGAATATGACGATCGGCCTGCCCTTTGTACGCACTTCACCCGATCACGGCACTGCTTTTGATATTGCTGGGCAGGGCATCGCTCGAGCAGACAGTATGGAAGCTGCAATCGAACTGGCAATTACCCTCGTGCAACACAGAAAAAAACTCAGCCTGGTATGAACTGAGTTGAAGTTGCTTATGGGGTGCAGTCAAAAATTGCAGTTAAAGGAAAAGTTAAAAGTAAGCTCTACCAAAAGTAAAAACTGACAACATCAGCGTCTGGCATCAGCGTTAGCTCAGGGCAGAATTGCTGCGATCGTAGTCGCGCCGGGCACCACCAGTCGGCTTCCCTTGAATCGTGCTCCAATAAGCAGCTTCGATGGGCATGCCAATTTCCGAATTAACTCGACCGAGTAGTGATTGTTGACGTTGCTTGATGTTGTGATGATGACGTTGCATGAGCGCACGAGCCTGTTCAGACGCAGACATTACGGTACCTCCGAAAACGAAGAACTGTTCAAATTGAACTTGTTGTTCATCTAAACGGTACTAAAATTTTCCGTAGCAAAAGATACCAGATTTCATTTCCGCAATTTTTCTCAAATGATCTTTGCGCATCTTTATTGAACTCATTGTTTTGTAATGGTATTAATGATGTTTTCAAGCAGTTCGTTGCCTATTGCTTGCATTGCGATCGCAATTAGCTTTACTCAAAATAGCTGCCGTTAATCAGAATTAATTAGGTTGATGTACTGCTCAATCATGGGGCGCATTCTCGTTAAGTCGTATCCTGATTGGGCAGCACGCTGCATGAGTTCCGTCAAAGGCATCACGTTTTGTTGGGCACTAGCCATTGTCCACAGCACACAGCTACGGGTTCCTGATTTGCAGTGCGCCAAGACTGGTCCAGGGTTAGCTGCCAGAGCAGTGCTGAACTCTTCTACAATCGCGCTCGTTAGTTCAGGCATCTTGACCGGAATGTGGACATAATTCATCCCATGCGCTTGCGCGAGCTTTTGTGCCTCCGATGCGGTTAACTGACCTGGTTCTTCACCATCAGGACGGTTATTAATAATGGTTTTGTAACCGGCTGATGCGAGTTCAGCAAAGTCGGCCTCGATAAGCTGAGTCGATACCGAAAAGTCGTCTGTCAACGCCCGCGGTTGCACCATATCAATCCTCTTTGTAACAAGCAAAGTCGTAAGTTATATCAATAACGGGGGGTTGAAGCATCTACCTGGATGGCATAGGCTTCAATTCCACCGACTAAATTTTTGACCTGGCTAAAGCCCTGTTGTCTCAACCACTGGCACATCTGTGCAGAACGAATGCCATGGTGGCACATCACGATGGTTTCTGTATCAACGTCAAAGTGCTGGTGAATTTGGGTTTCCCATTCAGCAAAAGCGCTTAAAGGCAGGTTGACAAATCCAGCGATCGCCGCCCGCTCCAATTCCCAGGGCTCTCTAACGTCAATAAGTTGCACCTTCTCTAACCCAGCCTCCAATCTTCGAGAAAAGGTTTGGACATCTACCTCAAGCGAGGATGAATCGGAAGTATCGGGAATAGCTGGCATGAGATATCCTCACTTCGCATGAGTCGCAGAATTTTAGGCTAGTTTAGCGATGAAATCAGGCGTTTGTGCAGGCTCTAATTGTTAGGTTCATCAGGCTTGTTCGGAAGAAGAAGCGACTTCGTTGCGAATTTGCCGAACGCGCATGAGGAGCCAGATCAGGATTCCGAACATCACTGCGACGACCCCAACAACCATATAGGGGGTCGTTAAGGCCAAGAGCGATAGACTAATGGCACCTACCAACTCAGCAATTGCCACGATGAAATTTGACAGGCCACCGCTCGTCACAGTTGAAATCAACCGGGTCAGGCTTGACACGCCTCGAGTAGTTGCGGCTGTACCGCCCCCGGCAATAATCGCCAGACTCCACTGCAGCATCGGGTCATACTGATTCACAGCTAGTGCCATGAGAATGGTGCCAGCCGTCGCCGCAATTGGCAAAGCAATGGTATCGAGCGCCGCATCCAACCAGGGAATTGAATAGGCCATAATTTCAATTGTGAGGGCGATCGCGAGCGTCATGAAAGCCGGGTAGGTACCCAGCCAGGTGAGATTGTCAGACAGGGGCACATGTCCAAAGAGTGCCGCCATACTCAACACTAAAAACGGCACAAGGATTCTGAAGCCTGCCGCTGCTCCTAACCCGAGGCCAATGCCAATGCTTTCTAATATTTCCATAGGCGAGTCAGACGCATTTTTCCGCAATTGAGCGAAAGTCACCTAGCCTGCCGAGATTTCCAATTTGGCTAGTCATTGAACGACTAGCCAAATCCAGTTATAGTCCTGCCTCGGGATCAAGCGAGTATCTAAATAGTCAATTGTTTGACCAATCCCAAACGCTATTTGGCTGCGGCCATTGCCGTCGCTGGCTGGGATTCGACTGCATCCTTTTGCGATAATTGTGCCAGAATCGCCGTCACATTGGCGCGCGCATCACCAAACAGCATCGACGTATTTTGCTTGTAGAACAGCGGATTAGCTACGCCAGCATATCCTGCCGAGAGGCTACGTTTTAGGACAATGGTGTTCTGAGATTTCCAAACTTCAAGCACCGGCATCCCTGCCATGGGGCTATGGGGATCTTCTAGCGCACTGGGATTTACCGTGTCGTTGGCACCAATGACTAAAACAACGTCAGTAGCAGGAAAATCATCGTTAATCTCGTCCATTTCGAGCACCACATCATAGGGCACGTTGGCCTCTGCCAATAGCACGTTCATATGGCCAGGCAAGCGACCAGCTACCGGATGAATGCCAAACCGCACCTGTTTGCCGCGATCGCGTAACAGTTCAGTAATCTGCGCAACGGCATGCTGTGCCTGAGCAACCGCCATGCCATACCCCGGCACAATAATCACGCTATTGGCATCGTTGAGCAGTGCTACCGTTTCTTCAACCGTGACGGGAGTGGCTTCCCCTTCCACCGTTGCCCCTTGATAGTGGGTATTACCAAAGCCTCCTAGCAGCACGTTAGCAAACGAACGGTTCATCGCTTTGCACATGATGTAGCTGAGAATCAAGCCACTACTACCCACTAAGGCACCTGTGATAATCAACAGGTCATTATTTAGCATGAAGCCTGCGGCCGCCGCGCCCCAGCCAGAGTAGCTGTTTAAGATCGAAATCACGACGGGCATATCGGCACCGCCAATAGCAATCACAAGGGTCACACCGAGGAGGGCCGCGATCGTGGTCATAATCCCTAAGGGCAGCAAGGCCATCGACTCACTCACGGTCATGTAGTAGTAGCCCAAACCAATGACTGCGCCCAACATGCCGATATTGAGAACATGGCGAGCTGGCAGCAACACCGCCTTGCTAGAAACAACGCCTTGTAATTTGCCGCAAGCAATCAGCGAACCAATAAACGTAATGGAGCCAATGAAGACGCCGACAAAGACTTCCACTTTGTGAATCGTGAAATCAATCCCCTGTAGAGACGCATCGGGGTGCAAAAAGCTAGCGTAACCAACCAGCACTGCCGCCAAGCCCCCAAAGCCATTGAGCAGACCCACGAGTTGGGGCATAGAAGTCATCGCGGCGCGGGTGGCGATCAGTCCCCCAATCCAGATGGCGGGAGCCATAGAAACGATGAGCACACCATAGCCGCTGACCTGGTCGCTTAAGGCTGTTGCCCCCAGCGCGACGACCATACCGGCAATGCCGTATAAGTTACCGCGACGCGCCGTTTCGGGGTTTGAAAGGCCCCCTAGGCTGAGAATGAAAAGGACACTGGCTGCAATGTACGCAACCGTCAAGAGATTGTTAGACATGAGAAATCCTGTGAGCAGTATTGTTTAGATTGCGATTGCAGACTTACTTGTGGAACATGTTCAACATGCGTTGGGTGACAAAGAACCCACCCGAAATGTTGAGGGTACTCACGAAAATGGCGATCGCCCCCAAAACGGTCACTGTTGACGTCAACGGCCCCGAAATTTGCAGCATGCCGCCAATGATGATGATGCCGCTGATCGCATTGGTCACGCTCATGAGAGGGGTGTGCAAGGCCGGAGTGACATCCCAAATCACCTTCCAACCTAGAAAAATAGCCATCACAAACACTGTGAAGTGGGAGATGAATGACTCTGGCGCAAAGGCCCCAATGCCAAAGAGCGCCATGCCAATGAGTCCGGGCCAGAGCAACTGCATCCATAGGCTCGGAGGCTTGTTGCCAGTCACCGTGGGGACAGGAGTTGCCGTTTGAGGCGATGTCGGCTGAGGCGTTGGGGGTTTTTCCAACGGTGGGGCCGGCCAGATGACGTCCCCTTCGAGAACAACCGTTGCCTGACGCAACACATCATTCTCCAAATCAAGATGATAATTTTCGGCACCTCCCAATTCGTTGAGTAGGTGATAAAGGTTAGTGCCATAAAGCTGACTGGCCTGATTGGCCATGCGACTTACCAAGTCAGTTAATCCCACAATTTTGACGCCATCATGGTCGTAAATTTCGTGGGGACGGGTCAGTTCGCAGTTGCCCCCCTGCTCAGCGGCCATATCTACCACCACTGACCCCGGCCTCATGGCTTCCACCATCTCTTGAGTCACCAAACGAGGGGCGGTCTTACCGGGAATCAAAGCAGTTGTAATGATGATGTCGACTTCTGTCGCTTGTTGAGCAAACAATGCCATCTCGGCAGCGATAAACGCGGGACTCATGACTTTGGCATATCCCCCGGCAGATTCGCCGTCTTCATCCGCAAAGTGCAATTCCAAAAATTCGGCACCTAAACTTTGCACCTGCTCTTTGACCGATGGCCGAGTGTCAAATGCCCGCACGATCGCCCCTAACCCTCTTGCGGTACCAATGGCTGCGAGTCCTGCGACCCCAGCACCGATCACCAACACCTTACATGGGGGAATCTTGCCGGCGGCGGTAATCTGGCCGGTGAACCCCCGGCCAAACTGGTTAGCCGCTTCGATCACAGCACGATAGCCGGCCAGATTCGCCATCGAACTGAGGGCATCGAGCTTTTGCGCCCGGGTAAGGCGTGGCACCGCATCCATCGCGATCGCGGTGGCCCCCTTTTGAGAGAGCTTCTCGAGCAGCTCGGGATTCTGAGCTGGCCACATAAAGCTCACCAATTTACCGCCTGGACGCAGTAAATCCGTCTCGTTTTGGTTAATGCCGGGATGCCATAGCGGAGCCCTTACCTTCAGAACAATGTCTGACTGGTTCCATAACTCGACGACATCGTGCATGACTTGACAGCCAGCTGCTTTATAAGCTGCATCTGGAAAGCTGGCCGCAGCTCCAGCGTCGGCTTCAACCCAAACTTCAAACCCTAACTTTTGCAGCTTTTGGGCTGTTTCTGGCGTCGCTGCAACCCGACGTTCTCCCTGGGCAATTTCTTTTGGAATCCCAATTCGCATCGATGGCTGAGCATCGAGTTCTGAAGCGCTATCAGGGGCGATCGCAACTGTCATAAAGTCATTCTCCTAATGGGTTGAATCGGTCTGAACCTATCGGTCTAAATCTGTTGGTTCCTCATTTGCTCCGAAAGGAGCCTCGGATGATGGCGCCAATCTAGTTCTTGGGGCTCCCTTGATAGCCGGGCAAGTAATCTCCTAGAGCGGCATTGGGCGATCCCCTTTAGGCATAAGGTGGCTACGAGTTTCTACTCACATGACTGGGATAAGAATCTACTCCCAAAATGCACAGAGCGGTTGCTTAAAATTGCCAACTCAACAGTTCTCTAACTGACCTAATCGAAAATTGAAACTTAAAATTTCTTATGGGCTCACAACTTAATCCAAGCGAAACCGACAAAGCGCTAGACACAGAACTCATTTGACACCCAGCAAGTAAAATCCACCATGTCCTGACGCTTCTTCATACTCAGACACAAAATGCCACCAAAACGATGGTGCAGTTGAGTCGTTTCTAGCGCGACAAAGCAGAAACTGAAATGTTGATCAGCCTTTTTTTACATTGTGGAAAAAATTAAGGACATTCTAAGGAGGTTAAGTATACGGAACTTAACTTTTCCTCCACCGGTTGAAGACGACTTTGAAATCTTTGCCAAGAAGGATGCCGCCGACTTGGTGTCACTGAAACAAATGCAGAACTTCCGCAGTTAATTCTGAGTACCCTTCGGAGAAACAGGCTCTACTGAAGATGAAGAGCTGGTTATGCAGGAATTTCAACGATTTCTAGCGATCTGGATTGGGCCAATCCAATTACGGAGAGCTGTACCGGCATTGTCGGCATGCTGCTGTCGGCCAATCCAAGCAGTACCATCCTATCGTCCCCATACGGAAGACAATGAATTCGGCATAAGGGCATTTGAAGCGACTTAATGAAGGAAGTGCGATTTTCATGTTTTCGCTTATCTAAATTGAATGCAATCTAAAAAGAAAATAGCTTACTCCAAAAGTTCATTTTTAACTTCAGAAATCTTCTATCAAATTTATAGACAGATGCTCGCATTCTAGAAAGATGTTCAGAAAGCTCTATACTAATCTCGTTTCTAAAATAATCCACAGCCTACTTTTAAAGAGTTTGGTTGCAATATTTCTTGAATAAGAACATGCCCTTCATTGCGCTTAGAAATTCAATAGGCATTTTCATCCTTCAATTTAATTAATTGAGCCCACTCCAAATTACTGGCTGATTGCGCCTTGAGCGGTTTGGTGCCTGATAGTCTTGTTCGGCAACTTAAAAGCCCTTGAAAGCCAGCTTTTTGGGGTTTCTGAGTGGCACTTCCAAATCATGTCTATGTCAGATCTATGTCAGAGACGATTAAGCAGTCAAGAAGTCACGAGTCGATTTCTGCCAATCAACCTGATACTTTTTGCGCTTCTGTCTCAGTTCATAGGCTCAGCTTGCAGCGCGATCGCCAACGTCCAGACAACAAATACGCATTTGACTTGTTATTTGTCTGTCTGTCCTTCATGAAGGAGTTACTGATGCTAAAATTCGGAATTAAATAAATAGTGACGAGCATTACTTAGGCTCAATGCTACCGTCGAGCAGCTCCGAATTGAGTGGTGAGCGGCATTAGCTTGTAGCTTTGCCTGAGTGGACACTTTCGAGAGAGGCTGCTCGTCATAGCTGCAGGGTTACACGTCAATGCACAATATTAAAGCAAGTGATTTGAGGAGGTTTTTATGTCACCCAAGCGTTGGTTGAATCGAGGGCTGCTAGGGCTATTTGCCGCTTCAGGGTTGGCAATCGCTGGTGGCGGTGCGATCGCGCAAACCACCGACGGTTTCACTATTTTTGGCGGCGTTGAAGCGCAATACCGCCTCAGTTACTACATCGATAACAACGAGCGACGTAGTAGTGATGCTCGCTACTATCTGAGGGTGGCTGGTCGCAAGGTCACTGACGAAATGTTAGAGCTTTTCATCAGTTATCCCCAGGAGTTTGAGGATGAAGGTGGACACTTTGACAAAACCCGCATTGAACTGCGTGAAGGCACCGGTCGAGGCGGAGCCACCATTGAGGTTGACGAAATCATCATCGACCAAGAAGCCAACGTCTTTGAAATCTACCCTTCAGAGCCGCTGCCATCTAACAATAGTTTTGTCGTTGTGCTGCATGACGTTCGCAATCCCAACCGCTACGGCAATCGTTTCTTCTTCTTAGACGCCCTTTATCAAGGGGCGCCTCTGCAAGATCTTGTGGGTGTTTGGCCGATAGAAGTCGCGGCCGAGTAAGCTGGCAATCAATGACCAGATAACAACTTTAACTTTCAAGAAACTAAGAGCTTCTCGTCGGATGCTTGCAAGTATCCGACGAGAAGCTTTTCAGTGATTACAAGTTGCGGTTTTACGATTGTGCTGTGGCGTTCAAGCAAGAGGTACCAAGCAGGAGATTAGTCGTATTTGTCATCACACGAACTTTAACTGCCGCAGATTTTGGTGCTAATATTAAAGACTGTGTCTTATAAGGCATAGCTAGTAGCGGTGCCCCCTTTGAGGACTAGCTCGCTGATTGACGAGAAAGGACAAGGCTATCAAAAATGACGAAGAGAACATTGGGTGGGACTAATCGTAAACAGAAGCGGACTTCTGGTTTCCGGGCGCGTATGCGTACAGCAACTGGTCGTCGGGTTATTCGGGCTCGTCGTCGTCGTGGTCGGGCTCGTCTGGCTGTCTAAGCCCAAAATCATCGCAATCATTGGTAGAGACGAACTCGGTATAGCCTTGCGCCCTAACAGTCAATTTATGGATCGCATTAAATCTGTAGGCGGAGACTGGGGTGGCCTTACCTAAACGGTATCGACTCACTAGCACTAAAGAATTTTCGCGAGTTTACCAAACGGGCAAACAAGTTTCGACTAAACATCTTGTCGTTAAGCTAACTGATGCCCCTGAGGGGTCGCTGAACCAAACATGCTCCCGTTTTGGTATAACCGTGAGCCAGAAGGTTAGTAAGCGATCGGTTATGCGCAATCGGCTGAAGCGCCAGGTACGGGCGGCATTGCAAAAGCTGATGCCCCGGCTGAAATCAGGATTTTGGGTGGTTATTATCTTGCGAAGCGCCGCTGTTGAATGCGACTACTGGCAATTTCTGCAAGAATTAGAGCAGTTACTTTTAGAGCTTGAGGTGTGTGATGGGCATTAGAGAGGAAGTTTATTACGAGGGGGGGCCACACATTGGCGACCTGATTATCAACGTCCTACTGGCCTTCACCCTGGTTTGCATTCCCTTGACTATTGGGGCAGCCGTACGGGCGCTGTGGCTACGTTATCGCATTACTAGTCGGCGCATTTCAATCACCAGTGGCTGGATGGGACGCACCCGTTCTGACATTATTTATTCGGAAATCAAAAAAGTTGTTACTGTGCCACGCGGTCTAGGACTATGGGGCGATATGGTAGTCACACTAAAAGATGGCAGCAAGCTGGAAATGCGGGCGGTGCCTAATTTTCGTGAGACCTACGACTACATTTCGGAAAGACTATCGGCCAAAGCTAAGGCGGTTAGTGGCGCAATTGGCGGCAGCTAGAAATTATTTAGGCCCGTACTAGACTTGGGGCGAAAACCGTAAACCGGCTGGGTCACCAACAACATTAGTCTAAGGCTATGCTGCTTAATGGGTTTTAGATCGACCCGCTGAGCGCTACGCTAGTAATGGCGCACGGTAGCCCGGAACAGTTATTGAGCAGACCCCTTGAGGTAGAGCGCGAATGGATTTTGGTATCGGTTTTCTTTCCAACAACATCATGTTGCCAATCCTGGATTTTTTTTACGGGGTTGTGCCGAGCTATGGGCTAGCCATTGTGGCACTCACATTAGTGATTCGATTTGCGCTCTATCCACTTAACGCTGGCTCCATTCGCAATATGCGCCGCATGAAAGTCGCTCAGCCGGCAATGCAAAAGCGGGTTAAGGAAATTCAAGAGCGTTACAAGGACGATCCGCCTAAGCTCCAGGAGGAAATGAGTCAGGTATATAAGGAGTTTGGCAATCCGTTAGCTGGTTGTTTTCCGGTCTTACTGCAGATGCCGATTCTGTTTGCCTTGTTCGCTACGCTCAGGGGATCACCGTTTGCGGATGTTTCTTATCCGGTTAACCTTCAAGTCTTACCTTCTGAAAAGGTTGAGCAGATTCAGCCTCAAGCCTTTTCAACTTCTCCTAAAAGCATTTATGTGACCGACGGCATACATTTCCCCATGTCGGTCGTCATTCCTGGTGGCAACCGTCTGGCAGTAGGTGAAAAGACTGATTTTCGCATTCAGGATGAGCAAGGCGAGTCTTTGAATAAGTTGGTTGGTGAGTATGACCAGGCTGACTCTTTACAACCTTACGTTGAGATCACCAAAGGCCAAGAGTTGGTTAATGTTGATGAAGCGGGTAATATTGAGGCGATCGCTCCTGGGGATGTGACCTTACAGGTTAAGGTTCCGGGGCTGGCTTCCAAGAAAGGCTTTTTGTTTATTGAAGCACTAGGGCGAGTCGGCGTTCGTGGCGACGATGGTGCCATCCATTGGGATATCTTGCTCATGGTGTTGACCTTTGGGGTCAGCCTGTACGTAAACCAATTACTGTCTGGGCAAGGGGGCTCGGCCAGCGATAATCCGCAGCAGGCGGCTATCAATAAGTTCACGCCCATCATCTTTTCTGGCATGTTCTTATTCTTTCCGTTGCCCGCTGGGGTGTTGATGTACATGGTGATTGCCAACATTTTTCAGACGTTGCAAAGTTTTATTTTGTCTAAAGAACCGTTGCCAGAAAATCTACAGAAAATTGTGGATGCTCAGGCCGTTAGCGAATCAGGTGATGATGGTCGCCAAACGCTCCCCTTTGAGCCGAGTCGTTCCAAGAAGAAAAAGAAGGCATCGTAGGCGGCTATGGAAAATTCAGGAAAATTAGGCGTCGAGTGGCTAGAGTCTCTGCTCAAGTATCAAGGGTTAGAGGCCCAAGTCGCCGCAAACATGACCGATGATGAGTTCGGGGCCAGTTGCTGGCTCACCATTCAAGATGAGGGATTATCGGCAGAGCAGATTAATTTCTTGATTGGGGAAAAGGGGCACTCGCTAGATGCGCTGCAATATTTAGCAAACACGACCCTGAATCTGGAGCGATCGCCGGAAGAGCAGCAACCTTATACCATTGAATTGGCCGGTCATCGAGCAAAGCGCAAGGCTGAGTTGGTAGCGCTAGCCACTGAAGCTGCAGAAACTGCCCAGTCTACGGGTGAAGAGTTTGAGATTAAAGACTTGTCGTCTGCTGAGCGGCGTCAGGTACACCACTTTTTAGGCACTTATGAAAATCTCGAAACCTTTAGCCGGGGACGTGAACCTGATCGGCGGCTGGTGGTGCGGCAGGCAACAGCGGCAGAGCCGTCCTAACCGCGCCCGTTTAAGAGAACCCTTCAGTCGAGTTCGGAAAGGCAGCAATGCAGGCAATTTACATTCCGCATTTACTCAACGCAACCAACCGAACGCGATCGCTGCAGTTTGAAACCAACTTTGAGCATTTGGCCACGCTAACCCCAGTGCGAGCAGAAGTTTCTGTCCGGCATGGGACGACGTTTTTAGAAGTTAAAGGTACAGCGTCAACGATTGTCACGTTGACCTGCGATCGCTGTTTACAGCAGTACAACCACCGAGTTGCAGTAGATGCTCAGGAACTGATTTGGTTGGATGAAGCCGCTGCTCAAGACCTGCCACTAGAGCAAGAAGTGAGTCTTGAAGAGTTGGTTGAGAGTCTCTCTCCCCAGGGTTATTTTGAACCAGAGACCTGGATTTATGAGCAGATTTGTTTACAACTGCCCCAACGACAGATCTGTGATCAGGATTGTGAGGGTCTCAAATTTGAAGAATCGCCAGCGACTCAGCCGCCGCTTGACGAACGCTGGTCGGCCCTAGAGGTACTTAAACAACAGTTGGCTGGAGATGAATATCAAGCCAATTAATTTGTTGATGACGAGATCGGCAAGGCAAGCCATGCAACTGGAGGTAACCAATTCACGATGAGTTTTCAGGATGAACTCCTATTGCTATTACGGGCGCGCTACCCCGTCATTTATGTAGCAACGCTAGAAGAGGAGCGGGTAGAGCAGGCGATCGCGACGAGTGCCCAGCAACTCAGCAACCGTTCCGTTTACACTTGGGATTTTGTCGATGGCTATCAAGGCAATCTGAACGATGCTGGGGTAGGCCGTCGCAATCCGCTGCAAGCGCTAGAGCATATTGAAAAGCTGTCAGAATCAGTCCCGGCGCTCTTTGTGCTGCGAGACTATCATCGCTTTTTGGACGACGTGGCGATCGCCCGCAAATTGCGCAATCTTTCCCGGCGATTCAAATCTCAGGCTAAAAACATTCTGCTACTGGCCCCACAAGTCCAGATTCCCGACGACTTGGCTGAGACTATTACCGTCTTAGAATTCGCCCTCCCCGATGTCGAAACCATTCGAGCAGAAGTGACACGACTGTTGGGGGGACTAAATGTTCGGCTTTCCCCGGCTGACCTAGATACCCTTGTGCAATCTTGTCAGGGGCTTTCCATCGAACGGATTCGTCGAGTATTAGCCCGTGGGCTGGCCGCTCAGGGCACCTTTCGGGCCGACGACATCGACTTGGTGTTAGAAGAAAAGCGACAAACCATTCGACAGACACAGATTCTTGACTTTTATCCTGCCAAAGAGCAAATTTCCGAAATTGGCGGCCTGGATAACCTCAAAGATTGGTTACTGCGGCGCGGTAATTCGTTTTCTGAAAAAGCGCGGCAGTACGGATTGCCTTATCCCCGTGGATTGCTACTCGTCGGCATTCAAGGTACCGGTAAATCATTGACGGCCAAGGCGATCGCTCATCATTGGCACCTTCCACTACTACGACTAGACGTGGGTCGCCTGTTTGCGGGTCTCATTGGTGAATCTGAGTCCCGCACTCGCCAAATGATTCAGATTTCGGAAGCGCTGGCTCCCTGCATTTTGTGGATTGATGAAATTGATAAGGCGTTTGCGGGGGTAGACGGGCGCGGTGATTCTGGTACAAGTAGTCGAGTCTTTGGCACCTTCATCACCTGGATGGCGGAAAAAACGTCTCCGGTTTTTGTGGTTGCCACCGCTAACAACATTCAAGCGCTGCCACCAGAACTGCTGCGTCGAGGTCGCTTTGACGAGATCTTTTTTGTCGGCTTGCCGACCCAAGAAGAACGCAAGGCGATTTACGAAGTACATCTCAGTCGCCTTCGCGCCCACAATCTACAAAATTACAACTTGGAACGCCTCGCTTACGAAACTCCCAACTTCTCTGGGGCAGAAATCGAGCAGGCGATCATCGAAGCCATGCACATTGGCTTTAGCCAAGATCGCGACTTTAACACCGACGACATTTTGGAAGCCGCTAGCCAAATAGTTCCCCTTGCCCGCACGGCGCAAGAACAAGTGGAGGCCCTACAAGCTTGGGCTGCTTCTGGTAAAGCGCGGCTGGCGTCTCGGAATTCGCTGAGCAATCGCCTCAAGCAGCGCCTGCAGCCTGACTAAGTTCTCCAGAGACAGGAGGTGATGACAAGACATCATCAAGCAGAAGTAGCGTCGTCATGTTTATCGCAGAATGCGGAATTCTGAATATCCTTCGGGAAGGGCAGAGCCCTACAGAGTTCGGAATAAGAACACTTGCTGTATGGTGCTTTCAAAAACTACAACTGTCCTGACCTGATGGCGGATCGCTATAGAGTGGCCGTATAAATTTTGAGCTGTCGACGGTCAATGGCCCTGAGAAACTGGGATGTGGTGAGAGCCTGCTCAACCGGGTAAACACCAGGTTGGTTGATTTGGCCAGATAGCAAGCATTCGGCAATGTAGCCAGCCCCAATGCCAGCCGCGATCGCGGCACTGTCGTGTACAAACCAACTGCAATAGTGCATTGGCTCCCCGGCTGTTTGACCTTGTACATCACAGCGCATTGCGACGCCTGTACCCGTGAAGCGATCGCTGACATTCGTCATCCGATAACTGACCTGCGCCAAAAACTCGACGGTGTTGGGATGTTTGAGTACATGATTGGGCAACCCGTGGGCCATCAGCCAAGTCGCGTAGTTGTAAAAATCAGGGACAACTCCAAACTTGGTTTTGACCGTCTGGAGGGGAAATGACGCGGGTAAAGTCATCGTTTCAGGCATGTCGTACCAATACACATGGGCATCACCATAGGGCTGAGCAAAGGACAATTTCTCACGCTCAGTGTAGGGCTTGATCGACTGCCATTGACCATCAATCCAGGCGTCAAAAGGATGTTGCAACCCCAAAAAAGTTGTCCGCATAACGGTGACACCCGCGCCCCCCGAACCCGCCACGACGTAACTCAGTTGGGCCGAGTCAGCTTGCTCAAGAGCCTCTACACCCTGACGCACCATACTGTTTGAGATACCAGGAAACACCCCCGTGTTCACAATCGCGGTGATGCCAGCCGCTTGTGCCGCCTGTTGCCAGGCCAATGCTTGACGCGTAAAGCCACGATAGTCACTGACGTCAAGGTAGTTCAAACCTTGCTCAATGCAGGTTTGTAACACTTGAGTAGTGCGATGGTGAAAGGGCCCAGCCGCATGAATTACCAAATCGGCCTGGGCGCTCAGTTCGCCTAGCGCTGTCTGGTTAGACAAATCCAACGATTGAAACTGGGCGCGATCGCCCAGGGCCTGAGCCACCCGATGCCCTCGTTGCGCGTGACGGCCAGTGAGGACGATCGCCGCATCGGTATGCGCTAACAAATCTTGAGCGATACTGCTGCCAATGCGGCCGGTGCCCCCTAAAATCAAAACGCGTCCCATAGTTGCTTATGTGAATTGGCCGGTTGCTTCCGCATCGTATCAGGCCGTCATCGGCCAATTCATTGTGGGAAGGGAGAAACCATCGCTGGCTGAAACTTGGTCCAGTGAGTTTCGACTAGTTCCTGAAACTGCTGTCGGAACTGCTGCTCAGAAAATTGTTCCGCATGTTGGCGAATGACTGCTGAAGGGGTGGTCAGAGGGGCCTGCTCAAATTCACGGACAGTTTGCACAAGAGAGGCCACGGTTTGTTCAGAGAATAACAGTCCCGTTTTGCCAGGAATCACGGTTTCCGTAGCCCCTCCGCGTCCGTAGGCGATCGCGGGTGCTCCAGCCGCTTGGGCTTCAACCAGGGTAATCCCAAAATCTTCTTCAGCGGGAAAGATGAAAGCTTTACAGCTTTCCATGTAGTTCACCACCACGGCATCGGGTTGATAGCCCAAAAATTGAATGTTTGGCCGGGCTATTTTTTCTAACTGCGATCGCTGATCGCCATCACCAATCACCACCAACGGCAATCCGAGTTCATTAAAGGCGGCAATGGTCAGGTCAACTCGCTTATAGGGCACAAAGCGCGACACCGTCAGGTAAAAGTCGGCACGGGGGCGATCGCATCGAAACTTATCGACCGCAACGGGTGGATAAATTACCTGAGCCGCCCGCCGATAGGTTTTGTAAATGCGACGGGCAATAAACTGAGAGTTGGCGACGAAGTAATCAACTCGGTTGGCAGTGCTGGTATCCCACAACCGCAGATAGTGGAAGATCAGCCGCGTTAGCAGTCCCTTAAGTCCCCGCTTGAGTCTGGCCTGTTCTAAATACTGCCATTGCAAATCCCAGGCGTAACGAATGGGCGTATGAACATAGCTAATATGCAATTGATCAGCGCGGGTAACTACCCCCTTGGCCATAGCGTGATGGCTAGAGATGACCAAGTCATAGTCGGTCAGGTCAAACTGCTCGATCGCGATCGGCATCAGCGGTAAATATTGTCGAAAATGCTTGCGAGCACCCGGTAGCTTCTGAATGAATGAGGTCTTTACCGGCTGGTGCTGAATGAACGATCGCGCCGCTGGTGCTAAAAAATCCACTAGGCTATATAAGTCGGCTTCTGGATATAACTGTAAAATTTGCTCGACCACGCGCTCAGACCCAGCATAGGCGGCTAACCATTCGTGGACGATAGCGACTCTCATAGCACTCGGTGTTGCGGCTACCTCACACCCTACCACCCTCACATCTTTGTCCTCTCATATACTGAGAACAGGAGGGCAGTCACGCTAGACCTTCCCTCTCTAATTTTTGCTTCCCTTTGAGCTTCTTTTTCCCTTGTTAAACTCGCCCCATCCCTGACATCGCAAGGATTTTAGCAACGTGATAAAATTCGTTACAAAAGGCGGGTTTTATCACCAGTTCCGGCAATCTTCGACCTAGTAGCAATTTGATACAGCGAGGCAGCAAGCGTGGCGCAGAACAAAATTCCTATTCTCGATTTAAAGCCGCAATACCGAGCGATCCAGGAAGAAATCAAGGCTGCCGTTGACCGAGTACTGGAGTCAGGTCAATTCATCCTAGGCTCAGAAGTCCAGCAATTTGAGATTGATGCGGCCCAACACCTTGGCGTCAAGCATGCGATCGGGGTGAACTCAGGCACCGATGCCTTAGTGATTGGGCTACGAGCCGCCGGCGTCAAACCGGGAGATGAAGTGATCACAACTCCCTTTAGCTTCTTTGCCACCGCTGAATCCATCAGTATGGTGGGAGCCCAGCCCATATTTGTGGATATTGATGCAACATCTTTTAATCTGAATCCAGCGCAGATTCGGGCCGCCATTACTCCAAAAACAAAGGCGATTTTGCCGGTACATTTGTTTGGCAATCCAGCACCGATGGTTCAGATTTTAGATATTGCTGCCGAGCATGGACTAAAGGTAGTGGAAGATTGCGCCCAGTCTTTTGGGGCTGTGTATAAGGGTGACTGCATCGACTACGCGCAAAGTTACCAAAACGACATCCGCGATCGCTTAGTAGGGCAATTTACTGGCGCGATGGGAGACGCCGGAGCATTTTCTTTCTTTCCGACTAAGAATTTGGGTGCCTATGGCGACGGTGGCTTGTTGACCACCAATAATGATGAAATTGCGACCATGGCTCGTAAACTCCGAGTCCACGGAGCGCTCAAGCGCTATCACAATGAAATCTTGGGCTATAACTCACGACTCGATGCGATGCAGGCTGCTATCTTGGGCGTCAAGCTACTGTACGTGAGTCAGTGGAACCAACAGCGGCGGCAAGTGGCAGCCACGTACAATCGACTTCTAGTCAATGTTGCAGAAGTCATTACCCCGACGATTACTGACGGCCATGTATTTCATCAGTACACCGTACGGATCTCAAACGGCCAGCGCGACGCGGTGAAAGCCTATCTGGCTGAGCACGACATTGGGGCAATGGTGTACTATCCGATTCCTCAAGATCGGTTGCCGGTATATGACGGTCAGTTTCCCACCTATCCAGTGAGTGAGCAGGTGGCCGCACAAGTTTTGAGCTTACCTATCTGGCCAGAGATTGAAGCGCCGGTTCAAGAGCGCGTTGTCGCCGTGCTAAAAGAGGCGATCGCGGCTACTTGACCGAGGGCTACGGGAGACCGAGAGGCGGAAGAGACAGAAACTAGAAGGGTAGGGAGACTGCTGCGACCGAGTACTCGCTATCACATCCGCCCTATTTGAGTTGACACGTTAGTGGGTAATCTCCTGAGGCGCGCGCGTTTTTAACAACCGACGAAAGCGCCAGATGTAAGCAATGGCGGCAACAGTGAGCCCCAGGTAAGCACCGATCCAGATACCCACACCTCCTAGCGGCGTGCGAAAACCCAGCCAATAGCCCGATGCCATCCCGACTACCCAGTACGCGATAAAGCTAAGAAACATCGGCACACGGGTGTCTTGGAGTCCTTGTAAGACACCACTGGCTGTACGCTGCACGCCATCCACCACTTGCCCAAACCCGGCTACTGTCAGCATGGCAACACCTGCCTCAAGCACGGTTTGATTGGCGGGATCATCCACATCTAAATAGAGATTAATGAGCGGCGTTGGAAACAGGACAAACACCACACCACAGCCCAACATAACGGCAACTGTTAAGCTCACGCTCACCATCGCGGCTCGTTTTACGCCTTGCCAGTCACCGCGACCATACCATTGACCCACCCGAGCTGTGGCGGCATAGGACATGCCCAACGGCAGCATAAAGACCACCACGACTGTTTGCAGCGCTAACTGTTGAGCAGCTAAGACGTGAGTGCCGATCGCGCCCACCATAAAGGTCATTACAGTGAATAGGCCATTTTCTAAAATCGTTACCACGCCAATCGGGAAACCCAAGAACAATAACTGCTTGAGAACGGCAGGACGTAACCGTAGCCACTGCTCAAATAGTCGATAGGGTTGTAAAAATCCGTGCCGATGGTAAAGGACATAGCTCGCCAAACCTAGACACATGACGCCATGAGCCAACGCACTGGCGATCGCGAGCCCTGACAACCCCATTGCGGGAAAGCCTAACTTGCCAAAGGCCAGTACATAATTTCCCAAAACGTTGAACAAGTTTGCGCCCACCATAATTACGAAAATGGGTCGAGTTCGTCCTAGAGCGGTGATGGTGCAGCGGAGCACAGCAAACCCAAGAGCGGGCAAAAGTCCCCAACAGATAATGCTCAGATAGGCATCGGCTAAGGCCACTACCTCGGAAGCTTGGCCTAGCGATCGCATCATCTGGCCCAGGTTGCCAATGATGGGCACTACGGGCAAAGCAATCAGCAGCGCCAACCAAAGGCCCTGACGGGTGACTTGACCAACTTGCTCAGGGGATTGAGCGCCATAGGCCTGGGCAGCGAGGGGGCTAACGCTGGAGACAATGCCGATGCCCGTCATCAGGATCGCCATAAAAACCATTACGGCTAATCCTCCAGCCGCTAAGGCATCTTGCCCCAGCCGTCCCATCATCAGGGTATCGACAAACCCGGTCAACGCTTGGGCAACTTGGGCACTAGCCAGAGGTAACGCCAATTTCAGAAAATCACGAATTTCGCTCTGGGTTGTCGGCGCGATCGCCAATAATTTCATATCCACACCCTACAGGCTCTCTTTCAAGCTTGCCTCACTCAGATACGGTTGAGTCGACGAAGAGCAGGCATTCCTGAGCCAGAGGCGGTCATCATTTAGCGGTCAAGTCCTAAGGCGAAAGGTGTTTCCGCCATATCTCGACCGGGGTCATACCGGCTACTGTGACGATGCTCAATTCTAAATTTGGTAACGACCACAATTGCTGGGTGTTGAGGCAGACTTTAAGGGGCCGGCCACCGCCCCTTAACAAGCCCCAGATATCAACATGCCTAAAATCGATAGAATGATGGGGCTGTTTTGAAACCCCTAAAATTGTCCATGGTCGCCGCTGCCTCTATTCAGCCTCGCATCAAGTTTTTGCAAATGCCCACCTCACAGGCTTGGGTAGAGCAAGCGATCGCTAATCTTGATATCATTTTGCTCGATCATTCTCACTGTGAGCGCAAAGCCGCAGGCGTGGCACTGAATCTGATGTGTCGCTACCCCTCTAGTGAAAAACTGGTGCGGGCTTTGACGGCGATCGCGCAAGAAGAACTCAGCCATTTTGAACTGGTGAACCAGTGGCTCGAACGCCGCCAAATCCCGCTGCGCCCCCTCCCTGCACCACCCTATGGGGCCGGACTCAGCAAACAAGTCCGCCGCGAAGAACCGCTGCGCATGCTCGATTCGCTCTTGGTTGCCGCCCTGATTGAAGCTCGTAGCCATGAACGGTTGGGACTGCTGGCGGCTCACTGTCCAGAGGCAAAACTGGCTCAGTTTTATCACAGTTTGATGGCTTCTGAAGCTCGCCACTATGGGGCTTATTGGGTGCTTGCTACCACCTACTTTGACCGAGAGACCGTAAAGGTTCGTTTAGAAGAACTGTCCACGATCGAAAGTGCTTTATTGACCACTCTACATCCGGAACCTCGCGTGCATAGTTAACCAAGCTCAGGCTTTTCATACAAGTTTGTTCGTCGCAGAGAAGATGGAGACTATGGAGCATTTGAGGCAGCAATATCCTTACGCTTATTGCTATCGGTCTCTGGTGTTAGCCGGGTGTGGACTGCTGAGCTCTAGCTGTGTCGCCCCGCCGTCTATCAGTACCGAGCGCCTATGCCCGTTTACCGGTAGTGAGCTCATCCTAGAGGTGCAGGCGATCGCCCCCAACCCACCGCTGACGCCAGCCTTAATACAAGCGACGGCTGACGTTGTCCTAGAGCGAGTAACTGAACTTAATGCGTTCCCCGCGTCGATAGTTTGGGATGAGTCTGGCCACATTACGGTGCAATTGCCGCCCGATGCCGACGTCGAACAAGCGAGCCAATGGCTGCGTAGTCAGGGAGAACTCACCTTCCGACCGCAAAAAGCTAAGTCTGCCACGGCCGAATTAAATACATTACTCCGTGAACGGCAAGCCATTCCTGTAACTGATGCGGCGGCCCTGGCGGCCATGAATACCGATATCTTAGCCCTGTTTGATGCCCCCCAAATCAGCAGCGGTGACGTAAGGGACGCCTGGGTCACCGTTAGAACACCAGAACAATTCATCGAAATCGGGGTCGAGTTTAACGAGGTGGGGGCACAGAATTTTACTGAATTCACCCGAGCGATCGCGGGCACTGGGCAAGCCGTGGGCATTTTTTTAGACGACATGTTGATTAGTGCGCCCGTCGTGGATGCCAGCTTTGCTGAAACGGGCATTCCGGGGAACGAAGCCGTGATTGCCGGGGCCTTTTCGATGGCCGAGGCCGAGGAAATCGCGGCCCAAATTCGCAGCGGCGCTTTTCCCGCACCGACCAGTATTGCCAGCTTGCAACCGATCAACCTCAATGCGTCATGTGAGCCGGTTGCTGGCAATTAATCCTAGATCTGAACGCTCTGCCGACTTTGGGCTTTAACGTCAGGACAGACCCCATCCCCATTTCGGGGACGGATACCGCCCTGAGCGGGACGTGGTGCGCAGCCCAGG
Source organism: Cyanobacteria bacterium P01_F01_bin.56 (assembly GCA_039185935.1). Classification (GTDB taxonomy): domain Bacteria; phylum Cyanobacteriota; class Cyanobacteriia; order Phormidesmidales; family Phormidesmidaceae; genus Halomicronema. Next base: position 2,258 of record JBCDAJ010000088.1, on the reverse strand, counting down.
ATCAACCTTGCCGCGATCGCTGATCACGGACTTGCTAACAAGGTTTGCGGCAAGGATCGCATCGCCCGCTGGAACACGGCTGGATTATCCAAGGTAAAGGACACCATAACCGCCCCTTGAATCGTGATGAGCGCATCTTCGCCCCGCTGCTGAGCGATCGCTTCATCTAGACCAGCCTCTTGCAAGACAGCGGTGATGGCCTTAACCCAGGCGGCTAGGGTGACCTTGATCTGAGCATGACGGAGTTCGCGCCCCGTTCCTGATTGCAAGATGGCCAGCAAACAAGGTTTGGTGCCCCCGGCATAAAGCTCGTCAAGGCGATCGCACATCTTTTGCAAGCGTGCCTCTGGGGTTCCTGCCGCCGTGAGCAGCGCCAACACATTTTCTTGCAGCCAACTGTCGGAATAGCACAGCACCGACGCCACCATGTCATCTTTACCACCGGGGAAGTGGTGGTAAAGGCTCGCCTTCCCTAAACCAGTTGCCTCCGAAATTTTCGACAGGGTGGCACCGTCATAACCGTATTGGCGAAATAGCTTGAACAAATTCGGAATGTACGTCTCCTTGGGCATGACAAGCAGAGCTCGATTCAACTGTTGACAGTATACCAAACGATCGGTACAGTAGATTCATGCGAACCGAACGATCGGTTCAGTAGGCGCAGTTCACTCCCCATTCGTGAGGTTGCTATGCAACTGACTAAACAAACCCTTAATCAAAGAACCGACCACGTCTATGACGTGCTGGTGGTGGGTGGCGGTGCAGCAGGGCTCTCAGCCGGTATTTATCTCCAGCGCTACCTGCTTTCGACACTCATTATCGATAAAGGTAAAGCTCGTTCTTTTTGGATGCAGGAATTGCACAATTACCTGGGTTTGCCACCAGAAACGCCGGGCCGAGAAGTGCTTAAGCAAGGTAAAGACCACTACCTCTCGCTCGCCGGTGACTATCTCAACGCCTATGTTGAGGAAGTCGTTGATGAAGGTGAAACCTTTGCCGTGAAAGTGCGTATTGGTCGTAAGAATCCCTCTTACGCAGTCTTCCGAACGCGTTATCTCATCGCAGCCAGTGGCATTATTGACCACTTACCCCAATTGGCCGATATGAAAAACGTGTTCGACTATGCCGGGTACAACCTGCATGTCTGTCTCATCTGTGATGGCTACGAAATGCGTGACCAGCGGGTCGGTGTCTTTGGTGGCAGCGCAAGCAGCCTGCAGGTGGCGTTTCCCCTGGGCTGGTTTACGCCCCACATTACCCTGTTTACTAATGGGGCATTTGAAGTCGAGCCAGCGTTGCGCGATCGCTTCGCCGAAGCGGGCTACGCCATTAACGAGCAGCCCATTCGCCAGTTTCTGGGCAAAAATCATCAAATGTCAGGCGTTGAACTTGCCGACGGTTCGGTGGTGGAACTCGATGCCGGACTCATTTCCATGGGCTCAAAGTACCACGCCGACTATCTCCAAGGCATCGAGCTGGAATATCAGGGCAGCAATCTGGTGACGGATGCGATGAATCGCACGTCCCATCCTCGGATTTTTGCCGTCGGTGATTTGAAGGTCGGCATGAACCAGGTGGTTATCGCTGCCGCCGATGGGGCGAATGCCGCTACCCAAATCTGGCGCGACATCCGCCGGGTTGAGGGCACCCGCCGCGAACGCCCTGCCGCATAAATTCTGCCAGTTCATTCAATTCATCGTAGGGGCGAGGGCTGCTCGCAAAAATGCGTTGGAAGAGGGCGGCAGCATTCAACGAGCAGGCCTCGCCCCTGCGGTCCTGATCCACACCCACATATTTGCAAAAGAGGTGAGCACCATGGCCAACGTTGAAATTTACACCTGGAGTACCTGTCCGTTTTGTCTTCGGGCCAAACAGTTCCTTGACCGCAAAGGCGTGACCTATACGGAACATGCTGTTGATGGTGACGAGGCCGCTCGCGACGCCATGGTGGCTCGGGGTACCAATGGTCGTCGCTCGGTGCCGCAAATCTTTATCAATGATCAACACGTTGGTGGTAGCGATGATCTCCACAAGCTGGATCGACATGGTCAGTTAGATGCTTTGCTAGCTCAACCGGCGGCGATCGCTCACTAATCAGTTGCGAATTCCTCAGCTAACCTAGGGCCTGTCATCAAATAGGACTCTCGGCAGCTTACAATCTAGCCTTCCAGGCAATTGAGTTATCAGTTAGGAGTGCTAGAATGTCGCGCCGCTATGCCCTTCGAGACGATCAATGGGACCGCATGCAGGATTTACTG
>JBCDAJ010000087.1:0-27641 GCA_039185935.1 Cyanobacteria bacterium P01_F01_bin.56 | reverse complement strand
GTCTTGCGAGTGGGCAGGTGCGCTCGCAACAATTTGGACTTCTGGTCGAGCAAATCCAGCACAGTATGGAAGAGGAAGGACAAGATGTTGAGGGTGGCAAGCAATGAAGCGAGATGCTGTTGGCCATGGCCGAAATTGTGTTCCAGGTTGTAGCCCTTCGTCTTGAGGATGTTGTTATTCTCGTTTTCAACCTTCCACCGGGTCCGCCCGGCTTGAACAATCTCGGCCACGGTGTCGTCGGTGATGGTGTAGTGGGTCACGAAGGCGTTGTGGTAAATGACCTGACCATCAGGACGGCTCACGGTGATCTCACACCAGTTCACCAATAGCGCATCTGCCCCATCTCTGAGGGGCACGCCATTGAGATAACGATAGGTCCAGGTTTCTTCGATTTTGCCCGTCCACCGTTTGACACTAAACGTCGGCAGGTCAATGCCCTCAAGGTGTTCATAAAGCGTGGTATGCGAGTCTGGGCGACAGACCAGGATAAAGTGCAAATGAGGCTCTAACAGTTGCTGGCACAGGGGTTGGTGACAATAGAGGTCATCGCCTAACACGGTCACCGTCAAGCGACTGAAGCGCGCCCCATGCTGGTTCAACCAGCGCTGGGCTGCCGCATTCTCACAGTCTTGTTTGTCATGACCATCTTGCGGTCGGACAAACTCGGGCACTAATGGAATGACCTGGGTCTGCCCCGGACAAACGATGACGGGGGTGACGACGCTGTGGAAGTATTGAGTGTCCCCTGACCGCAAGGTGCGTGTCGAGCAATGGGGACAGCAGATTTGGGTCGAACTGAAGTATGCTGTGCCATCCATCGCCACCAATAGTGTGTCTGACACCGACCGAAACCCGTCCAACTGCCCCTGCTCGTCCAACACCTGCAGGATTTCCTCGAACATCGGAAACATCTGCTCGGGCTCAACGCCGTCTAGAAGGTTCCGAATCTGGTTGTCACTCGGCATCTGATGCACCCCGAACAAGCTTTGGGCATTACTTTTACCCTTAGTGCCCGCCATCTTGCGCTGATAGGCCAGAAAAGATGGGGTTTGGGTAAAAAACACGCTAAATGCGCTTAAAGCTGCATCCTCCATTCCGTAGTGGGTATTTTTGCCCCTGCGTTTGTCCGGCAGGGACGACAACCGTTGGCGAAACGAGCCCACTAGCGTGTCAAACAAACCCGGTCCTTTCAAAAACTCTAGCCTGCATTATTCATGAGCTGTGCAAAAGAGCCTAGAAAAAGAGCCTGAAACGCAATGGAATCAGACTCTTAGAAAGATATAAGGTCTCAATACTGCCATGACAGGGTGTCAATCGGAACTGCCGTTGGATTTTTATCCGGTGCGGCCCTTACAGGTGCAATTTTCGGGTCTGGATTTGAGTTCCGATGCAGGACTATTGTTTGTGCGTCAAGCGGAGGAACGCTTGGGTATCTGTCGTGGCTTAGCTGGGTGTATTGCGGAATGGCGCGACCCGGCTAAAACCGTGCATCCGTTAATTGACTTGGTGAGTCAACGGGTCTATCAATTGGTGGGGGGCTATAAGGATGCTAACGATAGCAACCAGTTGCGGCATGATCCGATTTATAAGATTGCTTGTGACCGACTCCCCACAGTGGGCGAGCAGGCACTGGCGTCGCAACCTACCATGACTCGCTTGGAAAATCATGTGAGTCGCCAAGAGAAGGCGCAGATACGTCGCTTCTTTGTTGACCATTTCATTGCCCAGTATGAGACGCCTCCCCAAGCCATCTGGTTGGATATCGATGGCTGGGATGCTCCGACCCATGGGGAGCAACAACTGAGTTTTTTTCATGGTTACTACGGGCAATCGATGTATTTTCCGGTCCTCATCAATGAGGCCCGGAGTGGGTATCCCCTGGTGTTGCAATTACGAGCGGGCAATCGTCATTCAGGCAAAGGGGTTGCGGGGCTATTGCGCTGGCTCTTCTGGCGCCTCAAACGGGCGTGGCCCGAAGTAAAGCTGTATTTTCGCGCCGATGCGGGGTTTGCGCTGCCGGAAATCTTGCGCGTGTGTGAGCGGTCGGCGGTCGGCTATGTCATTGGATTTGCGAGCAATGCTGTGGTCAAACGCAAGATCGAGGCTCGACTGGAACAAGCTCGAATCGTCACCTGCCTCACGGGTGCCAAAGCCCGCTTGTTTGATGATGTCTACTATCAAGCGGGCAGTTGGGCGGCACCCCGTCGCTTAGTAATGAAGGCCGAATGGCTGCTCAAGGGACCGAATCCACGCTTTGTTATTACCAATCTCCACCATCCACCGCAAGTGCTCTATGACCAGCTGTATGTCCAGCGAGGGGCCGATAGCGAACATCGCATCAAGGAACTCAAGCTGGGGATTCAGGCCACTCGACTCAGTTGTCAATCGTTTGTGGCCAATCAGTTCCGCTTGTTGCTATCGCAAGCGGCCGATGTCTTAATGCTGGCACTGCGGAAAGCTGCTCACGGCACTCAATTGGCGACGGCTCAGGTTTCGCGGCTGCGGACGGCATTGATTAAAAGGGCCGCGCGAGTCAAAGTTTCGGTTCGACGGGTGGTGGTCGAATTGGCCGCCTTCTCGCCCTTTACCACTGAAATGAGGACGATTGCCCAACGATTACGAGATTTGCCAACAATACAAATTGCCTGATTTTCCGCACCTCACAGGAGTCGTGTGTCTAATTGAGCCCTATTTGACTCAAAACAACCGATTTGGAAGCTTGAGCGCGGGTACAGCCCGCTTGAAATATTCCACCTGTTCACATGAACCTCAAATGAGGCTGATTTGAGACTGTCTGACAAGGCTCATGAATAATGCAGGCTAGCTCTCTTAGGCTTTTCAGATGTCATGACAATACCGGTATTCCCTAGACTTGAACAGCTTTTTGTCAAAATGAGAATTGCTAAATGCCAGAAGGTGGGCTTGAACCCCACTTTCCGCACTTTGAAGTGTCACAGTAGGAATTAATAGCAAGTTTCAACACATCAATTAATATCGTCGACAAGGTGCGCCGAGAAACGCCAGTATGTGTCGGCGATCACCATCCAGATTAACGATTTGTGGATCGCCATTGAGTACAACATAGTGAACCGCCATGAAACACTGAAAAATCCAGCGCAGCGTGGGGGTCTGTGTGCCTTTACCTAACTGATTCGGCAGGGTTTGCTCAGCTTGCTGTAAGGCTGACGGAGCTGCCGTTGACCCAAGTTGTAGACCATCAAACACAGGCCCATAATCATGGCGAGCGCCATAATACGTTCGGCTGACTTCAAAAAGACGCTAGAGCTGATGCGTGTCAATATCTCAAGGGGGTGGCCAAAGGTCTCTATCCACGCAGTGTGAGCCAACGTGAAGTCTGGCTAGAAGAACAGTGCCATACCTTGAAACATGAGCCTGGCGCTGCCGAGTCTATCCTGACGGCAATACAGGATATTGAACAAAAAAACTATCGAAACCCAATCGCGAAGCTTTGCAAGCGGCGATCACCGACTTTCGCAATCACGCTCATCAGATGAACTATGCTGCGGCGCTTGAGCAACGCTTACCGATTGGTTCGGGGGTGACGGAGGCGGGCTGCAAGACAATTGTGAAAGCTCGCTTGGGTGGGGCGGGCATGAAATGGAAAGAGGCGGGGGCGGCTATCGTATTGAGTCTCAGAACACTTAGTTATACCCAAGGCAGATGGCCTCAATTTTGGTCGAAGATTAATCAGTACGGATTCTCTCTTGCCACTTAAGAGTACATTGAATTTAGGTCACACCCCCCGCAAAGAAGTCCTCAAACAAATACAGCGGGGCTGAGACAAATCCCAACCCATTGAGAATCATGGCCTTGACGACTACACCCGGACTCACCCGTTCACGTGCATCTTCGGATACATGCTGATTTACTTGGTCGACGATGCCAAGCTCATAGACTAAGCCTGCCACGATGCCAAGATGGTCAAGGTTTTCAACCCTTAATTCATGGCTCATAACAACCTCATCTCAAACGTCTTGGAGCAATTATGAAGCTAAATACTGGATGTGACAGTTAGAAGTGCGGAACGTCAGTTGAACCGCCGACACAAAGATGTTTAGTCCTCTGCTCTATAGTCTAATCTTCAGTCGAACCTTCCTCTAGCTCATCGCAGATGCGTTGAAAAGCATTATCCGGTTGCTCAGCCTGGGTAATCGGTCGACCAATCACCAGGTAATCAGCTCCGGCGGCGATCGCCGCGCGGGGTGTCATCACGCGTCGCTGATCGCCCGCTGGTGCCCAGTCAGGTCGGACACCTGGGCACACCAGCCGCCAGTCAGTGCCACAGCACTGTCGCAATAGCTGGGCTTCATGGGGAGAACACACACTGCCAGCGAGCCCCGCTTGCTGTGACAATAGCGCCAGTTGCAAAGCGTAATCTGATAGCTCCAGCGGAATTTTGAGATCAAAGGCGAGCGATCGCGCGTCGATACTCGTCAATACCGTCACGGCAATCAGGTTGGGGGCGGCCACATTGGCCATTGCGGCCCCCTCTTGAGCCGCTTGTTGAGCCCTCTGCAGAGCCGGTAATCCAGCTGTTGCATGTACCGTCAACAGATCGACGCCGTACCGACCGGCCAGGCGACAAGCTCCGGCCATCGTATTGGGGATATCGTGAAACTTGAGATCGAGAAAAATCCGTTTTCCCTGCTCTTTTAAGTAAGTCAGAATGGTCGGACCGCTGCTAACAAATAGCTCTAGCCCCACTTTCCAAAACGTCACCGCCGGCATGCGATCGATCAAGTGCCGGGCCGCCTCGGCATCCGGCACGTCTAGGGGCACAATAATGCGTTCATGGGGAGCCGCGAAACGATGGGCCATAGGGATTCTTAGTCGTTAGCAGCAGGGGAAGGGCAACGGTGGCAGGGCTATTTCACCAGGCGCACAAATTTTTTCTTGCCAACTTGCAGCACTTTGCCCGCTAGATCATCCGGGGTTGCAAAGGTGAGATTAGGATCAGAGAGGCGATCGCCTTCTAACTTCACCCCTCCCCCTTGAATCTGTCGCCGCGCCTCACTACTGCTGGCACATAAGGGTGTCGCTCCCAATAAGTAGAAAGCTTTTGCCGGAAAATTGACCGCCGCGAGGGAAAATTCTGGCACACTCTCCGCCGCCCCGCCGCCCTGCACTAAGTTCACGGCGTCGGTTTGGGCTTGCTGGGCCGCCGCTTCGCCATGAAACTGGCGGGTCACTTCCACGGCTAGGAGTTTTTGGCGATCGCGGGGATTTTTCGGTAGGTCCGTCAAGGGTAACCGGGTCAGGTGTTCAAAATATTCCTCAATGAGGGTGTCCGGCGTTTTCTCCAGTTTGGAATACATGGTCAGCGGGTCTTCTTGCAAACCCACATAATTCCCTAAAGATTTGGACATTTTTTGCACCCCGTCTGTGCCCAACAACAGCGGCAGCAACATGCCAAATTGGGGTTCCATGCCAAAGTGTCGCTGCAGGTCGCGCCCCACCGCAATATTGAACTTTTGATCAGTCCCCCCCAATTCAATATCGGCCTGAATGGCCACAGAGTCATAGCCCTGCATCAGCGGATAGAAAAATTCGTGTAGAAAAACCGGCGTCCCTTTCTCATAGCGTTCAGCAAATCCTTCCTTAGCCAGCATTTGACCCACCGTCATGGTGGCAAACAGTTCCAAAATTTTGCCCAGATCTAGGTCAGACAGCCATTCCGAGTTATAGCGAATTTCGAGGCGACCAGGCGTGTCAAAGTCCAAGATTGGACGCACCTGGTCAAGGTAGGTTTCGGCATTGGCTTTCACGTCGGCAGCGGTCAGTTGCTTGCGGACTTCTGATTTACCAGTGGGGTCACCAATCCGCGCCGTAAAGTCACCGATGATCAGCACCGCTGTGTGGCCCGCATCTTGAAAGGCCCGCAACTTACGGACGGGAATGCTGTGGCCAACGTGAATCTCCGCCCCGGTTGGATCAATCCCGAGTTTGATGCGCAGAGGGCGATCGCTCTGTTGCAGGCGCACGCGCAAATTTTCCTGCGGATCGTCGACCTCCGGCTGATCAGGAAAGACCTCCGTCACGCCTCGATAAATCCATTGCAAATCGTCCGAAAGTTGCCCCATAGCTGCTAAAGCGTCCTTAATCCCCACTTGCCGAACATCGATAATGGCCGCTGGTGATAGCCGCACAACAACCTACCCGCTCCCTTAAGGAACTCAAAATAAAGTGGCAGGGTCTAAGTTCGTGCTTTATCCTGATGCCAGTCGGCTTTTTGCTGGCTGTATTTAAGCCAGGCTTCTATCATGGCAAAACTCTGAGCCATTTAATACCCCTACCGTAAATTGCGTGGTCTATCGTGTCGACTAACACCTATCCCAAACAAACTGCTGCCCCCCGCTCCAATCATCTGACGGGCGGCGTCATCAAGTTTGTACAAGATGTTGGCCAAATCAGCGTAGCAACGCTCTTGGGCACGACGATGCTGGTCAGCTCCGTCGCGGCGGGAGGATTGGTGGGCCTGGCCATTAGTTTCCGCAATTTGCCCGATGTCCGCGTCCTGCGGAATTACTTGCCCAGCGAAACCAGCTACGTCTATGACATCAACGGGACGCTGCTGTATAGCCTTCACGATGAAGCGAACCGCGAAGTTGTTGACCTCAACGAGGTTTCCCCACATTTGAAGCGGGCAGTACTGGCGATCGAAGACAGCTATTTTTATTCGCATCACGGCATCAATCCCAGTAGTGTGGGTCGGGCTTTATTGGCGAACGTACAGGCGGGCGCGACCGTGGAAGGCGGCTCCACCATCACTATGCAGTTGGTGAAAAACCTGTTTTTGACGCCAGAGCGGGCCATTAGCCGGAAAGTCGCAGAAGCGGTCTTATCGATGCGGTTAGAGCAAATCTTTGCCAAAGACCAGATTCTTGAGATGTATCTGAATCAGGTCTATTGGGGGCACAACACCTACGGGGTAGAAACCGCCGCTCAAAGCTATTTCAACAAATCAGCTAAAGATCTGAACTTGGCCGAAGCAGCCATGATGGCGGGCTTGATTCAAGCGCCTGAAGAGTACAGCCCATTTGTTAACTACCCTCTAGCAAAACAGCGCCAAGCGACGGTGCTGGCCCGCATGCGACAGCTACAGTGGATCACCTCGGAAGAAGAAGCCAATGCCAAGGCTCAACCTTTGCTGGTCGGTGAAATTACCTCGTTTCGCGGCAGTGCGGCCCCCTATGTAACCGAGGCCGTGGTTCAAGAGCTTAAAGAAACCTTTGGCAATGACGCTGTGGTCAAGGGTGGCATGCGAGTGCAAACGACCGTTGCTCTTGATATGCAGCGTATGGCCGAAGAGACCGTGCAGCGAAATCATGCGGCCATGCGTGCCCGAGGCATTCGCGCCGATCAGATGGCTTTGGTGGCGATCGATCCTCGCACCCATTTTGTGAAAGCCATGGTCGGGGGGGTTAATTACGACGATAGTCAGTTCAATCGTGCTGTCCAGTCCCAACGTCAGCCGGGCTCTTCGTTTAAGCCCTTTGTCTATTACGCAGCCTTTGCGTCGGGACGGTATACCCCCGACAGCATCATTCAAGATACGCCTGCTAGTTATCCCGATGGCTACGAATACTACAGCCCTCGTAACTATGACGGCAGCTTTATGGGCAGTATCCCCATTCGCAAAGCCTTGGAGGTATCTCGTAACGTGCCAGCGGTAAAGCTCGGCCAGTCGGTTGGGGTCGATCGCATTATCGAAATTTCTCGGCTGTTGGGTATCGAGAGCCCGATGGAGCCGGTCATTTCTTTGCCCTTAGGCGCCGTCGACCTAACACCGATGGAAATGGCCGGGGCTTATGCCACCTTTGCCAGCAATGGCTGGTACTCTAAACCGACCTTTATCGTGCAGGTCACAGACAGTAACGGCAACGTCTTGCTAGACAACACCCCGAGGCCACAGCTCATTTTGGATCCCTGGGCGACGGCGGCCTTAACAGATGTGTTGCAGGGGGTCATTGCTCGCGGCACCGGCACTGCGGCCCGAATTGGGCGACCCGCAGCAGGCAAAACAGGCACCACTGATTCCCAACGGGATGTGTGGTTTGTCGGCTACGTCCCCCAACTCTCGACGGCAATTTGGGTGGGTAACGACGATTACACACCGATGGGTTCAGGAGCCACCGGCGGTACCTACGTTGCCCCGGTCTGGCGTGACTTTATGCAGCGCGCCTTGGTCGATGTGCCGGTCGAGGGTTTCCGCAGCCCGTCGGAGTTTGCTAAGCCGTAGTGGGTTGCTGGGTGTAGGGGTAGTTGGGTGGATGGGTGAAGTGGGTGGCAGGGTAGCAGGGTGAGTGGAATCGGTGAGGTCGGTGGAGTCGATGAGGTCGGTGGGTCAGCCAATTACCCAGAACCCGAAATCCGAAACCCAGAACCCAGAACCCAGAAGTCCTTTTTCTCCACTCCGATAGTCAATATGCTCTTCTACGATTTTTCCGTCTCAAGTGCAGCTTTGGCCTGTTGCCAGAGGGCTTCGAGTTCTTCGAGAGGGTAGTCGGTAAGGGGGCGATCGCTGGCGTTTTCGACCTGTTCAAAGCGCTGGATAAAGCGGCGGTTGGTACTCTGAAGCGCTTCGGTGGCGTCAAGTCCATACCAGCGGGCAATGTTAACGAGGGTGAAGAGAATATCGCCGAGTTCAGCCAGTTGGTTTTCTGGGGGTTCATGGGCGATCGCCTGCTGAAACTCCGCCAACTCTTCGTGAAACTTGTCCCACACGCCATCGACGGAGTCCCACTCAAAGCCTGCCTTAGCAGCTTTTACCGAAATCTTGGTGGCAGCCATCAGCGGTGGCAAGGTGCGACTATATTTGCGGAGTTTTGGCGACAGTTGATGCGGATCACCCGTTTCTCCCTTTTCGGCGGCTTTAATCTGCTCCCAATTGCGGTGAATTTCCTCCAGATCATCCGTTTCCAGCTCGCCAAACACATGGGGATGGCGGCGAATCAGCTTATCGGCAATGCCATCAGCAACGGTCTGCAGGTCAAAGGTGCCTGCATCCTGTGCCACTTGGGCGTTTAAGACGACCTGCAGCAAAAGATCGCCTAGTTCTTCAGCGATATGCTCAGTATCGCCGCTATGAATCGCATCTACCACCTCATAGGCTTCCTCGATCGCATAGGGAACCAGGGTTTTGTGCGTCTGCTTTAAATCCCACGGGCAACCGGTTTCAGGATGGCGCAGATTAGCCACCACGTCGACAAGACGTCCAAGCGCATTCAAGATTGCCGTGCGATGCTGCGGAGAAGTCGCCATAGCCTTTGTCAATAGAAGAATCCTCTCCACTATGCCAGGAAAGGCGGTGTGAAAAGGATGGGCAAGCACGAGAGGATTGGTCAGGCTTAAAAATTTGCCCCTGGTCCACTGCTCTTAGGGATGAGGATTAAATAAATGACTGAGGCCAAGCCGGATAACCTTTCCCCTCCTGGGAGGGGCAGCGGGGTGGGTTGCCCCGGAGTGCGAGGGTTCTGAACCCACCCCGCCTACGGCACCCCTCCCGAGAGGGGAAAACCGGCACATGATTAAATTCCCGATCCTTATTACGGCGATCCGCAATTGGGTTAGGACAGTTATATTTTCTGGAATGAGCACACAGTCAGTGTTTTCATTCCGAACTCCGCATTCAGAATTCCACATTCTGCTGTAGCCCCTCCATGGCACAAGTCGCAACACCCTCCAAAATCTGCTCCTCCGTGCTCCCCAACCCCTTGGCTATCAAGCAGGGTGGGCAAATTTAGGCCTTTGTAGGGTGATGGTGTCAATAACGTTCCAGATGACCGCCGGTTCACTATAGAAACCGCTATTCCAAACTTTTTAGGAAGTTGCGCGATCGCTGTTCAATGCCCTCCCAATCGTGACTCTTGAGCATCTCTTTGGGAAACAAATTGCTGGCGATGCCGATCGCGATCGCGCCCTGCTGTAGATAGTCACGACCCGTTGTGACGGTGATACCACCAGTGGGAATCAGGGGAATGTGCCCGAGCGGCCCTTGCAAATGGCGGATATAGGTTGCCCCGCCGAGCGCCTGACAGGGAAACACTTTGACGCCCCAGGCCCCCAGTTGCCAAGCCGTCATAATTTCAGTTGGGGTGAGGGCTCCGGGAATCACCGGTACAGCTTGAGACTGGGCCATGGCCATCATGGCCGTATCGGTATGGGGCATAAAGCAAAATTGGGCTCCAGCAGCGATCGCAGTCCTCATGTCTGCTGGCGTCAACACCGTCCCAACGCCGACCCAACAATCCGCTAATAACTGTTTTCGCAGTTGGCTCACTAAAGCCGCTGGGCGATCGCTGGTCCAGGTAATTTCAATCAGCCGAAAGCCTCCTTCTACAGCTGCTTGCGCCATCTGTAACCCCATCGCCACCGCCGGTGCTCGAATCACCGCGATCGCTCGATGCTGCTGCAGTAGGGCCAACCACATCGCTCTATTCATTCGTCGCTAACCTCCAAGACTGTCCACTTGAGTGGGTGGGTGGGTCACAACAGCGCAGGATTTTCGCTGACGACCTGTGCGAAATCTTAGACATTCGCTAAGATTCACCCAGATGTGAACACTGAACTAACCTGCTGCACGATATCTCAGCTTTATCAGGGCCTTATTAGGTGGGAGGCCATTCATGATTTTGGGAGCTTCGTGAAATTGTTCAGCCCAGGGAGCCCGACATTTAACCATTCTTCACTGACTGCGCGATTGCTATGATTTCGCCAACCGGCCCAGAACGCGACGTTGCACAGGCAAAACTCTTGATGCAGGAGTACAGCTTTGATCTGAGCGGCTTTGACACCATTGAGTTGATGGCGATTTGGCAAGAGCGTTTACAGGTCGAGCCGAGTTGGATTCGGTCTGCGGTTTTGGAAGCGTTGTACTTGGGTCGTTACAAGGCTTTTTCGGTGGAGCAAATCTTGCAAAGTTGGCAGCGCCGCGGCCACCCTGTACGTCACTTTAACAGTGAGTTTGAGCGGGTCGTTTTTGGCCCCATTGACCCGATGGCCAGTAAGTACGCGGCCATGACCTCCCTCAGCCCGTCAGAACTGCTGTCACCGCAGCTTAATCCTCGCGAGGGCAAAGCGATACCTGGCAGAGAATCGGAGGAGGCTGACGGGCGGCACCAGTCTGCTCCGCTGCCGCAGAATGAAGATGAGAGGATGGCGGCAACAACGATCTCGCAGACATCAACTGCTGAAATCGAACCTCGACAGCAAGCGCTATTCTCCCCGGAGACTCTGCCCCCAGAGAGTGCCGATGCCCCCTCTCACGTCAACGCAGAAGGGACTGACCCACATCAAAACGCATCACTGTTCAACCAACCTGAACCCATCCAAAAGTTCACGCCCGAGCCCGAGCCGTCGGAGTTTTATCAGCGTCTGCAAGCGGTGGCCCGTCATCCTGACTAAAGGCTGTCATCCCTTAGAGTCAGGCTCTTGGCCTAGTGATGATGGCAGCTCCTAGCCAGTAAAGTTGATGCAGGCATGCTGATATAGCAGAATGCGGAGTTCTGAAGTCGGAGTTCGGAATAAGAACATTTGCTGTGTAGTGCTTTCAGGAATTGCAACTGTCCTGACCTGATGGCGGATCGCTATATGCATGCCCCAAGGTTTCTAGAATTAATGGATAAAGCGACCTAACAACTAATAAAGCACTGACAATTATTGCGTCCGGCTTGTTTAGCCGCGTACAAAGCTTGATCAGCTTGACGAATCAAGACATTGGGCTTTTGGCCGGCAGTGGGAATTATCGCACTGACCCCAAGACTCGCGGTGACCACGGCCTCAACTTCAGACGAACTATGGGGAATTTGCAATGCTCGAATCACCTGGCAAATGCGCTGAGCAATTGTGAATGCCCCCTTTAGATCGGTATTTGACAGCACGACGGCAAACTCTTCGCCGCCGTAGCGGGCCATCAAATCGGATGACCGATTGACGATACCCAGCGCTGCTTGCGCGACCTCGTACAAACACTCATCGCCTTGTTGGTGACCGTAGGTGTCGTTAAACCGCTTAAAGAAATCCAGGTCTAACAAGATGAAAGACAACGGGTCGTGCCGGCGGCATGAGCGCTGCCATTCCTGCTCTAAATATTCATCCAAACGACGACGGTTAGCCAGCATCGTGAGTGAGTCAGTAAGCGAAAGCTTGGCCAGACGCTCATTGGCTGTTCGGAGTTCGGCTTCAATGCGTTTGCGATCGCTAATATCGCGAATCATAATCAAAACCTCACCCTGAGTGACCGGCACGATGCGGACTTCTTCTTGCTGTGTGATATCCCCAATGCAGGTTTCCTGTTCGTAAACCTGCATTTGCCCAGTGGCCAGAGCCCGCTGCGCAAATGCCATTTCTTTTTCAAAGTGGGCCGCCAACGCCTCCGTGACCCCAAAATCCAACAGGTTCTTGCCCACCCAGTTGTCGCTATTGCCTAAAAGGTCAGCAAAGGCAGCGGTCCCCATGTAGTCGAGAATCATGCCATCTGCTCGCAGGTGAAACATAAGGTCAGGAATCGCCTTCAGAATGGCCTGTTTTTGAGCTTCGCTCTGTTGTAAAGCGATTTGAGTTTGTTTGCGCTCGTTAATGTCTTGAACAATCAACAGCACTTCGTCTTCGCCAGTCGGGACGATTCTGACTTCCTCATGCTGCCAACCCGACTCAGTGGGAATTTTCTGCTCGTAGATCGCCATGGCCCCACTGTCTAATACCTGGCGCACTGCCTGCATTTGAGCCTCAATATGATGGCGGTAAAAATCGTTATGGGTAAATTCAAAAATGCTGCGGCCGATAATGTCACCGGCGCCTGCCAGCAAGTCAACCATGTTCTCAGCTCGGAAGTAGCCGAGAAGGGTGCCGTCTCGGTGCAGGCGCACCATCAAGTCAGGCAGGGCAGAAAGAATTGCGCGATTTTCAGCTTCACTCTTTTTCAGGGCGAGTTCTGCGGTTTTGCGATCCGTAATATCGCGCACAATAAACAGCACTTCATCAGGTCCTTGAGGGACGATACGAACCTCTTCGTGCTGGACTCGTTCTTCTAAGGATAATGTCTGCTCAAAGACTTGCATTTCACCGGTCACGATCGCCTGCTCAATTTTTTGCAATTGTTGTTGAGCGATCGCGGGGGGCATGTGGTCAGTGATGTGGTGACCACCGGGGTCATAGTCATTGGGCAAGCAATCAATCACCGCATTGGTGTGGACATACCCTAACCAATAACCAGCGCGACTCACTCGAAACATGAGGTCGGGCAGGGCGGTGATAAGGCGACGATGTCTAGCCTCACTGGCCCGACAAGCCAATGAGGCGGCTTTGCGATCGCTAATATCTCGGATAATGAGGATGACATCCTGCTCTCCACAGGGCACCGCTCGCACTTCTTCGTACTGTGATTTGCCATTGACCACAAGAACTTGTTCCGCCACCTGAATTTCGCCATTTACTAAGGCTTGACGAATCATCGCGAGTTGCGCTTCAACGATGGTGTCGGGTAAAAAGTCAGCAAGATGACGTCCTCGAACGTCTACATCATGCGGCAGGATGTCAATCGCTGGGTTACTGCGAATGCAATTGAGGTAATACCCCTCGTGATCAACTCGGACAATCAGGTCGGGAATTGCTTGCAATACCGCCGCACTCTCAGCCGCCTGCTGATGCAAGTCAAATTTGGCCGACTGGCGATCGCTAACATCCCACAACACCCCGTGCCAACAAATTACGCCATGCTCTCGATATTCTGCTTGGGCTCGGGTTTTGAGCCAGCGGATACGGCCAGACGGAGCAATATTCTGCCAGCCATAGGTAAAGACGGTTTGCCTAGCGGCACTACGTGCGGCTCCCCTGAGCAACCCCCAGCGATCGCCAGGGCAGATTTGCGACAAGAAGTAACGCTCTGGATGTTGGCGGATCTCCTGATGAGTCGCCTCAAAAACCGTTTCTACCTGTTCATTCACATATTCACAAGTCATCGACCGGTCGGGGTTCACTCGCAGCGAGTACATGACACCGGGCACGGTCTCAGCAAAGCGCTGTAGCCTCAACTGATGGTGATGAAGATCGGTTTCTAGCCACTGGCGCACCAGCGTTTGTTGGTCTAACGTTGGCGGCTGTTGCCGAAGCTGCTCTCCAAACAGCTCAGTGTAGTAATTGACAATATTGGTATGTTGCACCTGGGCAGTGATATCTTGATAAGCCACGACCACCCAAGCAATGCTGCCTCCGGCATTTCTCACGGGAAAAGCCTTCGACAACAGCATCCGACAAATGGCCCCATTCACCACCTCAATATCTTCAACTGAGGTCGTATGGCCTTGCAAAGCCTGAAAGACCGGCAAGTCTTCTATGGGGTAGGGCTCGTTCGTGTGTCGTCGTCGCAAGCCGCAGTAACCCACCCAATTGGACAAATCAAGCTGCCCAAGGGCCACGTCTTCTTCCATGCCTAAAAGCGTTTTTGCCGAGTCATTCAGATAATCAACTGTCCCCCCCGGCTGATGAATGGCAATGCCAATAGGAAAAGCCTCAAACAGCCACTGCAAACTCGATGCTTCAGGTTGCAAGGAATCCGCCAACGCCTGTATCGCGTCCAAAGTTGATTGTGGTGAAATACCCATTAGCATCGTGTCGGCAAAGTTCCAAAGGCAGTTGATGGGGCGGGATAGTGCACTCGTCTAAAGGGATTGGCCAGTCAATACAGGACGTTCGGTCGTCTTGAATCAGGTGACAGTCGTAGAACTCTCTAGCGCGGCTTGAGAGCAAAAATCTCTTTCTGAATGAGGTGGATGTGGTTGTGGATAACCAGAGATTCACGCCCACTACAACGCCATTAAGATTCACAGACACGACGTCTAAATCTTCAAACAGCTTGAATTGAACTCACCGTCAATATTTACTTTAAGCAATGCAATAGATAGCAATATTTTCAGAGTACTGGAGTATTTTTGGGTCTCTCAATGATAAATATACGTAAAGTTATCTGTAAAAATTCCACGCGTTAACGGTATGGCATGAGGGAGTCCACATTTGCATCTTTGTAACCCTAAGAATTTACGCAAAATATCTTTACCCCCCTTAGTTTGCCGAATGTTGCATCCGCTTTTCCCCGGTATTTGGAAATTTAGGAACCAAAATCGGATACAACTGTGTCGGTGTTGCGCTATCAATATTGTGTGTAATTCCGGCTTGAAGGGGCCATTGCTCGTCAATAAGCAGCGCTATGTAGATGCCTAGAATTAATCATCAGAACGGCTGTCTAACACCCCAAAATCATGGCGTTCAATAATGAGTTTGCCGTTTGACGACTGCCGGACTGGGTGTTAAGTAGGCAGGCGTTATTAAATTGCCCATGATGTAGGTTGCGGTTAAGGAACGAAACCCAACACTCGCAAGGGTTTTGTCACCATGATTTCGTTCTACAAAAGGTTCAACCCACCTACTTATCCGGCAGCTTTGCCACCTAACCGTGGTCAAGTGGGGGATTAGCTAGCGGATTTGAAGTTGAATATAGTTATGGTGCAACACACGGTCACAACCCAATGTTGGTAGAACTTGCAATTGGTGACGCATATGGAGCCGGCTTCGAATACGCGCCCGACAGCCTTGTGCGCGATCGAAATAATCTGACGGCCTATGTTCAGCACCCCCGACACGACATTACACCGGGCTGCTACACCGACGATGCACAGATGAGTATCGCCGTTGCTGAGGCCATTGTGTCCGGTGAACCGTGGAACGCTGAACATCTTGCTCGCAGATTCGTAACAGCATTCAAGCGTGACGAACGCGAAGGCTACGCCCGAAGCTTCTATGCGTTCCTACAAGAGATCACCGATGGGGACGAGTTCCTCGCGAGAATCAAACCACACAGCGACAAAAGTGGCGGCGCGATGCGTGCCGCCCCCATTGGGGTCTACTCGAACGTCGGCACGGTAATCGACCGGTCGAAACGACAAGCCGAACTCACGCACAAGACGACTGATGGAACGAATGCGGCCATCGCAGCAAGTCTGATGGCACATTATTGCTTGTACAACATCGGCCCAAAGGCCGAATTGCCGCAGTTCATTAGCGAGTATGTGCCCGGATCATGGATCGCTCCTTGGTTCGGCAAAGTCGGCCACAAAGGACTCGACAGCGTCCATGCCGCATTGACCGCCGTGGTTGCTCACAACTCCCTTAGCGACATCCTTCGCGCATCGATTGCGTACACCGGCGATGTCGATACCGTGGCAACCATTGCTCTTGGCGCTGCGGCCGGTTCGCAGGAAGTAGACCAGAACCTTCCTCAGTGCCTGTACGATAACCTTGAAAACGGTCCATACGGTTTGGATTATCTCATTCAGCTCGACCGTCAACTCCTAGAACAAGCAGCATAACAATGCGTTCAACCGGAGTAGCAGGCCACGCCGACTCCGGATTCCACGTCAACCGCCGCCGCCCGGTTAGGGATCGGCTTGAAAATCAAGTGCCCGGACAAGATTGTGGATGGGTGGATGGGTGGATGGGTGGATGGGTGGATGGGTGGATGGGTGGATGGGTGGATGGGTAGCAGGGTCGTTGGGATGTTA
Source organism: Cyanobacteria bacterium P01_F01_bin.56 (assembly GCA_039185935.1). Lineage (GTDB taxonomy): Bacteria > Cyanobacteriota > Cyanobacteriia > Phormidesmidales > Phormidesmidaceae > Halomicronema. The sequence goes on along the minus strand of JBCDAJ010000087.1, from coordinate 11,067 downwards.
TTTAAGCGCAACTCCCTTAACGCGGACGTTAGCTAGCTTTATTAGAATTTTGAATTCCGCGCGGCGATACTGATATCCTGGCCCCGCCTCAATCCAATGAATAAAATTAGGACGAAAGGAATTTAGTATTGCCCCCGGTCAGCCATGAGCCCCCGCCCCACCGATACCGCTGCCGCCACCTACGACTACGACGTGTTTATCTCCTATAGCACCGCTGATAAGGCCTGGGTACGGGGAGAACTGCTGACGCGGCTGCAAAAGGCGGGCTTGCGGGTTTGTATTGACTATGAGAATTTTCGGGCCGGGGCACCCGCAATTAAGGAGATTGAGCGGGCGGCAATGACCAGCCGCAAGACGTTGCTGGTGCTCACGCCCAATTATTTGAAAAGTGGCTGGACAGAATTTGAACGGTATTTGTTGCAAACCCCAGATCCGAACAATACCGACCTGCGATTGCTGCCGGTCTTAAAGGAGGCTTGTGACCTGCCGCCGAGCATTGGCTATCTGAGCTACGTCAATTTTACCGACCCGGAGGAGTTGGACATTGCCTGGAGACAGGTGTTTCGGGCGTTTGGGATGGTGGAACCCGAAGCAGCACCGCCGCAGGAAGATCCTCCAAAACAATGGTTCTTAGCGCATCCCTATGGCATGCCGCCGTACTTTACGGGGCGTGATGCCGAGCGACAACTGCTGAGTGACTGGCTGCATCAGGGTCCCCGGCCTTTGCTGGTGCTGCGGGCTTTGGGGGGCTTTGGCAAGAGTGCCCTGACCTGGCATTGGCTGCTGCATGATGTGGCAGAGCGGGATTGGCCCGTGGTGGTGTGGTGGAGCTTTTACGAAGAGAAGGCGGGGTTTGATAACTTTGTTTATGCCACGCTGGCTTACCTGAGTGGGCAAAAGCCGGAGAATTTGAAGCCAGCGGAGCGGGTAAGGCAACTGTTGGAATATGTGCGGCATCAGCGGATCTTGCTGGTGCTGGATGGGTTTGAGCGGGAGCTGCGGGCCTATGGCAGCCTGGGGGCAGCCTATCAGGGAGATGGGGAATGGGAAATCGCCGATGCGGGGCGCGATTGCATTAATCCAGGGGCGGAGCAGTTTTTGCGGAATTTGGCGAGTTTGCCGAGGCTGCAGGGCAAGGTGCTGATGTCGACCCGGCTGCGGCCCCGGCCAGTGGAGGTGACTGGGGGTGAATTGCTGTTGGGCTGTCGCGAGGAAGTGCTGACGCAGATGGACCCGGCGGATGCGGTGGCGTTTTTTCGGGTGCAGGGGATTCGGGGCAATCGGGGGGAGATTGAGCAGGCCGGTGGGGCCTATGGGTTTCACCCGTTGAGTTTGCGGCTGCTGGCGGGGCTGGTGGTCAAGGACTTGCGCAATCCGGGGGATATTCAGGCGGCGCAGCGACAAGATTTGACCGGGAGCCTGGTGCAGCGGCAGCACCATGTGTTGGCGCAGTCCTATGACAATTTGAGCCGGGAGGGGCGACACCTGCTGAGTCGGATCGCCTGTTTTCGCAGCCCGGTGACCTTTGCGGTGCTGGCGGCGTTGGCGACAGACGAGTCGGGCTTAGAACCTGAGCTGCAGGATTTAATCGAGCGGGGACTCGTGCAGCGGGAGGGCCAGCGATTTGACCTGCACCCGATTGTCCGGCGCTATGCCTATGACCGTATGGGGTCGACAGAACGCCGCAGCACCCATGGCCAACTGCGGGACTACTTTGCAGCGGTGCCGAAGGTGGAGCAGGTGACGACGGTGGATGATCTGGCCCCGGTGATGGAGCTATATCACCATATGGTGCGGGCGGGGCAGTATGACGAGGCGCAGAAGTTGTTTCGAGATCGCCTCGCCTCCCCCCTTTACTACCAACTCGGAGCCTATCAACAACGGATCGAACTTCTCCGCGCCCTCTTTCCCCAAGGCGAAACCCAGCCCCCCCAGCTCCAGTCTGAGGCTGCCCAGGCTTGGACGCTAACCGCGCTAGCCAATAGCTACAGCCTCAGCGGTCAGCCCGCGCAGGCTCTGCCCCTTTATGAAAATGACATCGCTATTCTCGAAAAATCAGGTAGTAAAACAAATTTGCCTATTACCCTAGGCAACCTGGCTTATATGGCACAACTCCATATTGGTGCCCTACAATCTGCCGAAGCCAATCTGCGTCGTCAGATCACCCTTTGCCAAGAGATTGAGGACCAGTTTTGGGAGGCTGTGGGATATCTGGAATTGGGGCGACTGCTAGCTTACCGGGGAAACTGGAGAGCGGCAGCAGAATTGCTTACTGCAGGTTTGAGTATCAACGAGAAGAGAGGAAATATTCAAGCCCAAGGAATTGCTTGGGCTTATCGGGCTTTGAACGCCTTGCTGCGGACCCGATCGCCCCAAACCTCCAATTCACAGCAGACTGAACTCGCTACCACCGCCCTCGCTGCTGCCCAGCGGGCGATCGCCCTCGCCGATGAAGATGCCCGTATTAATGGACCTTTAGAACGAGACTACGTCCAAGCCCACTGGCTCCTGGGTGCCGCCTACCGCCTCACCCCCGATCGCTCTGCCAGCGACCACCACCTCAACGAAGCCCTCCGCCGCTGTCGCGCCATCAACTTAGTTGAATTTGAAGCCGATATCCTGCTCGACCTCGCTCGTCTCCGCTGCGGCCAGGGCCATCTTTCTGAAGCCCACCGCCTCGCCGCAGACGCCCGCGCCATTGCGGCTCGCAGTGGCTACGTCCTTCAAGGGGCAGATAGTCATCTCTTTTTAGCCGAGTTAGCCCAGGCGGCGGGCAATCTGCCGGAGGCACGGGCGTTGGCCCAGACGGCGTTGGAGTTGGCCACCTGTGATGGCGGCGAGTTTGTTTATCGGGTCGCCTACGACCAGGCGGTGGCGCTGCAGTCGCGGCTTGGGGGGTAAGCCTGTGGGTGTCAGTGGGTTATGTCAGTTCTGCATAATCGTGCTGCAAATCGAGAATCCCCCGCTGTCGCCGCCCCCTTGAAAAGGGAGCTATAAGCCTTGATGGTATTGAGCTTCTCCCTGATTAAGGGATAGGAGGGGGATCGCCAATGGGTCGAAGTGTTGTCCAATTTTAAGGAATTGATATAGCAAAAGGCAGAAGGCAGAAGGCAGAAGGCAGAAGGCAGAAGGCAGAAGGCAGAAGGCAGAGGGCAGAATTAAAAACCTTACCGAGTCAAGGTTTCAGCAATCTAAAAGGGCCGAATCAAACTGCGGACTGTTATCCCAAACGCTGGGCCAACCTTCAGCGCCACGTTAGCGCTGCGACCAAGCGGGTACCGACGTTAACTGTTAAAGAGTTACGAATCGCGATCGCACTTAACCGCTTAAATTCCGTCTTCTTCCTGGCTCGAGAGTCAGTCACGGTGTCATGACGCAAATGCCACGGCACCGCCTCGCCGGGCATCGCCAGCACCGTGCAGCGCTCCCTGGTCATCGACGCCCACGGCATGGACGCCACCGAAGTACATATTTTGCTGCTGCCAGGGAATCACGGCGGTCGTATCCGGCAGGTTAGTCAATGCGTCGAGGGGTAAGGCGTCTGCGGGTTCTAGATGCAGCGTTCCCCGTTCCCAATGGATGCGCGGGGCGGCGATCGCGGCCTCTAGCGGCAGGCCAAAATCCACGACATTGGCAATGACCTGCAAAATCGCCGTGCGAATGCGATTGGAGCCCCCAGACCCCAGCACCAGTTGTGGCTGCCCGTCTCGCAAAATCATCGTTGGGGCCATCATTGATGAAATTCGCTGGTTTTCCCCCCACTGATGAAAGCCGTTGGGATGCAGGTCTTCTTCTCCCAACATGTTGTTGAGCATGATGCCCGTTTGCGGAATCACGTAGGAAGCGCCTTCCCCATTTGAGGTGGTAACACTGGCGGCATTGCCCGCCTCATCGATGACGCTGACATGGGTGGTGCTGCCCAATCGGTTTACGCGATGGGCCAGAGTCGTTTGATAGGGCTGCAGATGGGCCTGACTGAGAAAGGCCGTCGCCACCTGCGAATCGTATAGGCAACGGTCAAAGCCGTCTCGTCGGGCGGCATTGGTCAGAGCCATGACTTGACTCAGGCCAGCCAAATGGCGATCGCTCCCAGGGGCCATCTGAGCCGCTTCCAACTGTTCCAATAGCTTTAAGGCAAAGCCGATCAGCGTACCACCGGAACTCGGCGGCGGATTCGTTAGAAAGGTGGCATCGCGGTAAGACAGGCTCAGGGGTTGCCGCTCAATCACACGATACTGCTGCAGATCGGCCAGGGTGAGGTAGCCGCCTGCCGCTCGACAATCTTGGTCAATCTGCTGGGCGATCGCCCCCTCATAAAAAAACGCCGTGCCCTTTTCGACAATCAGCTTCAGCGTTTGGGCAAAGTCCGGCATATGCAGGGTATCACCGGCTTTAAGCAGCTGCCCCTGGTGGGTATACATGGCTTTGGCCGCGCCCGAAGCCGTCAAAATCGGCTCCAGCAGTTCGTACACATAAGCCAAAAACGGATTCACCGTGACGCCCTGCTGAGCATGGTAAATGGCAGGTTCGGCGATCGCCGCTAGCGGTAAGCGGCCTAACCGTTCGTGAACATGCAACAGTCCCGCTACGGCTCCGGGGACGGCGATCGAGCCCAACCCGATGTGAAATTCTTGCACGGTGTCGCCAAAGTTGGCATGGATCGGGTAAAAGTCTGGTGCCCGTGAGAGTTGATTACTCTGGGGCGTTTGGCTGAAAAAATCGAACAAGCAGTTTTCGCCCTGACGGGTGTGGGCCATCAAAAAACCGCCGCCGCCCGCCGAAGTCAGCACCGACTCGGTTACCCAAGCCGTCATCACTGCTGCGATCGCCGCATCAAAGGCATTGCCCCCCTGGCGCAAAATCTCCGCCCCGGCGGCAGCGGTGAGCGGATGACCCGCTGCCACCACTCCTTTACAAGCGCTGCCGCGATGAGACATGACTACTGGTTGACCCCATTTTCCAAAACCGTGCTCCCTACTCTATCGCTCTCTCTTCCATTCGAGACGGTTAAGCCGCAAACTGACAAAGATTGGCAAGGATGGCCTGACGATAGTTGTGATCCATGCTGATGTAGCTGGGCAGCAAAATCAGGGGGGCCGTCCGAGCGACTGACAACCGAATCATGGGATATGGCAAATTGAGCACCCAGATAGTGCCCGCAGCGATCGCGGTTCCCATGGCCGCCCAGCCCAGCAACGGCCACTTACCCGAAACCTGATTGGCTTTGGCGGCACGCCGCCGCACCTAGTCATCAAACTCCGGAAAAATATCTTTGACTGCGGCTTTGATTTCGGCATCGGTGAGTGGCGGCCCGTCTTGAGAACGCAGTCGATTCCAGCGCCGCAGCACGATATCTCAGCGCCCCGTTTCGAGGGGATCGTTGACGAGGCGATTTACTTCTACCTAGGAGTTCGTAAGCTCGATGGTTGAAGCGACCGATGATTTACGGCTTTGATAAAGCGGCTGATCTAACCCTCTCCGCAGGCCCCAAACGGTCTGCTTGGGACACTTCTCAGCGGCGGGGCTGATATCGGCCCCCATTAAGCAAACGGAAAGATTTCTCGCGGATGGCAAATTCAGCTCCATGATCAGGAGGGCGATCGCCCTGGCAGTGCTGTGGGGGCGATTTTCCGAGAGTGTCTCAAGTGTCCGCATCACCACGATTGCTTGCAACTGGTTACCGACCCACGCTGACAGGAAACATCGATGATCCGCAGACGCCTCTTAGCATTCACCGTTGGGCTGATAGTCGCTATAGGAACGTTCATGATGACAACGAGCATAAAGGCTTCAGAAGCACCCTCGCAGGCCTCCTCACAATGGCAGTCTCCCCCCGATAAAGTGTTGAACGTGTTGCACGCACAGCAGTTTCCTCAGGTGTGGACCGCCCCCAATGGGGAACATCTGCTCTTGGCCGATCGAATTCTATATCCAGCCTTGGCGGAACTCGCGGCCCCGATGCATAAACTCGCCGGAATCCGCGTCAACCCCGTGACCAACAGTCAGCATGGCCAACACGGTGGGGTAAACCTCCGACTCGTTCGCGTAGCCGATGGCACGACCAAGTCCTTCGCGTTGCCCCCGGAGGCCGAAGTTAACGGCGTGCGCTGGACAGCGGACGGTCAGCGCTTTGCCCTCATCGTCAAGCAGACTGACCACATCGGGATATGGCTCGGTTCCGTCAGTGGTGATCTCGTTGAGATTGACGGCCTGGCGTTGAATCCTCTATTGGGCAACCCGGTGAGTTGGTTGCCCGATCAGCAACGGCTCCTCCTGCGTCGCCTGCCTCAGCGCGGCACTGCCCCCGCTGCCCCCGTGATTCCGGTGGGGCCAGACATTCTCGAAGGCATTGGGGCGACGGCGCGATCAACCTACGAGGCGCGCAACCTGCTCGAAACCGCCCATGATGATGCCCTCTTCGAGTATTACGCCACCTCTGAGTTGGTGATTTTGGACCCCGCCACGCGCCAGGTTGAAGTCGTTGGGGCGCCAGCGGTATATTCGATGGCCCAGTTTTCCCCCTCGGGTGAATATCTGCTAGTTGGACGGTTAGTCGCCCCTTGGTCGCACGAAGTGGCGTGGTGGCGGTTTGCCAGCGCGATCGAAGTGTGGAACGAGCAGGGTAAACGGGTGGCGACGATCGCCTCTTTGCCCATCGCCGATGCGGTGCCCGTGCATGGGGTGCCGGTCGGGCCACGCTCTGTAGCTTGGCGTCCCACGGCGCCGCACACCCTCTTTTGGGTAGAAGCGCTGGACGGCGGCAACCCGGTCGCCGAGGTATCGCATCGCGATCAGTTGATGCAATTAGCCGCCCCCTTTACCGCTGCGCCGCAAGTCGTCTTTCAGGCTGAACACCGCATCCAACCCTGGCGTCATGGCTGGACGGCGGATGGCAATACCCTGATACTGACAGAGCGAGAGCGCCTGCGCCGCTGGCGCTATGTGTGGCTCGTTGATGTTGAGCAGGGAACGGCGCGCCGCTGGTTTGATCTGAATGAAGCCGATCGCTACGGCAATCCAGGTTCGCCTCAGTTCCGAGTATTACCCAATGGTCGCTGGGTGCTACATCAACAAGGCAACGCCGTGTATTTCAGCGGCAGTGGCGCGACGGAGCAGGGCGATCGCCCCTTCCTCGATCTGCGAGATCTGACCACGGGGGCAACCAATCGCCTGTTCCGCAGTGACCCCCAACGCTACGAATCTTTTGTGGCTTTTGCTGGGGATGAGTCACGCTTTGTGTTGCGCTCCGAGTCGGCTGCGGATGTGCCCAATTACTATCTGGCGACCTTTGAGGGGACCGTCACCGCCGCTGCGGGCGAAGCGACTCGAACCTTTAGCCAGCAGCCGATTACTCAGTTTGTTGACCCCACCCCGCAGCTCCGCGAGATTGAGAAACGCATTGTGCGCTATGAACGAGCCGATGGCGTCCCCCTGAGCTTTCACCTGTATTTACCGCCGGGCTATCAAGCCGGGACTCCCGTGCCCACAGTGCTCTATGCCTACCCCTTGGAATATTCCGATGCCTCTACGGCAGGGCAGGTTTCCGGCTCGGAGCAGCGCTTTATGCGGCTGTACGGGGCGTCGCCGCTATTCTTCTTGCTGCAGGGATATGCGGTGCTAGACCAGACGGCGATGCCGATGCTGGGGGATCCGGAGACGGCCTACGATACCTTTGTGCCGCAGCTGGTGGCGGATGCTGAGGCGGCTGTGGCCAAGGCAGTCGATATGGGGGTCGCCGATCCGGAGCGGATTGGCATCATTGGCCACAGCCATGGGGGCCTGATGGTGGCCAACCTGCTGGCTCATACGGATTTGTTTCGAGCGGGGATTGCCCGCAGCGGGTCGTATAACAAGACCAATCAGCCGTTTGGCTTTCAAGCAGAGCGGCGGTCCCTATTTGAAGCGCGGGATGTCTACGTTCAGGTGTCGCCCACCTTTTTTGCCGATCAGGTGAATGAACCAGTGTTGATTATCCACGGCAGTGACGATGCCAATCCAGGCACGCTCACGGCTCAATCCCAGGTGTTTTACGAGGCGGTGCGCGGCTCTGGCGGCACGACTCGCCTGGTCTTGCTGCCCTTTGAAGATCACGGCTATCGCGCTCGCGAGAGTATTGAACATGTGCTGTGGGAACAACTGCGCTGGTTCGATCGCTATCTCAAGGGCTAATGTTAGTGCCTTGAATAAAGCCACAATATTGAAGTCCTGGCTATGGCCGTCCCATTCCGCAGGAGAGCGGTCAATCTTGTCGATCAAGATTTCCCTTTTAAGGGGGAATTAAGAGGAAACGTAAGCCTCGATCGCCTCACAAACCTCATTGAAACTATTCAGAACTTGCTCATTGGTAAAACGCAAAACCTGTAAACCATATCCGGCTAAAACTTGGCTTCTTTCTTGATCATAAGCTTGAGCATTGGCGGAAAAATGGCTATCTCCATCGATTTCAATGACCAGCTTGAGCTTAGGGCAGTAGAAATCGACAATGAAGTGATGGATAGGGCGCTGTCTGAAAACTCGATACTTAAAGGTTCTCAAGTATTGGTACCAAAGCTTTTTTTCAGCCTGGGTCATGTTTCTGCGAAGGTCTTTAGCTCTGGGGATAAGGGCTGGATTGTAAGGCAAGTGGAAATCACTGTTGTTGAGTTTGGGCATAGTATTTCCCTGCCCCTCTTTAAGAAGCTATTTGGAGGCTTGTCGGTAGGTTACCCAAAGTCATTCAGGACCCAGCCGTAGCCTTAATAGCCCCCTTTTGAAGGGGGCGGCGACAGCGGGGGATCCTTGACACTGGAAATTCAGGAGGATCCCCCCTGCCCCCCTTGAAAAGGGGGGATTGGCAGTTGGTCTAATATTCAAAACCCGTCATGCTTCAGCGGAATGGTAAATAGCTCCCTTTTGAAAAGGGGTGGCGGTTGGTTGGGTTTTTGAGGTGATGGGGGCCTAACAATCAGGACGATCGCTCATCTATCACCTTGCGATCGCTAGCGACTCGATCATCCCTTGGCTATAGTTTGGGAGAACGTCGATCGCGCTGCCCCCGTGAGTATTGAAGACGATCTGCTAGAGCCCTCATCCATTACGGAAGGCGATCGTGCCTTTGCTTCGTTTCCCGCGCAGATATTGCTTACCCACCCAATGACCTGGCAGAGACATTTACTCTACTCTTCTTCCAGATAAACTCTCGCCATTTCTAGAGGGACACCGATGGGAGCACACAGCACTTTGATTAGCTCAATGCCCCCTTCCTTCAGCGCTCGTCGCCACTTGGGATGCTTCTGAACTTCCTGGCCTAGCTCCTTCATGAGTTTTTCCTGGCCGGTCTCAGTCGTAGTGTTGTAGTCCTGTGCCAGGGTGTCGAGTAAGTCTCGGATCTCTTTAGCCGCATCACTCAGGCTATGCCGCTCTGAAGCATAGTTGTGCTGGATATTCTGCATCGTGCCCTGATTAGTGCCAGCAACATTACCGACTGGGGCGTTAAAAGTTTGGTTGATAGAGTCTTTTTCAGCCATTGTTTCGACGATATGAAGGAGCGAGGATTGTGTTTTGCGGTGGTAGGCTATTTCTTCAGATTGTAGGCGCAGCCGTTCTTCATACTGCCCTTCGAGTGCAGCAAGTTGCTGAGCATAGAGTTGCTTTACCTCGGTCTCAATAGACGCCTTGTCGGCTTCTGTCTTGATCTCCAACCGAACGACAAAGGCATCTCCTTTGCGCTCCATGCCTTGAATTGCAATGTCTTCATCAGGTCGATTAGAGCGCAACTCCTGAAAAGACTGTAAAAAGGCTTGCCAGTCAATGCCTTCAGTGAAGGTTATGTCTATGGTTTCCAGTGCCCCTTTCCTAAATCTCCATCCATTGTTCAAACTCTCTTGGGGCAAAAGTGCTGTTAAGGTCTATTGGAAAACGTTCTATAAACTTTCTCGATTCAAAGTCATATGCACGAAAAATATAATTGCATTTAACACCCTTAATAGTTGTGGAGTTGCCATAGTGCCAATCTTGAATACAAGCTCCAGTGAGTGTCGCCATATAAAAAGAGGTATTTAAAACCTGCGCTTCCACCAAACTTATGTCACTACAATCAGCACCGTTTAGGTCAGCGCCACTTAGGTTGGCACGCATAAGGTCAGCACCGATGAGTTTGGCCTTACTGAGATCAGCCCATGTTAAGTCAGCGCCCACTAGATGGGTCTTAATGAGTTTAGCTCTACTGAGGTTTGCGGAGTCGAGTTGGGTGGTACTAAGGGTGGCACCGATGAGTTTGGCCCTGATGAGTTTTGCTTCACTACAATTAACTTCATTGAGGATGGCATTGCAAAAATTAGCGAAGTTAAGTGTGGCGCCACTGAGGTCGACACCTTTGAGTTCAGCAAAGTTAAAGTTAGCTTTTGAAAGTTGGGCACTGCGCAGACTGACGTTTTTGAGTTGAGCAGCACCGAATTTAGCTGAGCGGAGAGTTGCGGAGTCGAGGTTCGCGTCATAGAGCAAAGCGCCACTGAAGTCGGCACAACTGAGCAGAGCATTACCGAGGCGAGTCTCAATGAGCTTAGCTCTGCTGAGGTTTACAGAGATGAGATCAGCGTGGCTTAGGTCAGCGTAACTGAGATCTACTTCAGCATTAGGATTCTTTGCTCTCCAATCATTCCAGGCTTTCGTACCCTTTTTAATTAAAGCAACCTGTTCTTCATTCGCCATCGCTTCTCGCCAACACCTTCACTTCACAATAAGCTACGCTTCTAGGAAATCGATTCCGTAGCTTTTCAACTCGCCGCAAATAGCGCCTCTACTAGCCAAGAGGCCTACTATTCCTCGTCAGGATGGTTGTGCTGAGTGTTCTCCATTTCGCCTTGATTATTGCCAGCAACGTTGCCGACAGGGCCGTGGAAGTTTTGGTTACTTTGAGTTTTGGGTTGGGAGATCGCCGTGCCAATCAGCCCAGCAAGCATCTGAGCTTTCCTTTCCTTTTCCATGAGCAATTCAACCAGGGCCTGAGACGGCAGGGTCAACAAATCGTCGTATCGCTCAAAATATTGGTGGTTGAGCTGGGAACGATCCGCCTGGGGATGGGTTGCG
>JBCDAJ010000086.1:0-27851 GCA_039185935.1 Cyanobacteria bacterium P01_F01_bin.56 | reverse complement strand
TCCTTCATGATGAAACAGGCGTTGCAATGCTGTCGGGGCACAGTAGATAGGCATGTCAAGTTTTTGCCCCATCACCTCAACTGACATATCCACATTTTCCACACCGACAAGCACGTTCGGAACAAGATCACAGTCTTCATAGGCTGCAGTGTTGCGCCGATAGGTCTGTTCATCATCGGCCGCGCCATCGATGTAATTAAAAATGGGTCCAGGTAGTCGGCGTTTCGCTAATTTTCGGAAATCCTGAAAATTGTGACAGTCATTCAATCCCATAAAACACCTCAGTGAGATTTATATTTACTAGGCAAGCCGTACAATTCCATTTTGAAGAGTTGTTTGAAGAAGGTCTAGAAATGTTTTCTATTGCTATAAAATCCACAAAAAAATGAGATATAAAGATTTTTGACGAAGCATTTAGCTTACATTTCCAGTTTCTAGAAAAGACACTTTTTAGACATCTATCCGAAAGCGATGACTCAGAGATCTTCTGATATTCCTTTATCAAATCACCTTTATTCATCTATTTAGAACTTTGGGCAAGGAAATATCATGTTCCTCGAAGGATTTTTGCCTGGTCAGGTGCTGATGCTTGCTCGAGAATGTGAATGAACCGATGTCGTGTCGTCATGTCAGCCAGCTCGAGCGGATCAATACCGAGACCGCAATAGTAGAGATAGAATGCCTTGTGACTTGAATCGCTAAAGCCTACGAGATAGCTTTCATTGAACAATTGTAGGATTTCTTGTCGTGTGAGTTCGCTCATATCGATCAATCAATAGAGGCATCTAACGGTTAAGATCACCGCGCGGCCAAGTTGCACAGTTGAATGAAGCGAGGCCGCAGACACAATGCCGCTGTGGTGCATCGTATTGTTATCCGGCGTTTGGAGTCTGGAATTCAAACGACCTCACAAAAAACTGGCCGATGATCACTGGAAGCAAAGCTCCGGTATCCGGGAATCGTAACGGATCGCACACGCGAAATCCACTCAGACGGGATGTAGATGAAGTCACAGTGAAAACAGCCTGACGAACCCCATTGATAGTAAAGTGTCGTCATCGTCTCCATTCCAAATCGTTCGCCAGTGAATTCATGGTAGGCCGAATGGACGTCAAACTCGTGGTTGAGTTTCGCGTTTAACACATAGAACTGTTTACCGGTCGATTGGTTCCGAAGACTGAGATTGAAATCGCCGAGTACGAACGTTGGCGCTTCACGTATGAATTGCCGATTTAAGTCGAGCGTTCGAACCAAGTCCGCGAAATAGGACGGTGATGGTTTGGCCCAAAGCGCAAGAACGTTGAATCCGCCAACATCTGAATCCATGACACGGGAAGCGATGAACGGCGACGATTCACCATCAATCGCGGCACGTCCATGTGGAAAACGAGAGGAAAGCGAAACACCCTTGCGCTTGTAGTCTCCGTTCCAAATGCAAGTCGAAGATTCATCCGTTGGTTCAGCAGATTCTTGTAGTGCCACAATGTCGGCATCGAATTCTGAACGAAGTTCAGCTACCCGTTCCGCGATGGCCCCGCTATTGACGTTCCAAGTTGCGATTTTCATTTACGAGTTGCAGCTGGATAACTCTTATTAGATTGAAAGTTGCAGTCTATCGACTCAAAACGAGGAGGATAGACTGATTACTTGCCGCATATCTGGCTGATTTAGATGGATAGGCAGCGAGAAATCCATATAGCCCGCTCGAATTGCATAGATATTATGTCAAGTTTCAATATATCCGCTGAGCTGGACCTTCGGGATGGGTTTTGCTAGTTCCTGAGCGGTCGGATGGGCTTGGTGTTGTCTGGCAAGAAGGAGGAGGGCAGGGTGTAGTTGGGGTCGATCGCGGCCATCCCCGGCGGTTCGTTTACCATAATCTCGACGGTACTTGCGGCTTCCTCAAACGCATGCTCGGCTTCGTAAATCACCTCACCGTCTGAGTTTTGCAGGGCAATGACGACAGGTATCGTCAACCGTTCGGCGGTTTGCTGACCGAGGTCAGTGGTGATGAGCTTTTGGGTGGCGACATCGAGCTGGACGCGATATTGGCCGTCGGCGACGGGTTCATAGGTAGCGTCGGTGATGCCAACTTGATAAGTAATGACTTCAGCAAACAGCTCGTTGATCAGGGGGCGATCGCTCTCGGGAGCCTGGGCGACGATCGCATCGCGCAGATCCAATATGGTGGCATAGGGTGAGGCCTGGTAGCGGTGGTCGGCGAGGAAATTGCGAATGCCTGTGAGCAGGGCATCTTGGCCGATTTGCTGTTCAATCAGTTCCAGAGTCATGCCGCCTTTGAAACGGGCGATATTCAGCTCGTTGTAGATATCTTCCAAAGGGGGTTCCTGGGAGTCGATTTTGCCCAGTTGCCGAAAGTAGTTGCGCATGAGTTGTTGCTTGGCAAGGCGCTGTTCCTCGGGGGCGCGGCGCGATCGCTGATAGAGTTCGCTGGCGTAGGCGCTCAGGGCTTCGCGAATCGTCATTCCGCCAGCGACGTCGGCGGCGATCAGCTGATCTTCCCACCAGGACTGGGCCAGCAGGTAGCTCACCCAGTCCACCAGAGACTCGTGACCGGCACCCGTGACCTCGCTTTTCCACACCAATACTTCGGGAATGCCGAGGGTGCCGCCATCGGAGAACACCATGCCGTCGTAGTAGACGAACTCCGCCACCCGTACCTGCTCAAAGGGGTAAGGGCCAAAGGTGTCTTCGTAAAAGGTGAGGGCGTCGCCGACCTGCTCGGCAATCAGCGCGACATTTTCGGCATGTTGGGGATGGTAGTAAATTTCGATGGGCACGCGGTAGTCATCGGTGCGATAGGTGTCGTAGCGAGCGGAGAAGATGGTGAACTTGCTCCGCGTCGGCGTGGTGGACTGATAGCGGAAGTAAGCGCGATCGCCCTTTACCCAGCTATCGACCAACCGTCCGGCAGTGACGGCGGTTTGGTTACCCGCAATGCCAATGGTGATGTCGGTGCTGCCCCAGTCTAGGTGGGTCACCATCAGGGCCTGCGCCAGGCCGGTGGGGTCATCGTGGGGGCGCATGCGATCGCCCAGTGGTGGCAGACCCAGGCTTTCGCGCAGCCAAGCCTGTTTATGTTCCACCATTTTGGTGTAGCCCACAAACGGCAGGATGAATGGGCTGTAGAGGTTGGTGCCGTTGTAGACGACGTCATTGGGATAAATCATATAGACGTCATCACTATTCACTTGATTACGGAAACCTTGGGCGGGGGCGGTCGCGGTCTGAAACTGGAGTACCTGCTGTTCTCCTGGCTGTAGCGGCGTGGCCAGGTCGTAAATGTAGTAGCCCCACTCGGGATGGGCTTCCCGCAGAGTGGCGCCAGGGTAGTCCACGGCTTCCAGCTTTAGATTGATAAAGGTCAGCAGGTGAATTTCTTGGATGGGCTGATCGGTACGATTTGCCAAGGTGTACTGCCCTGCAGCCTGAAAGTAACGCTGGTCAGGATAGAGCTCAACGGTCAGTTGCGTGTCGGTAACGACAGGCATCGGCAGGTTTTCGTACTGCTTGAAGCGGGTTTCGATCGCGGCGGCGGTTTCCTCTTTGCCAGCGGGCTGGTAAGGATTCACCACTATTGTGTTGTAGCCAATCCAAGTGCCGACTCCAGCCCACAACAACAGCAATCCGGCTAGCGATCGCTGCACCGTGCGATGGGCCTGCTGCCAGCCCTGTTGCCACGTGCGCCACAGGTTACCTTGCTCCAGGCCGCGCGGCCACACAATGTAGGCCAGCAGCATCAACACGGCGGCAAACAGTCCCCAGTACAGCACATACCAAAGGTGTCCCACAAACAAGCCGCCGTAGCCATTCATCGGGGAATATTCAATGTCATTCGTAGCGGCAAAGCGATAGAGATTGTGATACCAACCCAGCGCATCCAGCGGAATGTGGGACAGCGATATCAGCACCACCAGCGCCATGCCCAGATATTTGCGCCGGGTAACGACTTGGGTGAATAGCGCTAGCGCGGCCGTGATGTAAAAGTAGGGGCCATGCTCTAAAAACAGCATCTGCAGATAAAGCGGCACCTGCAAATTGGTGTAGCCGTTCAACAACTGGTAGCCGATCAGCACCACCATCGCCAACAGCAGATTGAGCGTAATGATGACAAACAGTGCCGCCAATTTCGAGAGTAGTAAGACGCCGTTAGAGACGGGCGTTGCATCAATCACTGCCTGGAGCCGCAGGGTGCGATCGCGCCACATCACCTCGGCGGCATACACCACAATGATGGCAAACAGAATGTATTCGAAATACAGGTTGGCCGAGTGGATCAGAATGTCGGTGCTCGGATTTGAATAGTTGAAGGAGCGACTGCCTAGCGCGGCCATCACCAGACTGACCAAACCGCCCGCCGTCAGCAGCAAAAATGCCCGGCCCTGCAAAATCAGGCTGGTTTCAAAGCGGCTGCGATATAGCCATTGACGGATTTGCTCGCGTCCTTTGAGAGCGGGTCGCTTCCAACGGATATAGCGAATTTCTTCATCTGGCCCGCTGCTGGTGTAGCCCCAAAACCTGCGCACCATCTCGCCCTGCAGCGGTGTGGTGCCGGCATCGGCCGGTCGAGGTTGGGTGGGGGCCGGTGAGGTCGCTGGCGATCGCCGCCGGCGGCGGAAATGACGGGTCGGCAACTGGAGAGAATAGCTGACGTAGCTGCTGAGCCAGATGCCCAACGCGATCACGAGCCAAAGCAGCCGATTGGCAATCACAGTGCTGCCAATCGGCGGCATTAAAGTGTTGTACTGGTGTACCGTCCACGCTAGCGCCTGCTCTTCCAGCGCATAAAAGCCAAAGGGGTCGGCCAGCGCCCACAGCCGATATTGCTCAAAGTTCACGACATCGGCCCCCACCATCAGCAGTGAAGCCAGGTAAAACATCACCAGCATGATGGCCCCAGCATAAGTGATGGCTAAACTGCGGGTGCGGGCGGCCAGACCAAAGGCGATCGCCGACACCAAAAATAGATTCGGCACCGCAACTAATAGATAGCTGAGCACATAGGCATCCAATCGCAACGGCCCAATGGCGTAGGGATTCAGCCCCGGCAGCAAACTGCCCATCACCATTCCCGGTAGATAAGCTGAAAACGCTAGCAGCGCCATGCCGAATGCCGCCCAAAACCGTGTGGCTAGATAGCGACTTTTGCGAATGGGCGTCGCCAGCATTAACTCTTCCGTGCGGTGGTGAGGATCGCGGACAAAGGTTTCTGCCACGAAAGCCGCCGCTGCCAAAATGCCAAAAATGGTGTACCAAATGGTGGTTTGAAAAATTTGCAGCGGACTATTGACATAGAAAAAGGCATTGCCTTCGCTGCCTTTAGAAACCATGTCGGTGAGGGCGATCGCAAAAAACACCAAGGCAATGACCCAAAAGGTGGGCCGCCGCAAGTGATACCGGCTCTCGAACGTAAAGACGGGGGCAGAGAACATAGGGAAGTAAGGGGGTAGGGGGGAGTAGGAGAGGTGGGGAGTGGGGGAGGTGGGGAGTGGGGGAGGTGGGGAGTGGGGGAGGTGGGGAGTGGGGGAGGTGGGGAATGTTTGGAACAGTTATCTACCCCATCACCCGATCACGTCCTCTAGACGGCGATCGCCACAGGCTGATTCATTAACGCGGTGAAATAGACATCATTCAGGTCTGGATCGGTTTGCTGAAAATCAGGACTGGGCTGAGTATCACTGAGGACGCGGAGGCAGCGAACACCGCGTTCCATACGGGTCGTGATGACGGTCCATCGGGGGTCGATGGTGGTAGTAAGGTTAATGTCGCTGATCCAGACGCGGCCTTGCAAATGAGCCATTAGGGTTTGAGGGCTCCCATGCTGCACAATCTGCCCCCGATTGAGGATCGCCATTTTGGGGCACAGTTCCGCGACATCTTCCACGATGTGAGTAGAAAGGAGCAGCACGCGATCGCGACCAATCGTTGCCAACAAATTCTGGAACCGAATGCGCTCTGCCGGGTCGAGTCCAGCAGTAGGTTCATCAACGATAACCAAGCGGGGCGAGCCGAGTAGAGCTTGAGCAATGCCAAACCGCTGCCGCATGCCGCCAGAAAAGGTCCCCAGCTTTTGGTCGCGCTGCTCGTAGAGGTTTACCAACTGCAGTTGCTCCGCCACAATCGCCTGTCGTTCCCTCGCATTCACAAAGCCTTTGAAGACGGCCAGTTGGTCCAATAGTTCAGCGGCAGAGACCTGGGGATAAACGCCAAAATCCTGAGGTAGGTAACCCAAATACCGACGCGCTTGTTGAGGGTTTTGGAGTAAATTCATCCCATCTAGTTTGACGGAGCCTTGGTCCGCTGTTTGGAGAGTAGCGAGCGTCCGCATTAAGGAAGACTTGCCCGCGCCATTGGGTCCGAGCAAACCAAAAATGCCGTGGGGAATATGCAAAGAGATATTTTTGAGGGCCTGGATGCCGTTGCCGTAGGTCTTGCTGAGCCCCTGAATTACTAGCATGGGACACACCTAATGAGATTTATTCTTAATAACCACTATAAGTTACACCGCCGAGGCGCAAATCACGCTTTACTAAACCTGAAGATTGCCGCCCCATTGATAAGCCAGTTAATGGCGGAGTGAGCGGCCCCGCTGATGTCGTTCTCACCTGACAGTACTGGCAAGCCGTCTCCGGGGCATGGCGCATTCCCACAGATGATGGGGCAGCCTCGCGATCGCCCAATTACATCAGGTCGCTTTAAACGGGTTTAACCCCCATGCCACTCAACAATTTTAGGCGCTGACAAAAGCTCTCAAAACCGCAATTTTTACTGACATTCACTGATTGCAGAGCACATCAGCAATCAGTGAATGAACTGGCGATGAACGGTAGTGATATTCGCGATACCACTCGGGGACTGAGCCTCAGCCCCCGAGTGATGATTGCAGAACTCAAAACAACACGGTCACTTGGAACCCATTAACCAGAGTGCGGTGGAACGCTCTCAAGGTTCATCCCCAGCAGTAGTCATGGGGGTGCGGGGGAAGGCGGAGACGGATGAGAAGTGGAGCGTCAGCACCTCACTTAACGCACTCGCATCAAGCGTTTGGCCCGCAAACCGATGGGCTTTTCCACATCGGTGCTAAGGCCTGACACCGGAATGGGGATGTTCATCCACCGCTACGCATTTAGACGGGCCATATGACTCAGTTTCCACCGCTCTAGAACACTATCGATTGAGTTCTCTAAAGTGGTCAGATTTTCGGCGTGAGACGCCCAAAAGTTTTCTGCACCACCAAACATTTAGGAGATTTCTGTCAATGAACATACCCATTCGGCGGTGCATTACGCTTCGCTAATGACACCCTACAAGCGATAAATTCTTTCCTGTAAATCTCCTTAGAGGTCTGGTCAAACGGATGAGCGTGTTGATGCTGCTGCCGGCAGGGCGAGGGCGCGGCAGCAATTAAATCTAGAAGCCTTTAACAATCAGCATCACCGCGCCCGCACTCAAAAGACAAGCTAAGGGCTGTATCCCGATCGCTGAGAGGATTTGAGAGCGACCGGATGACAGTCCCTAGTAGTGCCTGGCGGTGTGAGTAATGGCATTAAATTCGAATCGGTGTTTGCTGTGGGTCTCCCCGTACATGTTAAAAGTGACTAAAAGCGCCTCTCCCAAGGCTTGAATGTGATGTATGGCGTCGGGTAAAAAGCTGATCACATCTCCAGACGTCAGAATTCGGTCGGCAACTGGCGTAATTTTATCGGGCCAGTTAGGCTCTGGTGTGCGGTGCCAAAAGGTGGTTTTCTTCTGTCCCTCGATAATGGCGACGATGCCCCAGGTGCCGTGATTATGAATAGGGGATTGGGCTCCTGGCTGAATGGTTTCGATTTGCACGGTGAGCGGATAGCCAATTTCATCGTAGAGATTCAGAATAGCGATATCGGCAGTGTCAAAAAGATTAGGTTTCTGAGTTCTTAACCAATAAGAATTAAGGACAATTTTACGGACGAGTTGCCGTAAGTCAGATAAACCTTGGAGCTGTTTTTCTACTGTGGGAAAAGGTTTTAAGACATCTTCAACGTCCATTAGAAATCGATAAAAACGATAGGGCGTTTCGAGTAAATCCCAGTCTCTTGGAGTTTTACAAGGCTGACAATCGCCAGTCGCGATCGCGTACCAATCTTGGCTGCCCATGATGTTTCGATGATTGAGGAGTCGCAAGCAATGGGGCTATAGAGCCTCAATAAATATCTTAGAAAAGGCTTCTAAAATAAGCAGGCTGAGGAAAATAAAACACAGTCATTAGTTTCTAGCGGCAAGGCAAAGGCTGACTTAATTAGGCCGGGAATATGATTTCTTGATCAGGGAAATTATCGCGTCTTTTTGACTTTGAAATCGACAATAAGCGGTCAGATTATCCATCTCGACATATCTGAGGGCGGGGCCAGCCGCACATTAAAGGCTGAGTTAGCAAAGAAATTGTCCTCGTCGAACTTTCATGGCGTTCACCGAGTACATAAACTACGCACAAGCCTGCTGTAAGCCTCGCATATGGTCAAACAACTGCCAGCAGTAGGTTTCTGGTAGTTTGCAGGTGATCGCTCCGCGCAACACCACATTAAAGTACCAATCATTGGGGGCAACTTCGATTGGCGTCTTCTTCACCACAACATAGGTTCTCACGCCGACATACGGTTGCTCACCGCTTTGAATGGTGACTGATTCGCGGCGATAGCCCCCCTGATGCACCCCCTCACGCCGATCAAGGCGATCGCTCAGCCGCTGTGGCAAACGATAAAGCACCCCCTGCACGTCTCTTGCCGGGTCAGGCAAAATGTCTAATGCGCCGCACTGACGTTTGGTGGAGTAATAGTGAAACCCTAAGCGGTGGCCCTTGAGCGTTGCGGCCCCAAGCACATGGGGATGGGTGCTTTCGCCGAGCGATCGCTTGAGGTGTGATGGAGCGGCCAGTATTGATCTCGCTGAGAGGAGCCCCACAACATGAGCTACAGGCCTGGAGTTAGATCGGCGAACAATGCATGGCCGCCCCAATTTCTGCAAGCGATCAACTGGAATGCTTGCTTGGGCTGCCGTCGCTGCTTAAAAGCTTGTGGCCGCAGCGTAATGGCGCTCATTGCGCTCGACGAACATGGCCAGGTCGCTGATGCCGATGATGATGACGCCATTGAGCGGGTCGTGATGTCTATCGCCAATGCCGAAAACTGTACTGGCTGCCAAGCCTGCGATCGCGCTTGTCCGAAAAGCTGCCACACCTACACACCCGCCTTGGCTTAATCGCCAAAACCCTTTTCAGCAAAGCAGACTGACCGCTGTTTGACCGGCTGACTAACCCTGAAGAGTTGAGGGATGATTTATTCGTCTACCCTAAAAATGTGCGATTTTTTGAAGCGGTGGCCCACGTACCCTTCATACCCGTCGGCTGCCAATATGCCCGATTTTCGACGACGCTTTTCAGAATACTACCGGGCGGTGGAGGGCCGTCCGCCTCGGGAGACCTTGCTCACCGCCCTCAGACACTTTGAGGCTGAGCTGTCCTCGAACCATGACCGGACGATTGTGGGTAATGCGGTTGACCTGGGATGTGGTGATGGCCGTGATACCGTTGAGCTGTTGCGCCGTCACTGGCGAGTCTTAGCGATTGATAGCGAATCCGAAGCGATCGCCCGGCTGCGTCAACGGTCCGATATCAACCGCACCTATTTAGACACTCGCGTCCAAAAGTTTGAATCTCTGGTTTTACCCCCTGATGTCGACTTGATTAACGCCAGTTTTTGTCTACCGTTTTGCTTGCCCGATCACTTTGTTGAACTGTGGGAGGAAATTATTATGGCATTGCGAACCGGGGGCAGATTTTGTGGACACTTGTTTGGCGATCGCGACTCATGGGCGATCTATGGGGACCTCAGTCACCACACCCGCGAACAGGTCGAAGCCATGCTCTCGCCTTTTGCCATCGAACTTTTGGACGAAGAAGATCACCCTGGCAGTACCGCCCTCGGCGAAGAAAAACATTGGCACCTGTTCAATATCGTGGCTTGCAAACGATAACCGCCATTGCTGAAACCGACAGTCTTTGTTCACTCGCCCCCTGATGCATTATGGAAACGGCTAACCAAACCAACACTGACAATGCTCGTCAGGAGCGCTACTTGGCTTTGATTGATCGACTGCTGGGCTGCCCCAATGGAGAAGAACCCCAAGTGCTCAATTCGGAGCCCGATTTGTTGGATGCCGGCTTCGTGAAAGCCCTGATACAAACTGCCAGCTATTTTGCCCATCAAGGCAATGGGGATGCGGCAAAGTGTTTAATTTTCATCGCGCGTGAATTGTCAGGGCAACTTGCCCCCTATCACCAGACCCAGCCTGAATCCTAAGCCGATGGAGGTGCTGATGAAAAGACGACAGTTGCTCCCCTGGCTTATGCTGACGGCGACTATCAGCCTCGGGGCGATCGCCTGTGGCCAACCGTCACGGTCAAACCCAGCGGCAGCAACCCCGCCCTCTGGTGACGCCATCAACCTCACCGTTTCGGCGGCCGCCAGCGTGCAAGATGTGATGCACGATATTCAGGTGGCCTATGCTGACGTTGCCCCAGAGATTGTCATCACTTATAACTTTGGGGCCTCAGGCTCGCTGGCTCAGCAAATTATTCAAGGGGCTCCCAGCGATGTGTTTTTGTCGGCGTCTGACACCTGGATGACCGATTTAGAAAGCCAGGGACAAATTCTCGCAGACAGTCGCAAAGACCTACTGCAAAACGAAATTGTGCTAGTGACGCCCAAAGCTGACACCACTCTGGCGGATTTCACCGACTTGGGCCAGGCGTCGATTGGCAAAGTCGCCATGGGAGAGCCCGCCAGTGTCCCGGCCGGGCAATATGCCAAAGACGTGTTGACGGCCCTGAATTTGTTTGATGAACTGCGGCCAAACCTGGTATTTGCTAAGGATGTGCGACAAGTCCTCACTTATGTGGAAACGGGCAATGTGGATGCCGGGCTGGTCTACGGCACCGATGCCCAGAGGTCAAACCGGGTGCAGGTAGTGGCCACAGCCCCGGCCAACACCCATGCCCCCATTATCTATCCCGTGGCGGTGGTGCGGGGCAGCGATCAGACCGAGGCCGCTCAAGCGTTTGTCGATTTTTTATCCAGCGATACGGCGATCGCGCTTTTTCAAGGGTACGGTTTTGACAGGGTTGAATAGCGGTTTTCTGCATGCCTGCTGATCTTTCGCCCCTGTGGATATCTCTGAAGACGGCGAGCGTCGCCACGGTTTTGGCGGCGGTTGCGGGCATTGCGATCGCTTATTGGATGAGCGGCTATCGCGGCCGCGGCCGCGGCTGGATTGACGGTATTCTGACCCTGCCTCTGGTGCTGCCACCCACCGTCGTCGGCTTTCTGCTGCTGCTGCTCATGGGTAAAAACAGTCCCCTTGGGCAACTGCTTGATCGCCTCGGGATTACCCTGATCTTTACCTGGACCGCCGCAGTGATCGCGGCCACGGTGGTCGCGTTGCCGCTAGTGTATCGCACGGTCCTCAGTGCCTTTGCCCAAGTCGACCTTACCCTGCTCAGCTCTGCCCGGACTCTCGGAGCCGGGGAATGGCGGATTTTCTGGCAAATTTTGCTGCCGCTGGCTTGGCCGGGCGTGCTGGCTGGGATAATCCTCGCCTTTGCCCGCGCCTTGGGGGAATTTGGGGCCACGTTGATGGTGGGCGGCAGCATTCCCGGCGTCACCCAAACCATGCCGATTGCCATCTTTTTCGCTGCTGAAGCTGGCCGTCTGGACATTGCCTTGCTCTGGGTATTGTGCATAGTCGCAATTTGCCTGTTGGTGATTGCCGGTATCAACTATGGCACCCCCCCTCGCCGGGTCACCCAAGGCCGCCCCCCGGCCCTTATCAAGCCATTGTTTAACTACCTCTATTTCAGCCACCCCGCCCCCCGCTTTCATCATTGCCCCCAGCCTGTGGGGGCACTCGGTGGTGCGTCCCCTCGCCGCGACAATCGAACCGCTATGCCCCCCCAATTCGCTGCCCACATCGAAACACCGCTCTCTGAATTCCCCCTGCAAGTCAGCTTTCAGGCCGGTCAGTCGCCGCTGGGACTGCTGGGCGCTTCCGGTTCTGGCAAAAGTATGACGATTCGCTGCATTGCCGGGCTCGAAACCCCGGCCCGAGGCCACATTCGATTCAACGATCGCATTCTGTTTGACGCTCAAACCGGCATCAATGTCCCCTGTCGCGATCGCCACGTGGGGCTGGTCTTTCAAAACTATGCCCTGTTTCCTCATCTCACCGTGGCTCAGAATATCGCCTTTGGCATGACGTCGGTACCCAAAGCGAAGCGGATTGTAGAAGTCGCCCACTATTTAGATCGCATTGGGTTAGCGGGCATGGGCGAGCGCTATCCGTACCAACTCTCCGGCGGGCAGCAGCAGCGAGTGGCCTTGGCTCGGGCGATCGCCGCTCAGCCCGACATCCTCCTGCTGGACGAACCCCTCGCCGCCCTCGACACCTATCTGCGCAGTCAAATCGAAAAGCTGTTGCGGGAAATCCTCAGCAACTACGATGGCGTTACCCTTTTCATTACCCATAAGCTGGAAGAGGCCTATCGTCTTTGCGCCGATTTATTAGTGCTCTCCCAGGGGCAAATTGTTGCTCAGGGCACCAAAGAAGACATCTTTACCCGCCCTCCGACCTATGAAGTTGCCAAGGTGACGGAGTGCAAAAACTTCTCCCGAGCTCGTCCCCTTGATGCCACCCACATCGAGTCCGTGGACTGGGACTGCCAACTTGAAGTCATAGACCCCATTCCTCCGCGCCTCACCTATCTCGGCATCCGGGCCCACCATATCCGCTTTCCCCGCAAGGCTGATCAACTCAACACCTTTCCTGGCTGGATTGCCAGCATCAGTGAAACGCAGCACCGCGTCAGTCTGTTGATCAAGCTGCACAATCCCCCAACTGCTCCCCATGATTATCACCTGCAAGCCGAGGTCTACCGCGAAAAGTGGGAACTCCTGCACAATCGTTCGTTTCCCTGGAATGTTCGGCTTGACCCTGTGTATCTCATCATGATGACGGAGTAACAAGAAACTCGGCATTGATCAATCAGAAAGGGACAGCAGACTAAGAGCTAGCCAACAGCAGTCAGGCGAACAGGCGAGCGAAAAATTCTGTTAAATGTCCGCTCAACCGAAACGGCAAGAGTGACCGATTAGCAATAGCGATTCATGCGTTAGGCTCACAGAGAAAACACTACAAAGTATCTTAAAAGTGTCAACTATTGAGGCTTTTATTGATTAGAAAGCCTGCTTTGTTAAGAGGTTTTCGATTCTGTATTCCCCATGACTAAACTGGCATTAAAAGTGTCGAAAAAGATACTCACTCCAACCAGAAGATGCCTGTAATCTTCATAGAGCCCTCAGATGAATTTATTTGAGCCGCAAAATTGAGTATCGATTGAGGAAACCTTATGAATACCGTCGAAAAAATCCAACAAATATATAGTGAAGTTGCTGAAAATCCGATTTTGCTTGAAAAATCAATTACTCAATCAGTTGTTGAAGGCCTAGCAATTTCTCAGGCAAGTTTTCTGGTGCTTTACTTGCAATATCAAAAACATCATTTTGTGGTTGAAGGGTCTGATTTTTACATGCTTCATAACTATTTTGAAGAAAGTTATGAAGCGGTGGAAAAACATGCTCACGACCTTGGTGAACGACTCCATGGTTTAGGCGGTGTTCCAGCCCTCTCTTTGACCAAGCTATCGGAGCTTTGCTGCTTTGAGCAAGAGCCTGATGATGTCTATCGTTGTCGACTCATGATTGAGCACAACTTAGAGGCCGAGCGCTCAATTATCGAAGTCATGCAGCGTCAAGCCTCTCAAGCAGAGAGCTTTGGCGATCGAGCCACCCGCTATCTATATGAGCAAATTTTGTTGAAAACTGAAGAGCGAGCATATCACTTAGAGCACTTTTTAACCCCGGACACTCTGAAAGTAGAGTGGTAAATATTCAGGGAATTTTTGCCATGGATTCTTAGAACCTTGACCTAAAAAGGGTAATGCTGGCGGCTCCGCCAGTATAATGTTTCTCGGCAAAAATGCAGGAGATATCTTGACTTAGATGGCATATTTGCAGATAAGAAAATTGTCATTAAATTTCTTATCTGCACTTCGTAAAACAGCAGCGGCAGTTAGGTTTATCACTTGAGCCATCTAGACTCATGCAACCAGTAACATTCGGATGCCTCGCCCCCACCCAGATGGCTTGTTATCTGATCCTCACGGAACGGGCGACGACTATGCCATCGGCAGCCCTTACTGTTCACCGGTCTTGTCAGAGGTCAGCGGCGCAGCGAGTCTTCTGAACGCAGCGGGCATCAATGATACGGAAGACTACGGCTATGGCTGGTGCCCCAAGGGGGAACGCTTTGCCGCCGAGCGTCGGGGCTCACGGACTCAACGAGTCAGTTTCATCGCAGGTTCGTGTCAGCCCCCCCTCATTGCGCCAGTGACCGATGAGGGATACAACAATCGTCAGATGTTCGAAATTTGACAGTAAGAGCAACGCTTGCCGTTACGGTTCCCCGGCAGCGGCTTGATTGGTGACAACGCCTCATTCCATAAACGTGGACAGATTGAGGCGCTGATTGAGCAGGTGAGGTGTCATTTATTGGACTTGCCGCCCAACTCCCCAGACTTAAATCCCATTGAGCACCCATGGCTTATGCGAAAAAATCGCATCAACCAACCGATGCCGCCAGGGCAGTCATCCCGTCAAGTTGTTGACCAAGCCTTCATCTAAATGACTGGACCGATCGCCAGTCGCAGTTAGATTTGAACCGGGTAGATCGCTGGAGCCTTGATTTGGTGAGACTCCCAGTTCTGCCTTTCGCCTTTCGCCTTCTGCCTTCTGCCTTTCGCCTTCTGCCTTCTGCCTTCTACCTTCTACCTTTCGCCTTCTGCCTTCCGCCTTCGCCTTTCGCCTTCTGCCTTCTGCCTTTCGCTATATCTACGGGCTGCTATAGGTCTGGGCTTACGCACTTGCCAAAGTTTCACTAGCCCTCAGATCCTTTTGGCCAATGTTATGTTGCCGAAGCCGTCGTTTCTTTGGGCTCCGGAGGTGCCAATGCAGACGGCTCCAGCAGTTCCATAATTTGCAGCAGCTCGCGCTCGAAGGCCACTTGGGCGCGGTTAGTGCGTCCGCCTACCCAAAAAGAACCCTCTGATTCCAACGCCCAGACCTGAGAGTGAGAGATATAGCTCATCAGCACGCCCATCATCAACAGGCCAAAGCCCAAATATACAATTGGAATGCCCGGATCAGCTTTGATTTGTAGGCCTGTGCTACCGATAATATCCACAATGGACAGGCGAATGCCGTTGACTTCCGTCGCCATGCCTTTGCGCACTGTCGAGATAAGTTGACCATTTGTGTCGTAGACCAACAGCGTGCCCTGCAAGTCTGTGGCTAGCAGTGAGACCGCTTCACTCATATCGGGCTTGGTTGGTAGCCAGGTACCCCAGATGCGGGACTTGCCTTCAGTTTCTAGTTGGCCCATGGGAACTTCAAGAACGGGGCTGTTATTGAGTTTGACCTTGACAGCCGCGATGCCCCAATCAGCCTGATAAAGCGTTACCCCCTTGTATCGGAGAGGCTCATTCACATGAATGGTTTTTTGTTTCAATGCCTCACCGTCTTCATCAACGACAGTGAGGTCAGAGTAAAACTGATCAATCACGCCTTCGGGGGTGTAGTCTATCCAAAAGTTATTGACCCGCACGGCCCAGTCTTTAGGCACTTGAGCCTCGGCCCAGGGGCCGGCATCAAAAATGTTGCGGATTTGGAAGGTTTGGCCGCTAGGCACAATCTCTTGAGCAAAGAAGCCCGTCATCGCGCCGTAGATTGCTCCGCCAAGGATGATCAACATGCTGGCATGAACAATAATGGGACCGATGCGACCGGCGACGCCTTTTTGGGCATAGAGGCTGCGATCGCGCTCAAACACTCGATATCCCCGCTTTGCTAACAGCGGCGAAATTTCCTGCAGACTGCCTTGCTCAAGCTCTGCACTTAGGGCCAATTTGTCAAATTGACGAGGCTTAGTGTAAAAATTCCAAGTTCGGGAAAACCAGCGCAGTGCGGTAATCTGCCGAGTAAAGGTACAGGCCGTCAGGCTGGCGGCAAACAAGATCAAAATCGCCAAATACCACCAGGTGCGATACACGTGGTCGAGCCCAGAAGTGAGAATCACCCTCCAGTCTAGGAAGCCAAAAAGCGCCGGATCAGAGGGGTAGTTGGTCTGATAAAACGCTAAGGATTCTCCCTGTTCGATGACAGTGCCGGTAATGCTGGTAACCGCGATGACGAGAAGAAGGGCGATCGCAAATCGCAAATCTGCCAGTAGCGGCAACAGTTCTCGTTTGAAATATCGTCGGATCAAACGATTAAAGGATGTCATCGGATTGGAAAAAGCCATAAACAATGCTGGATGGGTCAGAAGTGGAATAGTGAGTAGGGGCCAGGCCTCTAAGCAATAGCCATTAGGTCAAAATTGTGACATTGATCGCAAAATACTGGGCCTGCAGGCGATCGATTAGACCAGTTGATTGGGGGCAAAACGAATCAGTAGCGAAAAGACCCCAAAGCCCACCAACAAGATGCCGCTGGCCGGCGTGATCCAGCCAGACCAGCGCCGAATTTCTAGAAACTTTTTGATGGTGGCAGTAAACGTACCGGCAACGACCAGAGGAGAAACATAGCCAACGGTGTAGGCCAACAGTAGGGCTGCCCCCAAAACCGGATCACCAGTTGTCGAAATCCAAGCCAAGAGTGTTGCTAAGACGGGTGTGCTGCAGGGAGAAGCCACTAAACCAAAGGTGAGCCCCAGCAGATAGCTTTTAAGTGCTAAAGGTAAGCCTTTGTTCATCAGGTCAAGATGGCCAATACTCGGCAGCGGCAGCGGCAGCGCTTCCAATAGGTTCAGCCCCATGAGGATGGCCAGCACGCTAACCACAATGGGTAATCCGACCCCAACTTGTCCATAGACTCGACCGACAGCGCCGGCAATGAGGCCCAGCGCTGCGAGGGTGGTCGCTAGCCCCAAAGCAAACCAAGCAGCTTGGGCAACTGACTGCCAGCGATTCTCCGCTTCGTAGCCGCCCATGTACCCCACCATTATGGGCAGCATCGAGAGGGTACAGGGGGTCAAGCTAGTGAGTAAGCCAGCCAACCACACAACCCCGAGGCTAACTAGAGAGATACTGGTCAATTGGTCAGCCACCAAGCTGTTGGCATACTGACTAATTTCATAAAGAGACGTTTGCAGCGTGTCTAACATGCAGCTGATATCTGACTTGAGTAGGGCATTGGCGTAGCTGCTCCGACGGAGCATTGTCCATAGACTTCACCCTACATTCTATCGAGGGAAGATGGCGGATATTCGCCGAGTTCGGCAATGTCGGGATACTGAGTCAAGCGTCGAAACTGCCCAGCAAACGAACTTCTGGGTGTAAGCGAATATCCCATTTTTCTTCGACTCGATTTTGCACTGAGCGAATCAGGCTCAAGACATTCTCGGCCGTGGCGCCACCGACATTCACAATAAAGTTGGCGTGCATGGGTGACACTTGGGCCTGACCAATTTGCAAGGCTTTAAGGCCCGTTTGCTCAATCAACCACCCGGCGGTATGGGGTAACGGATTGCGAAAGACGCTGCCACAACTGGGGAGATGATAAGGCTGAGTTGAGCGACGTTTTTTCAGAGCCGCTTGGGTTTCTGCTGTGACAACGTCGGGGTCGTGCCCAGGACTCAGTTGAAAAGTGGCTTCGGTAACCAAACAGCTCTGGGTCTGCAAACTCGAAGTGCGATAGGCAAACTGTAGACTTGCCGGCGTTAATTGAACCTTGACGCCGGCCTTGGTAATGCCTTGAGCTGTCACCAAACTATCGGCAGTGCAGGCTTTGTGAGCACCGGCATTCATGAAGACAGCCCCACCCACCGTACCGGGAATACCAACGGCCCACTCTAGACCGCGCCAACCTTTGCGAGCGGCTTTCCAGGCGAGGTTGGGTAATGGTTCGCCCGCCGCCGCAATTAGCACCCCGTTGCCATCATCAAAGGTGGCGCCCCGCAAGTGACGAGTGCAAATCACGAGTCCGCGAACGCCGCGATCGCTCACCAACAGGTTTGAGCCGCCTCCCAAAAAAGTCACCGGCAGCCCTTGCTCATTCGCCCAGATCAAGGTTTCGGCAATGGTCTCAGAGGTTTTGGGTAAAGCAAACCAATCCGCTCGACCACCGACTCGATAGGAGGTAAAGCCGGCCAGCGAAGCCTTCGATTTCAAGGGGAAAGTTGGCTCCTGCACCACGCCAGTAGCCTCCAGAAAGAACACCCTATTTTACCCCTGAGCCCGTTCCCGATTGGCAACTTGTGGCTTAAGCCTGCTGTACCGCTTGCATCTCTGCCGCCATAAAGGGCTCCATCACCTCAGGGATGATGCGATTAAGATTGCCGGCCCCTAAAAACAGTGCCAGGTCTCCTGGCTGTAAGCGCTCTTTAAGTACCGTGCTCACGGCATCCAAAGAAGGGCAATATTGCACATGGGGATGATGAAGGGCGATCGCCTGCCGCACTGTCTTCGTCGAGAAGTCAGAGGGGGCATCCTCACCCGCACTGTAGACATCCGTCACAATGACTTCATCGGCATCCGCAAAGGCCTCAGCAAAGTCGTCCAAAAAGGCTGTGATCCGGCTATAGCGGTGCGGCTGAAAAATCGCCACGACCCGCTTTACTTTGCCCGCCAGTGGTACATCACCGGCTTTCATTAGGCTGGCAGTCGATAGCGTGGCCTTAATTTCACTCGGGTGATGAGCATAGTCATCGACAAACTGAATACCGCTGTAGAAACCTCGCCGCTCAAACCGTCGCCGGGCACCTTCAAACTTTGCCAGTCCCGCGGCTAAGTCAGCAAAATCTAGCCCCATGTGACAGCCTGCTGCGATTACGGCTAACGCATTGCTAAGGTTGTGCTTGCCGGGTACTGCCAGACGCAAAATGCCCAGCCGCTTGCCCCGCTCCCAAACCACAGCGCGCGTGCCCGTGGCGCCGTAAACCACCTCTGTCACTGTGTAATCGGCAGACTTCCCAATCTCAACACTGTAATCAATAGTAGGTTCGATAAATTGCGCAATCGTTTCACAGTCGGCAGAGACAATAACAGTTTCTGTTTGTTGAGCAAACCGCTGAAAAATATCAACAACGTCATCCAACGTACTGTAATGGTCAGGATGATCGAGCTCAATGTTAGTAATAATGCCAATACTGGGTGAGAGTTTAACAAGCGAACCATCAGATTCGTCGGCCTCTGCCACAAACCAGTCACTGTCACCAAGGCGAGCGTTACCGCCCCAAGCAGAAACTTCGCCACCGACAACAATAGTTGGGTCCACTTTAGCGGCTAACAGCGCGTATCCCATCATGCTGCTAGTCGTCGTTTTACCATGCGTGCCAGCCACTGCAATACTCTGGCGCTCATTCATCAGTGCCGCCAGTAAGTCAGAGCGATGAAAGATGGGGCACCCCATCTCTAAGGCCGCTCGATATTCATCGTTACTCTCATTAATCGCAGTCGAACAAACTACTTGAGGTAACACCTGAGGAAGCGATTGGACATATGACACAAGAGACTCTTCTTGACGAATGGAGGAAAGACTCTGCTCAAAAAATCTCAGATTCTCAGCTTCCTGGCGCCAAAAAATATGAGCACCACTTTCCTGCAGCCGCTGAGTAATATGACTCAGCCGGACATCTGACCCTGAAACCGGTAGTTGCTTCTGCGTTAAAACATGTGCTAACGCCGACATGCCGATCCCTCCAATCCCAATGAAATGGAAAGGCCTACCGCTGAAATCAACAGAATTCAGCATCTTACACTCCTAAAAATGCCACACCACACCAATATCAGGCGTATCATACCAGGTATCCCCAAGATGACCTAAAAACTGGCTCTAAATCGCTAAACTGTTTACCCTGCCTTGGCTGTCAGTTATTTTGAATGCACCGCGTTGGTCAAGATAGCAGTTTTGAAAGGACAGTTATCCTCTATCTGACCGTCAGACTGCGAGCAGAGAGTCATCAAAGATAGTGCTTCTGCACCACTGAATCACCTAGGCGATCTGAATCTCCCGAACCCGAAGAGCTGCATATAGAATCAATACACCCCTTGACTTGATGGTTCCCGAATATAGCAAGGGTTTCGTTTTTTAGAACACATTTTTGAATAGAAATATAAATGAATTCGGTAGAAATTAAGTTTCTCGTCAGTTTTTTGTATTTGAGAGAACTTCGAGCTATTTTGAACTGCTGCCCGCGAGAATGAGCTGAACTTTACTTTCTTTGCACTAAAAGCGGCTGACCATCATTAAAGATAGCCAGCCGCTTTAGAGTCGAGATGGTGAAAATCGCTTAGTGATTAACCGACAAACTCTTTGCGAGGTTCAGAAACGCCAGGAGAACTTTCACCCTTGAGGTAAGCCAGCATCGTGTCGGCGTCGGAGACCTCAAAAGGGTCAGTGGGGCAGTTATCGCCAAAGTCAGGCTCACTGAATATCTTCTCAATGGTCATATCATTAACCACCATGGAGTAGCGCCAAGAACGCATGCCAAAGCCCAGGTTGGATTTTTCCACCAACATCCCCATCTTGCGGGTGAACTCACCATTGCCGTCAGGCAGTAGCTTCACTTTTGCCGCCCCTTGCTGTTTGCCCCACTGGAACATCACGAAGGCATCGTTGACCGAGATACAGTAAATCTCATCAATGCCGAGAGCCTTGAACTCATCAAAAAGTTCTTCGTAACGAGGCAGGTGGTTAGAAGAGCAGGTGGGAGTGAAAGCACCGGGCAGGGAGAAAATAGCAATTTTCTTGCCGGCAAAGATGTCCTCGGTCGTGGTGTCTTGCCAACGGTAGGGGTTGGGCCCTTCCACCGACTCGTCACGAACGCGAGTCTTAAATACGACGTAAGGAACCTTCTCGATTACAGCCATTACAAACCTCCTAACAATGAATTTGGAACTCTAAACAGGGTTGAACCATTCAGTTCTATACCAAGCGAGCCAGCTCACAGTTGTGATCAGCGAACTTTGGATAAAGATGCTCGTGTCCCGCTTTAAATTAGAATAATTCTTAGTTAGGATTTTATCAAGGATTTTATATGCCTTATAATTAAGAAAGGCTATCGTTTTTGAACTTAATCAGAAAACACGGCACCCATAGCAGATCGATAGCATGCTGCTAGGTCATGCGCCCGGCTACGGCACTGCTTCGTTGCGAAAAGGTCATCATGTCAAAACAAACCGAGGAAATCGTCAAGACGCTCAAAAGTAAACAGCTGCGGGTTACGCCCCAACGATTTGCGGTGTACGCCAATTTACTGAGTCGGACTGACCATCCCACTGCTGAGCAGCTTTTGAACGACCTTAACCAAGATGCTCCGGTTTCTTCTCAGGCGACGATTTACAACTGTTTGCAGGTATTGAGTGACGTCGGCCTGATTCGTGAAGTGCTGTTGGATGATGGCGGTTGTCGTTATGACGCGAATGTTGAGCCGCACCATCATTTTCGGTGTCAAAGCTGCGGGGCGATCGCCGATATTCCCTGGCAATCACTGCAGTCCATTGATGTCACGCACTTAAACGCTGACTGGCAAGTCAGCGGCTATGAAGTAACGGTTCACGGGATTTGTAAGACCTGCCAGTCATAAGCTTGGGGTGCACCGAGCTGACGCAACCAGAGTGCTGCTAGCATTCGTCCTGTACCTCGCTAGTGTCAGACAATACACTTAGCCCAAAGTTTACATGCCAGAGCAAATTAACTTTTTTCAGTAAATCTATCTAGAAACGCACGAGAGTTTTGGGAGGCTTAGGGCACTATAGAGCTGTCAAAAGACACCTATCTTGACCGTTTATTAAGTCTAATCCCCTATTTGTAATCAGCCTGAATATCTATGTGTTATGGATCGCCCTCAGTGCTTTTTGTGCTGGGGGCGATTATGTTGCGGCCTTTGCTGAGTCTTGGGATGAATTATTTAAGAGAGGACTCGCCTGGGTAGCCCGAAGACATTACTGAATATTCTGGCCTTCCCCTTGCGTCATGGCAGGCTTATTGAACGTCTGGTCTCTGGTTGGAATGTACTTGGTCTCTGGTTGAAATGTCTTTGGAGCAGACCTGCCAGCCATCGGTCATGGAGAAAAAGTTTGGCCCCTAGTTGACCGTCACCCACGACGGTGCAATGATTTGTCCTCTATGGTTACCAACTTGCCTATCGGAAAAGACCCCGCCGACAGCCCAGGTTTGGATACACCTAACCCAATTCGCTACTGGCGATCGCGCTCCGGTGCTGAGCTCCAGGCTCAAAGCATTGACCCAAAATGACAACCGCTACAGTTCACAGTATCTAACTTATCTTTCCTCTTTAAGGAATCCAGCTAAGGTACCAGTTGATAAACCTGCGTTCAGCACCTAACTTAGGTCAGCGTTACTGTTAACAATTGGAAAGCAGATGCCATCAACGGAGAAAGTAGATATTCAGGGGTCAACGGATGACTCTGTTGTCACGAAGCTGTCGCGATCGCCCTTGTTCCTAATCGCCCCCTTCTTTTTCTTAGGAACTGCGATGGTGGCGATGAAGTATATCCTTCCTCACACATCGCCCTTCTTCTTGGCGGCCTTTCGTCTGCTTCCTGCCGGAGTGCTGATCCTCATTCTGGCTGTTATTTTGAAATTGCCACAGCCTAAAACCCTGACGGCATGGCTGTGGATTGGACTCTTTGCCCTGGTTGATGGCGCCCTGTTTCAGGGTCTATTGACCGCTGGCTTAGTCAATACCGGGGCTGGTATTGGGGCCGTTCTCATTGATGCTCAACCCTTAGTGGTAGCCCTTCTGGCGCGATTCTTCTTTGGCGACAAAATCGGTTTCTGGGGGGCGATTGGTCTGGCGATTGGCATTGCGGGTATCTGCTTATGCGGTCTTCCTGAGGAGCGGCTCTATGCCTTACTCAATGAGGGCATTCCCCTCGGCAACATGGCCAGTAATGTAGACGGCTTTAGCTGGTCAGCCTTAGCCAATAGTGGTGAACTGTTGATGCTGCTGTCAGCTCTTTCCATGTCTTTTGGCACGATTATTGTGGGCTATGTCAAACGCTATGCTGACCCAATCGTAGCCACGGGTTGGCATATGCTTTTGGGCGGTGCACCACTGTTGGCCTTTTCTCTGCTGTGGGAAAGCAACCAAGTCGATAATTTGCTCGTGGGCGATTGGGTGGGCTTGCTCTATGCCACCGTCTTTGGCACGGCGCTGACGTATGGGATGTTCTTCTTTCTAGCGGCAAATGGCAATATGACCAGCGTCAGCGCCTTGATTTTTTTAACGCCGGTATTTGCCCTGCTGTTTAGCAGCCTCTTTTTGGGAGAACAGCTAACTCAGTTGCAGTGGGCTGGGGTGTCCTTGACATTAGTCAGCGTTTACTTGGTCAATCAACGACAACAGATCGCTCAAACCACCACTAAATTTCTAGAACGCTTTGGGGGTAAAGTGAGGGATGGCCAAGTGCCCTTAGCTGAAACTGATAGTGGAATTAACCTCAACCCAGCAGACGAGGGGAGTACACAAGAGTAAAGAATAACTTGCCAACAATGGTCTAGCAAACTTGGTGACCCCATTTCCCAGCGATGACATTTGCCCACAGATGTATTTATTAAGGAGACTCTACAATGACGCGTCGTTTTTTTGCTGCAGTAATGGTGGTAACCCTGTCCCTGTTTGCCTGGGTGGGTCAGGGCGGGGTAGCGCTGGCCAATCAACAGCAGGGGTATACCCAGCAGTCTACGCAAA
The DNA here is from genome assembly GCA_039185935.1 of Cyanobacteria bacterium P01_F01_bin.56. Classification (GTDB taxonomy): domain Bacteria; phylum Cyanobacteriota; class Cyanobacteriia; order Phormidesmidales; family Phormidesmidaceae; genus Halomicronema. The sequence continues at coordinate 3,971 of JBCDAJ010000086.1, read as the reverse complement.
CTAACCAGCAGTCAGAATACAGCCAAGAACAGGGAGAGTACGAGCAAGCTCAAGATGAGTATAGCTACTCCAACAATCAGTCCAATCAGGCGGCAGCTCAAGATCAGCAAGCGGATCAGAACGAGGGACAAGATCAGCAAGCGTCTTATCAAGCTGAGCAGTAGTTCTCCGTAGAATCGGTACTGTTGCGTTGTAAGCGTCCCTTAAGCGGAGTCGTTGGCTTTGCCGCCCTAGAGGGGCTAGAGGAGGCTTTGCCTGGGTTGCAGCTCCGACTTTGCTCAGCTCGCCGTGTATGTAGGACCGTTACTAGCGCTTAATTTTCAACCGCTCGTTATCGGCAGCAGTCGCCTACGCAATCTTCGGTTACTGCTATCGATAGCGATAAATCTCGCATTTGGATGATTGTTTATGCATCTTTAGGCTATAGCGATCCGCAATCAGGTCAGGACAGTTGTGATTTCTAAAAGCACCACACAGCGAGTGTTCTGATTCCGAACTCCGGAGGGCTTTGCCCTTCCCGAAGGGGATTCAGAATTCCGCATTCTGCGGTAAACCTACCTTGGACAAACTTGAAGGTTTAACCAAGAGCTGGCGATAGATTGGGTCACACATCGTTTGACTATCGAAATAGGATGAGTTGAGGTGGCAATGAAAGCGATTCGAGGGGCGTTTCTTGACTTTATTGATGATCCTTTTTTTGCCACAGAAGCTGATAGCGTTCGCTATGTATTAGATGGATTACTCGTTATTAATGAAGCAGGATACATTCAGGATTTTGGACCTTACGACACATTATCAGCTCAGTATGCTGATGTATCTGTAGAGACCCATCGCGATCGCCTGATTCTGCCTGGATTCATCGACACTCACATTCATTTTCCCCAGACTGCGATGATGGCAGCCTATGGAGAGCAGCTATTGGAATGGTTAAATCAGTACACATTTCCGACTGAGCGCAAATTTCAAGATAAAGATTATGCTCGCGAAATTGCCGATGTCTTTTTAGATGAGCTGCTCCGCAACGGCACCACTACAGCACTGGTGTTTGCGGCCGTCTATCCCCAATCGGCTGACGCATTTTTTGAAGCTGCCCAGGCAAGAAATGTCCGGATGATCGCGGGTAAAGTGCTCATGGATCGCAATGCTCCAGATGACCTTTGTGACACTGCAGAGACCGCCTATCAAGACTCCAAAGCGCTGATTGAAAAATGGCATAAAAATGGCCGCTTACTGTATGCCGTGACGCCACGTTTTGCCATTACCTCGACGACTGAGCAACTCCGCCTTGCGGGGAAGTTGTTGACGGAATATCCCGATGTTTATGTACACACTCATCTGTCTGAAAATGTGAACGAGGTGGCTCTAGTCAAAGAACTATTTCCCCACTGCGCTGGCTACTTGGATACCTACGATCAAGCCGGACTGGTGACAGATCGTTCGGTGTTTGCCCATGGCGTTCAGTTGACGGATGCAGAGTTTGCGCGCTTGTCAGAAGCGCAGGCCGCGATCGCCTTCTGCCCGACTTCCAATCTATTTCTAGGGAGCGGGCTATTCAAAATTGAGCAGGCTAAATCTCTAGAAACTCCGGTCAAAGTGGGCTTGGGAACCGATGTGGGTGCCGGTACCAGTTTTTCCATCCTGCAAACGGCGAACGAGGCCTACAAAGTCGCCCAACTGCGCCATCAAAAGCTGTCTCCGTTTAAGGCGCTGTTTTTAGCCACCTTGGGCGGTGCCAAAGCCTTAGCCCTGGACGACGTCATCGGGAATTTTAAGCCCGGCAAGGAAGCTGACTTTGTCGTATTAGACCCGCAATCCACCCCCCTGCTGGCCCAACGTAATCCCAAGCCTACCGCCCAAACCCTAAAAGCACTGGCGGATTTAGCCTTTTCACTCGTCATCATGGGAGACGATCGCGCCGTCACGGCAACCTACATTATGGGAGAGCGAGCTTGGGGCTAACTTAACCAAACCGCAGAGTGGTGAAGACAAACCGCACAATGAAGATGGCCGCCAAAATCCAGGTAATGACAGATACCTCGCTGGTGCGACCACTGGCTAGCTTGGCAAAAGGATAAAGAATCAACCCGGCAGAGAGACCTGCCGCGATCGAAAATCCAAAGGGAATAAAGAAGATAGTGACAAAGGCCGGAATCGCTTCGGTCAAATCTCCCCAGCGAATGTTAGCGACCCCAGACATCATCAGCACCCCCACAATCAACAACGCTGGAGCTGTCGCAAAGGCCGGAATCGCTTCAAAAATGGGCACAAACAATAACGCCACTAAGAACATAACGGCCGCCGTAACCGCTGTTAGGCCCGTGCGGCCTCCCTCGGCCACGCCCGAGGCTGATTCTGCAAAGGTGGTGACGGTAGAAGTGCCCAATACCGCACCCGCCGTCGTGGCGATCGCGTCGGCAGAGAGCGCCTGGTTAGCTCGGGGCAGTTGCCCACTTTCGTCAATGTAGCCCGCCTGAGTACCCACTCCCATCAGGGTACCAATGGTGTCGAACAGGTCTACAAATAAAAGCACCAGCAACACAGCCACAAAGTCGATAAAGTTACTCGCATTAATCCCTGAGAAGCCGCTAAAAGCCGCGCCGACTAAATTACTGGGGAAAACGGGCAGGGCCACAATCCCACTAGGAGGAGCCGCAATACCAAACACCCATCCTAAGATGGCGGTTCCAGCAATGCCCCACAGCAAAGCTCCTTTGATGCGGCGAATCATAAAGAAAGCAGAGATGAAAATGCCAAAAGTTGCTAACAATGTAGCGGGCTCTCGAAAGCTGCCAAAGGTAGTTTTGGTGACTTCATTGGCCACGATTAGACCCGCGCCACCAATTTCAGGGACACTCGCGAGGCCGATATAGGCCAAAAACATGCCAATGCCTACAGTAGTCGCTGCCTTAATACAAGAGGGGACCGCTGTAATTAGATGTCGCCGCACGTCAGTGACGGTTAAGCCAATAAAAATAAACCCTTCGACCAGCACACAGGCCAACGCTACCCGCCAATCAATCCCCAATCCCAGGACCACGGAGTATGCAAAAAAGGCATTGGTACCCATTCCTGGTGCCAACACAAAGGGATATTTAGCGTATAGTCCCATGACCAAGCTGCCGATCGCTGCGGTGATGCCGGTAACCACCACTAACTCTCGAAACAAATCTCCGGATTCAGCCAGGAAAACCGCATCGGACATAATCAGCGGATGCACCACCAAGACGTAAGCCATCGTCATAAATGTGGTGAGCCCCGCCACAATCTCTGTGCGAAAGCCGGTTTTATAGTGAGCAAAATCAAAATACTCAGCTACTTTGGCTTGCCATCCCTCATATTGAGGTGGGGTGGGCGGTTTACCCTGGGCCGTTTGCAGTTCGAGATCACCTTGGTTCATGCGTCGCCTCCTCAAAGCCTTGAAGAAACTCGTCTTCTAGCCCCAGACTTGGGGAGATCATCTATCAAGAAAGTAGATGAACGAACAAGTGCAAAGTCTGGGTAAATACGGTTTCTAAATTTCCCCGACCATACAAACGAGTTCGTAATTTGTTTGTAAAAAACTATACTGTTTTGATGTGAGCTCAAATTTAACTGGTAATTGACTAGCCTCTACATAGCCGCTCCGGAGGCCGCGAAACCAAAGTTTAGCGGGGATTGCATTCCCTGTTCATATTCCACGTGGGTCGTTCAGAGTCATTGCTTGCGAAGTTTTATGTAACAAAAAAATTAGCTCTATTTAGCAACACTTCGGCCAAATGGAGCCCATCTGAATCATGAATCAAGTAAAGATTGAAGGTTTAGTTTTGGGGTCGCTCTCCCAGAGAGCATGCTAAACCTCATCAAGGTTCAGAAGTGGAGTTTTGACGCTTGTCCGACCTCACCGCCTGCGGCACCTCTCCTTCTCAAGGAGAGGCTTAATGACAGTCTGCTTTCGCTCCTTTGCAAGGAGCGGTTAGATGAGGTTTTGATGG
>JBCDAJ010000085.1:0-28707 GCA_039185935.1 Cyanobacteria bacterium P01_F01_bin.56 | reverse complement strand
GGCAGGCGGCTCAGTCGGTTAGAGCTGAGGTTAAGGAATTGCAGGTGGGTGAGTTGGCCGATTTCCGGCAGCAGGCGGCTCAGTTGGTTATAGCTGAGGTCGAGGGATTGCAGATTCTTGAGCTGGACAATTTCCGGCGGCAGGTTGCTCAGTTGGTTGTGGCTGAGAATGAGAGATTGCAGACTGGTGAGTCGTCTGGTTTCTAGCGGCAGGCGGCTCAGTCGGTTAGAGCTGAGGTTAAGGAATTGCAGGTGGGTGAGTTGGCCGATTTCCGGCAGCAGGCGGCTCAGTTGGTTATAGCTGAGGTCGAGGGATTGCAGATTCTTGAGCTGGACAATTTTCGGCGGCAGGTTGCTCAGTTGGTTATAGCTGAGGTCGAGGGATTGCAGATTCTTGAGCTGGACAATTTCCGGCGGCAGGTTGCTCAGTTGGTTATAGCTGAGGTCGAGAGATTGCAGATTCTTGAGCTGGACAATTTCCGGCGGCAGGTTGCTCAGTTGATTGCCGACATATCGGCTTTTTTCTTTGTCCCACTTGCCCAAAATCAGGGTTTCGAGCTGGGTTAGCGTACCAATTTCGGGCGGTAGCTCGGTGAGTTTGTGTCCAGCGAGGTCAAGTTCTTTCCAGCCTTCGGCGGCAGCTTGGTCGATGAGGTGCAGCAGGTCATCGCGGGTCATGGGCAGGGTGGGGGCGGCGGTGTCTTCTCAGTTTTAGCAAGAGAATGGCGGGGAGGGTAGCAGGGTGTGAGGGTAGCTGGGTGGTTGGGTGGCTGGGTGGGGAGTAGGTGCGGTGATGATGAGTTGCTGCGGATTTCTGCGCCTAACCTGAATAATTCACCAGGCTTTTGCTCAAATCCATAACGCTTGCATTGATTGCATTTCAGCCTTCATGTACAAAAACACACTGTCGAAAACGCGAAAACGCTAGATTCCTTATGATCTAAACGTTTTAGCCGTTTTCGGCATAGGGTCATAAATAATCCAGGCTAAGCTGCTCAAGTTGGTGTCACGATCTCCCCGCTGGAACGCAACGGTGTCATGCACACTCCGGCGGCGGGTGCAGCGACGGCCAATCGACCAAGACTAACGAGACTTTAAGTGCGGACGGTGACGGCGATCGCAATTAGCAACATCGCAAAGGTAAACACCCCGCTAGAGGCGACAAAGGCCTGTTGCCGTGAGGGCATGCCTCGACCTAAAAAGTAGGCCAGCAGAGACAACGCGGCGGATAAAAATAGCTTGCTAAAAAATGGATGATTGGGCATAAGCAAGCACAAACAGAGCAACACTAGATGCCCCGCGATCGTGTCGATGACTAATTCCAAGCGTCGCCCATAGGTGCGGTAAATCGTCTTGGCATCCGCGTGAAACGGTAGCCCCGCGCGCGCGGTAAAACACCGTCCTAAATCTAAGAGTAAGTAGCCGATCGCAGTGGTGATCACCGCCCAAAAGGGCATCCACTCCATCATTTGCCGTTCAGTCGCGCTTATCGCAGGGGGCCAAACTGCCATCACCAACATTTTTAATAAGATGCCAATCCCAATGGTGACGGAGAGGAACATCAGATCGCAGGCGAGCGTTAGCGGCACCGCCTCGGGATTTAGCGCCCGCTGAGGGGGTGGCCCAAAAACCGGTGGCGGTGGCGGCGGGGGATACGTCGGTGGCGGCGGCGGTGGCGGATACGTCGGTGGCGGCGGCGGCGGCGGCAACGTGGATGCGGGTGCCGGTGGGGGATAGGTTGCAGGCGGCGGCGGTGGGGGCAACGTAGATGTGGCGGTCGGGGGCGGATACGTTGGGCGTGGGGGAGGCGGAACTTGCATGATGGGAAGGCGCATCAACGCTGCAAAGGGGCTATTCAGTATTACGCCCACCACCCTCAGAATCCTGATGGTTCCGCCCCCAACGGGACGAAAATCACCGTGAATTTACAGATCACGCAATATCATCGAATTGACGCAAAAGCCCTCTTACCCCCCAAATCTCTATCCTCTACACAAAAGTTGCTCTTTTACTGATGCAGCAAAAGTTTCACGACCCGTTTGGAGTGCTAGACAACTGCGTTGCCTTGCTCAATCCGTATCAGAAGCTTATCCAAGCTCTCACCGATAACCTGATCTGCGAGGTCCAGGACGGCAGTTCGTCATGGTCGACAGGGGTCTGGGGGCAAAGCGAAATTTCCCCCAGTCGCAACGACTCGACGCAGCCCACATCTCCGCCTTACAACCCCTTGCAAGCGATCACCAGAAGCTCTGCCATACATGGCTTTACCAGACTTATGCCTATGGATGGGAATCTGAGAGATGTTGCAGCCGATTGCCCCAGGCTCGGGGATGTCGGAGCCAAAATCGACTGCAATCACATTCAGCGGCCTCTGTCAGTCCGCAGGCTTGGTGGCACTAATAATGCCGTAGCGCACCAGACCCCGTTGAAAGCCCCAGCGCATTAGGCCCAGGGCAAACGCCCCCTGAATCGTCGGCCACCCCGCTTGCAACACGCCCGCGATCGCCTCCCAGTTCAAGGCCGAAGCGATGACGTCATCCCAAAAGGGTGCCACCGCCTCTGACCAATCCGCCGTGCGGATTTGCCCTAAACCTGACTGTTGGGCGAGATGGGCATAGTCCGGCACCGACAAAACATAGGGCAAATGGTAAAGCCGATACAGCCAGTCGAGATGGCGCTGTTCTGACTCCGTCAGCGGACCCGCCAGCGAATTCGCCGGACGATGACACCACGTCGCCATTAACAACCGTCCCCCCGGCTTTAAAAGGCGATAGCTTTCTTGAAAAAATTGCCCCTTGTCGGGATAGTGTTCGCCACTTTCCATCGACCAAATGAAGTCGAACTGGGCGTCAGGAAACGGGGTGTGGAGGACATCCGCCACGAGAAATTCAGCGCGATCGCTCAGACCTGCCAACGCCGCCCGTTCGGTAGCGCGGGTAGCCTGGGCGGGACTCAACGTGACTCCTGAAACTTGAGCTTGGTAGCGATCGCACAAATACAGCGCACTGCCGCCAATGCCACAACCGGCATCCAAAATGGCCGTCGCCTGCTCAATCTGGGCCCAGCGCAAAAGCTGATCAATGAGGTCAATTTGGGCCTGATAGCGATCGTGCTTGCGGTGGTTGCCCGTGGGGCCGTAGTACCCATGGTGCATATGCTCGCCCCAGGTGCTTTCCCACAGGGCCGAAGACTGGTCATAAAAGGTTTGAATGTTTTGGTACAGTTCTGAACTCATGGCGGTTGGTCGACTCCAAAGGCAGTGTAGTCTTCCGCTGCAACTCATGGAAAGATAAGGAGCAACGTTGCTCAATTTACCGACTGCCAAGCCTGTTGGAGATTGGCACGACCTCGATTTTGCCAGCAGGCTGGGGATGTATGGGTCTCTTTGAAATGACCGTACCGCGCACTATTTGTGCGGGATTTTTAATGTTGATCGGGGTGGGCACCATGCTGTTGTGGTTGCCCTTAGCCACCGCCAGTGGTCAATGGAACCATCCTATCGTGGCGCTGTTTACCGCCACCTCTGCGGTGTGTGTAACGGGGTTGATTGTGGTCGATACCGGCAGTTACTACTCACCCCTGGGACAATTCATCATTTTGCTGCTGATTCAAGTGGGGGGGTTGGGCTATATGACCGCCACCACCCTACTGCTGTTGGTGCTTAAGCGGCGGCTGCGCCTCAAAGATCGTCTGGCCGTCCAACAATCGATGGATACGCCGGAGCTCTCAGGGACGCGAACGCTACTCGTCTCGATCATCAGCATGACCCTGATCTGCGAGCTGACCGGGGCATTTTGCCTGATGCCGACCATGATGCGTGATCACGGCAGGGTGTTGGGGCTGTGGTCGGCCATTTTTCACAGCATCAGCGCCTTTAACAATGCTGGCTTTAGCCTCTTTGAAGATAGCCTCGTGCAATATGCTCGCTCGACGTGGATGACCGTGGTCATTACGGCGCTGGTCATTTTTGGCGGCATTGGCTACCAGGTCATTATGGAAGCGTTTATGTGGGGGCGCGATCGCCTGCTCGGTCGCCGCCAATATGATGGCTTTTCCCTCAATTTTAAAATCGTGGTCGTCAGCTCCATCACGCTGCTGGCGCTGGGCACCTTTGCCTTTTTGGTCATGGAATACAACAATCCGGCCACCCTGGGAGATTTCACCTGGAATGATAAATTAACCGCTGCTTGGTTCCAGTCGGTGATTGCCCGCACCGCCGGTTTCAACTCCATTGATCTGGGCCACATGCATGATGCTTCCCTATTTGTCATGATTGCCTTGATGTTTATTGGGGCCAGCCCCGGCAGTACCGGCGGGGGCATCAAAACGACAACGGTCAGCATCCTGTTTATTTGCACCCGCGCCGTGCTGAAAGGGTATGACGAAGTGCTGGTCTATCGCCGTGAGATTCCCCCAACGCGCATCTTTAAGGCCGTTGGCGTGGTCTTCGGGTCGGGCATGGCGGTCATCGGGATCACGATCGCCTTGGCCATTTTCAACCCGGAGTTCAACTTTATAAGACTGCTATTTGAAGCGGTATCGGCCTTTGCGACGGTGGGCCTCTCAACGGGCATCACGGCTGACCTGACCACGCCCTCACAATTGGTCATCATTGGCAGCATGTATGTCGGTCGAGTCGGGGTGTTGCTATTTATCGCAGCGTTAGTGGGCGATCACAGCCCCAGTCTGGTGCAATACCCAGAAGAAGACCTCCTCGTGGGATAAGTGAAGGTGTAGTTTGAGTATGGGCAAACGGTAAGGGGTAAAGGCATGCTGTCGACTTTGCCAAAGTGGGCGATCGTAGGACTCGCATTTCCCGTCGTGGTTTTGAACGGCTGGTTGCTCTATCGCCTGGGTTCGCTGCTGCAGCCGATTCCCAGCATTGTGGTGACCGCCAGTCTGATCGCTTTTTTGCTGGATTATCCGATCCTCCTACTGCAAAAGCGCCATCTATCCCGCGGCTTAGCGACGGCGCTGGTGCTGCTAGCGGCACTCACAACCGCCAGCGTCCTCGTTATTTTCTTAGGGCCGTTGGCGTGGCAACAGTTGAATGATTTTGCCGAGGGGTTACCGCGATGGATCGAACTCGCTAAAAACGAACTGCTACTGCTTAACGATCGCTCCTTTATGCAGAATGCGCCCCTGGATTTTGCCCAGATCACCGTCGAGGCCGCCAATCGTCTCTCCTCAGCGCTACAGACCGCCACAAGCCAGATTATCGGGGTTACGCTAAGCACTATCAACAGCACCCTCAACCTGCTGATCACCCTAGTTCTCAGCATTTTGTTGGTGTTAAATGGCGAGCAACTCTGGCGGGGGGTACTCAGTTGGCTATCCCCAACGCTGCAACAAGAAATTCGCGACTCGCTACAGCCCAGCTTCCAGGGCTACTTTTCGGGACAAGCGACCCTGGCGCTGATCTTGGCCACCGCGCAGGCGATCGCGTTTATCTTGCTTGATGTGCCCTATGGCTTGCTGTTTGGCATTGTCATTGGGTTCGTCAGTCTGATTCCGTTTGGGGGTACGGTAGCGGTTTTGGGAATTAGCATCCTGCTCGGGTTCCAATCCCTCACGCTGGGGCTCAAGGTGCTAGTTGTGGCAGCGGTTCTCGGGCAAATCAACGATAACGTGATTGCCCCCCGGCTGATTGGTGGCGTGACCGGCCTGAATCCAGCGGTGGTGATTGTAGTTCTCCTAGTCGGGGCTAAATTTGCCGGATTCTTAGGCTTGCTGCTCGCCGTCCCGACCGCGAGCTTTGTCAAAAAAGTAGCCGATGCCCTGCGATCGCCTACCGTCTCGCCTCCTACCCCCTAGCCCGACTAAACTGCATCTAAATATCAATCGGAGGCAACTGCATAAGTCCTGAGCAATTACCCCTGAATTGTCTTTGAATAATGGGGTTGAAAATTAATTCAGCAAAGATAAATATTTCTGTCGATGTTGAACAATATCGTCGTATTTCTCAGTAGTTAACTGACTTTTGTCGCTGAGTGTGAGGTTATGTGAACTGGGCCGCGATCGCGTTCTCACTCACTGCACAATGGCCGTGAGCACGGGCTCGCTCTATCGACGTCATTGGGACCTTTCTATCATGGTCGCTTACTACACCACGACGACACCCGGCCTGGAAAAGGACACCGAAACTAAAATTTTGCAAGCGGCTCAGCGGCTGTTTGCACGTCAAGGCTATGGCGGCACCACGACGCGAGATTTGGCGCAAGCTGCTGGAGTGGCCGAGGGCACCCTATTTCGACATTTTGAGAGTAAGAAAGCCATTCTGGTAAAAGTGGCCTCTAACGGTTGGACAGAGTTGTTGACTGACCTGCTCACCGAGTTGAGCGAGATGGCCAACTATCAAGCGATCGATCAGGTAATGTTGCACCGCATCAACGACATTCACCACGACGCCGATTTGATGCGGGTGTGCTTTATGGAAGCCCAACTGCATCCAGAACTGCAGGGACAGGTGCAAAGCGAAATTCTCGCCACGATGATCGACGTCACCGAAGCCTTTTTTCAAACCGCGATTGATCGAGGCATCTATCGTCCCCTCAATCCTCGGGTGCTAGCGCAAATCTTTTTAGGCATGTTTGCGATCGCGGGCTTTACCCACTCCGCTTTAGGCGCACAAGCCAGCGCCTCAGAACAGACTCAAGCCTTTGCTAAAGGGCTGGCTGATGTCTTTTTAAACGGCGTGTTGGCAGAACGTGATATCGACCCGAGCCTGACCCTAAATTTCGAAGCCGCCAACGACTGACTTGCGGACTTACGCAAAAGTCCCTGTATCGCCAAATCCGAATCGCCAAATCGTTAGTGTCACGATTTATTCGCCACCCAAGTTGAACCGGAAATTCTACGGCTTACAGAACCTTACCTCTCCTTCCCAAAGCTACTAAGTACACACATCTTGGAATCGGTCGCAAAATGCTGCATTGCCCCCTTCAGTCCTCCAATTCTGGGGGACTTTGAACTCCGGTTTTCCCCCAGAATTGGAGGATTTAGGAGACGAGTAGACTGACAATGACAATTCACACACTCGTGTGTAGCAGGTAGCCTTCCCAAGGAGAGGAACCGGAATCTTCAGACCAAATTCGGTTGGATGCTTGATTCAGAAGGCATTTGAGCCTCTCCTTGGGAAGGAGAGGTGCCGCAGGCGGTGAGGTTCATCCGCGCTAACGGAGCTCAAAATGCTGATCCGGCTATGCTTTGAAGCAGGTCATTCAGGTGGCGAAAAACCAAGGACACTAATCCAAATCCGAGGATGGTTGAGATCGATTTCCCAAAGAATTGAAGATGCCGGGGCCAAAATTGAAGCCAACTGGTAATAACGTTTCTCTAAAATCCAGATACACATCTTTTTCCTTCGCTCCCTTGCCCCCATAGCTCCCCATGCCAGTCTGTAGCTCTATTCCGGAAAGCTGGTATGAGTCCAGGACTCCATGGATGGCTCAGTTCAATCGGTGGCCGATGCAAACCCGGTTTGTGAGGGTTTTAGCGGAGAATTTTGGGAGCCGTCCGCGCAAACTCCTCTGTCTGACCTACGCTAGATAAATGTCAAATCACAGAATTTTCATTCCGCCTGCTTGATGGGATGAAGTCTGTACCTGATAATCATTTCGTGCAAAAAATCACTCGTTCTACTGGCCGTGACTGACACCCAAAGCTACAAAGAAACCGTTCTGCTGCCCAAAACGACCTTTGAAATGCGGGCCCATGCCGCCAAGCGCGAGCCCGAAATTCAGAAATTTTGGGAAGCGAACCAGTTTTATGAAAAGCTTGCTGAGACCAACCCTGGCGACCCGTTTGTGTTGCACGACGGTCCGCCCTACGCCAACGGCGCTTTGCATATGGGGCATGCGCTGAACAAAATTCTCAAAGACATCATTAATAAGTATCAGATTCTCCAGGGGCGCAAGGTGCGCTACATTCCCGGCTGGGATTGTCACGGTCTGCCCATCGAACTGAAAGTTCTACAAAACATGGATCCCGAAGCCCGCGCCAAGCTCACGCCCATCAAGCTGCGCTATAAGGCCAAAGCTTTTGCCGAAAAGGCCATCAACCAACAGCGTGAAGGCTTTAAACGTTATGGCGTTTGGGGCGACTGGGAAGCTCCCTACATGACCCTACAGCCCGCCTACGAAGCCGCCCAAATTGGGGTGTTTGGTCAGATGTACCTCAAGGGCTATATCTATCGCGGACTCAAATCGGTTCACTGGAGTCCGACATCGCAAACCGCCCTCGCCGAGGCGGAGCTGGAATATCCCGAAGGGCACACCTCTCCTAGCATCTATGCGGCATTCCCCATGGTAAAAGCGTCAGCGGCAACTGAGACAGCGCTGGCGCCATATCTTGCGGAATTGGGTATCGCCATCTGGACAACGACACCGTGGACCATTCCGGCGAATATGGCGGTGGCGGTGAATGGTGACTTGACCTATGCCGTGGTGGCAGTGGCCTCTGGCCAGCCGTTTAAGTATTTACTGATTGCTAAAGACCTGCAAGGCCGCATCAGCCAAGTGCTGGATAGCGAACTCACCCTCCAAGCCGAATTTAAAGGGGCCGATTTAGAAGGGGCCGCCTATCGCCATCCGTTGCAAGACCAACTGCCCACTGACAAACGTGGGGAAACCAGTCCTGTCATCATCGGCGGCGACTACATCACCACCGAATCGGGTACAGGGCTGGTTCACACGGCACCGGGGCACGGTCAAGAAGACTTTGTGGTCGGCCAGCGGTACGAGCTGCAGGTGCTCTGCCCTGTGGACGAGCGCGGGGACATGACTGCGGAAGCGGGGCCCTTCGCCGGGATGAACGTGCTGCAGGATGCGAATCCTGCCATCATCGAAGCGCTAGAAAAAGCCGGCTCGCTGCTGAAGCACGAACCGTATGCCCACAAATATCCCTACGATTGGCGCACCAAAAAACCCACGATCTACCGCGCGACGGAGCAGTGGTTTGCCTCGGTCGAGGGGTTTCGCGATGAAGCCCTGCAAGCCATTCAAGCAGTGAAGTGGATTCCCGCTCAGGGAGAAAATCGCATCACGCCGATGGTGGGCGATCGCGCTGACTGGTGTATCTCGCGCCAGCGCACTTGGGGCGTGCCGATTCCCGTTTTTTACGACAGCGAAACCCACGAACCTCTCATTACTGAAGAAACCCTGGATTATATCCAAACGCTGTTTGCCGAAAAGGGGTCAAACGCCTGGTGGGAACTGCCGGTTGAGGACTTATTGCCAGCCACCTATCGCGACAATGGCCGCACTTACGTCAAAGGCATGGACACCATGGATGTGTGGTTTGACTCGGGTTCATCTTGGGCGGCAGTGGCCCAGCAGCGCGGGGGTATGAGCTACCCCGTCGAGATGTATTTAGAAGGCTCTGACCAACACCGGGGGTGGTTTCAATCCAGCTTGCTAACCAGCGTTGCGATCAATGGGTGCGCACCCTATCGCCAAGTGTTGACCCATGGCTTCACCATTGATGAACAGGGCCGCAAAATGAGTAAGTCGCTGGGGAATGGGATCGATCCCCAAGTGATCATTGAGGGGGGCAAAAATCAGAAAAAGGAACCGGCTTACGGCGCTGATGTGCTGCGGCTATGGGTCTCGTCGGTGGATTATTCTTCTGACGTCCCTTTGGGTAATAACATCCTGAGGCAGACGGCCGATGTGTATCGCAAGATCCGCAATACGGCGAGGTTCTTGCTCGGCAATCTGTACGATTTTGACCCAGCTAAGGATGCAGTGTCCTATGCTGATCTGCCCGAACTGGATCGGTATATGCTGCACCGCACGGCGGAAATGTTTGACGAAGTGACGGACGCGTTCAATACCTATCAATTCTTCCGCTTTTTCCAAACGGTGCAAAATTTCTGCGTGGTCGATCTCTCCAACTTCTATCTGGACGCGGCGAAAGACCGGCTATACATTAGTGCTGCCAACTCGCCGCGCCGTCGCAGTTGCCAAACGGTGCTAGCCATCGTGATTGAGAATCTGGCGCGAGCGATCGCGCCCGTCCTGTCTCACATGGCGGAAGACATCTGGCAAAACTTGCCCTATGAAGCGCCGACGCAGTCGGTCTTTGAGTCCGGTTGGGTGAAACTGGAAGACACCTGGCGGCAACCGGAATTGGCGGAAAAATGGGCGCAACTGCGAGACGTCCGTCAGGAAGTCAACAAAGTGCTGGAGCAAGCCCGCTCAGAAAAGGCGATCGGCTCTTCTCTAGAAGCAAAAGCCCTGCTCTACTTAGCCGATACGGGCTTACACCAGACCCTCGACGCGATGAATCCGACCGATGCGATCGCCCCTGGCAGTGTTCATGTCGACGAGTTGCGCTATCTCTTCTTGGTGTCACAGGTCGAAGTGCTGGACACACCGGAAAAACTAACCGTAGCAAAGTACCGCAGTGAGGCCGACCATATTGGCGTTGGCGTTGTTGACGCTGAAGGTAAAAAATGCGATCGCTGCTGGTACTATTCCAGCAGTGTGGGGCAATCGAGTGAGCATCCGGCAATTTGCGATCGGTGCGTCGAGGCGCTATCCGGCAACTTTTAGCCACGCGATCGCCGCTCAAGGAACCGCCAGGGATAAAGACTCCCATGCAGTAAAAAAGTAGCGACCAAAAACGCTCCCACTGCGATCGCCTTCCCCTTACACCAACACGCTCGATCGCTACCATGTGGGGCTTGGCGATGGGTCATTCCGGTCAGACAGTCAGAAAAATATTAATGGCGCGTTAGTACAGCAAGCCGCACTTTAATCAGATCATCCTGAATGGTTAAAACCGATATCTGATCCCCATTCAATGCCGCATTCCGCATTCCGCATTCCGCATTCCGCATTCCGAACTCCGCATTCCGCATTCCGAACCCCGCATTCCGCATTCCGAACCCCGCATTCCGCATTCCGCATTCCGCTATAGCCTTAGCACCCGTTTTTCTGCAAAGGACTACGGATTAAAAGGCTCATGGATAGAAGAGTAATGAGTAGACCAACGCCTCTGCCGTTATCCACCCAAGCATCCGGATTAATCAGGTTTTGGGTGAATGCAATTACCCCGCCGACAATGGCTGAAAGAGAACGCTTAGAATCGAATGGGGCAACCTAGGGAAGCGTCTACATCAAGGCTCTATGACTCGTGAATCGCCGCACGAGGAAGTTCTGTTGTGAGAGTAATCGACTATGACTGCTTCGAAACCGGCCTCGCCGATATACCCTCAGGCGGCTTCAGCCGGATTAGAGATTGATCAGGCCTTTAAGCAGGCCATTGCCGAAGCCTCTCTCAGTAATGAGCGCAAAATCGCATATGCCCGATTTGGCACGTTGGCGATTGCAAGTCTGCTTGACATCTTGGTATTTTTCTTTCCTAAAACCTTGATTAATGCCGATTCGGTGTCACCGAGCATCGCCATTTTTTCGATCATCGCCTGCTGCATATCGGCAGGTTTTCTGTTGGTATTACGACGGCCTAATGCTTGGCAAAATCTGCTGACGTTACAAGTGATTATCCCGGTATTTGACGGTATTTTAGTCGCTTTATTTACCACTAATATTTGGCAAGTACTGGCGCCAACTAAGCCGGAAATTATCACTAATATTGCTGCATTCTGTTGTTTTTTAGCGGTTTCAGGGGGAATTCGGGTTAAGTCGCGATCGTCGATCATCAGCACGAGTTTGGCACTCGGTAATTTTGTGTATGCGGCAGTTTTATTCCAGCTCGACTTCGCTGTGAGCTTATTTGCCCTATTCACCATTCTGGGTACTGGCTTTTTAGGCATGCTCACAGCGAGTATCGTGCGCCGTCAGGGTAAAAATGAAGCGGGTCGCTTGCTAATGCGACAGTTTTTGCCCGAGAGCGTTGTTGAGACCGCCTTCGAAAGCCCCAATCGCTTGCTGGAGGAAGCTCAGGAATGTGAAGTCACGATTTTGGTGACCGACCTGCGAGGTTTTACCAACTATTCAGAAAGTATGAGCCCTCTGGAGGTCCTCGATTTTTTAAATCATATCCAGAGCTTTTTGGCCGAAACGGTAGAACAGCATGGTGGCTGGGTCGACAAGTTTATGGGGGATGGCATGCTGGCCGTGTTTGGGGCCCCGGCACATCTCAACAATCATGCTGAGCAGGCATTTCAGGCGGCTCAACAGATTTTGCTCAAGGGTAAAACTAAGTGCCCTTTACCTATTGGCGTGGGGGTGCATTCTGGGCCCATTGTGGCAGGGTGCCTGGGGGCGACAGGTCGCCTCGAATTTACCGTAATTGGGGACACGGTGAATGTCGCTTCGCGATTAGAGTCACTCACTAAAGAATGGTCAACGCCCCTGTTAATGAGTAGTGCCACCGCGCATCAATTGCGATCGCCCCAAAAGCTCAGGCCTCTGGGCTCAGTACCCATTCGCGGACGAGAGCAGGGCATTGAAATTTTCACCTTGTCTGAGGTTGGCCACGCCGAAAAAATGATGCCGCCAGAGACGGTGTGAGTAAGCATAGAGCGAATAAAATGGCCGTAACCTCGGCCGATTCGAAGCCATGAACAGAGACTGAGTCCCAGTCTTTCAGAATAGAACTACAGATTGGCATTGAAAGCTGTAGGAGCCAGAGAGCGGAGGGGTAAAGATATGCAGTCAGACGTTAGCGAATTGGCATAAGGAAACTTGAGCAATGCCTAGCTCTGTCAACCGAACACGTCTCCCTGATTGAAAACGTAATCGCCGCTCATCCACAGGCCATCAACCATCGCGATGAAGGTCGAATGGTCAACATCACCAACGCGTTTGAACCAAGGGAGTTGCGCTTAAATAACATCCCACCAACCCTGCGACCCATCCACCCTGCCACAGTCTTGTCCGGGTACTTGATTTTCAAGCCGATCCCTAACCGAGCGATCGCTCAACCAGCAATTCACACGGCATCAGGCATCCTCAAATGCACTCATCGGCATGGGCAATCTCACCGCTCGCGATGCAAGTCTCCGGTTAAAGCCACGAGTCGACTGAATAAAGAAAGGTAGATATGGCTGCCATCGTCCGGTAAATAACTGGGTCGGGAGCTCAAGTTTTAGAACGGGTTGGCACAGACAAGCGGAAATAACGGATGCTCCAATGTGCGATTTGTCACTCAAGCAACCCCGCCTAATTTCGGAGTAATGTCATACCTGATTGTAACTTTTGAACAGTTTGAACCTTTTCTTAAGGCGTTGGGATAAGAACTTTATCAGAATCTTAAAAAGGGCATCAAACCCCTCTAGGAAGGTGGGAATAATTAGGGTAATGTGTCATCACTTACTTGAGTTTTCATGACGCAGCGTCTCATTAGGCGTACATAGCAATCGTGTGGATAGTATGGAGTTAGACACAGACCATTTTCTACCGCAGGGTGTTCTTGTCGTTGGCTTCCTACGCATTGCACGGGCACACATCGTTAATCGGGTCGCATGAGTTACTGCACCAATTTAGACTGCCCCAAACCCAAAAATCCACCGCGTGTAAACCATTGCCAGGCTTGCGGTTCAACGTTGATTCTCCGTAATCGCTACCGGGCCTTGAGGGCACTGGGTCGCGGTGGTTTTGGGGCGACGTTTCTAGCGCGGGATGAATCGTTACCCGGCCATCCGCCCTGTGTGGTTAAGCAGCTGCGTCCTTCGGCTGATGCCCAGCACATTCTCGATATGGCCCGTGATTTATTCCAGCGAGAGGCCAAAATTTTGGGAAAAATCGGCAATCATCCGCAGTTGCCGAGGCTGTTGGACTATTTTGAGACCAACAATGAATTCTTTCTGGTTCAGGAGTTCATCAATGGCAAAACCCTGCAGCAGGAAGTTAAGCAAGGCGGGCCGTTTACTGAAGCCGGAGTGCGGCAATTTTTGAGTGAAGCGCTCCCGTTAATTCAGTACGTACACGAAAGCAAAATCATTCACCGGGATATTAAGCCTGCCAACCTCATCCGCCGCAATGAAGATAAAAAGCTGGTGCTGATTGATTTTGGTGCGGTCAAGGATAAAGTTGCCCCCGCTCAAGAGACTTCTGATCAAACGGCTTTAACTGCTTATGCGATTGGTACTCCAGGGTATGCGCCCCCAGAGCAAATGGCCATGCGCCCCGTCTATGCCAGTGACATTTATGCGATGGGGGTGACCTGTATCTACTTACTGACCGGCAAGTCCCCCAAGGATTTAGATTATGACCCTACGACTGGGGAGATGATGTGGCGCAATCTGGTTCAGGTCAGCGATCATTTTGCCGATGTGCTGCAGAAGATGCTGGAAATTTCTGTGCGCCATCGATACCAGTCAGTCGAGGCAGTCTTGCGCGATCTCGATCTCGAACCCTACATGGACAGCCTGGCACAAAATCTGGCTTTTCCTAATTCCCATGGTGGCCGAGGAGATAGCCAAGCAGAAGAAATCGGGAACTCAGAATATCGCAAGTTACGCGAGGGGCATGGCCGCGATCGCACTGAATCCCCCTCTTCACGTATGGCTGCCGCTATTCGGGCTCGACGAGAACGGGCGAATTCGCGCTCTAGCTCCGGCGATCGCCAGGGCATGAATACTCGCAATACCAAGATGACAACCGGTTCCCGCTCGGCGGGCAAGGCCAAACTCAGCGCGGATGAACTCAAGCAGGCCTACACTAAGGGGCGACGAGATTTTGCCCTCCTGACGTTACATTCGATTGACCTGCAACGGGTGATCTTGACGGACACCAACTTTACGGAGTCCAAACTCAAAAAGGCGAACTTTCAAAATTCTGATCTGAGTGGTGTCAACTTTGCCCGGGCCGACCTGTCCCAGGCTTCTCTGCGGGGTGCTAATTTGGGCCGGGCGTACCTAACTAACGCCAATCTAGAGGGGGCCGACTTGCGCGGCGCTAACTTGAACTATGCCACGCTTTCAAATGCCAACCTCAAGGGGGCCAATCTTTGTGGCGCTGACTTGAATGGGGCGCGGGTGAGTAACGAGCAGTTAGCTCTAGCCCGAACTAATTGGTCTACCGTCTATCCCAATGGTAAACGCGGTTTGATGCGTTAAGAGGCTGGCTGTACCCACCGACTGAGCTGGTCAGGCGATCGCCCTCTGTACACACGCAACCGTACACACGCAACCGTGATCGAGTGCCAAGGCCAACTGCTGATTGTGATGCCGATGCCCCTATGCCGCGCCACAATCGGTTAAAAGAATTACACTGGCGGTGACGCTGTCCGCCTTGCAAGGAGCTTGCGCTTCATGAATCCCCCGGTTTTTGCCATTTTGGCGCTGATCGTAGTTGGTTACACTGTCGGTTCAGTGCGGATTGTGAACCAGGGTAATCAGGCTCTAGTAGAGCGGCTCGGACGCTATCATCGCAAGCTACGCCCTGGCCTAAATTTTATTGTGCCGTTCTTAGACTCCATCGTTTGGGAAGATAGCATTCGCGAACGGCTGCTGGATGTGCCCCCCCAATCAGCGATTACCCGCGACAACGTTTCACTGGATGTTGATGCTGTTGTCTATTGGAAAATTTTGGATCTAGAGCGCACCTACTATGAAATTGAAAATATTCAGGATGCCATTCGCGAATTGGTGATCACGACATTGCGATCGGAAATCGGCAAAATGCCCTTCGAAGATACTTTTTCCTCGCGAGATGAGCTGAATCAGGCCTTGCTCGATCAACTAGATGAAGCCACAGAACCTTGGGGCGTCAAAGTCACCCGAGTGGAAGTGCAAAGTATCAACCCGCCGCAATCAGTGCTGGACTCAATGCAGCAACAGCAGGCGGCTGAACTGAAGCGCCGGGCGACCGTTCTCGAAGCCGAGGGTGAGCAACAAGCTTCGATTAAGCGGGCAAATGGGACTGTCGAATCGATTAGATTGTTATCCGAAGCTCTCGAAAAACGACCAGATGCTCGCGAAATTTTGAAATTTTTGATTGCGCAGCAGTATGTTGAAGCAAATCAGAAACTGGGTGAAAGCAGCAACTCTAAAGTCCTCTTTATGGATCCCAAGTTTCTCTCTGAGGGGTTGGTTGACTTGATTAACGCGCCGACAACCCCCGAAAACAACGACCCTCTACCGAAGCAACCAAATCGTCCCCCTGGGAATCGATAGCAGCCGAATCGGCATTATTAGGAATACCGCACGGCGAACGATCGCGGCTAATTATTACGGGACTTTACTAGACCCCTCAATTTGCTGCAATCAGGTATGCAGAGCCCGCTTGGTGCAGTAAAACAGAACGTGAACAAGCGGCAGGAGATAGCGTCATGCAGGTATGGAAACAGCTGAGCATTTACACCAGTGAAGGGAGTCGTTTGGGGGCGCGCCCGCTGCACACGGCCATGATTGCCACCGCTTTAGAACAGGGCCTTTACAGCGCGATTGTCGTCAAAGCCATGGAGGGCTTTGGGCCGCAGATGGCGATTCCGACGACGAACAAAATGGCCTTAGAGTCTGACTTGCCCATCGAGATCAGAATTCTCGACGAACCTGACCGCGTTAATGATTTTTTGGCCAGTCAGCGCGATGCGTTGGGGACTTGTGTGGTGGTGCTGAGGGATGTCGAAATGTTCTGGGCACCCCAATCTTGAGGGCGAGCGTAAGGTCATTCAGGGGCTAGTCAGCATCGGTGTTCTAAGAAGGACCTATAGAACTGCTGCCAAAGGCCCCTTAATCTCTCAAAGCTGAGGATGCCGGGGCCAAGATCGACTTCAACTGCGTCAGTCCTGACGTATATGCTTGGCGATGTCCGCGATCGCGGCTCTGCAACAAGTTATCAAAATTTGCTATTTGCGAGCTTGTGGATCGCCGCAACACGGTATTTTTGCCTTGTCTGAAGAGGCATTTTGTGGCCTGAATACTTGATGCCGAGATCGCGCCTCTTGGTAGAGGAACCGTCTATGCTTGATCGCTTTTGGGAAGTCATCGGCTACGTCTTTGCCCTGAATAGTGAGGCTTTTAGAATTGCTGCGAGCTTGCCTCAAGGCATACAGCTAGCGCTGTTGGTGGTGCTGCTAGCAGGACTATCTCGCAGCGTTGGCCAGTGCGCCATCCTATTTTTCAATCAAGTTAAGCCACTGCGATTTTTTCTCAGTCTGCTCATCAGTGCCGTCCTGTTTGTTGGCGGTTTTTTGGCGCTAGTCGGCTCCACCTGGTTGATTACGTTAGTCCCTTGGTCGGTCAAAGTGCCCTTCAGTACCCTGGTGATCGTTTTAGGCGTGGCTTATGCCCCGTTGCTATTCAGCTTTTTAGGGGCCTTGCCCTACGCTGGGCTACCCATGCTCAATCTCCTCTCCATTTGGCACTTGTTGGCGATGGTGGTCGGCTTCGGTGCGGTGACCAATCTCGGCATTCCCGAATCGTTTGGCTATGTCGGATTTGGCTGGTTGCTGTTGCAAATCATCGAGCAAACTATTGGTCGCCCGATCGCCGCTTTTGCTCGCTGGTTGGCTGACACTGCTGCCGGCGTTGATCTCAAGACCGAGCGAGAGGAAGTGGTCGAGCTGTTTTACGATCGCATCCAGGCCTCGACCAGTGAACTCAAAACTGAGGTCGAGGCACAGGTCAGCACCGTTACGCAAGAGCGACAAACGGCGGCACCGGTCACGATGCCAGATCCTGGTAATGCTGCCCCCATTAACCCCGTCGAGTTTGGTGCCGCCATTACCCACGCGACTGCTCAGCCAACTGTTACCAAAGGCGCTGAGCGTAGCGATACGCCCTTCTTAAAGACGGTTTTGGGGCTGGCGTTAATGCTGCTTTTGACGCTGGTTGTGCTGGCCCTGTTAAGACCGGTGCGCATGTGGTGGTTTGGGTGGGTTAGTAACTTGCCAAGTCTCGTTCGCTTGGTTCTGCAATTGACATGGGTTGGCCTGGTGGCAGTGGTAGTAGCAGGACTGCTGGCCCCGCTAGAAACCTTAGGCTGGTGGGCGGGTTGGTATGAAGATGAAGTCAACACCACCGAAAATGCTGGCGATTTAGCGACTCCCATCGCCGACCCTGACCATATTCAGCGCTATGTCGTGTATCTGGACGGCATTGGCATCTCCAGCTTTGAATACCTGCCGGATGTTGAGAAATTTCTGGATACGTTGGCTCCGCAATTACCTGAAGGGGTCGCCCTCGTGCGCGGCATTATGCCCTATTCGGTGATGAACAGACCCCTGAATGAAGATCGCACGCTTTCCTTTTTTTGGCGTTATGCAGACAAACTGCGATTTGCAAATCCGGCCAGCATCCTCGGGCTGATTGTGAATATCCGCAACATTTTGATTGTGGGCGTGTCAGCCGACAAGCGCTATGGCCCGCTGTACAACCAGGGCATTGCCCAGATTGTCTTTAGTGGCTTGCTGAAAAATGGGTATCGCGTGGGTAGCGGTACACCCGTCACCTTTATCGGTTACAGCGGTGGTGGTCAGATGTCTTGCGCCAATGCCCCTTTTTTGAAGCGCGCGATCGCGGCTCCGATCGACGTGATTTCCCTCGGTGGCGTCATCAGCGCTAACAGCAATCTTTTGCAGCTAGAGCAACTGCATCACCTGGTAGGCGCCAAGGATACCGTGGAACCCTTGGGCCCAATTATGTTTCCGGGTCGGTGGAAACTGTTTTTCCTCTCTTTTTGGAATCGCGCCAAACGGTTAGGCAAAATCACCATTATTTCCATGGGACCTGTGGGACACAACGTACCGGGCGGCATTCTCGATCCCAAAGTCATGCTGGCCGATGGGCGCAGTTCTCTACAGCAGACGATTGACACCATTAACGCCATTCTCAAAGGCGAATTAGAGAGCGGCCAAGACGCGGAACCAGCCAAACCCAGCAATTACACGATGTATCGTGAGTCACCGCTGTGCCAACTGGGTTACTTTCCGATTCAACAATCTCTCGATGCCACCTTGTATCGGCCCATTGGCCAGTGGCTGGGACGACTAATCTTGCCCCAAAAAGCGGCGCGATCGCAAGTCAAAGGCGTGCTGATCGAACTGCACCACACCCCAGCCGCACATCGCCATCTCGTGGGCCAAACGCTCCCCCTGCGCTGGCAACTTGAGCAGTCTGCGGTCGGGCAATTAGTCAAGGCGGTCACGCGTGATGTCAACTTCAGTGCCGATGCCGAATACAACAGCAAATTTGGTGGCATTGTCGTGCCTGATCGCCTCAACCGGTGGCGACAAGTTGATCCGTTAGAATCGCTAGCCGCCGGACACCCCATTGACGACATCACCGTCATGCTGGAGGCGATCGAGGTGCGTACTGATGCTGAGGGGCACGCCGCCCTCTACACGCGCGCTCAACCGATGGAAGTGTCGGGACGTTACTACGCCCTCGTGCAATTTATTGCTCCAGTCGGCCCGGATCAATATCGCGCCCGCCATTTCAATCCGGCAACTCGTCAGTTTGATGGCCCTGAGGCGGTGCTCAGTACCCCACCAGTGCTGGTCGCTAAAGATTACGGCAGTTACCCTTCTACCACTCATCAAATTGAGAAATCTCCCTGCAATGAACAGGGTTGGTATGTCTACGGCGCTCAAAATAACACCGGACAGTTTGTCGTCCAGGCGTGGATGCCGCGATCGCTCGGGCGCCTGCAACCCGACCGGGTCATTTTTGGCGCTAAGCAGACCTACCGCCATATCCGGCAAGAAACCTGGTCTAACATCACGGCCAGAAAGGGCCAAGTTTCTTCCATCCTGGGATCACCCCGAGACAATGGCTCGGCCGCTGCAATTCAGGCTGCCGTTGAAGATTGGCAAGCGGGCGATCGCGCGCTGGTGCTCCACACCTACGGCGGCATCGGCGGCACCCAAAAGGAACCGGCGGCGGCCACCCCGATTTTCTTTGGCCACTTTGCCTTTGGGGTGGCCGAAGTGATTCGCGATCCATTAGCGGATGAGCTGCGATTCGACATTCGCTATTACCAGGTTTACACCCAAAACACGGACGGCTTAGTCGCCGGTACGTTGCACTGGTCACGCTATTTAGGTCACCGTCAGTTTGGCTGGTTGGGCAACCGTCCGACCTGCGATATTCTGCTCAAGCTCCCTTGCTTTACCGAAAACTACGATTTCCCACAAGATCAACGCTCTCCCCTCCATCGTATGGAGGCCTTCTTGATGGCCATGACCGCCCGCTACCGCATCGGTGATGGCACCGGTGCCACCTATGTCGGCCCCGCCAACAACTGCTCTCAAGACTCTAACCAGGCACTATTTGCCGCCATTCAGCAAATCAGCGAAACGATTGGTCAAAATACCGCCCACCTGCAGCAATGGGCACAAACCCATCCTCATCAAAGCGATCGCTTGACAGAACTGATGCACTTTGGCCAAGAGCTGAAGCAAACGCTGCAGCCCTTTGGCAAGCCTCGCGCCGACTGGGAGACGAACGAATTTAACTTAGGCAGCACGATCGAAGACAAACCGCTGCAAAATCTGCTGATGGGGATCAGCAGTTGGCGCACGCTTCTACCCCGTAAAGCCAGCGATACAGTTGCCCGCAAATTTTTAGACTATGGCGCATCTGCATGGATTCTCCGGACTAACCAAGTCGGTGGCTATGACCCTGATATTGCCCCCATTGCCCCTATGACCCTCTAGAGCCGGGCTGGTTTGGGAGACGCAACGACTCCCAAAAGTGTGATCCACGCCTCCCGCTTCGTGAGCACGCTAGAAATCGTAGCGCCAGCAATCGCTCAAACAATCCTGCGGGGTTAAATTCAAGTCAGTGACTCATCAACAGGAGAGTCGTTACCAAACGAGCCAAGACCTTTCTATATTTATTGATCGAGCCAACCCACTAGCGAAAATAGTAAAAAGCCGCTTGTAAACTACCGATCAAAAAGCCCAGCGCTCCCCCGAGATTGACGATCGCTTGCAATTCATTGCGCACGATGCCCTGGACCGCCATTTCTAACTCACGCGGATTGGTCGTAGAGACCCGCTCAATAATGACTTGATCAATATCTAAAATCGGGATCACTTGAGAAACTATATTTTCTAAATCACGTTCCAAATAGCGCTCTAAAATTAGAGCCAACTCTTCGCTGACCGGATCTAAAGAGTCAGTAATTACCCGAGAATTTTGCAGCCGATTGAGCAATTGAGTCGCTAACATTTGCCAGTTAATCGTGGGGCTTAGCCCTTTGAGCAGATCTGGCCCCAGAGTTTGAATGTAACCACGTACAGCTTCGCGAATCGTTTGACGAAGTTCTCGCACGGTCACTACCGGCAATCGTTGCAACGTCAACTGCTGCAAAATCTCTTGGAGCCGGGCGTTCATATTCAGCGCCTCCACGAGTTCAGCAATGCGGAGGTTGGTTGTGTCACGCTCATCGAGACAAAAGGTGCGCAGGCGGGTCAGCGCATTGCGGACGCCAAACAGATTGGCAACGACCCAGTAAGTGCCGCTAGTCCGCGAGCGAAAAATTTCGTCAATGGTTTGAATATTGCGATCGGTCAGGAAGTCTATCAGCATCCGCCGAATGCGATCTGGCGGCAACACGGAAATCAATAACCAACTAGAGAGCTGCTGAGATTGCTCAGACGATAGCTGAAATTCCAACAGCACTTGGTCAAATATTTGGTCGATTTGAGCCTGTAGAAAATCTTCTCGTCGCGCCCAGACCCGCAAGAGCCGGGGTAAAGAGGTGCCAAAAACATCTTGCAAAACCTTCCCGACGATTTCTGCCGTGCGGACTCGGTTGCGAGACTGAATTTGGTCTAGACTCAGCTCCAATAACCAGCGAATTGCCTGTTGGGTTCGCTCAGTTTGCAAGAGACGCCGGGCGAGATTTTCCATCTCTGTGGGGGTTAGCAGTGACCCCATAATGGTGTCGGCAACGCGGCGAGCCAAGCGCTCTTGATTACTGGGAATCAAACCGGGGGTAAGCGGTAGCCGTCGCTTAAAGAGGTAGTAAGGCCGATAAGGCCGGAAAAGCATTTTGATGGCGAGGTCATTTGTAAAGTAACCAATGACGCCCCCGACCAAAGGGGGCGCTAACAATAGCCAGATATCAGACCAATCCATCGCGACTGTGGGGGGCGATCGCACCGCTACCAATGTGCCGAGCCATCATAACAAACCGATTAGATAATCATTGCCCCATACATTCAAGTCTTAATGTCAGACCATCTGTAGGGCGATACCAACAGATTTCATCCGTAAGAAAACCCAGACTGCATCAAAGATTGGGCCATCCAAAGCAGCCTCTGCTAAGGGAGT
The DNA here is from genome assembly GCA_039185935.1 of Cyanobacteria bacterium P01_F01_bin.56. Taxonomy (GTDB): domain Bacteria; phylum Cyanobacteriota; class Cyanobacteriia; order Phormidesmidales; family Phormidesmidaceae; genus Halomicronema. Next base: position 6,516 of record JBCDAJ010000085.1, on the reverse strand, counting down.
CGCGCTTAAATAACATCCCATTCACCCTGCGACTCATTCACCCTGCGACTCATTCACCCTGCGACTCATTCACCCTGCGACTCATTCATCCTGCGACCCATTCACCCTGCCACAGTCTTGTCCGGGTATTTTATTGTCAAGCTAATCCCTAAAGGATATTCGGGCGGCTCAAAAAACGTTCCCAGCACGGCGGCATCAGCTCAACAGAATGAGGGCATGAAGCGTTCAAAATATCCTTTCACTTGGAGAACGGCTCCATTAATCATCGTCTGGCCATTCATCTTTTGCTTTGGCATCAGCCTGCAAAAACCTTTGCTTTAAGGTCGTCCAATCAACCTGGTCAGCCCTTTGGTCAAGCTTGAGGCGACCATTTTCTAAATAGAGAACGCGATCGCAATAATCCTGCACGAGGTCTAGTTGATGATTACTCATCACTACCGTTAGCGTTTGCGCTTGTACCAGCGACTGCATGACCTCAAGGATACGCGTAGCGGCTCCCACATCTAGGGCCGATGTCGGTTCGTCAAGCAGCAGTAATTGTGGCTGTGCGACGAGAGCCCGAGCCATGGCTACCTGCTGCTGCTGCCCGCCAGAGAGCTCTAACTCGGTTTTGTTTAGCCATCCTTCGGGAATTTGAAGTTGATCAAGGACTTGATGGACTCGATTTTCGCGATCGCGATGAGGGCATTGCTGCAGCTCCAGCGGGTAGTGCAGTGCCTGCTTGACCGTCATCCCCAATAGCTGGCTGCGCTGCCCCACCAACATAACGCGTTGTCTTAACTGCCGTACCGAGATCGATGTCAGCGGTTCCCCAGCAAAGTAAAGGGTGCCACCAGCAGGGCTATACAACCGGTTCATCAGCTTAAACAGAGACGATTTGCCGGCCCCTGCCGGCCCCAGCAGCGCTAGAAACTCACCTGATGGCACACCAAAAGACACCGCGTCTAAAATCGGTGCCCCACTGCGGCCATTAAAAGTGACATTGTCTAGTTTGAACAGCAGCTTCAAGGATTAACTGCCCCCCGTCCAATGGGCCGCGACCCAAACTGTCCAACCATCAATCAGCAGCAGTAGGAGGCTAAGCATTAACAACATGAAGTACATCCAGGGTTGAGCAAGCGGTCTCACATCCTGGGTGTCAATCTGAGTATGAGCTTCGACATGGCGCAAGAGTTCGGCAAAACCGGCGATGCGCATCGGCAGCAAAAAGGCCTGCTTACCATCACTCGTAAAGTAATAAACCAGGCCCCCCTGACCGGTGGTGCGTGGCTTGAGGGCGGTAATCTCTTGCCAGTTGAGCCGCCACTGTCGTCGTAGGAGCCAGCTAATCCAACGGGGATAAAGCACAGCAATTCCCTTGGCATCAACTTCCACCCGTTCGCTCAAACCGCCGTACAGCAGAATGCCCCCAGCCAATATGCCCACGACCAACACATTAGCAGGGACGGGGGCCTGAGTGACCTCAGCCAACACCGGCAACGGCAGCGTCAACGCAGCATACAGTAATAGCAGCGTAATGCGAATCAGGGGTGAGATCCCGAACTGCTTAGCGCTGGGCGCTGGCAGTGATTTAAGAGATGATGTAGCAGCAGATTCTGACATGAACTAATTAGAGAATAGAGAACTCACAATAAGGCAACCATTTCGGACCATAAGTAGGTAGGTTGAATCTTTCACAGAACGAGCTTATGATGACAAAACCCTTGCAAGCGTTGGGTTTCGTTCCTCAACCGCAACCTACATCATTTGCAATTTAATAACGCCTGCCTACTTACTGCGAAATTAGGGTTAAGCGAAGCATCGTCCAGGTTTTCGTTGATGACGACAAATAGTTGCACCGTAGCGAACTCTGAGTGCGCCCATTGCTGAACGAGCTTGTTCCCAAATAAACCTCCATTTGATGTCTAAGCAGATCGATATTTAAGCAGACTTTTTATTTACCTCCTCAGCTTAAAGTTTTTGTGTAGTAGTTTGCCTGGGTGCACGATTCTCAGCTATGAGGGCTAAGCTGCTGTGAGTGTCCTCGTGTAGCTTTTTAGTTTATCTGCAGTTTGTTTATGGGTTTAGTTGTGATGGCTAACCGTTCAGGTTGGGAACTCTGCAACTACTAAGATGGGGATTAGTATTTCGAGAACTGTAATCAAAATATTACATTTGGAACTGGAGGGTTTGTCGTCGTGCCTAAAGTGCAGGAATTGACTGAGTCAAAGAACGGTATGTCGCTGAAGTCTGTATCCGTACCTGAGCAAGTAGCGGAAACTGAATTGCGGCCTTGGGGTTCGTTTACAGTCCTAGAAGAGGGCAGAGGTTACAAGATTAAGCGTATTGAGGTCAAACCTGGCCATCGCCTGAGCTTGCAGATGCACCACCACCGCAGTGAGCACTGGATTGTCGTCTCTGGAACCGCCAAAGTCACTTGTGGAGAGAAAGAAACGTTACTCTGCACCAACCAGTCTACCTACGTGCCTCCTTGCACATCTCACCGTTTAGAAAACTCTGGTGTGATTCCTCTGATTTTGATTGAGGTGCAGAATGGTGAGTATTTAGGTGAAGACGATATCGTTCGCTTCCAAGACGATTACTCTCGTTCTAGCAAGTAGTAGGCCAGTCGGTTCTAGCTGGCACGGATACATGCTGGTTTGCTGAAGGCATGTGTAAGTCACAAAGCGTGTTTGAATCTGCGCTCATCCAGCTCGGGTGAGCGCTTTTGCGTTTGGGTAACTAGCCAGCAAGTAGAGTACGGCTAGCCTGCTGACGATGAGTCTGTCGACGATCGCCCGGTAATCCACCGAGGGAAACCTCAATAGAAAAGGCTTAAGGATTCGCATTGGTGAGCGGTTCAAAATCTCGGTACGATAGAAGGGATATGGAAAGCTTGAGCAACAGCACGATGGATCTCGTAACGCTTCAAGGATGGCTAGACAACACAGCGTTTGCCATTTTGTTTGTCACCATGTTGGTTTATTGGGGGAGCGTGGCTTTTCCTAAGGTTCAATTTTTAAGTGGGGCGGGCACAACGGGTATGGCCCTGGCCAACCTTGCGATTGCCGCCTTACTCAGCGCTCGGTGGATTGAAGGTGGTTACTTTCCGCTCAGCAATCTATACGAGTCACTGTTTTTTATCATCTGGGGCGTAACGGCTGTTCACCTTGTTGCCGAACGCATGAGCCAGAGTCAGTTAGTGGGGGCAGTAACGGCCCCAATTGCCATGGGCATGACGGCGTTTGGCACCCTTACCTTGCCCAATCACATGCAGGTGTCTGAGCCGTTGGTGCCAGCGCTGAAGTCTAACTGGCTGATGATGCACGTCAGCGTCATGCTACTGAGTTATGCAGCACTGATGGTCGGGGCTTTAATGGCGATCGCCTTTTTGATGGTTACCCGTGGGCAGTCGATTGAACTGCGAGGCAGTTCTGTCGGCACGGGTGGATTCCGAGAGACCAAGCTCCGCCGCCATGGAGCCCTTCCAACTGCCAATACGGTTGGTGCAAATGCAGCAAGTGAGCGGCTCGCCAGTGGAGGCGGTACTGCGGTTTTAGAAAAAGTAGCCACTGTGCCACAAGCCACTGTGCCACAAGCCACAGCGCCAAAGTTGACGCCACAGCGCTTAACCTTAGCTGACACGTTAGACAACATCAGCTATCGCATCATTGGCCTGGGCTTCCCTCTGCTGACTATTGGAATTATTTCTGGTGCCGTGTGGGCGAATGAAGCTTGGGGCTCCTACTGGAGTTGGGACCCCAAAGAAACTTGGGCCTTGATTACCTGGTTAGTCTTTGCCGCCTATTTACATGCACGCATTACTAGAGGCTGGCAGGGGCGTCGCCCCGCAATTTTGGCCGCATCTGGCTTTCTGGTCGTTTGGGTGTGTTATCTCGGCGTCAACATTCTCGGGAAGGGATTGCACAGCTACGGCTGGTTCTTCTAAAGGCGAACCGGATCGCATTATTCAGGCCGTGCTTCCTCAGATTCTTGGTAATCGTAAAAGGTTGAGCTGTCGGTAAGTCCCCCTTCAAGTCACCTTACAACCAACTACATTTAATTTTTCCAGTTGCTAATGGGGGCGACTTGCCCAAAGGCTTGCTGCCCTACTCGATCGTCTATTGATATAGCGATCCGCAATCAGGTCTGGACAGTGGGATAGCGAAGGGCAAAAGGCAAAAGGCGAAGGGCAAAGGGTGAAGGGCAAAGGGCGAAGGGCGAAGGGCAAAGGGCGAAGGGCAAAGGGCGAAGGGCAAAGGGCGAAGGGCAAAAGGCAGAACTGCAAGTCTTGCCAAATCAAGGCTCCAGCGATCTACCCGGTTCAAACCTAACTGCGACTGGCTATGCTTTCTGAAAGCACCACACAACAAGTGTTCTTATTCCAAACTCCGTAGGGCTCTGCCCTTCCCGAAGGGTATTCCGAATTCCGAACTCTGCTATACGACAAGCATTGACGCGAGGCTGGCACAACTGAGCAACTGACAAAGGTTCTGCCAATGCTGAACTGTCGACCCTCAACTCACGACCTGGCCATCAGTTGCACGGTGTCCCCGATCGCGAGCCGTAATCGCGTTTGGGCGCTGCCGCCATTCACGGCAATCTCAACCCAACCGTGGCTACCCACAAGAGCGATCGCCTGACCGGTTTCGACATCACCGTAGGCTTGTCTGACCGGAATTTCTACTGCTCCTATTTGCATTCTCCAGTGGTGGGTGGCGTTGGCCGAGCCACTCTTGGGAAGTATCGCGGCTGCCGGAATAGTCGTCACAAGGTTACCAAAGTGGTCAATATGCTGGATCGACCCCACGATCCTATCTGCCGTGATTTTGGGTTGGGGAATCGCAATGCGGATCAGAGATTTGGGAGCAACATCCTTCCCCAATTTTGTGAGGTCAACACCAGTCGCCAAGTGGGCAGCGGCGGCGGCAAAAATGTCTCGCCCGTGAAAGGTGTGACTGGGTTGGGGCGATCGCCAGTATTTTGCCTCAGTCAGTTCAACAGCTTGGCTCACCTCAACTTGCTCGAAAACACCGCTCAACACACCATTATCTGGCCCGACTAGGTAGCCTTTGGGCGTTTGTAGGGCGATCGCGCGCCGCGCCGTCCCGACCCCCGGATCGACCACCACCAGATGTACCGTTCCGTCAGGAAAGTACGGATACGCATTCATCAGGGTAAACCTGGCTGCAGCAATGTTTTGGGGCGGAATATCGTGACTCAGATCGATCAGTTGAGCGGCAGGACAAATGCCCGCAATCACCCCCTTCATCACACCGACATAGCCATCGCGATACCCAAAATCCGTTAGCAACGTCACGATGGGAGGCATCCCTCAATCTCCAAACTGGGGTTTCAACCACAGCATCCCAAATCTGCAGATTCTCTGCACAGAAACCGACCTTACCAGTCTTCTACAGGTTCTTCAGTGCTCCAGACTATATCGCCTTCAAGGTTGATGTACCCAACGCGACCATCATGCTCAAACTTTGCTAGCTCACCTTTGAATGGAAAAGCCAGATCAAAGGTAGGTTCTATAACGATTTCTGCGGTTTTATCGATGTAACCATGCTGACCATTAGCGTTCCTAAAAAGAGCTTTGCCTCGATAAAAGTTTCGACTTTCAGGAGAATTTTAAAGCTGATAACTGCCTTGAAATGGATAATCTATATCCTGTAAAGGCTCAATCACAAATTTTCCTTCGAGATTCATGTAGCCATATTTTTCACCTTCATGCTTTTGGGCAACAGCTAACCCCTCATGAAATTCTCCTAGGTAGCTATACCGTAGTGGGATAACTACATTCCCATCTAGATCGATCGCGCCATAACGCCCATTACGTTGCACAACTGCTATGCACTCAGAATGCAAACTTATGTAGTCATACTTTATGGGCACAACCACTTGACCCGACTGGTCAATTGCTCCATATACCTTATCCCAACGAAAATCTAGAAATCTAGAAAGTGAGAGAGGAGCCAGTCGAGAGACGATCGCCCTGCCATTGGAGAAGCCGATATTTTCAATATGCACACCTACATCATCTGCCATTAGAAAAGCGATTTCTCCTTCTTTATTGAGATATCCACTCATTTCGTAATTATTATTGAAGCCAACAAAGGAGGCTAACTCTTCATGAAATGAGTTGACTTGCTTATACGAATTTTGGTTTATAAACTCCCCATTTTGATCGATCATTCGCCAACTGGAACCCGTCAAAATGAATGCTCTACCTTCAGAAAATCTGCGAGCATTGTCATATAGCGGTCTCAAGATATATTCACCATCTGTATTGATGAATCCTCGATTGCCATCGACGATGACGACCGCGCGTCCCTCATAAAACCGAGATGCCGCATCAAAGACGGGTTCAATCGCCACATCGCCGCCAGTATTCACATATCCCCATCGACCATCCCAAGGAGATTTAAAGGCAGCTAACCCTTCTGAGAATTGATCAACATCTTTGAACTGCGGTTCTATTTTTATGCCGCCGTTGGCATCAATAAATCCCCAGAGTCCGTCATCAACAATTGG
>JBCDAJ010000084.1:0-29307 GCA_039185935.1 Cyanobacteria bacterium P01_F01_bin.56 | reverse complement strand
TTTTGGCACGGCGCAGGACGCCCAGGGTGCCAATGCGGCGAATGGTCAATCGCTCGGCGACTCTCCGGGCTTGAGCGTCATCGAGCAAAACAGTGCTGTTGGGTATGGACTGAGCCAGGGCGATCGCTTCGGCCTCTCCCCGGTCTACCAAAATCAGCAGCGGTTCTAAAATGGCCGCCTCAGGCGTTTGAATTTGTAACCACGACACCTGACTCACTGCCTGCGCTCCTGGCAGACCGACCCCTTTGACGGTGACTTCTTCCCAAACGGTAGGGGACGCGTAAACCTGTTGATACAGCTGGGGCAGTAGGTCCAATTGTTCGATCAGGGCCAAGGCGATAAGAGGGCTACTATCGGCGATGATGGCAGTGTCAGTCATCGCGGAGTTCGTCAGCGATTTGGTCATCGTCGAGGTTGATGATGGGTACCTGAAGATGCCCGAGTTCGTACATAAAGCGGAGTTTGTCCATGCCGCAAAAGGCAGCGGCTTTACCTAAGGAAAGGCGGTGTAGCTCGAAGAGTTTAACCGCGAGCAAAAAAGTCAGCTCCGCCTCAAGGGCCTGGGGCGACTTGCCGGAGGTGATCAGGAGATCATCGGGGTAAGGGATGGAGAGGCTATGCATGAGGCTGCCAAGTATTATGACCGGATGAAAGCAGTGAGTTTAATTTTAACCTTGGGTTCCAGGAGCACTGTCTTTCCGGCGGGGCATTAGCAGAACCCAATTCAGGTATCAGGGCAGCCGTTCATTTTCTCGCCAAATGGTGTGCTCAAGCGCCACATATCTGGGGCACATTTAGGCACCATCAGCACAGCCCTTCTCTCTGCATGACCTCGAAAAACATGAAAAATTTAGTGGTTTTTCACCGACGCTGGGAGCGGCTCTTTCTTCGCTGGTCTATCGTCATTATTCCGTCGGTCTATATTTTTCACGCGATTGTTCAGTTCTTCGTAACGCTGAAGTTTCCCACTGCGCTGGACAATTATGGACGCATTCTGACGGAACTATCTTTAATGATGGCGCTGTATTTCGCCAATGACTTGTTCCTCAATCTGCCCCATACGATCGCTCAACTGTTTGCCAATGGGGCTCTGTAAAGCTCGGACGCCGGTACTGAGGCAGAATCCCGGTTTATCCAACGGCTCAGTCGCCAGCTCAACCACAAGTTTGCTACCTTGATCGGCTTATTTTTACCAACGCTGCTCATCGTGTTCTACAGCGTTAGCATTCGAAACTCACTGCCAGACTGGATAGCCGCCAACCTCAGTTTTTCCATCCGATTTATCGATCTGCTGTTGTATTCGGGTAAGGCGGTTGTTTATGCCTATTGGGTCGGCATCGTGGCTTGGCGTGTCCTCGTTGTGAGTTGGAGGCTGCAAACCCTGGACCGTCAGTTCACGATCTCGACTAAGTTTGGCCACCCCGACAAAGCAGGCAGATTGAGTGGGCTGGGGGAGATTTGTTTGAAAATCATCTACGTGGCCGTTGTCCCCACACTGTTTTCGGCATTAATTATTTTCGTTTCCTATGTTGAGCCGAAATTGCTGAACTTTCAGGGTCACAACTATGCTTTAGTCTATCTCTTGCTTCTGGTCGGCGTTTTAGGAAGCGCGTTGGGGCTGATGCCAATTTTCAAGCTTCACGAAATCATGGTGAGGCAACAGGGGCAGGCCCTGCTACCGCTCAATCAGATTGCGGACAAAATTGTGGAGCTGAAGCAGAAGCTCGCGATCACCCTGCAAGCGGATGACCAAACGGCAGTAACGCGATGTACGACTAATTTTCTCGAGGCCTTAGAATGGCTGTATTCATTGCTAAACAAGAATTTCACTAATATCATCAGGCTCTTTTTAACGGCATAATTTGTCATTGCCGACGACTAACTTGAGAATATTCTCATTGCCGACGACTAACTTGAGAATATTCTCATTAACGAGAGTGCGATTTACCCTTTTGATAAGGGGATTTGCCTGTTGTAAGGGCTGAAACGACGAAAAATCATTCAACTTTTAATTGCACATTGCGTCAGTAGGGGAAATCAAAGGGCAGATTGAAGCCTGTGAAGACTACAATGACCGCTATCGGGAGCTTAATACATGGCCCATCAATCGAGCGGCGATTGTGCGAGTTTGGGCCACGCAAACCTTTTTAATCAGCCAGATCGTCGCCGTCTGGAACTTATTCGCGAGCTTTACCGCTTAGATATTGCCGTTATTTGACGCAGTTGCAGGGAGTGGTCACTGCTCATGGGATGTCTCGGTGGTCATGCTGGGGGGAAAATGGATGTTGAGGTCTTCGACGGGGAGTTTGCCGGAGATCAGGCGGGTGAGGAGGCGATCGCGGGTGCGCGCAAGCATTTCGTTCTGACGAGCGAGAATCTGAATAGCATGACTCATCGGTCTAGCAATTTGATCGAACTTCGAGCGCAAAGCAACTGGTGATACAAGAGTTTGGTGTGCTTTCAACTGCGGGCCAGTCCAGCTTGGAAAAGTCGATCCGCTAGTCATGCCAAGTAACACTGGTAGTTGTTGAGCGAACAGATGATCGACAAAAGACTGTTGCTCGGAGCTAATGGCACAAACTCCTCGTCCTAAGCAGTATTCACCGTCGCTCTTGACGTTACGCCCAGTGGTCGAGCCACGAACGCAAACAATGAGGTCGCCAGGCTTGCAAACTTTTGTGGGTGCCGTCGTCCATTTGATGGCTTTCGTAAAGCGGTCTGAAAATTCCACAGGCCCATTTACTAGGGGTATCCCTTTACCAGATTCATTGTAGGTGTGTCCTTTGGGTGACAGCCCCATAGTTATCCGTGCAACATTGCCCATCTCCTGCACCTCCCATCTTTCGGGGATGCCTTTGTGAAAGGTGACCTGCTTATGCCCTGGAAAGCGCAGCCGCACAAACCATTCTCGGTAGATTTCCTTGGCCATTTTTTCCAGCAGGGCAATGCGGCGAGTGTTGTTTTCGATCAGGTCATCATAGGCCGACAGCACCGCCGCAATCTTCTTCTGCACAGGCAGTGGCGGAAGCTGTACTGGAAAACTTTTGATTGTTTTGGCATTTAAATTCTGTTGAGAACCACCGAGTTTTAAATTTACAAGGTTGCTGTAACTTCCCTTGAGGTAAAAATATATAAATCTGTAAAACGCTATTTCAGGATTCAAGATCAAGTTGCAACACGCTTGATTGGTAGTGAGGTCAATCTTGTTTATTGCAACGTTTCCAGCCGTATCACCATCTCCATACATGGCAATGATGACGCTATTTTCAGGAACTAGCTTTGCCGATGAATTGCTAAGACCTTGTTGTGTGATTTGTTCTTCAGTCTCGTAAATGTATGTCTTTTTGACTTCACCAGTTTTGAGCCAAGGAATTGTTCCGCCCTCATAGTATTCAGGCTTGGTTTTCAACGGAGTTCCACCAGAAACAACACGGTGGCACAGATCAACTAATTTTCTCTCTTCCCATTTGCTCATGAGTCACCCACGATCGCCTGATCGATACTCCATTTCACCGAATCACCTGGATTTCGAGCGCCAGATCAAGATTTTGCCATTGGCGATCTGTGGTGATGACAGGTTGGTTAAGGTGTAAGCCCAGGGCTAAGCAAGTGCGATCGCCCAGCGATAATCCCAAGGCTTGGGTTGATGGCCTCAATAAACCCGTCTGAAACGCTTGATCGACCTCAAAGGCCACCACTTCAAGCTGCAAGTTGTCTAAGATTTGGGCGATCGCCTCTCCCGAAATGCCTGCGGCGGCCAGTTTCGTCACCACTTCAGCGAAATTGACGGCGCTAATGGCAGCTTGCCCAAACAGTGGGGCGATCGTCTCTGCACCCGGCTCTTGATTCAAGAAGGCTAAAACTGCCGACACATCGAACACGACTTCACTCACGCCAAGACTCCTCTCGACGCTCTTGAATTAGCTCATCCGCTAGCGATCTACCCTGGGGTACAAACTGTCGAAACAGCGCTTGTGCGGCTTGTAAAGAAGCGGGCTTGGCAGGCTGATCAGAGCGATTATTCAAGACTAAGACAATCTCATAGTCTCCTGTTGGCAAGTCAACGGGTAACTGAATCGTCAGTGTTCGAGCCTCATTGACCTTGACCTGGGTCGTAATGGTCTGCATCCGTTAGCCTCCCGCCTCAGCTATCTGCTTCACATTATGAGCGATGACGCCCTCTAGCTGATGCGCTTCCTGATGCAGCATCGCCAACTGTTGATTCAGCTCCAAAATCTCCGCAATAAACTCCTCCTCCGTCTTGCCATCCTCCTCAATCACTACCCCCACATAGCGTCCTGGATTCAGCGAATAGTCCTGTTCCTTCACCTCGTCCGGTGTGGCCAGCTTGCATAGCCCCGTCACATCCTCGTACCGCGCTACCGGGAATCGCTCTTGCAGCCAGCGGATATGCCCAAAAAACGACTCCGCCGACTTCACCTCACTGTGCAGTTCCTCCAGCGTGACCTTCAGCGCCTTCACCTGGCGGTCAATCTGAGTGCGCTTGCCGTTCTTTTCCCGTTTCGCCTTCTCCAGCAAGGCTGTCTCGTGGGTGCGAATCGTCTTATCCAGTTGCTTCAACCCCTTGTGCAACTGCTCAAAAAACGGTAAAAACGCCTGACTCAACTCATGCTGAGCCTGGTTCTGGGATTCGACCGTGGAACTTTCGTCACTATTTTTGCCAGATAGAGCAGCATGATTTTTCTGATAGCCCTGATATGCCTGCTCCAACGGTTCCAATCCATCCCACAACTGCAAGAAATCAACCGCCGCTTCCTTGCCTGTAGTGCTTTCGTCATCCTCATCCAACACCGTAATCAGCTGGGCCGATACGGGCTTTACCTGGGTCTGGTTTTCCCGTAGCTTCTCCATTCCCTGCTGAAAATAGCGAGCAATCAACCCCACAAACCGCTGGCGCTGCCCCCGGCGCAGATGGCTGATCACCGCTAGGTTGCTCACCTGCTCTGCCGAGAACTCTCGGTGCGCCCGATCTACCTGGGTAAAGACATTACGGGCATCAATAAACAGAATCTTGTCGTCCGGCTTGTCCCGGTCAAAGAACCACAGCGTCGCCGGTAGCGTCACCGTGTAAAACATATTCGACGGCAGCGTCAGCATCCCGTAAATCAGGTTGTGCTCAATCAGGTTGCGCCGAATATCCGCTTCCGAGTGCCGCGCATCCGACGCCGAGTTCGCCATCACCAGTCCCGCTCTACCCCCCGGCTTCAGCGAGGTCGCAAACAGGTTAATCCACAGGTAGTTGGCATTGGGCACCGTCTCATTGCCCTGATCTTTCTTCTTGACCTTTGTCTTCTTCCGAGGCACGCCATATGTATTGAAGCGCTGATCCGATTCCACCCGACTCAGGTTCACATCATCCACATTAAACGGTGGATTGGCGAGCACATAGTCAAAGTCGGCAAAGCTACTAAACAGATCCTCGTAATAGGTGTTGGCCTGTCGCACCTCCCCCCGCAGTCCATTGACGGCGAGATTCATCTTCGCCAGCTTCATCGTCTCTAGGGTCTTTTCTTGCCCATACACCACAAAGTCATTAGGATCAGCCCCTATCTCTTCAGCGTGCTCCCGCACGTACTTACCCGACCACACAAACATGCCCCCCGAGCCACACGCCGGGTCTAGCAGCTTGCCCTGCGTGGGCTCAATGATTTCCACCATCAGCCGTACCACCGAGTCCGGCGTGAAAAACTCCCCGCCCCCCTGCCCTTCCGCCAGGGCAAATTTGGCCAGAAAGTACTGATAAATCTGCCCAAACATATCCCCCGACGCATCCGGTGGAATGTTGGCAAAGTTTTTCAGCAGCCGATTTGGGATCGTCTTGTCCTGTCCCCGTACCAGCCGAAAATACTCATCCTGCGGCAACACGCCCTTCAGGTCGGGCTTGTACTCTTCAATCGCGGCCATTGCCACTTTCAACGCCTGGGCAATGTCCTCCTCTTCCGGCAGGTTTAGCAGATAGTCATAGCGGGCCTGATCTGGCAGATAAAAGCCGCACTGCTTCACCGCAATCTCGTGGATCGGCTTCTCCCGTCGGCCTCCTTTCAGCGACTCATACTCCCGCCGAATCGCTTCCTCGTACTGCCGATACCGATTGTCCGCAAACCGCAGAAAAATCAGCCCTAGCACCGGCGTCGAGTATTCGTTAGATTTCAGATCCGAGTTCGCTCGCAGGTCATCGGCACTCTTCCACAGGGTTTCTTCAAGGCGTTTCAGGTCGTCTGGGGTCACAGTCGTCGCCAGTCAGGAGAGCAAGACTGCTGAATAGTGTCTCAAGGAATAGAAACATCTTCACTAAATGGTTGAGAAACTTGAGAAATTTCCCTACTGTTGAGGTACTAACATGGCGTAGGTCGCACCCAGTAACAGACTAAAGCTTCAACGTTTTTGTTGGAGTGAGAGTTTTCCTCAGTGGCAATTACAGAATGGCGCGTAGTCCTGCGCGACCGTTTATCAGGCTATGTGAGCAGCTTGCTTGTTTCAGGTGAACAGCTTGCATAGATATCCATCTCCAAACCTTCAATTTGGCAGACCCAAGCAAGGTCAGTTTGCCTAGGAGCTTTGCCAGCAGTTCTGAGTTCTTTTTCAGTAAGGACTTTCAGCTTCTTAATCTCATACTGGCAAGCATCATTTACGAGTGCTGGCTTCCGATTTGAGAAACTTGAGAAGAGCTTTGACAAAATGCTGAAAGAAATCCTTACTGTATGAGACTCATCGCTTGCAGAGTCGCCATCCGCGATTCTACAGGCGGTGGATAGAAAGGGTGCTGTTAGTGAGGTCATGACACTACCTCCCTAGTCGCCATCCGCGATTCTACAGGCGGTGGATAGAAAGGCGGCGTCGGGATTTGAACCCGATACATTAAAGCTTATGAGCCGCCATCCGCGATTCTGCAGGTGGTGCATAGACAGGTTTGCTCAGGATGACTTTCAGCAGAAACGCCGAGACGCTGTCTCAAATCTAGCGGTGGATAGAAATGAGCACTTGAATGGCATCTACTGCCAACAAGCGGATATCTGATAACTGTTTTGGTTGTTTTCGACTGAGAACTCGGAGGAGCCATGAACACGAGATTGTGCTTTGAGAAGCTGCATGTAGGGTCTTGAGCCCAAGATCATCGACGTAAACCACTACCCACAGTAGAACTTTCGCGACCTAAGATGGGTTTCAGCCTGTTTTTCTCTTGCAAGAGCAATTAAAAACTGGATTTTGTTTAGTTCTCCTGAACCAGGAGGCTCAAAAGCTTGAATTCATATCCAAAATTTCACTAGCTGCTGAAAACTAGCAAATAGCGATTTAATGGACACCATTGGTTTATGTCAAATATCAATGGAGCTAAGCGGATTCGAACCGCTGACCCCTTGAATGCCATTCAAGTGCTCTACCAACTGAGCTATAGCCCCGCATAATGCGAATATGATCATGCCCTGTGGGGGGCGTTAGCGTCAAGCGCTACAAAGAAATTAACGCTGCTGTAGGAATGAAACGCGCTAGAGTCAGGGCAGACTGATTGTCGCTCTTTGATCCTGCCGATGGCCTCTTCTGACCCTGTGACTAACTCACCGATTGACGTCGACAAACTGGTTACCCAGCTCCGCCATAAAGCAGGCACCTGGGTGGAATGGGGCAAAGCCTGCCAAGCGCTGCAAAAATCTGGCATGAATCCCCAAAAGCTCTTTGAGGCGACCGGCTTTGAACCGCCTCAGCAAAACCAAGTTATGGTGGCGGCTCAAGTTTATGAATCCATCGTGGCAGCGAGTGTGCCCGAAGCTGTGCAGTCTCATTTTGGGATACGAGGCAGCGATATTTTGTATGAGCTGCGAATCCTAACGCAAAGTGATCGCGCCCGGGCGGCTGAACTCGCTCTGCAACAAAATTTAGATGCTGACACGATTAAAGATGTCGCCAAAGCGCTGAAGGAGTACTCCTACTTCAAAGAACCGCCCAATGGGTTTACCGATACGGCTGGCGATGCCGTCGCTTACACCTATTGGAAATTAGCGCGACAGCAATCTGATCTGGCCGCCCGATCGCGACTGATTGCCCAGGCGCTGCGCTTTGCCACCAGCGATACCGCGCGTCAACAAGTGGAGTCGTTACTCACTGACTTGACCGTCGTAAAATCGCGACCGGCCCCGACGCTGCCCACCTACCGACTCGAAACGGACTCGGAGTTACCGATGGTGATTCCCCTAGCGGGTCAGTTGCCGCTCAAAGTGACCGATCTACAAGCAGTGCCCGTGATTGTGCCTGAGGAGCCCTTTGGCATTGTAAAAGCTACCGGTGCCGCTGCTTGGGTACCCGTACCGGGTTGGCAAGTAGTTTTACAAGCCGAAGATCCGGTGGGTATTTTGGCTAAGGCGCGACAGTTACCGAATGTGCAAAATCCCGATAATCCGGAAACATTGCTCTTGGTGTGCGATCGCGCTCAGCGGGTCTGGGATGCCGACAGTTACTTCCTCACAGAGCAAGGGGACAGCGTCGCCGTTGAGTGGCTCCCGGAAACGCCCGATCGCAAGCTGCTTGGCAAGTTACTAGTAGTCATGCGGCCCAAACGCATCTTGGATGAAAACTACACTCGCGAACTCATGCAGTTTGAGGAATAAGCCACCGCGTTGGCGCTAGCCTGTCCGGAGGACAATCGCTCCGCTCTCCTGATGCCCAGACCCAGAGCCAACCCCCAAACCTAACACCCACACCCCGCTACCCAGTACCCACTCACCCTTATGCCACTCGAACGACGTCTGTCTCGCACCATGTTTTTAGAAAACGAAGTCGTCGAACTTCGGCAAATGTGTTTCACCCCGGGTCGGATGTTTGAGCCGGGAAAATATATTGCTGGCGAGTTGCCAGATATCGCTTTTGAAATGGGGCTTGTGGACAAACTGCCGCCGGTGCGCGGTCAAAGTGAACAAATTGGCCACCCCGATCCGACCGTTACTGACGAGTCCTGACAGTTGTGGTCAACGACAGACAGCCTCCCTGCACAATCGACCGAGCCCTCGGTGGCAGCAGTCGCCTTACTGGTTTCTAGCTTTTAGCTCCCTTTGCACCGCTGCTCCCCCACTCTAGAGAACGGTAGGCAACTTGACGCCGCACAGTGCTAGCCACCCGTTAGCATCGCCTCGGGCAGCACCATCATGGCATCACCAAAGGAATAGAAGCGGTAGTGTTCACGGACGGCCTCAGCATAGAGTTGCAGGAGTCGTTGTCGACCAATCATCGCACTCACCAACATCATGAGGCTTGATTCGGGCAGGTGAAAGTTGGTCATCAATCCGTCCAGCACCCGCCATTGATAGCCGGGATAGATAAAGAGGTTGGTCTTACCCTGCAGCGGCTGCAGTTCGCCCCCTTGAGCAGCACCCTCTAAAGCCCGAGTCACGGTCGTACCCACAGCGATTACCCGGCCCCCCTGGGCTTTGGTCTGACGAATTTTCTCCACCGTGGCCGCCGACACGTCTAGCCATTCAGCATGCATTTTGTGATCGGTGATGGTCTCAGCTTCGACCGGGCGAAAGGTGCCGATACCGACATGGAGAGTAATGAAGGTGTGGTCAATTCCGCGTGCTGCCAGCCGCGTAAATAACGCTGGCGTGAAATGCAGCCCGGCGGTCGGAGCCGCAACCGCACCTAACTTTTCGGCGTAGATGGTTTGGTAGCGATCGGGCGGAGCAGTCGATTCGGTAATGTAGGGCGGCAGGGGCATCTTACCCAAGCGATCGCACACCTCATAAAAGGATGCTCGACCCGGAATGGTAAACCGTAGGATCCGGCCATGGGTTTCGGGATCAGAAGCGACTACATCAGCAATCAGCACCGGCTGCTCCAAATTTTCGCCAAAGTGAATTCGCGCTCCTGGCTTCAGACGCTTGCCCGGCTTCACCAACGCCAACCACTCTAAGGCGGCCCGCTCTTCTAACAGCAAGATTTCCACTGTGGCCCCTCCCACTTTTTGGCCAAATAGCCGGGCGGGCAGCACTTTGGTGTTGTTGAGCACGAGTAAATCGCCGGGCTGCAGGAGATCAGGCAAATCATACACATGGCGATGCGCGTGCTCAGTCGGCGACGTGACTGTCAGCAAACGGGCGTGATCCCGAGGTTCGATCGGGTTTTGAGCAATGTGTCCTGGCGGCAATTCGTAGCCGTAAGCAAAGAGTTGCAAGTCTGGATTGTCAGCAGTACCCATTTAGTCGCAGCCAGTAATTGGGTAGAACCCCCATGGTAATGCGCGGAGTTTCACAGTGTCTAAACCTCAGCAGGTTTTAGAGAATATAGATGCAAGCACCCACCGGAGGGTTTCCAGATGGATTACATCTATCACCTCGCCAACGCCAGTCTGACCCTTCGAGTTGTCGAACACCTGCTCAGAACGCCCGAACTACCCCTAGCGTGGATTACGGTCATTCACCAGATTGATGGTTGGGTCATTAAAGTCAGAATGCAAGACCTCATCGAAGAGTCCATCGCTGAAGATTTTCGCGCTTATTTGAACGAACTCGGTATTACTCACGAACCGAATATCCGTCTCAGAATGGCTCTGTGGGCGCTGGAAACCGGACAATCTCCGGTTGATGTGATGCGTCGCTATCAAGTCGCGGTAGTTTCCCACGGCAAGCCCGAACGCGAAGAAATTGAAGCCTTCCGCAATCAGTTTGTGATGGGGTTAGGCTACTGCCCAGAGACGCTAGCTTAAAGTTTACGTCGTCGTTAATTCGTTACCCTTCCTGAATGCCCCGTTGCCGATTGGCTGGAAACGGGGCATTTTTTGTCGTCTGTAAACAGTAGGGTATGGCTAGTCTGACCATACCCCTGTAAACATCCTTAGCCCTTTCAGGATTGCTCCTGGCAAGGACTGTAGGCTTTATACAGTTCGTCTATTGAGCAGGCCACAGGAGACTGAGCGATGTCACCAGGATTTTCACGTCGTCATTTCTTACAGGCGGGCGGGGCTACCCTCGCGGCATTGGGCTGGTCTCAACGGGATATCATGCGGCGAAGCGATCGCTATGGCCGCGCCTGGGCCCAATCGACTCCCCGCAAACTCGCTCTGCTGGTGGGCATCAATGAATATCCCCGCGATAGTCTCTTTGCCCCGCTCAATGGCTGTGTCAGTGATGTTGAGCTGCAGTATTACTTGCTGGTGCATCGCTTTGGATTTAACCCTCGCGACATTGTGAGATTAACTGACCAGCAAGCCACGCGTGAGGACATCCTTACAGCCTTTGAAGAGCATTTGATCAAGCAGGCTAAACCTGGCGACGTGGTCGTGTTCCACTTTTCGGGGCACGGTTCCCGCGTGTTGGACCCGGATCGCGACTTCGAAGATGGGCTGAATAGTACGCTGGTGCCCGTCGACAGCCCACTCCCCGAGGGCTTTCCCCAGGCTGGTGGACCGGTCAATGACATTACCGGCCATACGATGTTTTTGCTGGGCAGCGCGATCGCCGCCGAAAACTATACTGTCGTGCTCGATAGTTGCCACTCTGGCGGGGCCAAGCGCGGCAACCTGACGATTCGCGCGCGACCGGGGGGCAGTGCCCTCACCATGAGTGCAACAGAGCTAGCCTACCAACAAGCGTGGCTGTCGCGACTCGACTTGAGTCCTGAAGCCTTTATTCAGCAGCGGCGTGCAGGCATTGCCAAAGGGGTGGCGATCGCCTCTACTCGCCGAGAGCAATACGCCGCCGATGCGCCTTTCAACGATTTTTATGCCGGAGCCTTCACCTTTGTACTCACGCAATATTTGTGGCAGCAAACCGGCTCCTCTCCTTTAACGGGAGCGATCGCGAATGTGGCCCGCACCACGACAGAGCTGTCATTTAGTAATCAAGAACCGGAGTTTGAGACCAAGCCCGGCAGCAACTTCGATAGTGAGCCCCTTTATTTCACCCCAAAAGTGGCAAATCCTGCAGAGGCAGTGGTGACTAACATCGCCGGTGGCGAAGTCGAAATGTGGCTCGGCGGAGTCGAGCCCAACAGTCTAGAAGCCTTTGACGCTGGCGCTGTGTTATCGGGGGTGGATGCCCGGGGGCAAGATCGAGGCTTGATCGAGCTCACCACGCGCAGCGGCCTGATTGGACGGGGACGCTTACTCGATGGCGACAACTTGCCCTCGGGTGCCCTGCTACAAGAACAGGCACGGGGCATTCCCGCCAACGTGACGTTGCGCATTGGGTTGGACAGCTCTTTAGGAGCCGATGCCGCCAGCGCTCGTACAGCGTTGGCGACCATTCCTAACGTGGAGGCGCTGAATCTGGGTGGCAATGAGGTTCATTACATTTTCGGACGCATGACCGCCGCTTATCGTCAGGAACTCGCTGAACAGCCAAATCCACCCATCGAAGGTAGTCTCGGTCTCTTTTCCCAAGGACTCGATTTGGTGCCCGATTCTTACGGTAATCCGGGGGAGTCAATCGCCGCCGCCATCGAACGCCTGCGACCCAAATTGCGATCGCTGCTGGCCGCCCGTACCGTCAAGCTTACGTTAAACCCAAGTTCGTCACGGTTAAATCTCAACGTGACCATGTCGGATGAAAATGGCAATCAAACCTTTGGTCAAGCAGTCACGTTACGAGGTAGTCAAACGCCGCCCCCTCCCCGGCCTGGGGTGCTGCAAGTCCCCGTCGGGACAGGTCTCAGGTTTGCAATTGAGAATCTGGAAAACCGAGATTTGTACCTCAGTGTGTTGGTGGTAGATGCGGCGGGCATCATGGCCGTGATTTTCCCCAACAATTGGACAGCTTCAGTAGAGGCCACGTTGCTGCCTGCAGGGGAAACGCTGATGCTGCCTGACAGTGGTAGTTTCCGCCTAGTAACTCAGCCGCCATTAGGGACGACTGAGGTGCTCGTTGTCGCCAGCACAAGTCCTTTAGATAATGCGCTCCGGGGTCTACAGCAGATCGCGGATGATGCTGGACTGACCCGAGGACCAGTCGGCATTCCTGATCCAAATGACGTGGTTGGCAGCCTGCTAGAAGATATCAGTGATGGTACTCGGGGGGCGGGGACCTCGACCACGCGATCGGTGAGTGTGTCTCAGCTCGCGGCCCTATCCCTAACGTTTGATGTAATCTAAGGCCACCCAAACATCGACTGTGACAGTCAGCACTGGCAGCCGATTAATGCCTGACTCAGATGTAATAGCCGTTTTTAGGGGTTTGCTGTCGCTACCGTAAGTCGCAGTTTGATACAGTTATCCTAAAAGGCTCAAACCAATATCTGACGGGCATTTCAACTCCGTGGGACTTGTCCTGCTCGCGGGAGATCTCGACCTCCGCATACCGCATTTGGCCATACCAACATCACAATGTGAATGGTCTTTATCCCCCAAACCGCAGTAAAATCTGCCAAGATAAATCAGTATTTTCACCAGGTTAAATCGGTTGATGAATGTCCGGTCTTTGTCCACCGATTCACGAAAAGAGAACTTAAGGGCGATCGCATCTACAGCTAACTTAGGTGATCACGGCAAAGTGAGCATGATGACTAACCGCTTGAAATCCTTACCCGATGGCAAGCCAGAGTGATGTGACTAACAAGGGGCAATGCACTTGCCTCGTGCTCGTCACAACGTCCGAGTTTTGGCAAGGCTTATCAGTGATTGCCTGTCTGAACTCTGTCCTATGAACTGACAGCACAACTGACAACTGCTGACATCGTCTTCCGCGATCAGTCACAGTTCTCAGATTAATGACTGCCAACTCTATTATTAAGTTTCAACATATGACTTCTAAAGCTGATCTTGAGCAATGGCTAGCAGAGTGTGATGCTGAGCTTGAGCAAGGCAATGACACCGGAGAAGTTTGGCAACAGCGTAGCTTTTGTCTCGCGCAACTGCAGCGCTATCCGGAAGCGATTATGAGTTTTCAGCAGGCCCTCTCTCTGGACCCTGACAACCCTAAAGTGTGGTGCAATTACGCGAGCACTCTAGCGGCGACGGGGCAACTTGCCGATGCGGTTTACGCCTACGATCGGGCTTTAGACCTTGAGCCCAACTATGCGAACGTCTGGCGGCGACGCGCTAAGGTGCTCTATCACCAAAAGGAATACGTCCGCGCCATTGAGAGCTATGACCACGCCTTAGCGCTAGAACCGACCGATGCCCGCTTGTGGTACGGCAAAGGCTTGGCTTCTTACCAGTTGGGGCAAATCAAACAGGCCATTGAGTACTTTAAAGTCGCGATCGCCAACGACGCTTCGAGTCCAGATGCCTATATTTCTCTCGCTTATGCGCTCATTGACAGTAATCAAAAGAGTCAAGCCTTTGCCTATCTGCAACCCTGGATTACGAAAGGTTGGCAAGATCCTCGCCTGTTGCAGTGTTATGCCTACTTGCTAGACCAGCGCTCTGATCATGAGCAAGCGCTGCATTATCTCGAAGAGGCCTGCGTCCTCGACCCCTACAATGTTGACCTGTGGTTTCATCGCGGGATCGTGCTGACTCGCCTCAAGCGGTTCCCAGAAGCTCACGAAGCCTTTCGAACAGTGCTCAAATGTCGCGCCGACAGCACTGATGGCTGGTTAGCACTGGGGCTAGTACTACGTCATTTGTCAGAACCGGAAGCCGCGATCGCCGCCTTTGATAAAGCCCTGGCGCTATCCCCCAGTCACCCCCTGGCATTTTTCCACCAGGCGAGCTGCTATGCCGTGTTGGGTCGGGATGACTGGGCCGAGGAACATCTGAGACGAGCGCTATCACTCGATACCAAAACCTATGCCCTCAAAGCGATGAAAGATCCGGTTTTACAAGCCTTGGAAACACGATTCCTGCCAACCGCCAACACCAATTAAGCTGCCTGGTTATCGACTTTTTCCCAGGATAGCGTTACGGGTCGAAGGGAGGAGCTATGGGGGAAAGGGGGCGGAGGAAAAAGATGTGAGTCGAGTTTTAGAGAGTTCAGTATTAAACGTCACCGTTGCTTAGACATCGAGCCAAAAATCAGCAGCTATAGCAGAATGTGGAATGCGGAATGTGGAATGCGGAATGCGGAATGTGGAATGCGGGGTTCGGAATCAAAACCGTTGCTGTCCTGGCCTGATTGCGGCTCGCTATCGTCTCCAATAGGAAGCAGGCAGTTGATTCCTGGAAGATTGCCCTGACATGCCCCGGTTACATCAACCCAGCTTGAGCACAGTGAGGAGAAGGATGCCCAATAAGCCAGCAAAGCAAACATAGTAAAGCGTTGGCCAGAGTACACGACGCATAAGCAACCCTTCACGCCCAATCAGACCAACGGTGGCTTCTGCCGCGACGATGTTAGAGACGCAGATCATATTGCCAGCCGAGGCCCCGACGCACTGGAGG
This sequence comes from Cyanobacteria bacterium P01_F01_bin.56, assembly GCA_039185935.1. Taxonomy (GTDB): domain Bacteria; phylum Cyanobacteriota; class Cyanobacteriia; order Phormidesmidales; family Phormidesmidaceae; genus Halomicronema. Next base: position 13,982 of record JBCDAJ010000084.1, on the reverse strand, counting down.
CCCAGCACAGCGGCTGTGGACACACCAATTTGCACCGCCACACCAAACTGAAACAAAGAGAACATCAGGTTGCTGACGGTCACACTCCCCGCAACAAAGGAGCCCACTGCACCGACCAAAGGTGCCAACAAAGGCCAGGTTTGCCCTGCTAAGCCCGACATGGATGTGGCTAAGGTCAAGGGCATGCTCTCTAATCCCGCCGTGTTAACACCCGAATTAATAAAGACCCGGGCCATAAGGACTGCCGCTCCCAGGGCCAAGGTGGTTTTTTGGAGAAGGGGCACGGCTCCGGCGATCGCAGTTCGCAGCGCCGCAGGCTTCATCTGATGGAGCCAGTAGGTCAGCGCCACCACCATCAAAAATACGGTGGGTGGCAGATACAGAGGCTGGGTACTCACCGTAATCTCTGTGCCCAAAATATTGGCCCAGACCAGGGTGACGGACTGGAGCCACTGGCGCCAGGGCAAAAACGCTAACCGCGACAGCATAAGCAATAGACCGAGCAACACGTAGGGTAGCCAGGCCAAGCGAGGCGATAACCGGCTGTTGGCTGAGGGCGGGTCTGGGGTTGCAGCCCCTGACCAAGACGCTGGCCAATCGGTAGCGGGTGGAAAGTCCCACGGTTCAGCGGGCAACAAGAAGCCGCGCTGTGCCGCTGGCACGACAATGGCTAACCCCACCAAACCACCGATTAGAGTCGGAAACTCTGGCCCGATGAAGAAAGCTGTGAGGCCGTAGGGTAGCGTAAAAGCCAGCCCGGCAAACAGCGCAAACCGCCAAATCGCCAGACCGGGTTTAATCGACCTGGCGTTACCAAAGCCCGCCGTCAGCACCATGACTAAAACGAGGGGCAGAAATGTGCCAATGATGCAATGAAATAGAGCGGCCCAACGACCAACGGTGATTAAGTAATCGGCTGGGGTCAGCCCGAGTGTCGCGAGTTGCTGTTGTACGCTAGGCACGCCAGCTAATCCGGCATCGACCCCAATCAAGATGGGGGTGCCGACGGCGCCAAAGGTGGAAGGGGTACTTTGAATGATGAGGGCGGCGACGACAGCAGCCATGGCAGGAAACCGGATGGCAACGAGCAGCGGTACGGTAATGACCGCTGGGGTGCCAAAGCCCGACGCCCCCTCGATAAAACTGCCGAATAACCAGGCAATAATGATGACTTGCACCCGCCGATCGCGCGAAATGCCTAACAAGCTTTGCCGAATGGTGGCGATCGCCCCTGACGCTTGCAGGGTATTTAGCAACAAAATGGCACCAAACACGATGTAGAGAATCTCGGCCGCCGCCACCAAGCCTTGGATGCTTGACGCTGCCACCTCGACCAACGGCACTTGCCAAATCAGCAGCGCGATTCCCACAGTGACCCCATAGGCGATCGGCATGGCTTGGCCAGCGGGCCGACGGGCCACCACCAGCAAGCAAAAAACGGTCGCGATCGGCAGCAAGGCCACCAGTGAATAAAGGAGTGACGACACGGTAACGTTTCCCCAACCTTGACAGTCCAGTTCAGTATTGCCTGAGATGCGAATTTCGCAAATCAATTTCACGACATCGCTTTGTCACGGGTCTTCTAAAAGCTATTCGTAGCCTTGCTTACCCTTTCTTAATCCGTATCCGATTTACTGAGGAGGTCTCCAGTTTAGGGAATCTCGGCATGTTAGTTCCCGTCTTGCCAGCCTTTTGGGCCGGTCTTTTCAGCGCTGCTTCGATGCCCTTAGGCACCATCACCTCGCGATTTTGGCGACCCTCTGGACGACTTGTGGGTTCCCTCACGGCCTTTGGGGCCGGGGCACTGCTCTCGGCAACAGTGCTGGACTTAGTCGCCGATGCGGTGACCGAAGGACATATTGTCGAGCTGGTGGTGGGCTCAATTTTAGGCAGTTTGTTTTTCACCACGGTGAATCGGTTTGTCAACCAATTTGGCGGATTTTTGCGGAAACCGGCCACCGCCATGGCCCACGTCAAACAGCAGCAGGAGCAACAATTTCAACAATTCCTCAGCAACGTCGAGCGCATCGACGTATTTCAGTCTTTACCGCCGGATGATTTACGATTTTTGACCGGCAATATTCTCCTGAGCCGCTACACTGCTGGGCAGGTCATTTATCCGCTCAAGAGCGGGTGCGAGAGCTTATACATTCTGCAAGCAGGTGAAGTACAGCTGCTGGATCCGCTGCAAGACATGCAGCCCTTTGTCACGCTGCAGCCCGGCGATAGTTTTAGCCGCATGGCCTTTATTGCCGGTACCCCCCATGGCACCAGTGCGATCGCCAAAACGGACTGCGAAGTCGCGATTTTGCCCAAAGACATCTTTGAAGACTTACTGGAAACGTCACCAGAGCTGAATACGGCCACTCAATGGCTCGTGCAAGGTGAAGAGGTGGCTCGCTACTTGCAAGAGCGACATTACTTTACCCCAGTCGCAGTGACGTCTTGGGTCACGCAGGCAGTGGCTGCAATTCAAGCCCATGCCCGCATTCCGGATGCGATCGCGATCACAAACAAAGCTGCCGAATTTCGGGCGATCGCCCGCCAACTGCAGCGATTGCAACTGTTTCAGTATTTGCCGAATGAAGATATTGAGGCGATCGCCAATCGCCTGACCTATCGTCAGTACGACCAAGGCGAAACTCTTTTCTATCAAGGAGAAACCGCTGATCGTCTCTACATCTTGCATACTGGCGGCATGGCCCTGAGCGATCCCAAGCAACCGAGCCGTAAAGTGTCCTTGTTAAACCCTGGTGATGTCTTTGGCGGATTTTCATTAATTACAGGTGCTCCCCACTCAGCGACTGCTGTGGCTGGCGTGCTGTCAGGCGTCTGGGAGTTGCCTGCCGCCGCCTTCAAAGAACTGCTGCAGCAATCACCCGCATTAAGAGCAGCGGTCGCAACGCTGTTGCGCCAAAGGTCAGTCGCAGGATATCTGCAAGAAAAGCAAGGATTTTCTACCGAGCAGTCGAGCCAGTGGCTGCAGCAAGCATCGACTAATTTACAAACCGGGGACGGCTTACCAGCGGTTCGAGACATGATGGCGACACTGGCAGAGCACGGCAACGCCCCCCTAGCAATTTGGCTCGGCCTCTTGATTGACGGCATTCCAGAATCCCTGATTATTGGCGCTTCGGTCGTTGCCGAGGGCGGCGTAAGCGGAACCTTATTAGCGGGCTTATTCATCTCCAACTATCCCGAAGCTCTCTCCAGTTCCGATGGCATGCGACAGCAAGGCTTTCCCTTTTCCCGGATTTTGCTGCTGTGGTGTTCGGTGATGTTGGTGCAGGGGGTCGTCGCGGGGCTGGGTAGTCTGTTGCTCGCCAATGCCCCTGTCACCGTGACGGCGCTCATTGAAGCCTTTGGTGCCGGGGCGATTTTGACCGTGTTGGCCGAGACCATGCTGCCTGAAGCCTATGAACGCCGTGGATTGATGGTGGGGCTGTCGATGTTATGCGGTTTTCTCGTCATTATTCTGATGCAGTCGCTATAGCCGAGCGCAGACATCAGAGGGCAAATGAAACCCTAGCTGCCCAAGGATTTCTAGGACTGACGCAGTTGCATCCGATTATGGCCCCGGTATCCCCAAATCAGGGGAAGTTCGGATTCAACATCTGCTAGATTTGGCAGATTGAGGGGGCTTTTGCGTAAGACCTCATTTCTTCAATCTGCCGGGTCTGAACTCAAGGCAACTGGCTATACATGCCAGATTTTATTAGATGAACGACTTACCAATAAAACACGCATGAACTTTGCTCTAGCCTTTCACTTTGCTACCGGTTCTATCGAATGCGACCCACTGCATTACGTCCACAAAATGGAGTTTGACAATCGTTACTTGGTGGCTGTGACTAACAGCTTCATCTAAACCGCTAGAGGTCTAGGCAAAGAATCGCAAAAGTCATCATAATTAAGTAACGGCTTTGCTTTGATGCGCTATTTGACATGTCTCAATCTGCCTTGCCGCTCTACGTCCAAATTGCCAATGAGCTGAGAAATAAAATTGAGCAAGGCATCTATCAAGCGGGCGACAAGTTGCCGAGTCAAAAAGAGTTTGGAGCGCACTTTGGGGTTAATCGTCACACCATTCGCCAGGCGTATGACTTACTAAAAGACGAGGGACTGCTGCGCATCGATCGCGGCCTCGGAGCGTTTGTTGCTGATCCGCCCATTTGTTTTCCGATTGGCAAGCGGGTGCGCTACAACGAGTTGCTGCAGGCTCAGGGCTACGTGAGCAAATATCAAGTGCTCAAAGCCTCTGACACCGTTGCCGATGCCAAGGTGGCCCAAAAGTTACAAATGACTGAGGGTGACCCATTAGCCTGTGTAGAACTGGTGGGCTGGGTGAGCGATCGCCCCCTGATTGTCAGCACCAGTTATTTGCCCCTGCAGCGTTTTCCGGATCTGTTGGCGCACACCGCTGAAATCCAATCGATGGCGCAACTGTTGCAGACTCACTACGGCTGCGACCCTGTGCGGCAGGCGACCGTTGTCTCCATTCGGACGGTGCGATCGCTGGATGCTAAGCTCCTGAAAATCCCCCTTAACCGGTCAATTTTGCTCGTGCAAGCCATTAACAGTGACCAGCACGGCGAGATGATTGAATATACCGTCACCCGCTTTCGGGGTGATGGCGTTGAACTCATGGTCTCTCATTAAGCAACATGGCGTCTGAGTTCCAGAACTCACGCTTTCTTTGGCCCCCGACCTAAAAGACTTGGGGAATGTATGGCTCATTCGGCAGCGTTTGGCGATCGTCGTCGGTGTTAAACACCCGCTTTGGCAGTTGAATCGTTTCGCTAGGAACTTCAGCATAGGGCACCTGATTGAGCAGATGCGGAACGCAATTGCAGCGTCTCCATATCCTGAATCCTGCTAATTCTCTCGCATCGCAAACCCGGCGCTTTTATTCTGTCTTCAAAACATGCCAAGTCGTGTAAAAGATAGAAATCTGGGAGATGTTGCATCCGATTTTCCCAGGTTTGGGGATACAGGGGCCAAAATCGGATGTAACTATAGCGGTGCCCACTTAGGTTAAGTACAGATTCGTAATCAAGACAGCTCTGCAACGGATACCTGGTGTACTTAATTGATCTAGGCACCGCTATATATCAGTCCTGTCCTTATCGATTAAGACACCACTAAAACATGGCATTCATCAAGCCATGACTTAATTGCTCTCATAAGCTCATTCCTCATAACAAGGAGGAGCAAGCGTCCATTAACTAAATGATCGTTTCTGCTATCACCTCGATTATTTTTTGTCAGGATAGAGCTGTGCCAGTCATTTTTGTTGTCAGCCAGGGCTCAGCTCATGAGTGGAGCATCCTCAACCCGTCGCCGCTTCCTGTATACCGGCATGGTCGCTGCCAGCACGGCAATCAGCGGCATGGCCTGCAAACGATCGCCAAACCAATCACTAGCCGCTGCGCCTAACCTCACGGTCCCCAATATCACCGTTCCTGACGTCACCAGTGCAGTGGCGACTGTTGATGCTGCTGCGACACCGCTGCCAACGCGGACTTTAGGGCGATCGCAGTTCACCATGCCAGTGCTAGGGTTGGGCGGTTCGGCATCGCCTTTATCTCGCCCAGGTCAAGAAGCTGAGGCGATCGCCCTAATCGAGCAGGCTTACGCTGGCGGTATTCGTTATTTTGACACTGCAGCAAATTACGGCCCCAGTGAAGAACGCTTGGGACAAGTGCTTCCGGCAGTGCGCTCCGAGGTGATGATCGGCACCAAAACCAGCCGCCGCGATCGCGACAGCGCCTGGCGTGAACTGGAGCGATCGCTGCAACGACTTCAAACGGATTACATTGACCTGTGGCAGTTTCATGCCATCACCTACGACTGGGATGTGGATACGCTACTGGATGAACAACAGGGAGCCATCAAAGCGGCAGAAGAGGCGAAAGAGCAGGGCATCATTCGCGCGATCGGCGTCACTGGCCACAACAATCCCGACATCTTTGTCAAAGCCCTCAACCGTTATCCTTTCGATACGGCGCTCATTCCCATCAACGCGGCTGATCGCCATACGGCGCGACCGTTTATTGATCATGTGTTGCCCGTTGCTCAGCAGCACAACACCGGCATCATCGGTATGAAGGTGCCCGCCTATGGTCGCTTGTTCCAACCCGGTGTCTTATCAGGCATGTCAGAGGCGCTGGGCTATGCGCTATCGCAACCCCAAGTTCATTGCTGCATTGTCGCTGCTGATACCCCTGAACAATTGGCGGAAAATTTGAATGCTGCCCGAGCATTTCAGCCACTTTCAGGAGAGCACTTAGCAGAGATGGAACAACGGACAGCGGCAGTCTGGCAAGAGGCCAATTTCTTTCGTCGCTGGTCGTAGGAGCGGATGGGGCGATCGCTCAAACCTCTTCAAAATCCTCTGATTTCAAAGGCTCCTGAGCTGTGTGCCGAACGAAAAGAACAAAGACCACCTCGTCTCTAATAGTGAAAAGGATACGAAAAGCACTTCTGCCTTTGCCATAAAGAAGTTGGCGCAATTCATCAGCAAATACTTCATTCTCAAAAGCGAACGAACAGCGTCTTGGTTTTTCCTGAAGGGTCAAAATTGTATTCATCAAGCTGCGAAACCAGCGATCGGCAAAAACTTGGTTGCGCTCCCGGTAAAAGAGATAGGACTGCTCAATCTGTTGTTCAGCAATGGACGTAATCTCAACTCGAAATGTCATACTTTTGCTGCATCTCTTGAGCAAAGTCTTCGACTGGGCGAGTTTGTCCAGCGTTTACCTCATCTAATCCTTGCTGAATGTCAGTGAGAGCTTGGTCTTGTTCACCACTCAAGTATTGAGTGAATCTATACAAGGATTTACTACAGCGTATCTGTATCTCAATTTCTTCTTTCGCTGATTCATTGATATGCGCAAGTAAGCTTTCTAAATCATGGATCAAGGAGAGCTCAGACAGAGTAATTTCGACAGAACCCAAGCGAATTGACTCCCCTAGGAACTCTCCCCCGTAGTCGTGATAGCCAAAAACAGGATTGGCTTTCTTTGCAGAGTCCCAGTTATTCAAAAGCTCAATTGCTTTTTCTCGATCGTATCTAAGTGTTAACTTGCTACTTCCTCTTATATGGAATCCTTTCGTAACAGCCTCAAAAATTTCTTGTGCTATTTCGAAATCATCAATATCAATTTCTTCTGGAACTCTAAGATTCAAACCCAACCGCTCATTTATAACGACTAGCCAAATCGCAAATTGATGTATGCACTCTAACCTATCTATAGACTCAAAACTTTCCTCTGGCTGGGAGACTTCAGCTTCAAAGATTGGGATATTCAATTCAAGAGAAGACATCCTCACCTTATGCATCTTAAGCGTAGCCAAACGAAATTCAATCAGCTTCTTAGCTTGTATCAGCTCGATTTTCGAGAAATCAATATTATCAATAACAAAACTAGAGTTATGACTGTCCTTGACTACGAGATTGACACTCACTGGAATAACAGCACTGGTCAAAGAAAACTCCACTGCTTTTGTTCCAGCTCTAATAACTTTTAGCTTTGCATAACTGATCTCATAAAGAGTATCATTATTATCAAATATTTCAAGCTTGACCGGGATATCAGTATTCGGAAGATTTTTAGACAGATGAAACTCTGTTAGCGTAGGAGATGGCCCAACAAACTTAGGCATCTCGAATTGCCAGTTCCATTCAAACTCTCCTTCTTCGAATGAAGCTTGATGACCTTCTTCAACAAGGCTCTTGAATTTCCGAAGTCCTCTTTGACCTGATTCTGTGTCAGGAAAAGCAAGCTTAGAAAAGCTGATAGGATTACCTAGCGTTGTTGCGCTAACTATTATAGTTGGCGGATTGGGAGGATTGTTTAGCAGTTGAAAAGATAGTCCAGGGTTCCTCCCCGAAGCTTCATTTAGTAAGTCATCAATATCTTCAATGGGGTTAGAGCTGAGAAGACTTTTGATTTCTTCAAGTTGTCGATTCGTGTGAATAGCTTGAGCCTGAGTCTCTATTTGTTGTTTGCTAATTCTGTCAAGAACCCTTTCTTGTGCATTGCCTTGTTTTTTAATATTTTCTAGTCCGCTCAGGGTTTTTGTTTGTCTTGACAGAGTCTCAGAGGTGAAATAAGTTATAAAATTTTTGTGTTGGCTTATTTCCGCGACGATCTGGTCACTAAAGGACTTGATTAATCGGTCATAAAGCGTTTGTTCATCAATACCAAAATCCCGCATCTCAGTGGAACTAAGTTGCTTGAGATAATTTTCAAGTGCCGAAGAGGATAAATCTTGGCTCACCAGCATATCTGGAGTGATTTCAGCATTTGCGAGAACTTGTGCAAATGCCACTTTTACTGAAAATACCCCTCCTTGATCAAGATTTATCCCTTCTGCCTCAAAAAGAGACTTAGTTTGATCAAAGATTCGGCGAGCGAGGTCTTCCACTATCTTCTTTTCTGATTGAGAGTAAGGCTCAATTTTTTCATTGATACTGTCAATGATTTCTCCACCAGTTGTCTCAAGGAATGTATTCTCACCTGAGAGACTTGCAAGAATAGTTTTACCTATTGAAGGGCCAAGTATTTTGATCAAAAGAGTCAATGCAACGTTTTCAGACAACATGGGATGATGATTTTCCTAAACATCATTTTCTCAAAGGTAGCATTTGCAATAAATCCAAGCCGCCCGGATAGAACGGCTACCTCTAGCTTGCAGCTAGCCAACGTTCAAAGGAACGCCGACTTTCCCCATTTGGTTTGCCTGCTAGCAATCCTTCAATGCCGATATGCTCATCCAGGGCAGGCCATTCGATCGCATAGCCATCTCCTAAAAGTTGCCAGTCTTGTCGCTCTTCATCGCTGGCGTGTTGCAGACGGGGATACCAAGACAGCGGCACCAGCAAACTGCGCCTATCTACTAAATCGACAATCAACTTTTCATGAGTGACATGAACCTGGGTTGCCAGAGGTTCGGTTTCAAGCGTCAAAGTAGTCATGCCAAGCCTCCAACGAAGCCTGTTCGTGTTTCTCTACTAAGCGAGCAATACCACGGCAGAGTCACGCATACAAAAGCTGATGCCGAATATCTTTGGCTGTGAGCGCATTGACCAGGATGCCAATTCTCCTTGCCACTTCGTAAGCATTCTTCTGAGGCACCACAATGATGCCGTAGTGTTGCTTCGTCTCTGCACTGTACTGAAGATGTAGCCGCTCAAAGTCCACCCGATTATGGGTGATCAAGCAGCGCTGCATGGCAGTGGCGAATTCTAGTTGTTCAACGTCCGTTTTGCCCAACGTTTTCTGTTCAGGAACCGTTGTGACATCAAGCCCACGGGATTTTAATAGTGTGGCGACTAATGCCGACATATCTTCATCGGTATATAACGCGGCAAAAACGGTCATGAAGCATCCAAAATCGCTCTAACAGCAGGATGAACGAGGTCATCCGGAACGCGATTGCGCTCGATATAACCGTTGACCTCTGCTTGATGATCTAGGTAAAAGCTGAGGGCGTCGAAGACTTGAGCCAATGACAGGTGAGGTAAATGAGTTGGAATTTCTTCGGGATGAATGCCCTGTCGCCATAGACCGACGATCGCTCTAACCGATGTCCGAGTGCCAAGAATAATCGGTTCTCCACTTAATATCTCAGGGTTGCGCGTTACGTAGCGTGAGGTTGTTTCAGGCAGCATAGTCGTGCAGAAGCTCTTGAATAAGACCTACCTAAAATTTAGCAGTTGCATCAAGCTCAACCTGTTTTAGCAAGGATGTCATACTAAGGGATGTTTGCCCCCCACCGTGCCCCTTGCCCATGACGGCTTCCACCGACTTTCTTGCCAAGCTCAATCCTTCTCAGCGTGCTGCGGTCGAGCACTTCTGCGGTCCCCTGCTCGTGGTGGCGGGAGCCGGATCGGGCAAGACTCGTGCCCTTACCTTCCGCATTGCCAACCTGGTACTCAACCACCGCGTTGATCCGGAAAACATTCTAGCGGTGACCTTTACCAATAAGGCCGCCAAAGAGATGAAAGAGCGGATTGAGGTGTTGTTTGCCGAGCAGGAAGCCCAGGCCAAGCATGGCAAGTCGCTGTCGACACTGCCGGAGTATGAACAGACCAAGCTGCGATCGCACGTCTACAAAACCGTCACCAAGTATCTGTGGATTGGTACCTTCCACGCGCTATGTTCCCGCATCTTGCGGTTTGACATTGAGAAGTACCAGCATCCCGATGGCTACACCTGGAAAAAGACCTTCTCGATTTTTGACGAGTCCGATGCTCAGAGTCTGGTGAAAACCATCGTCACTAAAGAGCTGAACCTGGACGACAAAAAGTTCAATCCGCGCTCTGTCCGCTACGCCATCAGTAACGCCAAAAACCAGAACCTCACACCGTCCGAATTCGAAAAAGAGCAGCCCAACTACCGGGGGCGAATGATTGCGGATGTTTATCGCCGCTACGAGCAATCCCTGGCCGCCAACAACAGCCTCGACTTTGATGACCTGATTATGATTCCGGTCAAGCTATTTCAGCAAAACGAGTCGGTGCTGGGTTACTGGCACAACCGCTTTCGCCACATTTTGGTGGATGAGTACCAAGACACCAACCGCACTCAATACGACCTGATTCGCCTGCTGACTACTAACGGCGAAGCCATGGAGCGCTTTAACGATTGGCGCAACCGCTCCACTTTTGTGGTGGGCGATGCTGACCAGAGCATTTATTCTTTCCGGGCAGCAGACTTCACTATCTTGATGAACTTCCAAGATGACTTTGGCGACGGACTGCCGGATGACGATACCCGCACTATGGTGAAGCTAGAAGAAAATTACCGCTCCACCTCCAACATTCTCCACGTCGCGAATCACATTATTGAGAACAACACCGAGCGCATCGACAAGATTTTGCGGGCGACACGGGGTGAGGGAGAGTCAATCCTTTGCTACAAGGCCGACGACGAGATCCACGAAGCCGATTTTGTGGTCGGTCAGATCCGTAGTCTGGAATATCAGAATCCTGAGCTGAGGTGGGGCGACTTTGCGATTCTCTACCGCACAAATGCCCAGTCTCGCTCCTTTGAGGAGATTCTGACTCGTTACAGCGTGCCTTACCAGGTAGTGGGTGGACTACGTTTCTACGATCGCCGCGAAATCAAAGACGTACTAGCCTATCTGCGAATTATTGCGAATCCCCTCGACAGCGTCAGCATCAAGCGGGTAATTAATGTGCCCCGACGCGGCGTGGGCAAAGGTACGTTGGATAAGCTGGATCAGGCCACCCAAACCCTCGGCAACATTCCCCTCTGGGAAATCCTCAGCGATGAAACCTCAGTGAAGACCTTGGCGGGGCGATCGGCTAAAGGGGTACTACAGTTTACCGATCTGATTAAGAAGTATCGCGATCGCCTCGACGACGCGAAAGGCTCCGAAATCATCCAAGAACTGCTCGAAGACTCCGGCTACATTGAGGCCCTGAAGGCCGAAGGTACTGAAGAAGCGGACGATCGCATCGGCAACGTGCAGGAACTTTACAACGCTGTCCTCCAGTTTGAAGAAGAAAACGAAGACACCTCCCTCCTGGCCTTCCTCGCTAACGCCTCCCTCGCCTCTGATCTAGACAATATGGAAGAAGGCAATAACCGCGTCTCTCTTATGACGCTGCACTCCTCTAAGGGACTGGAGTTCCCCGTGGTCTTTCTCGTCGGGTTAGAGCAAGGCCTCTTCCCCAACTTCCGCTCCCTCGAAGACCCCGCCGCCACCGAAGAAGAACGCCGCCTCTGCTACGTCGGCATCACCCGTGCCAAAGAACGTCTGTTTATTTCCTACGCGCGGGAACGCCGCCTCTACGGCCACCGTGAACCCGCCAGCCCGTCTCTCTTCCTAGGCGAGTTGCCCGTGGACTACATCACTACCAACGCGGGACTCGGACTGCCTCAACGCATGACCACCCCCATCCGCGACGCCCGCAAAACGAAAGAGATCGCCGCCAAACCCGGTAGCGGTGCCCACGAATTTGATTGGAGCGCTGGTGATGTAGTCGTGCATCCGTCCTATGGCGCTGGCGAAGTGACCCATATCTTTGGGGCAGGCAACAAAATCTGCCTGGCGGTAAAGTTCCCCGGTCAAGGCCGCAAGATCATCGATCCGAAGCTGACTAAGCTGCAAAAGGCAGAGTAGATCAGTAGCAGAGTGGATGGATAGCAAGATTTCGTATCACTAACCATCGCGCAATTGAGAATATTTCTCAATTATGTAAGAATAATAGGCCTTGAAGATATAGTTTTTCGTTGAGCACTGCATATGTCTGGAGCTGATTATCGAACAGTAGTCGTCAAAAATTCTGTAGAAATCACTCCCCATATGCAGAGAGTGATTTTTACAGGCAATGATTTGGCTGATTTTCCTGAAAATTACGAGAGCGGTTACGTAAAGCTGTTGTTTTCCAATAGTGGTCAAGCCATAAGTGATCAAGATCAGGCCAAAGAAAAGCATTTGAAGAGAACCTATACCGTTCGTTCATTTAGTCGAGAAGACAACGAACTAAGCATTGAATTTTCCCTACATGGCTCTAAAAGTGGTCCGGCAGCCAGGTGGGCTAAATCCACAAGGCCTGGAGACAAGATATTAATGAGTGGTCCCGGGCCGACAAAGCTAGTTAATAATCAATCCGATTGGTTTTTGCTAGCGAGCGATATGTCAGGCCTACCGGCCCTATGTTGCAATTTGGAACAGCTGCCAAAACACGCTCAAGGCTATGCCGTAATTGAGATTCCTAGCGAGGAAGACAGACAATCTTTTGAAGTGCCTGTTGGCCTTGTTGTGAAGTGGGTGGTTAACGACAGACCTGGTGAAAAACCGAGTGCTCTGCTAGATGCAATAAAATCGCTTCCTTGGAAAGATGGTAATCCCTATATTTGGGTGGCTTGTGAATTTGAGAGCATGAAGAGAATCAGACATTACATGAAGGATTCATGCAAGATTGAGCCAGAAAACATATACATAAGCAGCTACTGGAAATTTGATCGGACAGAGGATCAGCATAGAATAGATAAGCGAGTTGATGCAGGAATGCCTTCATTTATGCAGATTTTACGGAAAGTGACCATGGAGCTGCAAAAGACTTTTTCCTTAAAAGTCTGATATTGGTAGCTGCCAAGGATTTTAGAGCAATGTGGACATATTTAAAGCCTGCCAAAAACAGCTACAGGATACTTTAGAAGAGTGGTTAGCTCTATGATTTAGGTTTGGCACGTTTTGTTTAAAGTGGACAGCATTCATATCAATTGCAACGGGTTTGAAGCGAACCAAAGCTATGCCAACTCTCATATTAAATCTAAGTTTGTTATTCCATTGACGCAAGAAGCATGTATGTCATTATGTGCGACAAACCTAGAAGCAAAACTAGAACGCACCGCTACCGGAGAGTGAGTCATCATATCGCCAACGAGTGGGGAAAATGGACGGCGCAATCTCAACATCTCGATGCAGCTAAGGTTGTGGAATTAGCAGGTAGGTTTAGGCGTCGCATTCGACTCCAGCACGATATTTTAACTGCCCAATGGCGCATCCGCTCACCCGATGCCGCTTGGATAGAACTGTCGCCTTGGGAAGCCCTGACACCGGAAGAACGGGAAGGCTTTTGCCCCCTGTATCCTGATTTTGTAGTGGAACTCCGCTCTCCCAGCGACTTCCCCAAAACCCTCCTCGACAAGATGAACGAGTACATCGACAACGGCGCACGACTCGGCTGGCTTATCGATCCCAAAGTCAAACAAGTCGAAATTTATCGTCCAGCTACCGCCCCTGGAATTTTGACCGCTCCTCGGATACTTTCCGGTGAATCTGTCTTAAAAGACTTGCATTTATAGCGGTGTGCGGGTTTGTCAAGCACAGTAGCAACCATGGGTAAACCAGCTTCGGACGTCCTGCAAGGAGATTAACGAAAGGCCCTGAGCAATCGCCTTATGTAAGGCTTGGGCGGTGCGTGCCTCAACGGCTCTCAA